>NZ_JAFIFK010000016.1 GCF_020832045.1 Halomonas sp.
TGCCACGACTACGAAACAAAAATCAGCGCGGCTGGTGGCATTGATTTGCAGCTGCTTGGCATTGGCCGCAATGGCCATATTGGCTTTAACGAACCCTCTTCTGGCCTGCGCTCCCGCACCCGGGTAAAAACCCTGACTCAGCCCGCCATTGGCGGGGCCCGCTGTCTTTCATTGAGTCACAGATTGCCCTGGCGGAACGCGTCCTCGAAGCTGAAGCGTGGCTCCGGCGCCTCGGGTAGCAGCCAGGCGCAGGCGTGCACCTTTTCGAGCAGTTCGCCGTGGGTCGGCGCCAGCAGGTTCACATGCGCCAGCTTGCGCCCGGGGCGCTCGCTCTTGTCGTAGCGATGCAGGTGGGCATCACCGATGGCGAGTATCGCCGCCGAGTCACCCTCCTGGCCGATCACGTTGACCATACAGGTCGGCATACGCGCCGAGGTGTCGCCCAGCGGCAAACCCTGAATGGCGCGCAGGTGGTTCTCGAACTGACTAGTCACCGCACCGTCCATGGTCCAGTGCCCGGAGTTGTGCACCCGCGGTGCCATCTCGTTGGCCAGCAGCCTGCCGTCGCGGGTCTGGAACAGTTCCAGCGTCAGCACGCCGACATAGTCGAGCTCGTCGAGCAGCGCACGGATAAAGCCATCGGCGGTCTGCTGCACCGCCTCGTCGAGATCCGGCATCGGCGCCAGTGAATAGCGCAGAATGCCCTCCACATGAACGTTTTCCGCCATGGGATAAAAAGCGATTTCGCCCTTTCGCCCACGTACGGCAATAATCGAGACCTCGCGCACGAAGTCGACAAAGGCCTCGACGATCAACCGCGGGTGATTGATGCTGCGCCAGGCCTCGCCCGCCTCGGCCGGATCGCGCAGCACGGCCTGACCCTTGCCGTCATAACCCTCGGTGACCGACTTTGCCACCACCGGAGTGCCCAGCTCCCGGGCCGCCGCCTCAAGCGCCTCGGCGCTATCCACGATGCGATAGGCCGGCGTGGGGATGCCCAGTCGGTCGAACAGCGCCTTCTCCTCGGCACGGTTCTGACAGATACGAATCGCCTCGCTGGAGGGGTATACCGGCTTGACCTCTTCGATAGCCTGCACCAGCGCCACAGGCAGATGTTCGAACTCGTAGGTGACGAGATCGACCTTGCCGAGGAACGCCTCGAGATGCTTCTGGTCCGTGTCGATCACCACCTCTCCAATGCCGACACTCGGGTGACCGGTGGTGTCGAGGAAGGTGAAGCGGTTGGCCAGGGGGTAGCCGGCCAGAGCCAGCATGCGGCCGAGCTGGCCGGCACCGAGCACACCGATATTCATGTCGCTTGCTCCTCTCTCAGGCTCTTTCGGCTCCCGCAGGCTTACTCGGCCTCGGGGCGGGGGTCGGGGTTATCCAGCACCGACTGGGTCTGCTCATTGCGGAACGCCTCGACGGCGGTGCGCACCTTTTCATCATGCAAGGCGACGATCTGCGCCGCCAGCAAGCCGGCGTTGGTGGCCCCGGCCTTGCCGATGGCCAGCGTTCCCACGGCAATACCGCCCGGCATCTGCACGATGGAGAGCAGCGAGTCGAGCCCCTTGAGCGCCTTGGACTCCACCGGCACGCCCAACACCGGCAGCGCGGTCTGGGAGGCCACCATGCCCGGCAGGTGGGCGGCACCGCCGGCGCCGGCGACGATCACCTGCAAACCACGCGCGGCGGCGGACTTGGCATAGTCGAACAGCAGATCCGGCGTGCGGTGAGCCGAGACGACTCGGGTCTCGCAGACCACGCCAAGGCGTTCGAGCATCGCCACGGCGTGCTCCATGACCGGCCAGTCGGATTTCGACCCCATGATCACGCCTACGCGTGGCTGCTCACTGCTTGGCATCTATGGCTCCCGGATTGACGCTGAGTTGCGAAGGGCAGGTATTCTAACGGCGCCCGCAGGCGCCGTCATCTAGACCACTTGGGCAAGGGCGCCGTCGGCGCCCCCGACCTAGCCGCCGCTTGGCGAGGCCGCCGACATTTCACGTCGGCTGGCCAGCCAGTTGGCCCCGATGGCGAGGGTCATCACCACTACCCCTGCGGCCTCCAGCAGGAAGTTGGGATAGAACACCGCCACGATGGCACCTGAAATGGCGATGCGTGGCAACCACGACATGCGTGTGAAGAGGTACCCTTCCAGCGCTGCGGCAAAGGCACCAAGCGCCAATATCGCTATCAACCCGTTCCAAGCCAGCACGTGTAGTGGCCCGCCCATGATGATCTCTGGATTGAAAACCATGAACATCGGGATAAGGTAAAGCCCCTTGGCGAACTTCCACGCCTGAACCCCGGTCGCCATCGGCTTGCTACCTGCAATCGCCGCCCCGGCGAAGCCGGCCAAGGCTATGGGTGGCGTGACGTTGGAGTCCTGGGAGTACCAGAACACCACCAGGTGAGCGATCAGCAGCGGAATACCGAACTCGGCGGTCAGGGCCGGACCCACCAGGACGATCAGCACGATATAGCTGGCGGTGACCGGCAGCCCCATGCCCAGGATCAGGCTGGCCAACAGCACCATCAGCAGCGCCAGCACGATGTTACCGCCGGAGAACGCCATCATCATGGCGGAGAACTTGAGCCCCAGACCGGTGAGTCCCACCACGCCGACGATGATGCCGGCCACGGCGCATGCCAGGGAGACCGACACGGCATTGCGCGCGCCCAGCTCGAGCCCCTCGATGAGTTTGACGAAGCCCGCCCAGAGCGCTCGACCGATGGTCGCCAGGGTGACGGGCTGACCCTGACTCGGTGCGATGAACAGGAACCAGATGGTATAGCGCAGTGCCGCCACGGCGACCATCGATACCACCGCATAGAAGCCCACCCGCATCGGCGACATGTGCATCGCCAGCAGCCATACCAGTACCGCCAGCGGCAGCAGGAAGTGCCAGCCCTCACGCATCACGTCACGCATCTGCGGCAGTTCACTGCGGGGCAGGCCCTGCATGCCCTGCTTGAGGGCGATGATATGCACGAAGAGATACACGGTGGCGAAGTACATGATCGCCGGCAGGATGCTGACCTTGACCACCTCCAGGTAAGGCGTATTGGTGTATTCGGCAATCAGGAAGGCGCCGGCCCCCATCAGTGGCGGCATTATCTGGCCGCCGGTGGAAGCGGCGGCCTCGATGCCCCCCGCTTGGTGCGGCTTGTATCCCAAGCGCTTCATCAGCGGAATGGTAAAGGCACCGGTGGTCACCACGTTGGCGATGGCGCTACCCGAGATCGACCCCATGCCGGCAGAGGCAATGACGGCGGCCTTGGCCGGCCCGCCACGCTGGCGGCCGGTGGCGGCATAGGCCATATCGATGAAGAACTTGCCGGCCCCGGTACTCTCGAGAAAGGCGCCGAACAGCACGAAGACGAAGATGAAGGTGGCGGCCACTCCCAACGGCAGGCCGAAGATCCCCTCCTGGCCCAGATAGAGCTGCCCCACCACGCGGTCGAGGTTGTAGCCGCGATGTTCGAGGATGCCGGGCATGAACTGGCCAAGCCACGGCAGCTCGCCCCGTGGCCCGGCGAAGGCATAGAGAATGGCGATCAAGCCGATGATGGTCATGCCCAGCCCCACCGCACGGCGGCTGGCCTCGAGCACGGTAACGGTGGCGATGCAGCCGACGATGATATCGGTCTGGCTCCAGAAGCCGGCACGCCGGATGATCTCGTCGAGATAGAGCACCATGTAACCACCGGTGATCATCGCACCGGTAAAAAAGGCGGCATCGAGCACCCAGCCCAGCACGCCTCGTTTACGGTTGGGGCCGAACACCGGGAAGATCAGGAACGCCAGCATCATGATCAGCATCAGGTGGATGCTGCGCTGGTAGAACAGACCCAGCGGCTGTATGCCCGCGGAGTAAAGCTGGAACAGCGACAGCCCCACGGCGACCAGGGTGATCAACCACAGGATTGGCCGGGGCTGTATGGCATTGCCACCGGGTACGATGACAGGAGGGTTGGCAGATTCGCTCATGCGCGCCTCTCAAGGGGTGGAGTCAGGGGTGCGCAGGTGGATCGTCACCCGCTCGCCGGCCGCTTTTTCGCTCAGGCTGGTCCGACGACCCTCATGCAGCAGTCTATGGTCGACTTTTTTGGAGCCGACCCTGAGATGATACCGGTTACCGGCAACCGGCTCGTCGATATCTTCGATCCAGTAGCCGCCTTGCCCATCCGAGACCTGGCGGCCCCGTCCCGGCACGTGGCCCAGACCGGCAGCGAAGTCGGGCTGATGGCTACGCTCCAGTACCATTTTTCCTTGGATGTGGCGATAGCAATCCTGCACGCGGATGCCCGTTACCGAGTGATTCCACTCCAGACACCAACGTTCGCCTTCAGGCATCGGCAGTGCCACCAGCAGTTGGTCCTCGGCATCACGCACTTCCAGACGTGAGGCATCGGCCAATACGGCAGCACCGTTCAGAATCAGCACGCAGAAAGTCGCCGGCCCGAGGGCGCGGCGACTCTGCGTGGCAAGCTTGGCTAGTAGGTCCATCAGCAATGGACTGCCAGGCTATAACGTCATCAAGGACGCTGGTGGTCGGCCACCTCTTCACCCACTTCCTCGTAATAGCGCAGGGCGCCATCGTGGAACGGCACCGGGGTGGAATCGATGCTGAACTCGATGGTGGTGTCGTTGGCCGCCGGGTGCACGGCGATCAGCTCATCGGTGTTCTCGAACAGCAGCTTGGTCAGCTGGTAGGCCAGTTCCTCGTCCATGTCGGAATTGACGACAAGCACGTTGGGAATGCTGATGGTCTGAACCGCTTCGTCCATACCGTCATACATACCGGCGCGCAGCTCATAGGCAGCGAAGACCGGCTCGACTTCGCGAGCATTCTCGATCTCCTCGTCGCTGAAGCCAATCAGGCGAATGTCGCGGGTGGCTGCCAGGTTGAGGATCGAGCTGGTGGGCGGCCCCACGCTCCAGAAACCGGCGTCGATATCGCCGTCGCGGATAGCGTCGGCAGTCTCGTTGAAGTTCAGGCGCTGCGGACGGAAGTCATCATAGGTGATGCCGTTGGCTTCCAGCAGGGCACGAGCATTGAGCTCGGTACCGCTGCCCGGTGCGCCCACGGATACCCGTTTGCCGCGCAGATCTTCCAGCGACTGGATGTCGGAGTCGGCCAGGGTGACCAGTTGCACGGCGTTCGGATAAACGGATGCCAGTGCACGGGTGTTTTCGATCTGCCGGCCCTCGAAGTCTCCGCTGCCGTTGAACGCCTGATAGGCGGTATCGGCCAGTACCAGTGCCAGGTCGGCATCGCCACGCATGATCAGGCCCATGTTCTCCACCGAAGCGCCGGTCACCTCTGCCGTGGCGCTGGCCCCTTCGATGTGCCTGTTGATCATTTCGGCGAGACCGCCACCGATCGGATAGTACACGCCGCCGGTACCGCCAGTGGCAATGGAAAGCTGCTGTGCGGCAGCCAGTGGAGCCGTGGCCAGCAGCGATGCCGCTGCAACGTATTTGAGAGCTCGCATGGAATCCTCCGTCCTGAAACCGGAACGTTTATGGTTGTTCATGAGCGCGAACCGGGCCAGCCCGGACGCTTGCCTGACAGAAGCTAGCACGCCCCGCCACTGCGGGGCTAATCGACAGTTTCTACGTTATTGTAAATCTTCGGCAATTCCACCAAGGTCGGTCAACCCGGAAGACCGTCTGGCCTGGCGCTCAGCAGCATCCGCGCGAAGCTCAGGGCGTAGAGCCAGAAGGCCAGCAGCCACAGCAAGGCGGGCAAGAACGTTCCGAGGACCAAATAGTGCTGTGGCCAGAGCAGCGGCACTGCTGTGCGCAACAGGGTCCCAAGCGTCAGGCATAGGAGGGCGAGCCAGATGGCGCGTGGCAGCGCTAAAGGCCGGCCGGTATGACGTAGCCCGGCGATGCAAAACACCGCCAGCACGGCCCCGCCTATGGCGCCGAGAAAAAGCAGGTGGCGACCGGCATAGCCGGGTAAGGCATCGCTCAGCGCCGCAATGCCCACCAACCCGAGACCTAACATCAGCCACACGTAGGCCAGTGTCAGTAACAGCAGGTAGAGTTTTCCCATGGCGCGGCCCCACGGCCATTCGCTGAGTCGGTCGGCCTGAGCCACCGCGGCGGCCAGGGCGATCCAGCCGGTAATGGGATGACCTCTGGCGAGCAGGTCGGCAAGTACGAACATGCTCAACGTGATCACCGCCAGATGCTCGCGAGCAGGGGTGAAACGCAGCATTCGCGGGGTGCCGTTTTCGGCGATGGCCGCCATCGAGATTACCCGCACGATACGTGTAGCCGTCACGGCGATCATTACCAGCAGCAAATTGGCTGCCAGATGCAACATGTCCAGTGGACCCAGTCGCAATGGCAGTAGGTCGAGCCAGGCCAGGTAAAAGCCGGTCTGAGCCACCACGAATAGCAGCGCCAGCACACCAAGGCTGAGATGTCGGCGCCCGTCGGTTCCGAGCAGTGCCGGTAGCGCCCAGCAGAGCACCCAGAGCGTGAACGCCAGATTGATCGCCACCACCAGCCAGGGCGGCAGCGAGCCGGCGAGCCAGAACGCCAGTCGCCCGGCCAGCCATAGCCCCACCAGGCCGGCCAGACGGGTTCCGATCAGCGGCTCGACCTTGGCCCAGGTGGGCACAGCCGTGAGCAGGAAGCCGGCCAGCGCTGCCGCGACGACCCCGAACAGCATTTCGTGCCCGTGCCAGAGCAAGGGCGCCATGCCAAGCGGCAACGATATCTGCTGCAGGAGGATGCCTACCCAGGGCAGCAGCGCCAGCGGAGCGTATAGCGCCGCCAGCAGGAAGAAGGGACGAAAGGCATAGGCCAGGATCGGCCAAGGCTGATTGGCACGCAGAGCGGCGGTGGTCGACATGAACGTCCCCTAGACGACCGACGAGTCGTCAGCGAGATAGAAACCGTCATCGGGCAAACTGCCGCCGATAAAACCGGGGGAGAGTTCGGCCAGGATACCGAGGAACACCTCGAGTTCGCTGCGTGCCTGAGCGGCACTGCGCATCTCCAGCCGCGTACGGGTGATGGCGCCCTCGATCACCTGGGCCGCCAGCGGCGAATGCTGTGCGCCCAGCAGTCCGGCCTCGACCGGGTGCGCTGCGACCCAAGCCACCGCTTCGGCCACCGCCGTCTGCACGGCCGCCACCCATTCCGGATGAGCCTCGAGCAGCTCACGCCGGCAGATCATACCGGCCTGAGGCAGCGCCGGCGGTGACCCGGTAAGGCGTGCCCACTCGGCCTGCAAGTCGAGTTCGGAAGCCATCAGGTCGAGAGATGCCAGCTGCAAGCGAGTCGAGGTGCGCATCGGCTCGGGCAGCAAGGCGACATCGAGCCGCTGGGCCAGGAAAGTCTGCACCGTCTCGAACGGGCTCGCCTGATAGGTGATTCGCAGATCGCGGCCGACTTCGAGCCCCTCGCGGGCGAGCAAGGAGCGCAGCACCAGGTCCGGCATATCGCCACGCCACGGCACGCCGACATGCCGCCCGACCAGGTCTGCCAGGCTCGTCATCGGCTCGGCATGGGCCAGCAAGCCAAGTGTGCCCCAGACGTTGACGTTCATCAGCACCACCGGCACGCCACGATTGTAGAGGTTGGCCGCCACGTTGGTCGGCGTGGCGGTGAGATGAACCTCATTGCCGGCGATCCAGGCGCGCAACTGGTCAGGGTCGCGCCAGGTGCGCAGCTCGCGCTCGCCAACCAGCTCCCTCAGGCGTTCGTTCTGTAGTGCTCGAGCCAATATCACCTGGGGCAAGCCCAACGGCGAGGCCAGCTGCAAATTGGCGGGAGACGCCAACCCGAGGCCGGGAAAGGCCGCCAGCGCCGCCGTGGCTGCCGCGAGCTGAAGCAGCCGGCGACGTCGAATATCGATCATGGGGTCACCTCATCTTGACGAAACAGGAAGCTCTCAGCCACGGCGGGTTGACGCAGCAAGGCGCCAGCGGCTTCGTAGAGAAATGCGGTATCGCGCTCGATAAAGGGACGTTCGATGCGCTGTTCATGAACGATCCGCCCCGGCGATGGCGACAGCACGACCACCCTATGCCCCAGGCGCAGCGCCTCGGTCAGGTCGTGGGTTACCAATAGCGAAGCGATGCCGCGACGAGCCAACAGGCCGAGCAGCAACGTCTGCGCTTCGCTGCGCAGACCTACATCCAGGGCGCTGAAAGGCTCGTCGAGCAGCAGCAGGTCGGCATCCACCGCCAAGGCTCTGGCCAGGGCCACGCGCTGTTGCATGCCGCCGGAGAGCTGATGGGGAAAGTGATCGTGGCGCTCGGCCAGCCCCAGCTCGTCGGCCAGGGCTCGTGCCCGGGCCAGTCGCTCCCGGCGTGGTACGCCCATCGCCTTCAGCCCCAGCGCGATATTGTCCAGCAGGCGGCGCCAGGGCAGCAGACGAGGCTCCTGGAAGACCACCGTACTTCGACGAAAATCGTCGCGAATGCGCCCTTCACTGGACGCAACGAGGCCTGCGGCAATCCGCAGCAACGTGGTCTTGCCGCAGCCTGAAGGCCCCACCAGGCAAACCGATTCGCCTGGTGACACCGTGAGATTGATGGCATCGAGAGTGCGCTCCTGGCCGTAAACATGACCGATCGATTCGAGCCTGAGCATCACCTTCCTCCTCGCCCGGCTTGGCGCCAAGGCTCCATGCGTCGCTGCAGCGGACGCAGCAGGCCATGCTCGGCCGTCAGCAGCAGTGCCACCACCAGCACGATCCAGGCCATGGCCGCGGCGGTATCCAGATTGACCCTGGCCAGGGCGAGCCCGGCGCCGATGCCGTCTTCGGTGGCGAACAACTCGGCCATCACCGCCACCTTCCAGGCCACCCCCAGTGCCGTGATCAACGCAGGAAAGACATAAGAAGCGATGTGGGGCAGATGGAAGTCGATCAGCCGCATTAACGGCGGCACAGAAAATACCTCGCCCATTTCCTGAAGCCGCCTGTCACGAGTCATCGCCCCCATCTGGGCACCGGCGAAACTGACCGGGAGCGTGGTGGCCATCACCGTATACACCGTGGCCAGCGAACCGCTGCCGAACCAGAGGATGGCAAGTACGATCCAGGCGATCGGCGGTATTCCCAGCAGCACGGTCGATACCGGCCCCAGCGCCCGGCCCAGCGTACGCGACAGGCCGGCAAGCACACCCAGCGCCGTACCGACCACGGCCGCCAAGGCGAAACCCGACATGGCGCGCCACGTCGTGGCCAACACCGCTGCCGCTGCATCCTCCCGCCAAAGACGACCCAAGGCACCGAGCGCATCCCGCGGACCAGGCAACAGAAAGCTGCCGTAGACCTGGCTTCCCCACTCCCAAAGGGCCACGAACAGCAACACACCGGTCAGGCTGCCACCCCATCCCAGTACCGCTATCACGCCCCGTGTCGGCAAAGATTGCTTCATGAACCCTCGCAATAAGAGACCACAACGAATGTGGCAAACAGCGTGCCCCAGCCAGCACCACCGGTTACTGACCTGGATCAAACAGGAATGATTATAAGATGCATTATATTTACTCCATTAACCGGAGGAGTCCCCATGCACGTGAAATGCTCTGCGTCACCAGCCAGTCCCACCTTCCTGATTGCTCCACTCGTCCTGGCCATCGCCTTCGCTTTGAGCCCGAACGCCCTGGCCGATAACGGCGCTGAGCTGGCCTTGCCCAACGTGACGGTCACCGCCAAGGGCTACGAGGCCGACGATCTCGACACCCCCAGTGCCACATTGCGATTCGACGCCAGCCGGGCTCCCGTTACCGAAAGTGTGGGCAGCCTGTTTCGCGGCCAACCCGGCACCGCCGTGCACAGCGACGGCAGCTGGGGTCAGAACCCCGTGCTCAGAGGGCTGAAGAAGGAGAGCATCGTGCTACAGGTAGATGGCGTGAGGCTCAACTCGGCGCAGCCTCAGGGAGCGCTCGCCTCGTTCGCCAGCCTGGGGCTGCTCGACAGCATCGAAGTGGTAAAGGGACCCGGTTCGGTGCTGCACGGCTCCGGCGCGCTGGGCGGGGCGGTCAACCTGCGTACGCCGGATGCCGCTTTCAGTGAACAGCCCACCATCGGCGGTCGCTTCTCGGCCAGCGCCGGCAGCGTCGACGACAGCCTCGGCGGGGGTGCCATCCTGCAGCTTTCCAATCCCGACCACGCTTTGGTACTCGGTGCCACCGGACGCGACGTGGGCGATTACGACACCCCGCAGGGGCGGGTCGAGAACAGCGGCTTCGAATCGAGCGCCTTTCTGCTCAAATACGCCTTCCGGTTGGCTGATGGGCATCGCATTCAGCTCAACGTACAGGGCCAGGAGGACCGTGACGTCTGGTACCCCGGTTCGGCCAGGCCTGGTCCCAACCCGGCGCTCGGCACCCTGACCATCCACTCGCCGCGCCAGGAGCGCGAACTCTACGAAGTGTCCTATCAGGGTGAAGTCGGACCCGGCACGCTCGAGACCAGCCTCTACCGCCAGGAGGCATTCCGCCAGATTCGCGCCTGGTCGAGCGGCCTCGAGCGCAATCAGGTATGGAATGACGTCACCTTCACCACCGATGGGGCAAGAGCCCAGTACCGCCTGCCGCTGGGTGAGCGTCACTTGCTCACCATCGGAGCCGAAACCTGGGAGATGAGCGGAGATCCGCAGCGCTTCCAGTACCAGCCCCCACTATCCGACAACGCCGTGCCAACCTCACCCTTTCGCAACGGGACAATCGAGAGCCGCGGGGTGTTTTTACAAGACGAGATAATGCTCGATGATTGGACGCTGATGCTGGGCGCCCGCTACGACAGCGTGACCGGCGATGCCGACATCAAGGGCAGCGGAGCGAACGCCACCACGGAAGGGTTACGCAGCGAAAGCAACACGCTCTCCTGGTCACTCGGGGCCATATACAATGCCTCGCCCCTGCTCAATCCCTATGTCAGCCTGGGTAGCGCCTACCGAGCACCGGACATGCGTGAGCGCTTCGAGGACGCCGCACGTGGCGACGGTTACTTTCACATCGGCAACCCCCAGCTCGACCCGGAGCGTTCCACTAGCCTGGAACTCGGCCTCAAGGGACGCAGCGAGCGCGGCGAATATCGTCTGGCTGCCTTCCATACCCGGATCGACGATTACATCGCGGGGCGCATCACCGGCGATACCAACCCTCAGAACCAGCCGATCAAGCGCACTGAAAACCTCGACCGGGTCGAAATCCAGGGTGTGGAAGCCGGCTTCATGCTCCCCATCAACGGTCTAATGGCAGGTGGCCACTGGCAGCTCGACGGCAGCCTGACCTGGCTGCGCGGCACCAACAAACAGGATGATGAACCGCTCTATCAGATGCCTGCCCACGAAGCGACGTTGGGCATCGGCCAGCAGCCCCCGGTCGGCTTCCATTGGCACGCACAAGTGCGCGGTGTCGCGAGCCAGGACCGTACGGCCGATACCTTCTCCAACGCGACCGAGCGGGCCACGCCGGGGTATGGCACCGCCGATCTCGGCTTGGGCTGGCGCTTCGGCCCGACGGCAGGACTCGCTAGCCTGGATCTAGGGCTGGAGGTGAACAACCTATTCGATCGAGGATACCGCGAGCACCTGACCGACCAGCCCGAGGGGGGAGAACTGCTGGCCCCTGGACGGGGCGCCGTTGCCACGCTACGCGGACGCTTCTGAGGGGAAAAAACCGCTGCCCTGCCTGGCAGGCAGCGGTTTTTGCGGCACGGCGAAAAAGACGTCAATCGGCACTGGCAAAATCGTTAAAATCCCCCCATGATGTGGTTGTCGCAATCGCCCACTGGAGCATCATGAGTACGGCACGACATTTTTCCAACGCGGATCTTATCGACCCCCCGCGAAGTTGCCCTGACCTCGATGTCAGGGATCTGGAAAAGCGCACACGATTGATGCGCATCGTTACACGGCTTATCGCCGTATCCGACCTCGGTTGCCGCGAGATTGCTCGCCGCGCCGGGCTACCGGCACAGAAGATCAGCGATCTACTGTCCGGACGTCTCGAACACCTTACCCTTGACGAGCTGCGGCTCGTCTACCACAGCATCGATCCGGACGGCGTCGTCAATTACTAGCAGCCAGCTGCTATAAGCCACCGTCGATGACATGCTGCCACGGCCGCATACGAAACGCCTCGCCCTGAAGCGAGGCGTTTTTTCGTGTCTGAAGTGCAGAAACCGGCAGCTTGTCAGCATGGCGCTGCCACTGGTAACGCCAGTGCCGCCACCAACCTGATCGCCGATGTGCCCTCAGGTGCCCCCTACCTTGTCATCGCCCTGCTTGCCCTGGTGGTCATTGGCCTGCTGACCCAACTGCGGGTACCGACCAGCGGCGAGCTGCAGCCCGGCGAGAGCTCCCGCACCATGGCGGAGATTGCCACCCGGCCGAGCTTCGTGGTGGCGGTGCTGGCCGGCATCGGCTGGAACTTCCTGTTCGTGGGCGGCAGCGCCTGGGTTGGGAGGCTCTCAACCTCGCCGTGCTTCCGGCCATCCTGATCGTCAGGCTAGCCACGTTCTGGCTGCGTCGACGGGTAGGCAGCGCGAGGCGAGCGCCCTCGAATGGGCAGCTACGATGCGCGCAACCACCAGCAGGAAGGTGCCGCCACACAGCCACATCGGCCAGTGGTGCTCGGAGCACGGCTGAACCGACCCGACTGAGCAGCTCCTTACTCTTGCCGGAGGAAATTCCTTATTTT
This sequence comes from Halomonas sp., assembly GCF_020832045.1. Classification (GTDB taxonomy): domain Bacteria; phylum Pseudomonadota; class Gammaproteobacteria; order Pseudomonadales; family Halomonadaceae; genus Halomonas. Next base: position 12,689 of record NZ_JAFIFK010000016.1, read on the forward strand.
CTTCTTTATATCATCAAGTTAGAAAAGAATATTAAGGCAATATTAAGAGCTTGCTAATATTTAGTTGACTCACATCAAGCAGTTAGACCTTGGTGGAAGATAGACTGTCTTCATCTCACCAGCCCCATAAAGAAGACGACCACCGGAGGCGCCATGGATTCTATTCGCCGATCCCTTCTCGGCCAGCTGGCCCGTCTGAGCGCGGGTGCCGCCCTGATACCGCTCGCAAGCGTTGCCAGCGCCGGCATCAATAGCCAGCCGCCGCGCCGAGAAGGCGACCCTACCAAGCGCTACGGCATGGTCATCGATCTGCGCCAGTGCATCGGCTGCCAGGCCTGCACTGTGTCGTGCCACATCGAGAACGACGCCCCGCTGGGCAAGTTCCGCACCACCGTCTCCCAGTACGAGGTGGAGCATCAGGACACCGGCGAGCTCGCCACCTTCATGCTGCCCCGCCTGTGCAACCACTGCGAGAACCCGCCCTGCATCCCGGTCTGCCCGGTAGAGGCGACCTACCAGCAGCAGGACGGCATCGTGGTGGTCGACAGCGACCGCTGCGTGGGCTGCGCCTACTGCGTCAACGCCTGCCCCTACGACGCCCGCTTCATCAACGACAAGACTCAGACCGCCGACAAGTGCACATTCTGCGCCCACCGCCTGGAAGCCGGCCTGCTGCCGGCCTGCGTGGAGAGCTGCGTAGGCGGCGCGCGGATCATCGGCGACATGCGCGACCCCGAGAGCCAGATCAGCCGCATGATCGCGGAGCATCGCGGCGAGTTGATGGTGCTGCAGCCCGAAAAGAACACCCTGCCCCAGGTCTTCTACCTCGGCATGGACGAGCGCTTCATCACTCGCCCGCTCGCCGAGCCGGTGGCCCTGGAAGTCCTCGACCCCCATGGCAAGGAGATGGGTTATGAATTCCATGGCCATTGAGCTGCTCGCCCCGCGCTACGCCATCGCCTGGTACCCCTGGGCGGTACAGTACTTCTTCCTGATCGCGATCTCCTACGCCACCCTGTGGCTGGCCGCCCCAGCGCTGGTGTTTGGCAAGAATACGTGGCTGCCCACCGCACGCCTGGCGATGCTGGCCTGCCTGACAACCACCCTGGTGGCCCCGGTGGCACTGCTCGCCGACCTGCACCAGCCGCTGCGCTTCTGGCACTTCTACGCCTACGCCACCTCGAGCTCCTGGATGTCCATCGGCAGCCTGCTCCTGCCGCTCTACGTGGTGGGCGTGCTGCTGCTCGGCTGGCTGGCCTGGCGCCCCGCGCTGCAGGCCAACCGCCAGGCACCTGGCCTCATGGGCCTGATCGCCCGCCTGCTGTCGTTCGGTGCGGCGCCCACCCCGCGCGCGGCGCTGGTGCTGGTGGGCCTGGCTACCCTCGCGCTCTCCACCGGCATCATGCTCTACACCGGTGCGGAGCTTGCCGTGGTCAAGGCGCGTCCGCTGTGGAACACCGTCTGGCTGCCGCCGATGCTGGTCGCTTCCGGCTTCATCGCCGCGGCGGGTCTCGTGCTGGTATTGAATCGGGTGAGCGGTATGCGTGATCTCACCAGCAGCGGCCAGATGCTCAAGGTGCTGCTGGGCGCCTGCGTGGTGGCCGGCCTTGTCGCCGGCAGCTGGTTCCTGGACGGCATCAACGCCAACGTCGGCTCGGTGGCCGCGGCCCTCGACTCCGTGCGCGCAAGCCCCTCCTGGCGCAGCACCGCCCTGTGGGGCGGCCTGACCGGCCTGGCCCTGTTCGGTGCCGTGCTCTACCTGCTCACCCGACCCGCCTCCCGCCGCCCGGGCCTCTACGCCTGGGCCTGGGTGCTGGGCCTGGTGGCCATCCACATGGGCTGGATGTTCCGTTGGGTGGTACTGATGGACGTGCAGCACGTGGCCCGCAACAGCGCCGGTTTCCACCACTACGGCATCCCCGCCGGCTCCTCCGGGATCCTCGGCATCGTCGGCACCTTCGGCCTGTGGCTCGCCGCGGTCCTGATGATCGACCTACTGATCCCGTGGCGCCAGGCGCGCCAGGGCGGCAGCGCCGCCGACGTTTCCCCCTCAGACAGCAACGCACAGCCCGACGCCAAGTCCGTCGAAGGAGCGCCCAGCCATGGCTAAGTCACCCGTCGACACCTCACGCCGCCGCTTCATGAAGGGTGCCGTCGCCGCCGGCGGTGCCGCCACCTTCGTCGCCGGCTACTCCGATCCCCTGGCCAAGATGGCCAAGGGCGTCACCGGCAGCGCCGGCGAGAAGCCGAAGGATCGCATCCACGGCAACTCCCTGGCCCCGGAGTACCGGGTCGACCTGGACACCGGCGAACTGACCCTCAATCCGGACCAACGTACCGCCTTTACCATCTGCTACGGCTGTACCACCCAGTGCGGCGTGCGGGTGCGCATCGACAAGGAGAGCGACCGGGTGCTGCGCGTCTCCGGCAACCCCTACCACCCGCTCTCCGCCGACGACCACCTGCCCATGCGCACCCCGGTAGCCGAGGCACTGCGCCACGTCAGCGCCTTCGGCGGCCAGGGCCAGGTCAACCGCTCCACCGCCTGCGCCCGCGGCAACGCCATGATGAGCCAGCTGGAGAGCCCCTTCCGCGTCGACCACTGCCTCAAGCGGGTGGGAGAGCGTGGCGAGCGCCGCTGGCAGAAGATCTCCTTCGAGCAGCTGATCGAGGAGATCTGCGAGGGCGGCGACCTGTTCGGCGAGGGCCACGTGGACGGCCTGCGTGCCATCCACGACCATGACACACTGATCGATCCGGAGAACCCGGAGTTCGGCCCGAAGGCCAACCAGCTGATGGTGATGGAGGCTACCGACTACGGCCGCTCCGAGCTGCTCAAGCGCTTCACCCTCAACGGCTTCGCCACCCGCAACTACGGCCACCACGGCTCCTACTGCGGCCTGGCCTTCCGCATGGGCTCGGGTGCGATGATGAACGACCTGGGCGCCAACGCCCACGTCAAGCCGGACATCCAGAATGCCCGCTTCATCATGTACATCGGCACCGCGCCGAGCCAGGCCGGCAACCCCTTCAAGCGCCAGGGCCGGCTGATCGCCAAGGCCCGCGCCGAAGGCACACTGGAGTACGTGGTGGTGGACCCGGCGCTGAACGCCGCCGCCTCCCATGCCGCCGAGCGCAACGGCTGGGTGCCGATCCGCCCCGGCACCGACAGCGCCTTCGCCATGGCCATCATCCAGTGGCTGCTCGACAACGAGGGCTACGCCAGGGAATTCCTGGAGCTGCCCGGCAAGGCCGCCGCGGACGCCGCTGGCGAGGCCAGCCACTCCAACGCCACCCACCTGGTGATCGACACCGCGGACCACCCGCGCCGCGGTTACTTCCTGCGCGCCAGCGACCTGGGCTTGGCCGAGGCCGACAGCGACGCCGATGCCCCCCTGGTGATGGTCGATGGCGAACTCGTCCACGGCGAGGAGGCGATGGCCGCCGAGCTCTTCGTCGACTGCGAGGTCACGCTTGCCGACGGCACCAGCGTGCGTGTGAAGAGCAGCCTGACCCTGCTGCGCGAATCGGCCCGCGAGTACTCCCTGGCCGAGTATGCCGAGCACTGCGGCATCCCCGAGGCGACCATCGTCGAGCTGGCCAGCCGTTACGCCAGCCACGGCCGCCGCGCCGTGGTCAACTGCCACGGCGGCATGATGTCCGGCAACGGCTTCTACGCCGCCTTCGCGGTGCAGATGCTCAACCTGCTGGCCGGCAACATCAACATGAAGGGCGGCAGCGCCGTAGGCGGCGGCCAGTTCAACGGCTTCAGCCAGGGCCCCCGCTACGACCTGGTGGACTTCCCCGGCAAGCGCGGCCCCCAGGGGGTCTTCCTCTCCCGCTCGCGCTTCCCCTACGAGCGCTCCTCTGAATACCGCCGCCGCGTGGAGGCCGGCGAGAATCCCTACCCGGCCAAGGCGCCGTGGCGCTCCTTCGCACCGCCCACCCTCACCGAGCACCTGCCCTCGGCGCTGGACGGCTACCCCTACCCGATCAAGGCGCTGATCGGCTGCATGGCCAACCCCATCTACGGCCAGGCGGGCCTGGAGGCGATGATCGCCGACAAGCTCAAGGACCCCAAGCGCCTGGGGCTCTTCGTGGCAGTGGACGGCTTCATCAACGAGACCAACCGCTACGCCGACTACGTCGTCCCGGATTCGGTGATGTACGAGGTGTGGGGCTTCACCGGCGCCTGGAAGGGAACGCTCGGCCGCATGACTACCGCCTGCTGGCCGGTGGTGGAGCCGCGCCAGCAGAAGACTGCCGAGGGCGAGCCGGTCTGCCAGGACAGCTTCTTCATCGCCGTGGCCAAGCGCCTGGGCCTGGCCGGCTTCGGCGACGAGGCGATCCCCGATGCCGACGGCAACCTGCATCCGCTCAACCGCGCTGAGGACTACTACCTGCGCGCCGCGGCCAATATCGCCTACATGGACGAGCCGCTGCCCGAGGCCGAGGAGAGCGACATCGCCCACGGCGGCATCGCCCCGCTGCTGCCGCGCCTCGAGCGCACCCTCAAGGCGGAGGAGCGCGCCCGGGTGGCCTACCTCTACGCCCGCGGCGGGCGCTTCCAGGACGCCAGCGACCACTTCCAGGGCGAGCGGCTGACCAACGCTTGGCGGCGCACTCTGTGCATCTACAACGAGGTGGTGGGCACCAGCATCGACACCATGAGCGGCGAGCCGAATCGCGGTGTGCCCGGCCACAGCCTGCCGCTGCTGGCCAACAAGCAGACCATGCGCGAGGTATTCACCGAGGAGGAGTGGCCGCTGCTGGCCTTCTCGTTCAAGTCCAACCTGATGAACTCCTACGCCATCGGCAACGAACGGCTGCGCATGATCAAGCCCTACAACCCGGTACAGCTGCACCGCCAGGACGCCGAGCGCTTCGGCATTGCCCACGGCGATACCATCCGCATCGAGAGCCCCGGCGGCAGCGTGGTGGGCCTAGCCCTGGTCAGCGAGAGCGTGGTGCCCGGCTCGCTCGGCATCGAGCACGGCTACGGCCACCGGGATCTCGGCGCCACCCCCCACGTGATCGATGGGCAGACCCAACCGGACATGCCCTGGCTGCGCGCCGGCATCAACATCAACGACCTGGGCTTCCGCGACCCAACCCGCAACGTGGACGGGACCTGGCTTGAGCCCATCAGCGGCGCCAGCGTGCGCCAGGGCCTGCCGGTGAGGGTCAGCCGCGTCAGCGCCTAATCACACCGACCGACCATGCAACGCAGCCCCCGCCGAAAATTCGGCGGGGGCTGTTTTTCGTGCCTGGAACTCTTCCGACGAACTCTACCCCTCGCGCTGCTCGTACTCCTCAGCCACGCGGATGGCTTCGGCTTCGGAGTCGTGCTCGGAAACGACGATTTCATTGTTCGGGTCGGTCTCGTCGATCACGTGCCAGCCGGTCACCGGGAGATTGATGTCCTGGGCATCGCGGATCGGTTCCACACGTGCCTGCCTGGTTCCACTATTGGGCATGTTGCCTCCTTGCGTGTCGCCATTCACTGGGTGTCTTATCAAGCTAGCCAAGGCGGCGGTAACAAGCCAAACGCAGCCCAGCCCAAGCCCGACTCATGAATCCGGCGGCACGTCGGTCAGCGCTCCGGTGGAAGCCGAGCTCACCGTGCGCGCGTATTTGGCCAGTACGCCTCGGGTATAGCGGGGCTCGGGCTGACGCCACGCCTGCCGTCTGCGAGTCAGCTCCTCGTCGGCGACGTGCAGCTCTATGGTGTCGGCCTCTGCGTCGATGGTGATGCCGTCGCCATCCTCGACCAGCGCCAGCGGGCCGCCATCGAAGGCTTCCGGCGAAACATGCCCCACCACGAAACCGTGGCTGCCACCAGAGAAGCGACCGTCGGTGATCAAGGCCACCGAATCGCCCAGACCGCGTCCCATGATTGCCGAGGTGGGCGTGAGCATCTCGCGCATGCCGGGGCCGCCCTTGGGGCCTTCATAGCGAATCACCACCACGTCGCCAGCCGTCACAGTGCCGTCGTTGATGCGTGCCTGGGCCTCCTCCTCGGAGCCAAACACCCGTGCACTGCCGGAAAACCGCGTGCCCTCCTTGCCGGTGATCTTGGCTACCGCCCCTTCCGGAGCCAGGTTGCCGTAGAGGATGCGCAAGTGGCTCTCCTTCTTCAGCGGGGCCTCCAGTGGCGCAATGATGGTCTGTTCCACCGGATAGGGCTCCACCTCGGCCAGGTTCTCGGCCAGGGTGCCCCCCGTCACCGTCAGGCAGTCGCCGTGCAGCATGCCGGCATCGAGAAGCGTCTTCATCAGCGGCTGAATACCGCCGATCTCGACCAGCTCACTCATCATGTAGCGCCCGCTGGGACGCAGATCGGCGAGCACCGGTACACGCCGCCCGATCTCGGTGAAGTCGGCAAGCGAAAGCGGCACGCCCACCGTAGCGGCCATGGCCACCAGATGCAGGACCGCATTGGTGGAGCCGCCCAACGCGATCACCACGGTGATGGCGTTCTCGAAGGCCTCGCGGGTCATGATGTCGCTGGGCTTGATGTCTCGCTCAAGCAGCTTGAGCACGGCAGCCCCTGCTGCCTCGCAGTCTTCACGCTTGGCCTGGGAGATGGCGTTCTGGGCCGAGCTGCCCGGCAGGCTCATGCCCAGCGCTTCGATGGCCGAGGCCATGGTATTGGCGGTATACATGCCACCGCAGGAGCCTGGGCCGGGAATCGCCGTCTCCTCGATCTGCTTGAGCTCGATCAGCTCCAGGTCGCCGCGGCTATAGGCGCCCATCGCTTCGAATACCGAGACGATATCGGTGTGATTCTTACCCGGTTGGATGGTGCCGCCGTAGACGAAGACGCTGGGCCGATTCAGCCGCGCCAGGCCCATCACGCAGCCCGGCATGTTCTTGTCGCAGCCGCCGATGGCCACCAGTCCGTCGAAACCCTCACAGCCGGCCACGGTCTCGATGGAGTCGGCGATCACCTCTCGCGAGACAAGCGAATACTTCATGCCCTCGGTGCCGTTGGCAATGCCGTCGGAGATGGTGATGGTATTGAAGACCACGCCCTTGCCGCCGGCGTCATCGGCGCCGTCGCGGGCCCGCTCGGCGAGTTCGTGGATATGGCTATTGCAGGGCGTGACCATGCTCCAGGTCGAGGCAATGCCCACCTGAGGCTTGCGGAAATCTTCGTCAGAAAAGCCCACCGCTCGGAGCATGGCGCGGCTGGCTGATTTGCCGACACCATCCACCACCGGGGCGGAATGACGACGACGTGGATCGGGGGTATCGCTCATGGGGCGCTCTCCGTTTCGGTTTCGCACCCCCTGAGGTTGGCCGTTACGCGGCCTCCTGGCAAATGCTCAGGCGCTGCGCAGCGTAGCGCGCGGTTTTAGCCAGGCGATCAACAGGCTGACCAGGGTCGACGCCGCCAGCGCAGCGAGGAACGGCGGCAGCGTGGGGATACTGTCGGGGAAGCTCGCTGCCAGCACGCCGGACGCCAGGCTGCCATGTGCGATCCAGCCCGGCAAAATGGCGCCAACCATGCCCGCCGCCCCACCCGCCAGCGCGGCCAGCGGCGACATGCGCCGCCAAAGGCCGAGCAGTACCGGCACCACGATGGCGGCACACAGCAGGTCGGCAATCAGGAACAGGCGAAGTACCGAGAGCCCCTGCAGCGCCACGATCACTACCGGCACCATCAACACCACGGTTGCCAGCCGCGCCGCACCGATGGAGAGCCCCCGCTTGCCCGAGTCCGCCACTGCCAGCGAGGCAATGCCGTTCTGCAGGGTATCGACGCTGGACGCGACCAGCGTGACCGCCAGCACCAGCGCCAGCATGGCCAGCCAGCCCGGCGCTTCGGCCAGCAGGGCAAAGAAGGGGATCGGCGGCTCGCCGAGTGCCACGCCGCTCATGGCCGCCAGCATGCCGAGCCCACCCACCAGGGCTACCACCGCCACGGTGGTGGTGCCACCCAGCCAGGCACCGCGGTTGAGGGCGCGGTCATCCCGAGCGGCCCATACCCGCTGCCAATAGCCCTGATGGAAGAGGTTGGCGGCAGTGACTGCGATGATCAGCGTCAGTGCCACTCCGAGGGCACTGCCGACAGGGATCGCCGGCATTGCCGCCCCGACCGGCATCTCGGGCAGGCGAAAGAGCGCCACTCCACCCACCACGATCAACAGCACGATCAGCAGCCACGCCTGCCAGCGATCCGTCGCCAGGCTTGCGCGCAGCCCGCCGATGGCGGTGTAGATCAGTGTGGTTACGGCCACGCCGATAACCACCAGCGCCGGCGGCACATCCGAGAGCAGCGCGGTGATCGCCCCGATGGCGGTCAGTTCCGCAGCCAGGAAGCAGGCCATATAGAGGACCGACACCAGCGACACCCAGCGGCGCACACCGGCACCGTAACAGGCTTCGGCAAACTCGCCGATGCTGCGCCCTTCGGGCAAGTGGCGGCGAATGGCCGGACCATAGAGCCCCAGCACGATGAAGGGCAGCGCCGAACCGATGGCATAGCCCGCCAATGCCAGCGGCCCGACGAAGGCGCCGATCTCCGGTGGAGCGAAGAGGATCCAGGCGCCCATGCCAGATGCCAGAAAAGAGAGCCCCAGGCTCGTAGCCGGCTGGGAGTTGCGAGCGGTGACATAATCGTCGAGGAGGCCATCGGCGCGGCGTGCACGCAGCCCCAAGAATGCAAAGCACAGCAGCGCCGCGCCGAGCACGGCTGACGTCAGGTAGGCCATGTCGCACTTCCTCCGCCGGTATGAACCGGGTCAGGTTCCAGGGTCAGCGCCTTGCGCCCTCTCAGCCTCACCGCAGCGAGACTCCCCTAGCGACAGTGAATGAATTGTCATGGCAGGTATAAAGCCGGCCTTCAACTGGCCGATATGACCTCGAGCCCCTGGAATGATATAACAACGACAAAACCATAACGAGAACGCCGACAAACCTTACGAACGCCGACGTTCGCCAGTATCTCAACGCCTTCTCCCCGCAGGGAACCCTCATGTCATTCAGCGAAGCCAAGGAACACGCCCCCGGGCATCTGCATCATATCTTTGCCGACCCCTACTCTGCCTTCGACAACTTGAACGTCGAGCGCCAGCTTCATTTGCGGGTCGCGCTGCAGGCCCTCGTTTGCAGGCCCTTGGCCAGCGGGCAGCTGACGCTGCGGGTCATACACGGCTGGGAAAATGGCGGCTTCGAACCCGCCGACTTGTTCCACAGCGATCACCCCATTACCTCGCTTGACGACTTCGAGCAGGTACGCGCCCTTTATCAGCGCGCGTTGGAAAACATCGCCCCACCTCCCCGCGACGACGCTTCGCTGCTGGCCGGCCCGCTGGCAGATGCCATCGCCGACGCCGAAGCCAAGGGAGAAACGCTCGATCAGGAAACACGCACCATTCCCGCTCGCTGGCCCGGCTTCGACCATGGTTTGACGCTCTATACCTTCTTCAAGGTCTATCACCGCCTCACCTACGGCGAGGACGACAGCTACCGCTCGATCCACTGCAATACGCCGCAAGGCCCCAGAGAGATCCACGAATTTCACCTGGAGGAAGGCGAATTCGCCGTAGTCCGTCCTACTGACGACGCAACCGGCGTCAGCGTCTTGGTACTTCACGACAGCCAACTGGAACCGGTACTGATGCTGCTGGAGACCTGCTGCGCCTGAGCAATTCGCCATACTAGCGGGAAGCGGGCTTATCCCTCGGCACCCTGCCCATCAGGTAGAACTCCGGGTTGGGTGGCGTACCGGTGAGGGTAACCAGGCGGTTGGAGAGGCCGAAGAAAGCGGTGATGGCACCGATGTCCCAGATGTCGTCATGAGAGAAGCCGACCTCGGTAAGACGGGCCTGCCATTCGTCGGTGAGCTCGCCGACTTCCAGGCCGCAGTGAAGGGCAAAGTCGAGCATTACCCGATGGCGCTCACTGATGGGGGCCGTACGGTGGTTGATCGCCACCTGATCGGCTAGCAGCGGATCCTTGCTGTAGATCCGCACCAAGGCGCCATGAGCCACCACGCAATAGAGGCAGCGATTGCGGGCGCTGGTGGCCACTACGATCATCTCCTTCTCCGCCTTGGTGAGCGTATCGGACTCCCGCTCCATCAGCGCATCGTGGTAAGCGAAGAAGGCGCGGAACTCATCGGGACGGTGCGCCAGCATCAGGAAAACGTTGGGTACGAAACCGGCTTTCTCCTGCACCGCGAGGATCGCCTCACGGATGTCAGCGGGTAGGTCGTGAATCGATTCGGGAACGGGGAAACGGCTGAGCGGTGCGGTCATGGCGTGAGCCTCTACTGTCGTTGTTGTGCTGGCATGCGCCAGTTAACGTCAACGTAAATAATATGTCCATGCGACCTCCGCTCACATCTCCGCTACCAAGGCCCGCGTCACGACTCGGTTGCGACTGATTTGTTTGGCTTCGTACATTGCCTGGTCGGCCTGGCGGTAAACCGCCATGGCGGAAGGCAGCTGGTTATACTCATCGCAGCACACCAGTCCGAAGGAGCCGGTCACCACCCCGTGGCGCGACGCTTCATGGGGGATCTGCAACTGCTGAAGGGCATGGCGAAATCGCTCTAGCGAGAAACGCCCCGCATCCAGTGAGTCGGCCTCAAGTAGAATGCCGAACTCCTCCCCACCCAGCCGAAACAGGCGATCACCGGCACGGCGAAAATGGGCCTTGAGCAGGTTGGCGACCTCGAGCAATACCTCATCGCCGGCCTGGTGACCGTAGGTATCATTGAAGGGTTTGAAGTCGTCGATATCCATCATGGCGAATAGCAGAGGCTTGCCGTCACGCTGACGGCGCTGGATCTCCTCGTTGATCTGCGCCTCGAACTGGCGCCGGTTGAGCAGTCCCGTGAGCGGATCGGTGCGCACCATGGCCGCCAGCTTGCGGTTGGCCTGCTCCAGCTCATAGGTGCGCTGATGCACCTTGCTCTCGAGCTTATGGTTGAGAGTCCGCTGCAGTTCATAGGTCTTGCGCTCCGCTTCGAGCTTGGCCTGTTTAAGGCGATTGATCTTGCAGGCCAATCCGAAGGCCAGCAGCAGAAAACCGAAGGCTGCGCCGATCTCAAGCGCGTATTCGGTTCCCAGGCCATAGGGCAGAAAACCGCCCAGACGCAGTGAATAGAGCACAATACCGACCATGAGGCCGCTCCATCCCAGCAGGAATATCTGCGCTAGCCCATCTCCCCTGGAGCTCAGCCAGGCACTCGTGCCGAGCAACAGGAGCGCATAGCCGATAGTCAGCGGAAGCATTGCCTGCACCACCCAGGCAAAGTAGCCAATAAAACTCGGCAACACGCTGATGATTAGCCCCCCGGTCAGCACCATGAGCCCTTTGGCCAGCCGTGGTGCCTGCCGTTTCAGGCTAAGATAATCGATGCTGAACAGGGTGAGAGCGACGTACAGAAGGCATGTACTCAACAGCAGCATCTGATGGTTGAAGCGCGGCCATTCCGGCCACAAGAACTGATAGCCGAATCCCCGCAGAGTGAAGTTGAAAAGCAGAAAGGCGCCAAGACAAAACACCGAGTACAGGAAGGCCTTTTCTCGCGTAGCCAGGAACGTGAGCAGGTTGTAGAGCAGCAGCGCCAGCAATCCCCCATAAAGAACGCTGTAAGCCATCAGCTTGGTCTGGGTACGTTCGAGAAAACTGACGTCGTCCATCAGCAAGAGCGGCATGGCAGGCAGCAGCCCATCATGGCTCGCCAAGCGGATGAAGAGCTGGCGGGTTTCGTTCGGCCCCATATAGATCGGCAGCACAAAGGAGTGGTGGCTGACCGGGCGAGAAGCAAACGGGCGCCGGCTGCCGGTGCTCCACTGCTGCAACACTCTGCCTTGGGAGTCGACGGCGTAGGCATCGATGAAATCCGGCAGCGGAGAGGCCAATTCGAGATGGCGGCGCAAGGGGGCGGGGGAACCATTCTCCAGTTCCATCTTCAGCCACCAGGCCGAACGGGTGAAACCGAAATTGGGCACTTCCTGCTGGAGAGGCCGCCAGGAAAGCGCTTCACCCTGCTCCAACAGCCGATGAATGCTCAACTGAGCGGAGTCGTCCTCGAGCACCTCCACCTGTGAGGCGGGGTTGATGACGACCGAGGGCGAGGTGATGTCGACGGCGGCCTGGGCCTGCCACGACAGCAACAACGAAAGCGACCAGAGTAGATAGGCCATCCATTTGGCCATGCCGGCTGGTCCTCCGGCTTGCGTGCAGCGCATGAGTCCAGCGCCTCCATATCGTGTCCTTACGATCTCTCCACTCTAGCAGGTTTGCTTCATTGCGGCTCTTCTAATAAAAAGGCCCCACCCGCACGGGTGAGGCCGGACATCGCCAGAACGCCTGCTGTCAGCTGAGCGAAATGGTGCTGTTGATACCGCTCGAGACGTTCTCGGGCTCGAACCAGCGTGCCGTTACGGTCTTGGTCTGAGTCCAGAACTGAATCGCCTGCTTGCCGTTGGGACCCAGATCGCCCAGCTTCGAGGCCCGCGAACCGGTGAAGCTGAAGTAGGCCACCGGCACCGGGATCGGCACGTTGATGCCCACCTGGCCCACGTCGATGTCGCTCTCGAAGCGACGCGCCACCCAGCCGGAGTTGGTGAAGATCGAGGTGCCGTTACCGTTGGGGTTGGCGTTGATGAATGCGATCGCCTCGTCCAGGGTATCGACGCTGACCACACACAGCACCGGACCGAAGATCTCCTCGCGGTAGATCGTCATCTCCGGAGTGACGTCGGCGAACACGGTGGCACCGACGAAGTTGCCGTCCGGATAGCCTTCCACCTGGTAACCGCGGCCATCGACGAGCAGCTTGGCGCCCTCTTTCTCGCCGGCATCGATCAGACGCTCCACGCGCTCCTTGGCGGCCGGCGACACCAGCGGGCCGAGATCGGCATCGCGCTGGGTACCGGGCCCCACCTTCATGCTGCGCGCGCCCTCGACGATATCGTCGAGCCAGGCCTTGGCTTCACCCACCAGCACCACCACGGAGTTGGCCATGCAGCGCTGGCCGGCGGCACCGAAGGCGGAGCCCAGCAGATTGTTTATCGCCTGGCTGCGGTTGGCGTCGGGCATAACGACGCAGTGGTTCTTCGCACCCATCATGGCCTGCATGCGCTTGCCGGCGTTGGCGGCACGGTTGTAGAGCAGCGAGCCCACGTGGCTCGAGCCGATGAAGGAGAGCGCCTTGATATCAGGGTGGTCGGCGATCTGGTTGGCCACATCCGGGCCGCCGTGGACCACATTGAGCACGCCGGCCGGCACGCCCGCCTCGTGGGCCAGCTCGACAAGGCGCATGGTGGAGCTGGGGTCCTGCTCGGAAGGCTTGAGGACGAAGGTGTTGCCGGTAGCGATGGCTAGCGGGAACATGAAGCAGGGCAGCATGATGGGGAAATTGAAGGCAGTGATACCGGCCCCCACGCCCAGCGGCTGATTGAGGGTGTAGACATCCACCTCGCTGGCCGCGTTTTCGGCCAGCTCGCCCAGCTGCAGCGAGGTGATTGAGCAGGCGTGCTCCACCACTTCCAGACCACGGCCCACTTCGCCGGCGGCATCGGGCAGGGTCTTGCCATGCTCCTCAGTGATCAGGGCCGCAAGCTCCTCGGTATTATCGCGCACCAGCGCCTGAAGCTTGAGCATGATGCGCATGCGCTTACCGAGCGGTACCTTGCGCCAGGTTTTGAAGGCTTCCTTGGCGCTGGCCACGGCGCGGTCGACTTCCTCGGCGGTACAGAACGGCACCCGCGCCACCACTTCCTGGGTAGCAGGGTTGATCACGTCTCGCCACTCCTGGCTCTGGGACGGGACGGGCTTGCCGTCGATGTACATGGGAATTTCGCGAACGGACATGGCGCTTCTCCTTGGGATGCACGGCAGCTTGCCTGCGCCTCCCTTATCGTCGTTGTTTGATTGGGTCGACTTAGACTTTGTGTGTATAAAAGCACGAAACAAGGTGAATTCGAGTCTATACAGTCACTCATAGGCGTGACAACGGGCACTTCTTCACATTATTTGTGCAAAAATGCACAACCAGCCTAATCCGGAAACATGGCCCATGGTCGACTGGCAAGACATTCAGATCTTTCTCGAAGTGGCGCGCAGTCAACGGCTCACCGACGCAGCCCGGCGGCTGGGACTCGACCACTCCACGCTGTCGCGGCGCACTCGGCGCTTCGAGCAGAAACTCAATACCCAGCTCTTCGAGCGTAGCACTCATGGCTACCACCTGACCGAGGCCGGCCAGCAACTACTGGCACACGCCGAGGAGATGGCCCGTCACGCTTTCGAGGCTGGCGAAAGCCTGGCCGACAAGAACCGTCAATTGAGCGGCCAGATTCGCCTGGGCGTGACCGAGGGCTTCGGCACCTGGGTCGTCGCCCCACTGCTCGCTGCCTTCTGCGAACGCCACCCCGGCATCACGCTGGACCTGCTGGCCCTGCCCCGGGTGGTGAACCTGAGCCGCCACGAGGCGGATCTGGCCATCACCGTGGAGCGGCCGGCTAGCCAGGGGCTGATCATTTCGCGGCTGTGCGATTACCGTCTGCGGCTCTACGGCAGCCAGGCGTATTTCCAGCGTCACGGCCGCCCTTCCCGTCTTGCCGAGCTGGGCCACCACCGTCTTATCGGCTACGTGGACGATCTGATCTTCAGCGAACAGCTGAGCTATCTCGAACCGCTGCTCGATCCGGCAGTGGTCGGTGCCGCACCGCACTTCTCGATCCGCAGCACCAGCGTGACCACCCAGCACGCTGCCGCCCAGCAGGGCGCCGGGCTAGCCATCCTGCCATGCTTCATGGCCGAGCCCGGCAACCCGCTGGAAAGTGTGCTGAATGAAGAGGTCCAGATCGTGCGCCAGTTCTGGATCACCGCCCGCCAGGAGCAGCGCCGCCTGGCGCGGGTGCGGTTATTGTGGGATTTCCTGCGTGAGGCGCTGGAGGCCAACCGGGCGCTGCTGATGGGAGAGTCGCGGGAGCTGGTGCTTCCCGCGAACTCGGTCTAGAAAAGCCCCGTCAGGCGGCGGATTCGCAGCCGAGCTGACGGGCGGCCTCTCGCCCCGCAATGGCGCCCAGCACCACGGCACTGAGCAGCCCGTTACCGGAGAGATAGCCGCTGTCACCCGAGCCGGAAACGCCACGTGCCGCGCCGCCGGCAGCAAACAGGTTGGCGAAGGAGGAGCCATCCTGGCGCAGCACACGCGCCTGGGTATTCACTTCGAGACCGCCCTGGGTATGAAACAGCGCACCGGTGACCTTGATGACATGATAAGGCGCCACCAACAGATCCTCGGCGGTGAACGTCCTGCCGAAGCGATCCGCCTCACCGCTCTTGGCCAGCCTATGCATTTCGTCAAAGGTGTCGCTCAGCGCCGCAAGCGGGAGCGATAGCTCGCGGGCCATGGTTTTCAGGCTGTCGAAGGTACGCACTGCCCCGGCGATATGGGCGTTGCGGTAGTCCTCAAACTCCAGCGCCGCCTGATGGATCCGGCGATCGAACAGGTTCCAAGCAACGCCGTCAGGCTGGGCCAGCACCTTGGCCGCCTGCTCCGAATAGCCACCGTGTTCGTTGGAAAAGCGTAGCCCTTCACAGTTGATCTGCACCCCGCCGCGCATCATTACCGCCCAGGTAATGAGCGTCTGGTGCGGCATGGCCAACGAGCCGTGCCCCTGGCAGGCACCCAGATCCTTGAGGCTGGCACCCATTGCTTCGCCCCATAGTACGGCATCGCCCTGGTTGCCTTCGTGGCCGAAGTAGAGCGCTTTCTTCAACGTCGGTAAATGGCGTGCCACCAGCTCCGGGTTGCCGCCGTAGCCGTTGCATGCCAGCACCAAGGCGTCGCAGCCGAATGATTCCCGGCTGCCGTCGGGACGTTCGAGCGTGACGCCATGTACCCGACTGGTATCGTCCACATGAAGATCCACGACTTGAGCCTCGGTCAGCAGGTCGATACCTGCCGCCTCCACCGCATTGAGCAGGCTGCCCATCAGCTCCTCCCCGGTGCGCCTTGGGGTAGCGTGCATACGCATGCGGCTATGCCCGGGGTAGAGAAAGCCCTCCACCAGATCGAAAGGCACGCCGTGGGCGTCGGCCAGCCACTCCACCACGCCGGCCGAGGCCTCGGTCAGGGCGCGTACGATGTCAGGATCCGATTGATGACCGTTCTTGCGGTGGATGTCCTCGGCCATCAGTTTGGGGCTGTCCGCTACGCCTCGCTGCTCCTGGAAGCGCGTGCCTGCCGCAGGAATGAATCCCTGGGACATGGAGGTACTCCCCCGCGGCAACGCATCGCGCTCCAGCACCACGGCCGAGATGCCCTGTTCATGGGCCGCGAGCGCTGCGACAAGACCGCAGGCCCCCGCGCCGACGATCACCAGCGGCACGTGCGCCTCGAACTCCTCACCGCTACCAAAAGCTACGATAGCCATGGCATCACTCCTCAGTCGTTGCCGCCTGCCTGGTCCCGGTAGGCGTCGAGAATCTCACCGGCCGGTGCCTGCCACACCTCGGCATGTCCGGCAATATGGTCGAGTACATCCTCCAGGCAGCCGATGCGATGGGGCTGGCCCACCAGCCACGGATGCAGGTTCAGCCCCAGCAGACGGCCGCCCTGCTCCCCGCCTTCGTTCAGCAGGAAGTCGAAGGCATCCTTCACCTGGGTCGCCCAACTGTCCTCCGAGTGCAGGTTCTGGCACATCACGAACTGGTCTTCGATCTCCGTGGAGAGCGGCATCATGGCAAGCGGGCCTTTCTCGGTGGCGAAGGCGAAGGGCATGTCGTCGTTGACCCAGTCGCAGCAGTACTCGATGCCGTTTTCGGCCAGCATCTCCGGGGTATTCCAGCTCTGGTGCTTGGCCGGACTCAGCCAGCCGCGCACGGGCTGGCCGGTCAGCTTGCGCAGAGTCTCGACGGAGCGCCGCACGATATCGGCCTCCTCGTCGCGGTCCTGACCGCCGTAGTGCAGGTGATCCATGTTCCAGCCGTGGCACACAAACTCGCCGCCGTAGGCTTTGAGGCGATTCAGCAGATAGGGGTGCTGCTCAGCAAGTTGAGCATTGACTGCCCAGGTGGGTCGAATGCCCCGCTGCTGGAAGGCCTTTAGCATGCGGTAGATGCCTACCCGGTTGCCGTAGTCGCGCAGCGAGTAGTGGCGCAAGTCCGGATAAGGCATGGTCATGCCGTTGGGCACCTTGAACGGCACACCGCGCTGGTTGAGCGGGTAGAACTGCAATGACACGTTGATCCATACCGCCACTGGCTTGTCGCCAGGCCACCGGACCGGCTTGCGATCGGCGAGCATGGACCAGGCATAGCGTTCGTGGTCGTAGCCATGACGCCGCCAGGGGTAGTTCAGATATTCCGGCTCGAGTGACATGGTCAGGATCTCCCAGCCGCAGCGGCCTTGGCGCCTATGTCGCGCAAGGCCTCATCGTAATGATTGGCGAGATAGTGGCCCGCGATCTCGCGGCCGGTGGCGACCCACACATCGCTGTGGCCAGTGATGTACTCCAGCGCCTCCTCGAAGGCCTTGATACGGTGGGGACAGCTGACCTGATAGCTATGGGTGGGGATGCACATCACCGTGCCCGACTCGGCGCCCTCGGCGTAGAGCCGGTCGAAGTGGCGCTTGAGCATGGTCAGGTAGTGGCGCGGCTCCACCTTGTTCACCGCGTAGACGATGGTGTCGTTCATCTCCAGCGAATAGGGCATGGAGATGAAGCGCCGCCCGGAGCGCAGGCGGATCGGTGTGGGCTGGTCGTCGTGAAACAGGTCGCAGGTGTAGAGACCGCCCTCTTCGCCGAACAGCTCCTGCCCCACCTCGGCGAACAAGTCGAGGGTGTGCTCCGAGTGGGACAGCGCCGGCGCCAGGTAGCCGGCGCACTTTTGCCCGGTGTGACGATGAATGGACTCGATGCCGTCGCGAATCATCTCCCGCTCCTGGGCCTCGCTCAGGCCATAGGTGTAGCGGGTGTTGTAGATGCCGTGGCTGAAGAACTCCCAGTCGCGCTCGCGGCACATCTCGATGATCTCGGGGTGGTGCTCGCACAGCGCCACCGAGAGCGACACCGAGCCACGAATGCCGTACTTGTCGAGCAGCGCCATCTGGCGCTGGTGCCCGACTCGATTGCCGTAGTCGCGAATGCTGAAGCCAGGCACCGAGGGGTGCGGCGTGGGCCACGGCTTGCGCTGCGGGTTGGCCGGCGGGTCGAGTTCGTAATATTCGATGTTGGGAGCCACCCAGAAGGCGACTCGTGCCCCGCCTGGCCAGGTGATCTTCGGTCGGTTCTCGTAGGGCCAGTAGTCGTAGGCGTCCAGCCCCTCTTTCATCTCTGTGTGCATCTCAGCCTCCTCGCCGCTCAGGCCCGATTGTTCGCACGCGACTCGAGCCAGGCCAGTACGTCAGCCACGTTAAGCACGTCGGCGTACTTGAGGTGTAGGTCGGTGAGGTTGGCGTAGTGGTAGCTCTCGTGTTTGTCGGCCACGCACTCCATGGGCACGATGGTGCGATATCCCCGCGACAGGCTGTCCACCGCGGTGGCGCGAATACAGCCCGAGGTGGAGCCGCCAGTGACAATCAGGGTGTCGACCTGATGCCATACCAGCAGCGACTGCAGCGGCGTCTCGAAGAAAGCAGAGGGCATGCGTTTGGTGTAGACGACGTCGCCCGGCTCGATTTCCACGCGCTCGTCGAAGGCGGCACGATCGGAGTCGTACTTGATGTTCTGCAACGAATCGGGGGTATCGGTGCGTGTGCCCCATACGCCGGCATCCTCGGCGGAATCGAGGAAGGCCACGTGAGTCCACACCACCGGCCAGCCGAGCTTGCGAAAGCCGCGTGCCAGCTGATTGACGTACTCGAGCTGATTGGGGTCGGTCTCGTAGGCGGTCTTGTACAGGTCGGTACGGGTATAGGCCTTCTGCGGGTCGACGTTGACCAGCACCGCCTTGTTGCCGAAGCCGAACGGCACGCGCTGGGGGTTGCCCATCGCCTCGAAGAAGATCTCCTTGGCGGTCTTGTCGGTGGTGATCATGCACTCTCTCCTGAAAGGGTTGTCCTTGTTCTCAACGACCGTCGTATTTCTCACCCAGCTCGAGCATCTTGCGCGTGCCGAGCACCTCATTGAGCTGACTGAAGTCGAGCATACGCTCGCGGAAGGCGTCGGTGGTGCCGTCACGATGCAGGGTACTGAAGAACTGGCTCGCCATATGGGTGAAGGCGCGCACCAGGGCGCCGGGGAAGATCACCAGAGAGAAGCCCAGCCCTTGCAGGGCCTGGGCGTTCTGCAACGGTGTATCGCCCCCTTCCACCATATTGGCCATGATCGGTATCTTGCCGCGGAACTCGGCCATGATGCTGGCAATGTCGTCGTCGCTGCGAATGCCTTCGATGAAGAGCATGTCGACCCCGGCCTCACGATAGGCATGAGCCCGCTCGATGGCACGCTCCGTGCCCTCCACCGCCACCGCATCGGTGCGCCCGATGATCAGGGTGTCATCGCTTTCCCGAGCGTCCAGCGCAGCCTTGAGCTTGCCGACCATTTCGGCCTCGGATACCAGGGTCTTGCCGCGCAGGTGGCCGCAGCGCTTGGGGTAGGTTTGATCTTCCAACTGAATGGCATTGGCCCCGGAACGCTCCAGCATGCGCACGCTGCGCATGACGTTCATGGCATTGCCGAAGCCCGTGTCGCAATCGACCACTACCGAGAGCTCGGTGCGCTCGCGGATATGCGACATCACGTCGTTGACCTCGCTGACGCTGACCAGACCGATGTCGGGGCGGCCAAGCTGGGTGTAGGCGATACTGGCCCCCGAAAGATAGACGGTGTCGAAACCGGCATCGGCGGCAAGCGAGGCGCTCAAGGCATCATAAACGCCCGGCGCGACGACGATGTCGGGAGCGTTCAGCCTGGCCTTCAGGTCACTGGCGTGAAGAGTCATGGCAGGAGGTTTCCTCGCATGTACATGAAGTCGATGAATGGAACGAAGCAGTTCTCAGGGCCGCGCAAGCGCCAGGTCGTTCCATACCTGTTGTCGCGCTATACGGCCGTGGCGCAGTTCGAAGCGGTCGATGAAACGCACATCAGAAAAGGGGGTTCCGTCGGGCCATTGGCCATCGAGTTCGCCGTGGCAGAACACTGTCGCCACGTCACTGTCGCCACAGGTTTCCACCGCCGCGATGCGCTTGCGCACGAAGCGATAGCGGCTACTGGCCCAGGCCACCAGCTCATCGAGCCGATGCATCTCGCCGCTGCCGGGAAAAACCATGGTGAAGCCCTCGTCGAGCAAGGCGCCGGCACGCTCGAGATCGCGCGCTTCCATGGCCGCGAGGAAAGTGCGCACGAGCTCCTCGGGAGAGGCACTGGGCGTATCGACGACAGACATGGTCTTCTCCAAGAGAGCCTTTATCGTTGTTTGGCGCTATTCTTCTCATTGCATGGCACAGCAACCTGTCCTATGCATAATACATTTCTATGTCTACTTCATGCCTCGCGTCAAGCGCCACATCACGACCAGCCAAGTACAAGGACCGAACCATGAACGATACGCATGCGACTTCCGTCGGGGGCACAAAGGCCCATCGCATCTATCTGCTGCTCAAGGATGCGATTCTCAGCGGCAGGCTGGCACCGGGCCGCAAGCTACCGGGCGAGCTGAAGCTGGCGGAGCAGTACGGCGTATCGCGGGTCACGGTCCGACGCGCCATGCAGGCGCTCGATGAAGCAGGACTGGTTGAGCGCAAGCCGGGGCTCGGTACCGTGGTACTGGAGCAGCCGCTGGATGCCACGGTGATGACCGCAAGCGTAGCCAACCTGCTGCCCAACATGGTCAAGATGAGCAAGGCCTCGCGGGTGCGGCTGCTGGAGTTCTGCTACGTCAAGCCGCCGGAGCCGGTGCGCGAGGGCCTGGGGCTGCGCGAGGGAGAACGCGTGCAGCGCTCGATCCGCGTGCGCATGGCCGACGACAAGCCGTTCTCCTACCTGGTCACTCATGTGCCGGAGTACATCGCCCTGCACTACAACGAAGCGGACCTGTCGCAGACCCCCCTATTCGCTCTGCTCGAGCGCAGCGGCGTGAAGGTCGACCACGCCGCCCAGACCATCTCGGCCACCCTGGCCACTCACGAGGTGGCAGAAGCACTAGGCGTCTCGGTGGGCTCGCCGCTGATCGCTCTGACCCGCGTGGTGTATGACGAAGAGGGCCGCGGCGTGGAGCACCTCGATGCGCTTTACCGCCCCGACCGTTACCGCATCCAGATCGACCTCAACCGCACCGGCGATGAGGCGGCCCGGTATTGGGAACCGATGGCGTCGGAACCGCGGAATGCAGAAACCGAACGGCAGGAAGCGTGAGCCTGGGCGCAACCGTCACGCTGTTCTATTTTTAATACAGATAAAAAGATACATAAAATACATTTGACCTGTGGCATCGCTCTAGGATAGTTGTATGAATCAAACGGGATGAAAACAACGCAACCTCGGTGACACGACCGACATGACAACGCCAACGACCCTCTTCGACAAAGTGTGGGATGCCCACGAGATCCTCCGCAGTGAGAGCGGCCAGAGCCTGCTGTGGATCGATCGCCACTTCGTGCACGAGGGCTCCTTTCATGCCTTCAACAAGCTGCACGAGCGTCAGTTGGCGGTTGCCCGTCCCGATCAAACCTTCGGCATTGCCGACCACTACGTGCCGACACTGACTCGCCGCCTCGATGCCATAGAAGACGCAAAGGTGCGGGGCATGATCGAGCAACTGGCCGACAATACCCGCCGCCACGGCATCACCCTGTTCGGCCTCGACGACCCGCGCCAGGGCATCGTGCACGTGCTCGGCCCCGAGCAGGGCCTGACCCAGCCGGGACTTCTGATGGTGTGCGGCGACAGCCACACCTCCACCCACGGCGCTTTCGGCTGCATCGCTTTCGGCATCGGCGCCTCTGAGGTGGCCCACGTGCTGGCGACACAGACCCTATGGCAGAGTCGACCGAAGAAGATGCGCCTTACGGTCGAGGGCGAACTGGCTCCCGGCATCACCGCCAAGGACATCGCCCTGACGTGGATCTCCCGTCTGGGCGCCGACGGTGCGCGCGGCTATGCCATCGAGTATGCCGGCAGCGCTATCCGCAGCCTGTCGATGGAAGCGCGCCTGACGCTGTGCAACCTCTCCATTGAGGGCGGCGCCCGCTGCGGCATGATCGCTCCCGACGACACCACCTTCGACTACCTGCGCGGCCGTCCCTTCGCCCCAGAGGGTGAGCCCTGGGAGCAAGCGCTGGCCTACTGGCAGACGTTGAAGAGCGACGACGGTGCCCACTTCGACCGGGAGGTTACGCTTACCGCGGCCGATATCGCCCCCACCGTGACCTGGGGCGTTTCACCGGAGGAGGCCCTACCCATCGACGGCCGTGTGCCCGACCCTGCCGCGCAGCACGAGGTCGGCAAGGCCCGCCAGCTGCGCGACAGCCTCGACTATATGGGCCTCACTCCCGGCCAAAAGCTGACGGACATTGCCATCGATCGAGTCTTCATCGGCTCGTGCACCAACGCACGCCTGGAGGACCTGCGCGCCGCCGCCGCGGTACTGCGCGGTCACCGCAGCAAGGTGCCGGGTATCGTCTCGCCCGGCTCCACCCAGGTGAAGTATCAGGCGGAAGCCGAGGGGCTGGATACCGTGTTTATCGAGGCGGGCCTGGAGTGGCGTGAGTCGGGTTGCTCGATGTGCGTGGGCATGAACGGGGACCTGGTGCCGGCGGGCGAACGCTGCGCTTCCACTACCAATCGCAACTTCAAGGGCCGCCAGGGGCCTGGGGCGCGAACCCATCTGATGTCCCCCGCCATGGTGGCCGCGGCAGCCGTGGCCGGCCGCCTGGCCGACGTTCGCGAACTGTGACAGGAGCCAAATGATGGAACCGATCAAGATCATCGACGCCTTGGCCTGTCCGCTGCCGCTGGCCAATGTGGATACCGACCAGCTGATACCCGCCCGCTTCATGAAGGAACCCCGTAGCGTCGGCTACGGCCGCTTCCTGCTTCACGATCTGCGCCATGACGGAGAGGGCCGCCCCGTCGCGGACTTCATTCTCAACCACCCACAAGCAGCACAGGCGAAGACCCTGGTGGCACGTCGTAACTTCGGTGCCGGCTCGTCGCGGGAGGCGGCCGTCTACGCGCTGGTGGACTACGGCTTTCGCTGCGTGGTCGCCCCGAGCTTCGGCGACATTTTTGCCTCAAATTCCGTGAACAATGGCCTGCTACCGGCCACGGTCAGCGAAGAAGACGCCGAGGCCCTGCTGGCCGCCCTGGGCGATGCCCCCGCTGTGCTGAACGTCGATCTGGAATCGCAGCACATTACTGTCGGCGAGCTGAGCGTGACGTTCGACATTACGCCGACCTGGCGCACCAAGCTGCTCAACGGCTGGGACGACATCGACATGACCCGACAGCACGCCGTAGAAATCGAGCGCTTCGCCACCCGCTATGCCAGCAGCTGCCCCTGGCTCGCTACAGAGCCCTCACAGCTTATCGCGCGGGGCTGACACTGAATGGCTGCCCTACTGGGCTTACAACAAGACGCAAGACAACCAACACGGTAGACAAGGAGAACAATCATGAAAAAGCCTATTATCGTATCCCTTAGCCTGGCCGCCCTGGTGGCCTCCGGCCATGCCCTGGCCGTGGAGCGCATCAGCGCCGTTCACGCCTTTCCGCCTTCGCTGATCTATACCCAGAGCTTTCTCGAGTTCGTCGACAAGGTGAATGAGCGCGGCGAGGGCGTGGTACAGATCGACGTACGCGGCGGCCCCGAGGTGATCGGCCTTTCCGAGCAGCCCGACGCCGTGCGCAACGGCGTGGTCGACATGGCATACACCGCGGCAAGCTTCTATGCCGGCACCGTGCCAGAGCGCGACGCTATGGTCGCCTCCAATACCAATGCCATTCATGCCCGTGAGAACGGTGGCATCGACCTGCTGAATCAGATCCACCAGGACAAGATGGGCGTCTACTACCTGGGTTGGTTCGACAGCGGCGTGAGCTACAACCTCTACACCATCAACGAGCCGCGCCTGAACGACGAAGGCAATCTCAGCGTCTCCGGCCTGACGCTGCGCAGCAATCCGGTGTACGACGCCTTCTTCCAGGACTATCTCGGCGCCCAGCCGATCAGCCTGCCCACCACCGACGTCTACTCGGCGCTGGAGCGCAACGTGGTCAATGCCACGGGCTGGACCCAGATCGGCCTGAAGGATCTCAACTGGGACCGCTTCCTGAACTACCGTATCGATCCCGATTTCTTCTCCACCGACATGGGCGTGATCGTCAATCTGGACAGCTGGAACGGCTTGAGCGAGGAAGCCCGCGAGATCCTGCAGGAAGTGGCCATCGAGCATGAGCGCGAAAGCGCCGAGCGCTTCGAGGTGCTGGCCGAGGAGCAGCAGGCCGAGCTGGAAGCGGATGGCATGCAGGTCTTCCGCCTGGAAGGTGAGGCCGGCGAGCGCTTCTCCGAGGCGGCCCGCGAAGCCACCTGGGAACGCATGCGTCGCCAGATGGAGCGTCATCCCATGGGCCTCGAGCACTACGACGAGCTGATCGAGAAGTTCAACGACCTGTAACGGGCGCGGGCCGGCCTCCCATGGCCGGCCCCTGCTTCAACGCTCGTCGGCCCACCACCTCGCCCGGGAATTCCTATGCGTTACGCGAGTCGAGCTTATCTGCTGCTCCTCAACGGCATGGCCGTCGCCGCCGCCATCATGCTGGTATGGCTGATGGTTGCGATCGTGCTCTCCGTGGTGATCCGCAACCTGGGGCTGCAGCCCTCGGCGTGGTTCTTCCTCTCCACCGAGTACGCCATGTTCTACCTGACCCTTCTGGGCGCGCCCTGGCTGGTGCGGCACAAGGGCCATGTGCATATCGAGCTGCTCACCTCGATCCTGCCGCCGCCTGCGCTGCAGGTATTGAGCCGCCTGGTGGCATTGCTGTGCGTAGCGGTCTGCGTGGTGCTGGCCTGGAAAGGGTATGACCTGGTGTCGATGAACCTGGCGCGCAACGACTACGACGTGCGCGCCTTCTTCGTGCCGAAATGGATTCTCACCATCGCCTATCCGGTGTGTTTCACCATGATGGCCATCGAATTCGCCCGCTTCGTGATCGGGCGCGACATCCTTCACAGCGGCGAAGCGGGGATCAAGGAATAATGGAATGGTATCTTGCCCTGGCCTTTCTGCTGGCCCTGATTCTCGGTTTCATGGCGATCGGTACGCCTATCGCCCTGGCCTTCCTCGCCGCCAACGTCATCGGTGCCTGGCACTTCATGGGCGGCCAGAACGGCCTTATCCAACTGCTCAATAACGGCTTCGGCGCGCTCTCCAGCTTCAACCTGGTGCCGATCCCGCTGTTCCTGCTGATGGGCGAGCTGTTCTTCCGCACCGGCCTCGGCATGCGCATGTTCAACGCCATCGATCAGCTGATGGGCAAGGTGCCCGGCCGACTCTCCTACGTCACCGTGGTGGGCGGCACAGGGTTTTCCACCCTGAGCGGCTCGTCGATGGGCTCAACCGCGCTGATGGGCTCGCTGCTGGTGCCGGAGATGGAGCGCCGCGGCTACAAGAAGCGCATGGCCATCGGCCCGATTCTCGGCACCGGGGGCCTTGCCATTATCATTCCGCCCTCGGCGCTGGCCGTGCTGCTGGCCACCCTGGCCAAGGTCGATATCGGCGCCCTGCTGATCGCCGGCATCCTGCCCGGGCTGGTGCTGGCGGGGTTCTACATCGCCACCATCTGGATCCAGACCCGGCTCGACCCGGACGCGGCGCCCAACTATGAGCTGGAGCCGGTGCCATTCAAGCAGAAACTGCTGCTGGTACTCACTGATATCCTGCCGATGATCAGCGTCATGATCTTCATCGTCGCCTTGATGCTGATGGGCTTCGCCACGCCCTCCGAGGCGGCGGCCTTCGGTGCCCTGGGCGCCATCGTGCTGGCGGTGATCTTCCGCTGCATGACCTGGGAAGCGTTCAAGCTCTCGGTGATCGGCGCGCTCAAGGTCACGCTAATGGCCTACCTGATCGTGTTCGGCTCGGCCACCTTCAGCCAGCTGCTGGCATTCTCGGGGGCTTCCAGCGGACTGATCCAGTGGGCCACCAGCTTCGACCTGGCCCCGATCCTGATGCTGCTGGCCATGTTCGCCGTGCTGCTGGTGCTCGGCACCTTCATGGAGCAGATCTCGATCATGATGCTCACGGTGCCGTTCTTCTTCCCGCTGGCCCAGGTGCTCGGCTTCGACCCCATCTGGTTCGGCATCATCATGCTGCTGGCGCTGGAAATCAGCTTCTCCACGCCGCCACTGGGGCTGTTGCTGTTCGTGATGAAGGGCGTGGCACCCAAGGGCACCACCATGAGCGAAATCTATTCCGCAGCGATTCCCTACATCCTCTGCTCGATGCTGCTGGTCGCACTGCTGATCGTGTTCCCGGGTATCGCCACCTGGCTGCCGGGGATGATCAACTAGCCCTCGCTCAGGTCACCGCCCCGCGCTGCTTAAAGCGCGGGGCCAGATACTCACCTTCGCTAAGCACTGCACGCATATGCTGCGCCGCCTGCCAGACGTCTTCATGACTCAGGTAGAGCGGCGCGAAGCCGAAGCGCATCAGTCCCGGCTCGCGGTAGTCGCCGATCACCCCCCGGGCGATCAGCGCCTGGACGATGGCATAGCCGTGAGCTGGGGCCACCAACCCCACCTGACTGCCGCGCTGCGCCTCGGGCGGTGTGATGTCGGCAATGCCGTGCTTCGCCAGGCAGTCACCCAAAGCGTCGCGGAACAGCTCGATCAAGCGCTGGCTCTTGCGTCGCAGCAGGGCGAGATCCACCTCTTGCCACAGCGCCAGAGAGGCTTCCAGCGCCGCACAGGCCAGCGGCGAGTGGGTACCGGTGCGAAAGCGCGTGATCCCCGGCGCAGGGGCATAGTCAGCCTCGAAGGCGAACGGCGAAGCGTGGCCCAGCCAGCCCGATAACGGCTGCCATGCGCGATCCTGGCAATCGCGCCGCACGTAGAGGAAAGCCGGCGCGCCGGGACCGCCGTTGAGGTACTTGTAAGTGCAGCCCACGGCGTAGCGAACCCCGCAGGCCGCCAGCTCGACAGGCAACGCCCCGGCCGAATGGGCCAAGTCCCAGATGACCTCGGCGCCGCTGGCATACACCTGACGGGTAATCGCCGCCATGTCGCGCAGACGCCCGGTGCGATAGTGCACATGGCTGAGCACCACTACCGCCACCCGTTCGTCGAGGTATGCGTCGAACGACTCCCCTTCCGGCACGACCCAGTGCTCGAAGCCGCCAAAGCGGCAGAAGCCCTGGGCAATGTAGCCGTCGGTGGGAAAGTTGCCGCCTTCGCTGAGGATGACCGGCCGCGCCTGGGCTTGGCCTTCGGTGATCCCCTGGCCTTCGGTGATATAGCCCAGCAGTTTGAACAGGTTATGGGTAATGGTATCGGTCACCAGCACCTCCCCGGGTTCAGCTCCCAGCAGCGGCGCCAAACGGTCCCCGAGCCGCTCCGGGGCATCGAACCAGCCCTGGTTCCAGCCTTGGATCAGCGAGTCGCGCCATTGCGCCATCAAAGCATCGACGGCTTCCACGGCAGCGCTCGGTTGAGCCCCCAAGGAGTTGCCATCGAGGTAGATGGTGCCTGGTGGCAGTGCAAAGCGGGGCCTGAAGGGGGCCAACGGATCCTGGCGGTCCAGCTCACGGACGTCATCGTGTGACAGGGGCATGGTCGGCTCCAGCAATGACAGAGAGTTAATGGAAGGAGAAGGGATCAGGCCAGCTCGCGCAGCTATCCATCAAGCTCGCGTAGCAGCGCACGCACCGGAGAGGCATCGGCTCCGGCCAGCTTGAGCGGCAGAGCGATCAACTCGTAACGGCCCGGCGGAACCTCATCCAGCACTAGCCCTTCGAGAATCGACATGCCGTGATGATGCACCCGCCAGTGCGCCAGCAGGCGACTGTCGACCTCGGGGTCCAGTGACGGGCTGTCCACCCCGATAAGCTTGGCGCCGCGCTCGGCCAGCAGATCGATACTCTCTGGGGCGAGCGTAGTGAAGTCGCTGCGCCAACGCTCATGGGGAAAGTGCTCCCAGGTGCGCAGCAGCACCCGCTCGACCCGCTCAGGCAGTGTCGGCAACAGGTGCTCAGGACGCACCACCGGCGCAGCATGACGCATGTCGAGCACCACGCAGGGGCCGATATAGCGATTCAGCTCCACGGCATCGATGGCCTGCCCGTCGGCGCAGTAGTGGTTCGGTGCATCGGCATGGGTGCCGGTGTGGGTGGAGAGCACCAGCCGCGAGACATTCACCGGGCAGTTCTCGTCGATGACCCAAGTCGGCTCATGACAGAAAGTCGTGTCACCGGGCCATACCGGCATGTCGTCCCGTAGCGGTTGGGAGATATCGTAGAGTCGGCTCATGGCGCGCCCTCCTCGAGGGTGGAGCGCACCGACCACAGCTCCGGGAAGAACTGCAGGTCCAGCGCCTTGGCCAGGAAAGAAACCCCGCCTGTGCCGCCGGTCCCGGGCTTCTGACCGATGATTCGCTCCACGGTCTTGAGGTGGCTGAAGCGCCACTGGTGAAAGTGGTACTCGGTATCGACGAGCTTCTCGGCCAGCTCATACAGTTCCCAATGCCGTTCGGTATCGCGGTAGATCGAAGCCCAGGCTTGTTCCACCTCGGTAGAGGGCCGATAGGGCTCCGACCAGTCGCGCTCGACGACCGAACCAGGGACTGTGAAGCCGCGCCGCGCCAGTAGCTGCAGGCTGATGTCGTAAAGGCTCGGGGCGTGGAGCACCTCACTGAGGCGTCGGTAGCGCTCGGGGTGACGCCGATGCACCTCGACCATGGCGGCATTCTTGTTGCCGAGCAGAAACTCCAGCTCGCGATACTGGTACGACTGAAAGCCCGAACTCTGCCCCAGGCTGTCACGAAAGCGCGCGTAGTCCGCAGGCGTCAGGGTCACCAGTACCTCCCAGGCACTGATCATCTGCGCCTGGATCCGCGCTACTCGGGTGAGCATCTTGAACGCGGGGCGCAGCCGGTCCGCGGCGATGTGAGCGGCAGCGGCATGGGCTTCGTGCAGGCACTGCTTGAGCCACAGTTCCGACACCTGATGAATGACGATGAACAGCATTTCGTCATGCTCATCGGTGCCCGGTTGCTGGGCCGAGAGCAGCGGCCCCAGCTGCAGATAGTCGCCGTAGCTCATCGGCTGATCCCAGTGCACCGCCTCTTGCGAGAGGTCCACGCTCCTGCCGCGTGGCGGTATGTCGTCAGGACTGGCCATGGCCGTTCTCCCGATTGTCGTTGTGTTTCAAACCAGTTTACGCAGAGCGTCATGGCATTTAAATTTGATAAAAAGACACCAAATCATGAAATAAAATAATATGACGACACGACTCAGCACTCGCCAGATGCAGATGATGGTGGCCATTGCCGATACCGGTAGCGTCTCCGATGCCGCCGTTCAGCTCGGCCTGACCCAGTCGGCACTCAGCCATCGCCTCAAGGAGGCGGAACGGCTGCTGGGTGCCCTGCTCTTCACCCGCGGGCCACGGCGGCTGAACCCGACCTCGGCGGGCAAGAGGCTACTGCATTCCGCCCGCAACGTACTGGCCGAACTGGAACGGGCCGAGCAGGACATTCAGCGTTTGGCGGTGGGCATCGAACAGGTGGTGCGAGTGGGCGTCGAGGCGTGCGGCGGCTACCACTGGCTACCCGCCACCCTGGCCGCCTTTGGTGAGAGCCATCCGCATATCGGTATCGAGATCGTGCCGGACGTTTCGTTGGAGCCTTGCCGCGCACTCAGACGTGGTCATGTGGATCTGGCACTGGTGGCGGGCAGCCACCCTCCCATCGGCTTCGATACCATCATGCTGAAGCGCGACAAGCTGCGCCTGGCGGTGCGTTACGACCATGCGCTGGCGCAACGAGCCTGGGTCAGCGCCGAGGACGTCGCCGCCGAGCCTTATGTCGCCTATCACACCACGCCGGAGAAGGGGCGTGAATACGAGCAACTGTTCAGTCCTGCCGGGGTGCTACCGGCCCGGGTGATCAGCGCAGGAGTGACCGAAGCGGTACTGAGTCTCATACGTCACGGCCTGGGAGTCAGCGTACTGCCGGCCTGGACGCTAGAACCGCACCTGGCGGCGGGCGACCTGACCTCGGTAGGCCTCACCGAACAGGGGCTTTATTTGAATTGGTATCTCGTCATGCGCCAGGGAGACCCCGATCGCTCGGCAGCCAGCGACCTGGCGCGCACGCTGCACGCCATTATCGGCTAAAGGCTGAGCGCGCTCAGGTCCCGCAGAAGGTGCGGAACACCCGCTCGGTGGGTTCGGCCGGGAGCGTGAATTCTTCACGGCCCGGCTGGTCATCGAAGGGATGAGTCACGATCTGCAGCAGCGTTTCGAAGGGGCCGAAGTCATTTTCGTCCATGGCGGCAGTGAGGGCCTGCTGCACACGATGGTTGCGAGGAATGAAGGCAGGATTGGCCAGCTTCATCTGCCGCTCTCGATCGCCGTCGCCACGCGGCTCCTGGGCGAGGCGCTCGCGCCACTCCTCGAGCCAGGCAGTGATCTCATCAGGACGCTCGAACAAGGCGATGAGAGTGGCTTCGGCTTGCGTGTTTTCGGCAGTATCGCTCAAGGAGCGGAACGTAAGGGTAAAGTCGGCTCGGCCACGGTGCATGGCCGCCAACAACGCTTCAATCAGCGCCTTGTCGCCGGGCTTCTCGCTGGCCAGGCCGAGCTTGGCACGCATTACCGCGAGCCACTCGGATTCGTACTGCTCGGGGAAGCGCTGCAGCAGCTCGGTGGCCAGCTCCACCGCCTTGTCGCCATCTTCATCGATCAAAGGCAGCAAGGTTTCCGCCAGTCGCGCCAGGTTCCACTGAGCGATGCTGGGCTGGTTGGCATAGGCGTAGCGACCGCCCTCATCGATGGAGCTGAATACCATCTTGGGGTCGTACTGCTCCATGAAGGCACAAGGGCCAAAATCGATGGTTTCACCCGAAATCGAGGTGTTGTCGGTGTTCATCACGCCATGAATGAAGCCCACACCCATCCACCTAGCAATAAGCGCCGCCTGACGCTTCTGGACCGCTTCCAGCAAGCCCAGATAGCGCTCGCCGTCCGGCTGCGACTCGAGTTTAGAATGAAGCTCAGGATAATGACGCTCGATGACATGGTCGGCGAGCTCGCGCACACCTTCCGAATCGCCACGGGCAGCGAAATACTGGAAGGTACCCACGCGAATGTGGCTCGATGCCACCCGGGTGAGGATCGCCCCCGGCTCGGGAATGCCGCGCATGACGCGCTCGCCGGTGGTTACCGCCGCCAGAGCGCGAGTTGAGGGAATGCCCATGGCGTGCATCGCCTCGCTGACCAGATACTCGCGCAGCACCGGCCCCAGCGGCGAGCGGCCATCACCGCCCCGTGAGAAAGGCGTGCGCCCCGCCCCCTTGAGCTGAATGTCGCGCAACCGGCCCTCGTGATCGGTCACCTCGCCCAGCAGCACTGCACGACCGTCGCCCAACTGCGGCACGAAGCCGCCGAACTGGTGCCCGGCATAGGCCTGGGACAGCGGTTCGGCGCCGTGCGGCACCACATTGCCGGAGAACCACACCGCCGCCTCTTCCGTATTGAAGGCGGCGAGATCGAACCCGAGTGCCTCGGCCAGTGATCGGTTGAAAGCCACCAGGTGAGGATCACGCACGGGCACCGGCTCGAAGTGGGCGTAGAAGCGCTCCGGCAGGCGGGCATAGCGAAGGGTGAAGGGGGGAAACATGGCAGCTCCAGTGGTGTTCCTGCCGCTCACTGTAGGCGCGCCACAGGCGAAAATCGAGCTCCACGGCTGCCTCATGGTATGTTGCCGTATGGTCCGCGACCTCAACCGCCGCGCCAGGAAGATGGTCAAGGGAGAGCCTGCCAAATGAGTCACAACCTCTTCGAAACCTTCGCCGCCCGCATGCGCGACCGCGGCAATGCCGACTTCATCACCACCCGTGAAGGCCGCCGCTACTCCTACAGTGACGCCTTGGAAGCGAGCGCCCGCTTGGCCGGTGCCCTGGTCGAGCTGGGTGTGAGCCCCGGGGACCGGGTCGCCGTGCAGGTCGACAAGAGCCCAGAAGCGATCCTGCTCTATCTCGCCTGCCTGCGCATGGGCGGCGTCTATCTGCCGCTCAATACCGGCTACACCGCCGATGAGATCCGCTACTTCCTCAGCGACGCCGAACCGGCCCTGTTCGTCTGCCGCCCCGCCGCCTTCGAGGCGGCCCGCACGGTGGCCCATGAATCGGGCTGCCCCGCGGTGGAGACCCTCGGCACCGATGCCGACGGTAGCCTGATGGCACTGGCCGAGCGGGCCGAAGCGTATACGGACATCGAGCTCCGGGCGCACGACGATCTGGCCGCAATCCTCTACACCTCGGGTACCACGGGGCGCTCCAAGGGCGCCATGCTGACCCACCGCAACCTGGGCTCCAACGCCGCCACCCTGGTGGAAGCCTGGCGCTTCTCCGCCGAGGACCGCCTGATCCATGCTCTGCCCATTTTCCACACCCACGGGCTGTTCGTTGGCTGCAACGTCACCCTTATGGCGGGTTCGAGCATGCTGTTCATGCCCAAGTTCGATGCCGACGTGATCTTCGAGGAGATGCCCAAGGGCTCGGTGATGATGGGGGTGCCTACCTTCTATACGCGCCTGGTGGCCGACGAACGCCTTACCCCCGAGGTCACCGCCAACATGAGGCTGTTTGTCTCCGGCTCCGCCCCCCTCACCGCCGAGACCCACCAGGCTTTCGAGGCCAAGACCGGCCACGCCATCCTCGAGCGCTACGGCATGACCGAGACCAACATGAACATCTCCAACCCCTACGACGGCGAGCGCCGCGCCGGCACCGTGGGAATGCCGCTACCGGGAGTGGAGTACCGCATCACCGACCGTGAAACCCATCAGCAGGTGCCCCTGGGCGAGATCGGCATGCTCGAGATCCGCGGGCCCAACGTCTTCATCGGCTACTGGCGCATGCCCGAGAAGACCCGCGAGGAGCTGCTGGAGGATGGCTTCTTCATCACCGGTGACCTGGCCATGACCGATAAAGAGGGCTACGTCCACATCGTCGGCCGCGACAAGGACCTGGTGATCTCGGGCGGCTATAACGTCTACCCCAAGGAGGTCGAACAGGTGATCGACGAGATAGAAGGCGTGGTGGAATCGGCGGTGATCGGCGTGCCGCATCCGGACTTCGGCGAAGGCGTCACCGCCGTGGTGGTGCCGGAGCCGGGCGTCGCGCTGGAAGAGAAGCAGGTACTCGCACATCTCGAGGGAAGGCTGGCGAAGTACAAGCAGCCCAAGCGGGTGCTCTTCGCCGACACCCTGCCGCGCAACACCATGGGCAAGGTGCAGAAGAACGAGCTGCGCAAGCAGTATCACGATACCTACCGCTGACCACTCGTTGCCAACCTCAGGCACGGCCGGCCGGTGCTGACCGGCCGGCCGTGCTTTGGACGCTACACCACCAGCGGTGTGACGAAGAAGGCGATAAGGAAGGCCGTGCCCAGGCGCATGACGATGCCCAGCACGGCGGCCCCCATGGCTTCGCGCTCGCTGAGATCGGAGCTCTCCGCCCATACCACCGGCACCTGCCCGAACACGGCGGAAAGCGGCAGTCCGGAGGAGGCCAGCACGAACGAGCCCACCACCAGCGAGGGGTCGAGGTCGGCGGCGATACTCTGCAGCTGGCCCATGGCTAGCGTCGGGCTGACCAGTACCGACAGCACGCCGGTTTCCGGATGGATGTTGAACAGCAGCATGACCTTGCCCAAGCCCGCCTCTATGGGCGCCCAGACGCCAATGTAATCGAGCACGCCGATCACCGCGAAGACCAGCGCCACGGCGGGGATCAGGATCAGCAGCAGCAGCTCCACCCCTTCCCGCGCGGCGCTGAACAGCGTGGGCATGAAGTCGCGGTCGGGAGTGAAGGTCGGCAGATGGCCGATCTCGACCCGCTTGACGTCTCGATACAGCACCTTAGACAGAATCAGCGGCACGATCACCAGCGGCAGGAACACCGCCAGCAGCACCACGGCGAAGACGTTGACCCCGGCAAAAGTCAGCGCCATCAGCCCCAGCATGAAGGTGGAGAACGACTGCTGCGACTGCACCATGGTGGCCACGGCGAGCTTCTGTTCGTCCTTGGTGGCGCCTGCCTTCTTGAGAATCGGGCCGGAGATCTTACCCGCCGCGTTGATGTCGCCGAAGATGTTGTAGACGCTGGGAATGATCACCGCCGGGTTCACGCCCAGCAGCTTCATGGCGGGCACGAAGATCCGCACCAGCGCATCGGTGAAGCCCAGTCGCTCCAGC
>NZ_JAFIFK010000021.1 GCF_020832045.1 Halomonas sp.
CCGGCCCAGTCCTGGCTGACTCTGAGCCAGGCGCTCGCCGTTTCGTTGGGCTCAGCGTAGCGATCCCAGGGGAACTGGACCTTCACCCGGCCGAACTCGTCGCAGTAGATCTCTTCGCCCTCGGGGCCAACCACAAAGGCGATCTGGGGGCCGTCGACCCGGGGCTTGGGGTTGGGCTCGGGGCGCCAGGTCTGATCGGCAGGCATCAGCACCAGTTCGTTGTGGTAGCGGGTCATGGCTTCTGAGCCTGCCCGACCCTGCAGGCCATCACGTTGATCGGCTTGATCGCTGTCTTGAACGAAGCCAGCCTCTTCCAGGGCCTGGGGTTGGCGGCCGTGATGAACGACGCCGAGCACCTGCCAGTCGCGGTTGAGGTCATCGAGGTCATGGTCGGTCAGGGTGAAACGGGTGCCCGGGGCGAGTTCGGGCAGGTCGCTCTCGGCGTCGGCGGTGTTGGCGCTGCGGCGCAGGGCTTCGAGGCGAATGCGGGTGAAAGCCTGGCCCGAGGCATCGGCCTTGTAGCGGCCGGGGTAATCGTAATGTTCGTAGTCGGTACGCTGGCCATGGCCCTCGAGGTCACCGGCGAGATGATCGTGCAGCTGGCCATAAGCGGGCTTCTTGAACGAGTAGTCCTTGAGCGTGGCAGATGCCGGGGCGATACGGGTGTGCTGCTGCAGCTTGCGGACGTGGCGGCTGGACGGGGTGCCTCCGGCGCGGCCGTGGTAGGTGCGCTCGCCGAGGTGGGGCAGGACCTGGGGGGCGTCGGCGAACACCAGGCGATGCCCGCTATTCGGGGTCTCAGCGAACTCATGGAAATAGAACAGGCCCTCTTCGGCGGCCAGGCGTTCGACGAAGGCGAGATCGTGCTCGCGGTACTGCACGCAGTATTCCCGCGGTTCGGGTTCGCGGGTGGCGGCGAAGGCGATGTCGGTCAGGCCGTGCTCGTCGCACAGGGTGTTGAGCACGGTGAGCGGCGAGACGTCCTGGAAGATGCGCGAGTTCTGGCGCAGACCCAGACGCCACAGCGCGGGGCGAATCTCGACGCGATAGAAGGTGTGGCGGTGGCCGCGATCGCCGCAAGCGAACTCGCTGACGATACCGTGAACGCGACGCAGCGCCTCGCCATCCTGGTGAATCGTCAGGGTGGCCTCGCGGTCGAGAATGTCGCGGGCGGAGAGGCTGCCGTCGCGGCTGGCGAAGCGCACCGAGAGCTCGAAGGGGGCGGAGAGCCGTTCCCGATGGGTGAACTCGATGACCGCGAGGTCCTCGGTTCCGGACAAAGACAGAGTGAATTGCAATCCGGTGGCCTGGGCCATGTCGCCTCCCTGCGGCTGAAGTATCGTTATTGGTATGTGCGCTGTGCGCGGTTTTTCGCGCGAAAAGCATACCAATCGCAGGGTTACGTATCTGTGGCGCTTCGCCGATAGAGATGTAGGAAATTGCCTACAAAGGAGACTGAGCAATTTCTTCGTGGGGAGGCTGCCTACGGCATGGGCGCTGCCGGCACCTGGATCAACAGGTTAGCGAAAAGGCCCGGCGCACGAAGGTGGGGGTGGCATTGGTGACAAAATGGGCATTAGCAAACCGATATGACAGATTTTTCCACGACGGTGTTCGCCTCAGCCCGCTCAATGATCTTCAGTAGTACAGATTGAATAGCCTCATCTTCTCGAACATCTTTCTCGCTCGAGAAGCGTTGTTCTTGGGGCTCAGCCCCCTCTTCCGCAATGAGGGAAACAACCACCTCAGTGGCAAAATCTGTTGTCTTACCGAAATATTCCAATGATATCAGAGGGTAGCCTTTGAAGCCTCGCTCAACTCGCTTCGCTATACGCTTCTTTGCTTTATTCACATTCATTGTTGAATCCTTGGCGCTTGATGCGCTCGATAAAACATAACAGGCATCAGCCTACTAACATTATTAGGTCATCACCCTGGCCATCAGATGTGCACTCACGTACCGACCATCGCGGATAGCGTAGTTCCGACATGTACCTTCAACCATAAAGCCATGCTTCTGGTAAAGGCTGATAGCCGCTTGGTTGTCCGTGTAGACCTCGACCTCAATGCGAGAAACGTTCATCCACTTTTCGCAGGTTTCGATTGCAGCTGCTACAAGAGCCGTGCCCACGCCTGCGCCCCGAGCGGATGACTTGACCCCCATGCCAAATGTAGCGACATGGCGCCTACGAGGTGACTGAAACACTTCCAACCCCAGCTGCCCCACCACCTGGTCATCCTGGATGGCGACCAAGCAGACAATACCCGGACGCGAGCCATCGAGCCTTTTCTCCCAAGCGGCAACCGGCTGAAACGGGATCTGTAGTGTATCCGAGTAAGCTTGCGGCTCGGAGTACAGCGCATGTACCTGCGGGATATCGGCAGGCTCCAAGTGTCTGATCGTTATCGACTGCATGGCGACTTGTCGTGACCTGTTAGCTGCAAGTTTTTTCAAAAGCTTTGGTAGCGAAAAACAACATATCACGACTCGAACCCCAACGGATTACTTCGGCATCACCTAACCAACCGATACGCCAAGGGCAGCACCACAGCGCATGAGTCAACAATGCCGCTTCCCTGGGCGTTGCTCGCTATTCCAAGTGAGCGTTCATGCTCAGTCAAAGCGCCAGATGCCACGGCGGTATCTACACTGCATACAGTGCTCTGAAAATCCAACAACGAGGCATGGACAAACCGTGCGAGGGGGCCATATGGCTGACACCACGCCTGATATCCAAATCATCAAGGACAACATGCGCAAGACCTGGATGGCTGGCGATTTCGGTGAAGTCGCCAAGTTCATTCAGCACCACGCCGACGACTTTATTGCCAACCGCCACATCACGCCCGACCTGCAACTGCTCGATGTCGCCTGCGGCACGGGGAATCTGTCAATACCCGCGGCCCGCGCCGGCGCCTCGGTCACCGGCATCGATATCGCCGACAACCTGATCGAACAGGCACGCAATCGCGCACGCACCGAGGGCCTGGATATTCACTTCGAAGTTGGCGATGCCGAAAACCTCGCACAGCCCGATGCCGCCTTCGATATGGTACTGAGCATGTATGGGGCCATGTTCGCTCCGCGCCCCGAACGTGCGGCAGCAGAAATGGTGCGGGTGTGCCGCCCAGGCGGGACCATCGCCATGGCCAACTGGATGCCGGAGACCTTCATCGGTGACATGTTCAAGGTTGTCGGTCGTCACGCCCCACCCCCGGAAGGTGTGCCTTCGCCCGCCCTCTGGGGAGACCCTGACACGGTAAGCCAACGCCTGCGTGAAGGCATCAGCGAGCTGAGCACCACGCCGGTTACCGTCATCATCGAGTATCCGTTTTCCGTTCCAGACGTGGTGGAGTT
Source organism: Halomonas sp. (assembly GCF_020832045.1). Lineage (GTDB taxonomy): Bacteria > Pseudomonadota > Gammaproteobacteria > Pseudomonadales > Halomonadaceae > Halomonas. The sequence continues at coordinate 3,359 of NZ_JAFIFK010000021.1, forward strand.
TCACAGACGATTCTTCGGCCCCATCGAACGCGCCTGGGCCAGGCTGACGGATGACGAGCGCGAGGCTCTTCGCCACGATCTCGAGGTGCATTGGCACCGTTATAACGAAGCCACTGACGGCAGCACCCGAGTCAAGGCACAGTACCTGCAGGTAGTGGCTACCCGGGCAACGTCCTGACACGTGCCGCGCGGATGAAGGCCGTCTCATGCCGGCAAGCGTTCTATCGTTTCCCGGACTTGCGCCGCTGATCATCGGCCCGAAGCCCAACGGATCACTTCGGTATCACCTCATCTCACCCCCTTGGTTGCGCCGTGCTCTTGGTGGATTCTTATTAAAACAACTACCGGGGGGCGTCATCATGGACCATGCACCGCTACGGATCGCCATCATCGGCGGCGGGGTCTCCGGCCTGTCGCTGGCCTATTACCTGCAAAAGCTTGGCGGGGAAAAACTCGGTGGGAAAAAGCTCGGTGGGGAAAAGTTTGGCGGGGAAAAGCACGGCGGCGAGGCGGCCCGGCAGATGGAGATCACCCTCTTCGAGCGCAAGGCTACCCTGGGCGGTAATGCCGAAACGGTGTGGGTCGACCTGGGCAATCGGCGTCATCCGGGTATGCCCGACACTCCCTATCGGCGCTGGGCCGACCTGGGGGTGAACGATGTCAACCTGGCCACCTACCACCGCCTGCGCACGATCCTCAGCGAGATTGGCGAGCTGGAGCGCCTGAAGCCCCTGGAGAATACCGAGAGCTATTTCAGCCGCGACGGGAGTGTCGCCCTGACCGACGACCGGGACTTGTTCCGTGGTGTCAGCGACCCGGCCCACGATCTGAGCCAGGTGGAGGGCGGCAAGCTGGCGGTACTGATCGCCGTAATCCACCGCAGCGCCATCGCTCTGGTGGAGAGCCGACGCATCACGCCGCGCTACACGGTGGACGACTTTTTCGACGCCTGTGTCGCCGTGCCCGCCGAGATGCTGGGCGCAGCAGCAGAACAGTTGAGCGTGGCCATCGATTGGCAGGACCCGGAGCTACCCTCCCGGCTGGAGCGCATCCGCCACGCCATCTACTATCCGCGCATCTCGGCCATGTACTTCGCCGACGACCGCGGGCCGGGCGGCATGCCGCTCCAGGCCCCTTTCGAGTACTACCGCATTCAGGAGGGTGGCTCGCCGCCGGACCGTCGCTACTTCGAGCACGGCGCTCAGCACTGGCTGGAAGCGCTGGCCGCGCATATCGTCAATCCGCATACGCCAGGTCCTGCCGTCGAGATCCTGCGGGGTATCGAGGTGGATGCCAGCCTCTCGCCGCAAGGCGTGACACTGACGGAGCGTGCTCCCGGTGAACGCCGCTGGGAAGCCGACCTGCTGATCATGGCCACCCATGCCGAAGATGCCCTGCCGCTGCTGACCTTCGGCGACGGCCTGAGCGACACCCAGCGGGAGCTGCAGCATATTCTCGGCAAGGTGCGCTACACCCGCAGTTTCGGTGTCTGCCACACCTCGGCCGCCCGCCTGCCGCCCAATCGCAACTTGTGGCGTACCTACAACATCGAGGTGCGCAACCCCGAAGACACCTTCTTCCCCTATCGGATCGACTACGTGGCCAATCGCCATCAGAACGATGCCGAGAACCCCACCTACGACCGCTCGGGCTTGCCGCAGTACTTCGTCTCGCTAGTGGACGACCTGAACCGGATTCCCCGCAGCGAGATGCTGGAACGGCGCCCCTCGCCGCTGGACGCACCCTCCGCGCTGGCCTGTTCCATGGCTGGCGAGGCCGGCTATCGCGACCGGCTGCCCCCGCTCGACAGCGACATGGAAGCGAAGGCCTGGACGCTGTTCAAGCACAACGTTCTGGATGCCGAGTGCCTCGAGGCGCAAGCCGAGATAGAGCGCTATAACCAGACCACTGCCCGCAAGCGCTTAGAGGGCCAGCAAGACGGTTGCCCGCTGCTGTTCGCCGGCGGCTGGACCCGCGGCGCCGGCCTGCAGGAGCAGTGCCTGGAGCAGTCGGCGCATCTCGTCGACCTGCTGCTGGCTGCACCGGAGCGCAGGAAAGAGTCTAAAGAGCCCCTGCGGCTAGCTCCGCCTGGCAGCCAAGCGGGGCAGTGTCATGCGCAGGCCGGCAGCTTCGCATCGGTGCCAGCAAGCTCGTAAGCCTTCCAGAG
>NZ_JAFIFK010000027.1 GCF_020832045.1 Halomonas sp.
AGCGCCAGCGAGGCCTTCATTTCGCGCACCTCCTCGCCGGGCGGCCGGCCGAAGAAGCGCTTGAACTCGCGGCTAAACTGCGAAGCACTCTCGTAACCCACCCTCGCGGCGGCCGCCGCTGCAGGCAGGCCGTCGCGAATCATCAGCATTCGTGCCTGATGCAGCCGCGTCGACTTGATGTACTGCAGCGGCGAAGTTTGCGTCACCGCCTTGAAGTGAACGTGAAAGGCCGCCGTACTCATGCCGACATTGCTGGCCAGCTCCCCCACCTCCAGGGGCTCGGCGTACTCCGCATGGATGCGGTGCAACGCCTTGGCGATCCTGCCGAACTGGCCCTGCTGAGCCAGCGCCGCGCGTACGCTCCCACCCTGCTCACCGACCAGCACCCGGTAGCAGATTTCCCGCACGATATTGGGTGCCAGCACCTGAGCCTCCATGGGCGAGTTCAGCGCCTCGAGCAACCTGAGCGTGGCGCCTGACATGGGTTGATCGAGCGGCGTGGAGAGCATGCCCCGCGGCAGTGCCGCCGAGTGCCTACCCGGCTGATCCAACATGAAGACCAGATCCGCCACTACGGTCATGTCCAACCGAATCGAGATGGCCAGCAGCGGCTCCTCGGGACTGGCCTCGGTATCAGAGGCGAAGGGCAGCGGCACCGACAGTACGAGATAGTGCAGGGCATCGTAGAGATACACTTCATCGCCCAGATAGCCTCGCTTGCGCCCCTGGCAAACGATCACGATGCTCGGCTCATAGAGAACCGGGGTCATCTTCAACGGGCGGTTCGAGCGCATGAAGCGCACGCCATCCAGCAAGGATTGGGTATAGCCTTCGTACGGAGCGAGCCGATACAGGCACTCCACCATCCGCTCATGGGAAATCGGGGCAGGTCGTGTCGCCAAGTGGCAGCCCTCGTCTATGGGTTCACTTTGCATTTAGGCAAATTTTTCTCACGAAAGACACCTGAAAAACAGCACCCCAATAGGATCAGGCAATACTGCGATAGGAATGGCTCTGTCGGCGTTTACTGCGCCTCCGTAGGCTTACTACAACGACGCTCTTGCTCGTGTATCGATCATCTGAACCCCGCGAGAGAGTCGTCCCAAGCCACCCTTAACGGAGTCATTCTGATGAGTAAAGTCATCCTAGTAACCGGCGCTAGCAGCGGCATTGGCGAGGCCACCACTCGGTTGCTGGCCAAACAAGGCCACCGTCTGGTCATCGGCGCACGCCGCACCGAGCGCCTGGAAGCGTTGGCCCAGGCCATTCGCTCCGAAGGCGGCAGCGTGGAGTTCCGCGCGCTGGACGTCACCCGGCGCGAAGACGTGCAAGCCTTCGCCGATGCCGCGCTGAAGCTCCACGGCCGCATCGACGTCATCATCAACAATGCGGGCGTCATGCCGCTCTCGCCCCTGGCCTCGCTCAAGGTCGATGAGTGGGACCGCATGATCGACGTCAACATCCGTGGCGTGATGTACGGCATCGCTGCCGTGTTGCCCACCATGCAGGCCCAGGGCAGCGGGCAAGTGATCAACATCTCCTCCATCGGCGGCCTCTTCGTGGTACCGACCGGCGCCATCTATTGCGCCACCAAGTACGCCGTGCGGGCCATTTCCGATGGGCTGCGTCAGGAGCACGACAACCTGCGCGTCACCTGCGTCTATCCCGGCGTCGTGGAATCGGAGCTGGCCGACACCATCACCGATGCCGGCGCCGCCGAAGCGATGAAGAGTTTCCGCGAGATAGCCCTCAAGCCCGAGGCCATCGCCGCGGCCATCGCTCACGTCATCGCCCAGCCCGATGGGGTAGATACCAGCGATATCGTGGTTCGCCCCACCGCAAGCCCGGCATGAGCCAAGCCGCTTCGAACCTCGATGGTCAATCAGCCCTAGCCAAGACGTTTAAATTAAGGAAAGACATCATGAAACTTAAAGCAATTTCGACAGCAGTCATGACCGCCATGCTCACCCTGGGGATGGTCGGGAACGCTTCCGCCTTGCCGAGCTATGGCCCATTCGACCTGGTGGAAGGCAACACATCATCCAAGCTGTTGTCTGGCGTCGATCATTACCGACTTCAGGTGAATGGTAACTCCAATGTCACCATCCAAAGCCGCGGCATGAATACCGGTGGTGGTAACCATAGCGGGGTGACGGCCGTGCTGCGAGATGGCAGCGGTAATATCGTTACCCAGGCCGAGAGAAATGGGGGGGACTTCATCATCAGCCGGCAGCTGAGCCCGGGTGACTATACGCTGGAAGTTCATCCGAACATGCTAAGAGCCGGTAATGACTCCACCAACTATTATCACCTCACAACAGTAATCGAATAACTTTCGATGTAGTCGGCCATCGCCAGCCTTAGGGCTGGCGATGGCTTTTTCAATTGGACTGCACCAGCTTCACCGCGGAGGTGTGTTCCTCGACGACTCGCACTCTCACGCCAGCATGGTGATACGGCGGGAAGCACCCTGAATACGCTCAAGGCTTACGTTCGACAACCTCCAGTACGTGGGTCACGGCCTGAGCCTTGCCATCCCACACATAGCGGAAATGCGGTCCCTGGATGGGTATGCTCAGCGCCGGTGGCCGCAGCACCGCCGCGCACTCATGCCCCGGCATTCTGACGCTGTTATAGAGAATTCCCCATGCCCCTTCCCGCCGGAGATGCGAGGCAAATGCTTGCCCTCTGGGATAAGTGGCCGGATCCGGGTCGTGCAGCTCAGGGTGCTCCTCACGCACGTCATGCAGTGGCTGGGTAATGGTGTTGATATAGGTCCGCATGGTGAGCTCGACGCTGCCCTCGCGAGTCGCCGTCAGAAACTCGGCCATGTGATAGCGGGTCTCGGCGATGGCCGCATCCAGCGTGCTGGCGCAGTAGTAGACTCCATAGCTGCCGTCGGTGAATCGTGACGGCCGCCCGATGTGGGTAAAGGCAGCCATGACGGGAGATGAGCCGGGACCAGCAATCCGATCATGGGGCGGCACACGATTCAGTTGCCCGGCCTCCTCGAGCAACCTGTCGTTGGTCATCGCCTCGATGGCAAAAGCCAGCTCCAGGTCTTCCGCATCCAGGGTGTCCTCGAACACCGCGATGGGTGGGTAAGCGCTGTTGATGACGCGAAAGGCGTTACGCCACTCGGGGTGGCAGGTCGTCACCGACACGCTCACCCCCGCACGCCATCCAGATAGCGTCGGGTATCTGACAGGTCCACAACGCGCCCGTGCAGCATGTATTCGAGCGCCGATTGCCCGTTGAACGGCGGCGCGGCGTTGGCCTTGTGCACCCATTCGTAGGCCTTGTCGGGACTGCTGCTGAAGAGAATGCGCAGCGCCTTGTGGATCCCCATGAGATAGGAGATCCGCTCCAGGGTATCGTGAGGCAGGCGCACCGGCGGCAGCTTCTTGTACTTGTGGTAGGTGGTATTGCCTATACCGCCCAGCAGAATTCGCTGCTGGGCCGGCGTGCAGCCCCACAGCGCCATGACGTTGAAGAAGAACTTCAAGGCCACGCGACCGGCCTCGGGGCTGGCCGTATCCGGGCGTTCGAGAAGCTGTTCGGCGTTCATGGTTGGGCTCCAACAAGAAAATTCACAAGTGAATTATAGCCCACTCATCATTCACATGCGAATTTTGCCTTATGGAGCCATTCAACACAGCTAACCCAACCCTCATGGGATCAACCAGTTGCTCTACTGAAGCTAGATATGCCCACCGAGACGCGTGTAGAGCATGAACGCTTAACAAGCTCGCTCCCCTTCTGAAGAAATCAGGGTGAAGGTGGCAGCAATAGCTTGAGCATTTTATATGAGCATGTTATCAGAAATGAATATCATGCATGCGGGGGTCAAGATGAAGGAACACATCGATTTCAGGAAAAGGATTACGGTACAGAGACCCTATACGCGTTCAAACAATAACAGAGCTTGGGAAAACGATGGCTATCTGGACACCCTAGCTGGGCAGCTCGAAAGCGATCGCGGGCGAATCATCAACTCACCGGCCATCCGCAGGCTTCAACAAAAGACGCAAGTCTTCCCTCTCGAAAGGAATGCTGCCGTCCGGAGCCGTCTGACACACTCTCTCGAGGTTCAGCAGACAGGTCGCTTCATCCTTCGCACTGTATTCAAGAAACTGAACGATAAAGGTACTACGGCGCAATATGGTCTTGAACAACTCGAACGCGCACTTGAAAGCATCGTCGAGATGGCCTGTTTGAGTCATGACATCGGCAACCCACCGTTTGGCCATTTCGGCGAGCACGCCATCAATGCCTGGTTCACTGAGAATCTCACCTCCTTCCAAGCGTTCATTGGCAGTCAAGCGGTAGATGCCGAACTAGAACAAAAGATGCTGCTCGACTTGAAGAGCTTCGAAGGCAACGCCCAGGCCATTCGGCTCGTGGCTCACCTGCTGGTCTTGAATTTGACCTATACCCAAACGGCCTGCCTGCTCAAGTACGTACGCCCGGCGTACGAGCCGAAACCCGACAAAGAGGCAAAGGGTGCCTACCTCAGAAAGAAGCCCGGCTTTTACCTTGCCGAGGAAGATTTCGTGCATGGGCTATGGAGCGCATTGGACATGTCGCCGGGCTCCCGACATCCTGTGACCTGGATCATGGAAGCTGCGGACGACATCTCGTACGGCCTTGCCGATATCGAGGATGCCGTGGAGAAAGGCATACTCGACATCAAGCAACTCAAAGAATTTCTCGAGAAAGAATTCAAGGAACTTGGCAACATCGAAGAGGCCAGCTTCACCACACCTGGGACAAGTGCACGGAGTTTCCAATCCATCATCGATTATGCCGCATATCGGGCAGAATCAACCCCGATAAACAAGAGCAATGAGTTCTTTCTGTGGCTAAGAGTCAACCTCATTCACTCTCTTGTACAGCACGCCGCCGATCGCTTTATCGCGAATATTGGCAGCATTTATGCGGGACATTTCGATCAGGCCCTCATGGAGGATGACAGCCTCTATGCCATGGCTATCGAAACATTCAAAAAAGTGGCGCGAAAGGAAGTCTTCAGCAACCGAGAGGTAGAAACTCTGGAGCTTCAAGGCTACCGCATCATTTTCGGCCTGATAGACCTTTACTCCCCCTTGCTGAGGTGCAGCGCTGCAGAATTCAAGGATGTTCTCGACCAAGACAAGGACGCCTCACCCTACCTCAAGCGCCTCGCTGGCCGTTTGGCAGAGCGGCACGTCAGGGCCTATTGGCTGGCAGTTGAAAAGGTAAACGGGCAAGCGAACGCAGTGCTGTGGGAGTTTTACTACCGCTGCCGCTTGCTTCAGGATTTCGTCAGCGGCATGACCGACCAGTACGCCTACGATGAGTACAAGACCCTCACGGTAGCGGGTGACCATCTATAGCGCTCGAGCCCTTCATCGGCGAGGCAACCTGCATAGGTATCCACGCTTGTCACTGTATGGCTGCACAGCCTTCCAGCTGTAAAGCTGTATAACTGTATTTATGGCAACATGGTTGGGTTCACGTACGCCAAGGACCCGTCATGCCGTTCGCCGCCCCCCAGGAGAATGCCCTCACCCCCGGCTTCATGGTCGTTCACGGCAATCGCCTGGAGGACCTGCGTGGCGTGGCGGTGGAGTGGATGAAGCGCCATCCGCTGGCGCCACTGGAGAACGAGACGATCCTGGTGCAGAGCAACGGCATCGGCCAGTGGATGAAACTGGCCCTGGCCGCCGACGAGGCCGACGGCGGCAGCGGCATCGCCGCCGCGCTGGACGTCACGCTGCCGGCGCGCTTTTTGTGGCAGGCCTATCGCGCAGTGCTGAATCATCAAGAACAGCACGTGGAAGGCGACCCCAACGCGGTGCCCGCCACTTCACCCTTCGACAAGTCTCGGCTGCTGTGGCGACTGCTGCGTCTGCTGCCGGAACTGATGCCCCGCGACGAGTTCGCCCCGCTGCGCCGCTTTCTCGAAGACGACAACGACCTGCGCAAGCACCATCAGCTCGCCGAGCGCCTGGCCGACCTGCTCGACCAGTACCAGGTGTACCGTGCCGACTGGCTCGAAGCCTGGGCCCGGGGTGAAGACGTCCTGATCTCGGCCCGCGGCGAGGCACGCCCCATCGACGACGCCCAGCGCTGGCAGCCGGCGCTGTGGCGTGCGCTCATCGATGACGTGGGTGACGACGGCGTGGCCTCCAGCCGCGCCATGGTTCATCGCCGCTTTCTCGAGGCAGCGCGGCAGCTCGATTGCGACAACCGCCCCGCCGGCCTGCCGCGCCGGGTGATGGTGTTCGGCATCTCGTCGCTGCCGCAGCAGGCACTGGAAGCCCTGGCCGCCGTGGCCCGCTGCAGCCAGGTGGTGCTGTGCGTGCACAACCCCTGCCAGCACTACTGGGCCGATATCATCGAGCACAAAGACCTGCTCCGCGCCCAGCGCTACCGCCAGCGGCGCAAGCAGGGCATGCCCGAACGGCTCGACGTGCTCGGCGTTGGCGACGCCGGTGGTGAAGGCACAGAGAGCCTTCACCTGCACGCCCAGCCGCTGCTGGCCGCCTGGGGCAAGCAGGGCCGCGACTACCTGCGCCTGCTCGACGAACACGACGACGCTCAGCAGTACGAGCCGCTATTCAAGGCCGACTCGCTGCGCATCGACCTGTTCGAGCCCTTCGTGAACGAAGGCGACGGCTACCTGCTGCAACAACTGCAGGACGACATTCGCGAGCTGCGCCCGCTACACGAAACCCGCGAGCGCTGGCCGGTGGTGGACCCGAGCCGCGACGACTCCATCGTCTTCCACGCGGCCCACAGCCCCCAGCGCGAAGTGGAGATTCTCCACGACCAGCTGCTCGCCGCCTTCAGCGCCGACCCGAGCCTCAGGCCCCGCGACATCATCGTGATGGTGCCGGAGATCGACCACTACGCGCCCCACGTGCAGGCGGTTTTCGGTCAGTTAGAACGCGACGACCCGCGCTATATCCCCTTCACCCTCTCCGACCAAGGCAGCCGCCACCGCCTGCCGCTGCTGATCGCCCTGGAAAAACTGCTGCGCCTGCCGGAGCTGCGCCTCTCGGTGAGCGACCTGCTCGACCTGCTCGACGTGCCTGCCCTGCGCGCTCGCTTCGGCATTAAGGAACAGGACGTGCCAACGCTGCGCCGCTGGATCGAGGGTGCCGGCATCCGCTGGGGGCTCAACGCCAGCCAGCGCGGCAGCCTCGACCTGCCCTCCGGTATGGAACAGAACACCTGGGCCTTCGGCCTGCGCCGGCTGCTGCTGGGCTACGCCGTGGGTGAAGCCGCCAGCGGCCCGTGGCAGGGCATCGAACCCTTCGACGATATCGGCGGGCTGGAAGCCGCACTGGCCGGGCCACTCGCCGCCCTGCTGGAAACCCTGGAACGCCAGTGGCGCACCCTGCGCGAGCCCACCGACGTGGCCGGCTGGGTGCAGCGCCTGCGCGGCCTGCTGGAAGCGAGCTTTCTCGCCGATGCCCCCGAGGACAGCCTGATGCTGGCCCAGCTCGAACAGACGCTGCAAGCGTGGCAGGAGAGCGCCGAGGAGGCGGGGCTTGCCCGCGAGCTGCCCCTTTCGGTGGTGCGCGAACACTGGCTGGCCCAGATCGACGAGCCAAGCCTGTCGCAGCGCTTCCTGGCCGGGGCGGTGAACTTCGCCACCCTGATGCCGATGCGCGCCATCCCCTTCAAGCGGGTATGCCTGCTGGGCATGAACGACGGCGACTACCCGCGCAGCCACCCGCCGATGGACTTCGACCTGATGAACGGCGACTACCGCCCCGGCGACCGCTCGCGCCGCGAGGACGACCGCTACCTGTTCCTCGAAGCGCTGCTCTCCGCCCGGCAGCAGCTCTATGTGAGCTGGGTGGGTCGCAGCATCGTCGACAACACCGAAAAGCCGCCCTCCGTGCTGGTCGGCCAGCTGCGCGATCATCTCGCAGCAGGCTGGCAAACGACGGATGGCAGCGACCTGCTCGAAGCCCTCACCACCGAGCACCCGCTGCAGCCGTTCAGCCGCACCTATTTTCCCAGCGAAGCGCAGCAGGCCGAGCGCAGCGTAGCCGCCCGGCGGCTGTTCACCTACGCCCATGAGTGGCGCGAAGTGCATGGCGAAGCGAAGGCGGAAGCGGTGCCCCTCGAACTCGGCGAGTTCAAACAAGAGAGCCCGCTGACGCTGACACAGCTCGGCAACTTCCTGCGCGACCCAGCCCGCGCCTTCTTCACCACGCGCCTCAAGGTGTTTCTCGAACGCGAAGACATCGTCAGCCTCGACTACGAGCCCTTCGCCCTGGACGGCCTCGCCAACTGGCAGTTGCAGGACCTGCTGATCCGCGAGCAGCGCCGCGCCGTCGACGAAGGCCATGACCGCCTGCCCGCCCTGCTCGGCACTCTCGACCGGCTGCAAGGCCAGGGCGTGCTGGCCATGGGCGCCTTCGGCGAGCGCATGCGCCAACAGCTCACCGAACCGATGGAAGAACTATTCGGAGCCTACGAGGAAGCGCTGGAACAGTGGCCGCGGCAAATCGAGGTGCCCGAGCCGGTGCTGCTCAACATGCCCGGCGCACCGCCCCTCGAAGATTGGCTCGACGAACTGCGGGAAAGCGCCACCGGCGATCGCTGCCGCCTGGTGCTCACCAGCAGCAGCCTGGTGAAAAAGGGCAAGTACCGCTGGTCGCACATCCTGCGCCACTGGGTCGCGCACCTGGCCGGGCATCTGGACGGCGCCCCCATGACCACCCGCCTGCTCTCCAAGGCCGGCCACGTCACCCTGCCGCCCCTCGACCCGGAAGCGGCCCGCACGCACCTGCGCGACATCGTCAAGATGTGGCAGGCCGGCATGCAGGCACCGCTGCCGCTGGCCTGCGACACCGCCTTCGTCTGGCTGAGCAAGCTGGGAACGCCTGAGAGTGAGCGCGACAGCGACGCCTGGCGCGCCGCCGCCAGCGCCTACAATGGCGACGACTTCAACGCCGGCGAAGCGGGCCGCAACGCCTACCTTTCCCACCGCTGGCCCAGCTTCACCGCGCTTTACGAAGCCCGCCACGACGCCGGCAGCTTCGCGCAACTGACCGAACGCCTGCTCGCCCCGGTGCACCTGGCCGTCAAGGGCGGCAAGAAAGGGGGGGGCAAGGCATGAGCGAAGTCACGCAACTAAACCCCTTAGCGTTCCCTCTTCATGGCAGTCGCCTGATTGAGGCGAGTGCAGGCACCGGCAAGACCTTTACCATCGCCCTGCTCTATGTGCGCCTGGTACTCGGCGCCCGCTCGGCTGACGACGAAGCCGCCTTCGAGCGCCCGCTCACGCCGCCGGAAATTCTCGTCGTCACCTTCACCAACGCCGCCACCCAGGAACTGCGCGAGCGGATTCGCGCGCGGCTGGTGGAAGCCGCTGAAGTCTTTCTAACAGAAGCAGACGGCGAGACTGACCAAGGGGCGCCGGGGACAGGCCGTAGCGAGGGTCTTTTTCCAGGGATGGAAAAAGTAGCGCCCATGGATGGGTTCACAGCGCCCTCGCAGAGGCCTGTCGCCGGATCAGCCCCTACCGCCGAGAGCCAGGCTGACCCGCTATTGATCGCGCTCCGCAATGAGTACGATCCCGCCACCTGGCCCGCCTGCGCCCGGCGCTTGCAGCTCGCCGCCGAATGGATGGACGAAGCCGCCGTCTCCACCATCCACAGCTGGTGCTATCGCATGCTGCGCGAGCACGCCTTCGACAGCGGCAGCCTGTTCTCGCTCAACCTGGAAACCGACCAGTCCGAGCTGGAACTCGACGTGGTGCGCGACTACTGGCGCAGCTTCTACTACCCGCTGAGCAACGACGAGCTGGCCAGCGTGGTGCGCCACTGGAGCACGCCCGAACAGCTGCATGCGGCGGTACGCGGCCTGATGCCCGAAGCCGAGGCGCTGAACAAAAACGCCCCGCCCCCGGCCGAGACGGTAGCCAACGCAAGCCGCGAAACCGCCGAGCGCCTGGCCCAGCTCAAGGCGCCGTGGCCCAAGTGGGTGGGCGAGTGCGAAGCGCTGTTCGAAGAGGCCGCCCAGCAGAAAGCCTTCAAGGGCCAGAGCTTCAATGCGCGAAGCCGCGCCAACTGGCTCGGCGCCCTGCGCGAATGGTGCCAAGGCGACACCACCTGGCCCGGCCTCACCGAGGCCGCATGGAAGCGCCTCACGCCCCAGGGCATGGCCGATATCTGGCTCAAGGGCGAGCCGCCGGATCACCCGGCCCTGGCCGCGCTGGAAAAACTGCAGGAAGAGCTCAACGCCCTGCCCGATCCCTACGCCGACCTGCTCACCCACGCCGTGCACTGGTGCCGCGCACGGCTGGACCGTGAACAGGAGCGCCGCGCCGAGATGGGCCCCAACGAGCTGCTCACTCACCTGGACCGCGCCCTTGCCGGCCCCAACTGCGAGGCGCTGGGCGCACAGATCCGCCGTCAGTTCCCGGTCGCCCTGGTCGACGAATTCCAGGACACCGACCCGGTGCAGTACCGCATCTTCGACTGCGTGTATCGCATCCGCGAGAACCGTCCCGGCTCTTCTGAAACTCGGGGCGTGTTCCTGATCGGTGACCCCAAGCAGGCGATCTACGCCTTCCGCGGCGCCGACATTCACACCTACCTGCGTGCCCGCCGCGATACCGAAGGTCGCCACGTCACCCTGGGTACCAACTTCCGCTCCAGCCGCGAGATGGTCGAGTCGGTAAACCGCTGTTTCGAGTTCGCCGAAGCGCACCCGCCCGGGGCCTTCCTGTTCAAGCAAGTCGACGGCAGCAATCCGGTTCCGTTCATTGCTGTAGGTGCAAAAGGACGCAAGGACTCACTCACCCGCCAGGGCAAGCCGCTGCCGGCCATGACCCTGTGGCAGCTCGACAGCGACGAGCCGCTCTCCAAGAGCGCCTACCACGGCGAGATGGCCGAGCGCTGCGCCTCGCACATGGTGGAGCTGCTCAACGAGGGGCAAAGCGGTAGTACCGGTTTCCGGAACGAGCAGGGCGAACTGCAGCCGCTCAAGCCCTCGGATATGGCGGTGCTGGTCAACGGCCTGGGCGAGGCGCGGGCGATTCGCCAGGCACTGGCCCGGCGCGGCGTGAAGAGCGTCTATCTCTCTGACAAGGACAAGGTGTTCGCCTCGCCGGTCGCCACCCAGCTCGACGCCTGGCTGCGCGCCTGCGCGGCACACGACGACGACCGATTGCTGCGCACCGCCCTGGCCACCTCGGTGCTGGGGCTCGATATCGCCACGTTGGACAGATTGAACGAGGACGAACTGGCCTGGGAAGGCCGCGTACTGCAGTTCCGCGACTACCACCGGCTGTGGCAGCGCCAAGGCGTGCTGCCGCTGGTGCGCAAGATTATCCACGACTTCGACGTGGCGCAGCGACTACTAGCCTGGGGGCCTGCCAGTGACGGTGAGAGAGCACTTACCGACCTACTGCACTTGGGGGAGTTATTACAGCACGCCAGCCAGGAGCTCGACGGCGAACACGCGCTGATCCGCTTCCTCGCCGAGGCCATCGCCCAGCCCGAGGGCCACGGCGACACCCACAAGCTGCGCCTGGAGAGCGATGCCGACCTGGTAAAGGTCATCACCATTCACAAGTCCAAGGGGCTGGAGTACCCGCTGGTGTTCCTGCCCTTCATTTGCAGCCATCGCCCCACCAAGAAAGACGACTCGCCGCTGCGCTGGCACGACGCCGAGGGACGGCTGCGTATCAGTCTCGAGGCCGACGAGGAGACCCTGGCCAGCGCCGACCGCGAGCGCCTGGGAGAAGACCTACGCAAGCTCTACGTGGCGCTGACCCGCGCCCGCCACGCCACCTGGCTCGGCATGGCGCCGCTCAAGGGCGGCGAAGGCAGCGCCATCGGTCAGTTGCTGGCCAACGGCGATATGCTCGGGCCTACCGGCTTTAGTGAAGCGCTCAAGCGGCTGAAGGGCGACTGCGCCGCCATCGAGATCGCCCCGGCGCCGCCCGCCCACGCCCAGATGGTGACTCTCGACAAGCGGGATGAAGCCCTGGGCGAAGCGCGCATGCCCGCACGACCCGCCCGCGAACACTGGTGGATCGCCAGCTACTCGGCGCTGCGCCTCTCCGGCGAGATGGTCACCGTCGAATCGGCCAGCGCCCCAGTAAGGACTGACTTACCTGTTAAGCCCTACGCTAGCGAAGCGCAGCGAAGCGGCAGCCTTCCCGAGCCCGCCACCGCCATGGAAGCTACCGCGCTAGAAGTGATCGAAGAGCCGCATGACCGGCCACCCAATGCTGAGGAACGCCATCGAGCGACGGCCAGACAAGGCACTCTCGAGCGAGAGAGCGGAGTTTACGTGTCTGTAAATGAGCAACTCGAACGAGAGAGTAACGCCGTATGGCCGAGCGCAGATCGTTCCTTGCATCGATTTCCCCGAGGGCCGGGGCCCGGCACCTTTCTTCACGGCTTGTTAGAGTGGGCCGGCGAGCACGGTTTCGCCCGCGCGGCCCAGGACCCGGCGCTACGCGAGGACACCCTCGCCCGGCGCTGCCAGGTGCGCGGCTGGCAGCAATGGCTGCCTACCCTACATTCATGGTTCGGCCAACTGCTCGCCGCCCCGCTGCCGCTGCCCAACGGCGCGGGCAGCCTCAGGCTCGAAACGCTCACCAGTTATCAGGTGGAGATGGAGTTCTGGTTCGCCTCGCGCCAGGTCGACACCCGTCGGCTGGACGCCCTCGTAAGTGCTTACACACTCACGAGCCCAGACGACAGCCCAGGCGCCGGCCTGCCCCGCCCCGCGCTGGATGCCGACACCCTTAACGGCATGCTCAAGGGCTTCATCGATCTGGTGTTCGAGCATGAGGGGCGCTACTACGTGGCCGACTGGAAATCGAACCACCTTGGACCGGACGACAGCGCCTACAGCCCGGAAGCGATGCGCCAGGCGGTGGCCGAGAAACGCTACGACCTGCAGTACGCGCTCTACCTGCTGGCCCTGCACCGGCTGCTCAAGGCGCGCCTGCCGGGCTACGATTACGACCGTCACATTGGCGGCTCGCTCACCGTTTTCCTCAGGGGTGCCAATGACGAGAGCCGCGGCGTGCACGCCGAGCGCCCACCCCGGGAGCTGATCGAAGCGCTGGACACTCTCTTCCAGGGTGACACCCGGGCGGCCCACGCCGCGACCGCCAATGCGGAGGCCTCGGCATGAGCAGGCGCAACAAGCACATGGACGACGCCACCCTGGACCTGTTCGCCGATGCCCCACCGGCCACCCCCGATCACAGTGCGGCGCTGCACGACCACGAGGCGCTGTTCGCCCTGCTCGACCGCTGGGTGGAACGCGGCTGGCTGCGCGCGCTGGACCGCGCCCTGGCCGGCTTCCTGCAGCGCGAAGTGAACGACGCCTCTCCCCTGCTGCTGCTGGCCGCCGCTCTTGCCAGCCACCAGCTAGGCCGCGGCCACGTATGCCTGGACCTCGCCCAGACCCTGGCCGCCCCCGACCTGGCCCTTTCGCTGCCGCCGGAAGGAGACGACCTGAGCGACCCGCCGCCGCTGCCCAGCGAGGTACTGGCCCGGCTTGACCTGCCCACCTGGCAAGCTGCGCTGGATCATCCACTGCTGGTCGCCGGCGGCCACGCCCCAAGCCACGATTCAAGCGCTGCGCAAAACCCGGGCAACACGCCGCTGGTACGTGCCGAGCGCGAAGGCAGCGTGCGGCTCTACCTGCGCCGCTACTGGCAGTACGAGCAGGACATTCGTGGGCTAATCGGCAGCCGGCTGACGGCTCCCGACACCGAGGCCGACACCGCCACCCTGGCTCGCGCCCTGGCGTCACTTTTTCCTGAAAGCCCCGAGCTCGACTGGCAGCAGGCCGCCTGTGCGCTGGCCAGCCGCTCGCGCTTTGCGGTAATCACCGGCGGCCCCGGCACCGGCAAGACCACCACCGTGGTCAAGCTGCTCGCCCTGTTGCAGGCACTGGCCCTGGGCGAAGCCCCCAAGGCCGGCGCCAGCCCCCCGCGCCCATTGCGAATACGCCTGGCCGCCCCCACCGGCAAGGCCGCCGCGCGGCTAAACGAATCCATCGCCAAGCAGGTGCAGGGCCTCTCGCTGGTGGAACTGGCCAGTGCCGTGGGCCAACAGGGTGTGGATATCTCAACCCTGCGCGACAGCATCCCGACCGAAGTCACCACGCTACATAGGCTGCTGGGCTCGCGGCCGGACACCCGCCACTTCCGCCACCACGCCGGCAACCCGCTGGCATTGGATGCCCTGGTGATCGACGAAGCCTCAATGGTGGATATCGAAATGATGGCCGCCGTGCTCACCGCCCTGCCGCCCAGGGCGCGGCTGATCCTGCTCGGCGACAAGGACCAGCTCGCCTCGGTGGAAGCCGGCGCCGTACTCGGCGACCTGTGCCAGCGCGCCGAAGGCGGCCACTACACCCCTGCCACCGTCGAGTGGCTGGAAGCCGTGACCGGCACGCCGATTCCCGAACGGTACAAGGACCAAGGCGGCCAGCCGCTGGACCAGGCCATCGCCATGCTGCGGGTGAGTCACCGCTTCGACGCCGGCAGCGGCATCGGCCAGCTCGCCGAAGCGGTAAACCGCCCGCTCGGCAGCGAGCATGGCACGAAAGAGAAAAAGCGCGCCGTGCGCGACCTCTTCCAGCAGAACTACGCCGACATCGCCCGCCTCCCCCTGGCGGACGCCGACGACCCGGCGCTGGATCGCCTGGTAGTGAACGGCAACACGGCCGCTTTCACCAACAGCGGCGAAGGCCGCCACGACCGCCGCGGCGAGCCTATCGCAGCCCCGGTTGGCTACTGCCACTACCTGGAAGTGATGCAGGGCAATCGCCCCGCGCAGCCCTACTTCGGCGAAGGCGAAGCGCGGCAGCCCTATGACGACTGGGCCCGCCAGGTGCTCGAAGCCCATGGCCACTTCCAGTTGCTGTGCGCATTGAGAAAAGGCCCATGGGGCATCGAAGGGCTGAACCCGCGCATCGGCCGGGCGCTGCGCCGCGCCGGCTGGCTCAAGGCCAGCGACCTGGAGCTGGAACAGGGCTGGTTCGAAGGCCGCCCGGTGCTCGTTACCCGCAACGACTACGGCCTGGGGCTGATGAACGGCGATATCGGCATCACCCTCGCCGTACCCGAAGCCCGCAACGCCACCGATGCGCCCGGTCGCACCCTGCTGCGTGTCGCCTTCCCCGCCAGCGACGGCAGCGGCGACATCAAGTGGGTACTGCCCAGCCGCCTGCAGGCGGTGGAAACCGTCTTCGCCATGACCGTACACAAATCCCAGGGCTCGGAATTCACCCACACCGCCCTGCTGCTCCCCGACGCCCCCAACCCCATCCTCACCCGGGAGCTGGTCTACACCGGCATCACCCGCGCCAAGCATTGGTTGACGCTGGTGGAGACGGGCCGCGGGATGTTGGATGAAGCGGTGACGAGGGAAGTGGTGAGGGTGAGTGGGTTGGGAAGGATATAGGAAAGCCGATATCACCACAGCTAGTGATGTCGGCTTTCGGCCAGAAGCTGACTTTCACAGATTCCTGATTTAACGCTGAAGCTCAGCCGCGCTTCTTTGGCCGCGCTGGATGAAGAGCTTTGTTAGGGCAAGCTTCAGTCATCGCTCAGTTCACCACATACTACACATCTAGCTCCATTCCACGCCCCCGCAGCACCGCAGCACCGCAGCCAGGGCAGTTGAAGCTAAGATCAACATGCTGCCCTACTGGCCGAGCACCGACACCAAATGGGCCCTTCACGACTCGCAACCGCCCATCATCGCTGAGCACTTCGTACAGAGGTGTCAAGCGGATGGGCTCTGCCACCAGCTCGGGATCGCGGTGCTCTGTGTGGAAAGCTACAAGAGGTTCGAGAGCTGCTCTCATTTCAGCATTTAGCTCTCCTGTTTCGTTCGCACGTTCCAAGACGTTAAGCGCTCGCGAAAGTTTTGCTTTGCTGAGAGTTTCACGCGCCCGATCTTTAGCGACCGCAGCCTTTTCATCAGCCTGTTGTAACATAATCTGAACGATCGGCGAGGGGTTGAAAATCGTGTCACGCTTCTTCCCGTTGCATCGCCGGCAGGCGGGCATCCAGTTCGCGTAAGAGTTGAGGTCAAATTCCACATCAAGCCCAAACATCTCTAAAATCTCCGAAAGTCTCTCCGGGTCCTTAAGGAGCGCCTCCGGAAGTATATGGTCAACTTCCATAGACTTGAGATCGATGGGGATACCACAAAGGTAGCATCGTTCACCGTGGACCGAATATACCGCATAACGCTCTGTGGAGGAGAAACTGTAGCGCGCCATAAGTTATAACCAGCGCCTAGCGGCAACAAGCAGGTTAGCAATCTCAGCAAGCACCTTGCCATTTATTAAATCTCTATTGATTGACATACAATAATTTACTGTCAACTCAGCATCGAGGATGTCATTGATGAACTTATCAACTTCGTCAGCTTGTGCTGTTATTGCGCACCACACGAACACAAATAAAAGCAATTTTTTCATTATTTTTCCTTGTGCAGCCAACATGCTTCTGATCCTTCCGAGCGCCTCTGCGACGCACTCTTGGGTATGAAACTGCTCAATGTAATCAAATAGATCCACACGCTTGGCACTAGAGGTAGACATGACTTCGAATCTGCTCGCTGCAATATCAACATGCGTCGTAGCTGAATATACATTCAGCAAGAACCTCGGTAGCTACATAGCACCCATTTCGGCCTCGCGGGCGGCCTGTCTCTGAGATCAGGTGAAGATGATTGCGCGCTCGGGAGCCTATGACATAGAGCAGCTTGCGCGCGGCAACCT
The DNA here is from genome assembly GCF_020832045.1 of Halomonas sp. Taxonomy (GTDB): domain Bacteria; phylum Pseudomonadota; class Gammaproteobacteria; order Pseudomonadales; family Halomonadaceae; genus Halomonas. The sequence goes on from NZ_JAFIFK010000027.1 coordinate 16,777, forward strand.
GGCTGGCGGCTTCATTGAAGTGAGGCACCATACCCTCAAGAAGACCGAACGCGATGACCACGTCGAACTCCGCACCCTTGACCCCATGTATGGTCGAGACAGTGATACCGGTTCGTTCACGGAACACCTTCCGGAAGAAGGATACTTCATTGATGTAACTAGCCCCGTCCTTTTTAAGCCTTTCGATTCGCGAATGTGAACTTCGAAAGAATGCCTCCCGGTGTTCCAGCAGTGGGGGAAAGCTGTCTAGATCTATGCCGAGCCGCTCAAAAAGTTCGGCGAAGGCCTGATCCAAGTAGGTGAGTCCGTCCACCTCATCGATCGAAATAGCATTGCACTCTTTCAACAGCAAACGGAGTGTGAGGCGTGATGTGTCGATACCAAAATCACCAAGGTCGTTGATCACATCTCTTGCCCAACGCATGCGACGAACAAGCATATTTGGCGAAGACTCCGTCAGCAAAATTTTCGACAGCTTGAACCAAAAATTGTCTAGGTTGTTGCTGAAAGGGACTAGGCCCGGGCCGTCGAACTGTTGATTTGGCAGCATTGCCACAAGCTTGCGCGTCGTGGACGCCAGCAATACCCACCATGGCGCAAGGACGCAGATCTCTTCCGGCGCATGGCCGGCAGCGAGGCTCACCTGGATCAGTCTGACCAGTTCAACATGTAGGTCGGTATGGGCCACGTGCTGGTTGTAAGAAACCATGCTTGGAAACGTTGCGTTTGTTCCCGCACTCTGGATACTCGTCGCATGCACGTTGAAGTTTGAAAAGTGGCTGATGATTCTCGCGCTCGAGCGATAATTTTGGTTGAGCGCCATTTCTTTGATCGGAATTCCCGCCTGAGCTCGGAAGTCGGCCACTGAAATCGCATAACCTCCAAGCGAGCCGAAGATCTCCTGATTCGGATCACCGACAATGAAGGTCTTCGTTCGTCCGGCACCTGCGCGCAAAACGGCAGTCAGAAGGCAGTATTGGATCTGCTTCGTATCTTGGTACTCGTCTACGAAAATATGGGAGAAGACCTGGGAGAGCAGCGGCGCGATTTGCTTTTGATCGCGCATAAGGGAATGTGCATGCCAAAGGATCAGTTCGAAATCGATCTGATGTGTTTCTGCAAGTTCGAGAAAATACTCGCGCAGTATCTTGTGTAGCGCCTCATGTTTCCAGGTATCAGTGCATCCAAGGTGGTACCCTGTGTCGCTGAAGTAGTAATCACAGTCCCAATGTGTAATCCCCCGATAGGCGGAGCATAGCCGGTCAAGCATGAGTTCGCGATCATGCTTATCAAGGACGCGGTAGCCACGCGCAAGCTCAGGGTGGTAGATACCATACGGCTTGATAATCCATTCGAGGCAAAAGGAGTGAATAGTCCCAATCCACAGGCCTGTTGTATCTACACCCATGTCTTCAATACGCTCTTGTATCTCGTCGGCCGCGCGATGCGTATAAGTGATAGCAACCACGATTCGCTTGTCTGTGCGGCGAGAAAGCTCGTAGGCGATTTTGTAGGTGAGGGTCCGCGTCTTTCCGCTGCCGGGACATGCAGTGAGGAAGACGCTTGATGATTCCTCGACTGCGACTGCTTGCTCCGGATTCAGTTCGCGCGCGTCCCAGACGAACATCAGGCCATCCCCTCAAGGAATGGAACGATAGCGTCGCCGGGCAACGCCAAGGCGACTGCTGCTCTGAGCTCTGGTAGGTCTATTTCCTCCTGCTGAAAGCGGCCGAGCTCAGTCTCGAAGATGGCTAGACGCGCATGCGCTGAAGAATCGGTATGGAATAGGCATGCCGCCCGATACTGAAGAATCCTAGCAATTAGTGGACGCGAAAAGTGACCATGTGCGAACAGGATCGCTTGCCTAATGTAGGCGGGTATCACTACCTGATGATCCAACTCATCGGCGAGTAGGATCGCGAACCACCCCTTTCCCTCTTGCTCAGCCATCATCAGCGTCCGGAGCCCCATTTTATGCAGTTGACCTGACCGGAGCGCATCGATCGATTGAGCAATAGTCGGCGCCGCTTTGTAGACCCTGTTGACAGTCCGGACGATTGCTTCCTGGTTCCCGGCCGCGACGAAGTCAACTTCAAACGTGTGTGTCGCGTAGAAGGTAGCAAGCCAAGGGTTTCCAGCGGCAAAGGCGTCGAGGTCGGTTTTGCGATCAGCACCAGCTTTCTGTGAGCCGATCGCCCTGCGTTTCCTCGCTGCGAGTGCGTCCGGATCTGAGGGCTGCGGCGACACATCGAAAAAGATCGTATCGAGGTCGGTGACTATGCCACAGCGCTTGCGGATTCGCATGCCGTGAAATAATACGGCGACGTTCTTAAAGCCCGTGCTGCGAATGTTGATAACGCTGATGCCCAGTTCGTCGACGCTTAGGCCCAGAACCTTCTTGATAAGCACCGGGACAAGGATCTCTTCGGCATCGCCTTCAACGAGCACCACGCTCTTGGCAAAGAGCAGGTTACTCCGCACCGCGTCCAGGTAACGTTGAATGCTCACTACTTGGGATGTCTCGAGCCCAGTTGCCGGTTGGTAGGCCTCGCAGAAAGAGCTGTGACGTCCTAGTATGTTGACGTTGCTCACATTGCTCACCTCGGAGATTTGGGTCGAGTGCGTCGTGTAGATAATCTGGGCGTCGCTGTAGGCGATGCGGTCGAACAGAGTCTTCTGAATATGGTTGTGGATATGCGCTTCCGGCTCTTCGATCAGCAAGAAGTTGGCGATAGAGAGCTTCTCGCGCTGATATTTGAACTCAAGCAGCTTCAGCGTCAGGTAGATCAGGTTTGCCCCGCCCAGGCTCAATTCATGGATAGCACCTTCATATCCCCCCTCGGATTCGCCCACGAACAGGCGCAGCGATTGAAACAGTTTTTCCGCTTAATCGGACAGGTCAGACTTGATAGAGAGTGAAGCAGGGGAATAGGTTTCACCGGCGGCATCTTTGATTGTCTCGCGAATGTGTCTGCGCACCGCCTGTACATCCTCAAGGCTTTCAATGGAGGTATTCAGATCGCGAACCATGTGGGTGATGGGTAGCATCGATGCTGGATCGATCTCGCCGCTTTTACTCTTGAGTAGTGTGAATAGTGGGTTCGTACGGTTGTTATGAAATTCTGCAACGACGTCGCGTAGGGCCTGGATGAAGGTCAGCGAAACCTCCTTTGTAACCGAGAGGAACCCTGGAACTTTCGACCCGATCTCCGGAAATTCCGTCTCCGAACTGAAGTCGCAGGCATCGAAGTTACCTACGATAGAATCATAGACTGACTGGTCACTGAAGTCAGCGCTGCTTCTTCCTGTGAATATTGTCTCATAGTCGTCGATTGTGATCGCGTCTCTGATTTCGGCAAGCTCATCATCATCGAAGATATCGAGCTTAGCTAGTTTCAGTCGGACCTCCTTCCTAGGACGAAAGATAAGGTTGTAGGTCGCTTTTTCGATCGCCCCATCTTCGAGCGAGGCCGTGCCGTGTAGAAATAGCGCCTGCACGGCTTCGTCGGAGCTAATCTCCTCGAATTCCATGCTGATAATGATCCAGTGCCCCTGCCATCTTCCGAGCGCGCGACAGAAGTCAGACTCATCCATGCGATGAGCAGCCCGCACCATGTTGTCATCCAGCAGAAGGCGAATCGCCCGAAGAATATTCGATTTACCAGAACCATTTTCACCGATGATGGTGTTGACACCCCGCTGAAAATTCAACGTGGCATTCCTGAAGTTTCGGTAGTTAATCAGCGTAAGTTTGGAAATATGCATGGTTCTCTGGCCGCTGCCCTGTTGAATAATGCTGTCTATTTTTAAAAAATAGTATGAAGACGACTTTTGCATCCCTATCTAAATCACCGAGCGGCTGTTCACGGTCGTCATGCGATAGCAATGGCCGCGGGCTCAGGAGGGTAGCTATAGGTGCTCGATGTAGGATGGTGCGTGACTTGCAGCGACAACATGTCGAGTCACTCTCCTGATTTCGAACACAGCCAGTAAACCCAAGTGCGGCTGGTTACAAACGACACCTACTGGCCGGCTACTAACTATATGGAATAGGCCGGCAGCTTTGGGTCGATACCGGCCAGCGTTGCAGGTAGCCGTGTTTGCGAGGTTTAATGGGCGGCGCTGGTAACCTGCTCTCGGCGGCCAGTCGTCTGCAGCGAGCCCCAGTGGCTTCCCTATCCATATGAATTGTCCCTGTGCGTACAGCTGTATCGTTATGTATCTTTGCCTTTCAGCCTAGCACCGAAACATGACTTTTCCCATGCGCTGGATCAACGGAACCCAACGCTAGGTGAAGCGCTACGGTACGGAAAACCGCACCTCCTCCACCCTCACCCGAAAGAACGGGAAGTACGCCTCGATGCCGAAGTGATTGCCCGCCTCGACCTTGGTGGGCAGGGTGAAGCCTTCGAAATTTTGGAAGTCATCGAGGGTGCCGCCGAAGGGCTGGAGCTGCCACTCCTTCTCGGGGTTAGCATTGCTCCAGCGCTGGAACTGTACCCAGAGGGGCCTGCCATCCTCGGCCACGGCGATCTCTACTGTTTGCTCCAGGGAGCAGTGGGTGATGACCGCTCGTGCCAGATCAGGCACGCCGGTCTCTTCCCAGCGCACGCCGTGCTGGGGCAGCAGGGCTGCCGGGGCCCAGAAGGCGGCTTCCGCCGCCACACGGCCGAACGAGGCGCGCAGGTGGTTTTCGTCGCCCCCTGCCCTCGCGACGGGAAGCGTGCCGTTGAGCCAGAAGCGCGTCCAGGAGCGGCCTTCCGCCATGCCGTCCGAGCCGCTCATCTTCATAAGGCCGGAGCCGGCTCGTTCGAGGTGCCAGATAAAGCCGTGCGGTGGAGCGAGTATCTGCCGGGCACGCATCGGGCGGTAGCCGGGTGCTTCCTTGGTGCCGAGGCCGATCTCGCCGCTCATTCGAATCTCGCTGACGACTCGAAGCGGCGTGCCCGGGGCGATGGTGAAGAGGAAGTAGCGCCGGGCCGCGTCGGGCAGGCCTTCGACCATGGCGGGATCGAATGTTTCGATGGTGGAGGGCGCTTGGGACTGCAGCCATGCCCAGGCCTTCTGCGTCGTGCGGTTGTCGGTCAGGCGCCAGGCCTGCAGGGCCACGACGAAAACCAGCAGCAGGCCAGCAGCCATTCCCATGTAAGCCACCCAGTTTCTCCTGCGCCTATACAGTGGCGCTCATTCTTAAGGCTTTGCTGTGCTGGTGCTCTGGGAACGTGACACGTGTGCCGCGTTAACTACCGATGGGATTGAACAGTCGCACCTCTCGGATATCGACGTGCTCCCAAACGCGGCCGATCATGTAAGGCTCGGTTGCGAGCCAGGCATCGAAGGCCTGACGATCGGCGAACTGGAAGTGGGCATTCGAGCCAATCATCTTGCCTTCTTCATTCAGAATCGCTCCGCCACTAAGGAAATTCCCCTTCTTGGCGAGCTGGCGAATTCCTTCCAAATGCGCTTCGCGACTGGCCATGCGACGATCAAGCGCTTCAGTGTCGGTATAGTCGTAGGCGAGAACAGCATACTGCTTCATGTTGTTTCCCTTCTTGCGCGTTTGAACACTCTTGGATGAAGCATCTTAACAGCACTCTCTTCGTCTGGCTGATGCAGCCCTTGGGATAGGGCGTCGCTTAATGATTCAGTGAGCAAACACGAAAAATTGGGCAGATTATCGGCTTTCGCCTGCTCCTTCGCTCCGCTCGCCGTTCTGGTCTCAGCCTTGTGTGACGGTTACCTTCTCGTCATCGAACGCCATGTGTTGCGCTATCGCCTGCATGTCGGCCAACGGCTGTCCATAACTCCACGCCACATCGTGGTGCTCGCCATGGGAGTAGTAAGCGGCATCGCCCTTGAAGGGGCAGTGGGTCACGGTGTCGGAGCGGGTCAGCAGCTCCATTCGTGCGTCTTCGCGGGGAAGGTAGAGGCGCGGCGGGTAGCCACGCTCACGGAGTTCGATGGCGCGGGTGGTTTCGGCTAGAAGCGTGTCGCCGATCTTCACCTGCACCCGATGCCTATACGGGTGCAGGGTAATACGGGGTTCGGTGGCGTCCGTATGCATGATGGCCAGTCCTTGCGTGCGGGCGTTATCGTTGATGCCGTTCTGGAATCAGCCTAGCACCGCCGGGTGGCTTGGACCTCATATTGCCTGGCCACGTCGCCCCCCTCTCAGACTGTCGACGTGGCCCGGCTACCAAGCTCCGTTAAAAACATCGCGTCACTACCTGTTTGTGTTTGGCAGTGGTTCTGAGATCTTGAACGGGTCAGCTGGGGTTGGGATTGGGGGAACGCATGCTGCAATCGGACAACCATTGGGCCAACCCTTACGAGGCTTGGCGCCGGCGCCTTTACCTGATGCTCGAGCCCACCGCTCGTCAAGGCTCTGGGCTATCGATGACCAACCGCCTGATAGCGGTGCTGATCATCCTGGCAACGGCACTGACCATTCTGGAGACGGAGCCTGTCGTGAGAGCGCTGGCGCCCAGCCTCTTCGTCACCGCCGAGGTCATGCTGGCAATTGCCTTTCTGGTCGAGTACGTCGCGCGCGTGATCGCGGCCGGCGAGGATCCTCGCTATCGCGGGCTGGCTGGACGCCTGCGCTTCATGGTCAGCCCATGGGCGATCATCGACCTGCTGGCGATTCTGCCGTTCATCCTGACCATGGGGGCGGTCAACGCCTTCGCCTTGCGTCTGCTCAAGTTGATCCGGTTACTCAGGCTCGCGCGCCTGGGGCGCTTCTCCAACGCCATCGGCGACCTATATCAGGCGGTGCGCGGGCGACGCTACGAGCTCACGGTAAGCCTGATGGTGGCTGTAGCGCTGCTGATCGTTACCAGCAGTGTGATCTATGTGCTGGAAGCCAACCATCAGCCCGAGGCCTTTGGGAGTATTCCCCGAGCACTGTGGTGGAGCGTGGCCACGCTCACGACCGTGGGATACGGCGACGTGACGCCGGTGACCGCGGCTGGGCAGCTGTTTGCCGGCCTGACCGCCATCGTTGGGATCGGCATGATCGCCATGCCCACCGGCATACTGGCGGCAGCCTTCAGCGATGCCATGCAGAAGCGGCGGGAGCAAGTATCTCCCGCGCCAAGCACTCTGGCTCACGCTGGTGGAGACGAGACGGGGGAGCCGGATGAGAAGCTGGCCGCCTCGCCGAGGAACTGTAAATGAGCTGACGGTTAGGATCAGTCGCCCTGTACGACCCCGCAGGCGATTCGATCACCGGCGCCGCCAATGGGCTGGCTCGTATGGTCGTCGGGGTTTTCGTGGATGACCAGCGCGGTGCCGTTATCGTCGAGCATGTTGCCGCCGATGCTGCCGTCGAGGCTGGCTCGTTCGTTGAACATCTCCACCATCGCGCTGCCGTCGCTGTGGACGTAAAAGTTGGGCAGGTCTCCGGCGTCCGGGCCGTCCGGATTAAGGAAGCCGTGCGCTGAATCATCGGGGTTCAGGTGGCCGCCTGAGTCGTGGAAGCCTTCCTTGTGATCCTCGCAGGTACCGACGCTGTGGACGTGGATGGCCTTCCAGCCCTCTTCCAGGCCATCGATGCTGAAATTGATCAGCACCCCGACCGGGCCCTGTTTGATCGTGCCTTCCCCGACCACCTCACCGTGGTTGTCGACGAATTCGACGCTGGCCGTGGGGCCGTTGCCCTCGTCGGCCATGCTCATCAGGGAAAAGGCCCCGAGAGCCACACCAATCACTGCTGCACTGCGCTTTTTCATCGACTCCTCCTGTTGGTTTGAATGACCTTTCATTGGTCTCCCCCAGCATAGTCGCTGGGGGCGTGAGTCACGACCGGGAGATGCGATTGTGCGCTGGAGCCCTAACCGGCTGCTCAGCGACCATGCCCCACATCGGATGCTTCACCACCCTCTGGGCCGCCATCGGGCTTGTAGATCTCGACCTGAAGCGAGCCGTGCCGGAAGACCTCGGCGAAGGGCGCGCCAGGATTGTCTTGCAGTTGCTGCAGTACTGCCGATGGTGTCAGGCGATCCGTCATGGGCTCTCTTTTGTGGCGCTGTGCGTTAATCAGAAGCCTCTCGATGGAACGCTCGCTTGGCGGCGAGTAGCCGCTGGTCGGCGCGGGCAGTGAGGCTTTCCAGGCTTTTCTCTTCGGGGCGCAGCGTGGCGATTCCTACACTGATCGAGACGTCGGCCTGTTCGCGCGCTCGTTGCTGCATTCGATCGGCGGTAATGCGAGCGTCGTCGATGTCACTCTCGGGAAGCAGGATCAGAAATTCATCGCCGCCAAAGCGGCCCAGCTGGTCGCTCGCGCGCAGCGCGCCCTGCAGGCTCTCGGCAACACGCTTGAGTACGGCGTCCCCTGCAGCATGGCCTTGGGTGTCATTGACCTGCTTGAAGGCGTCGAGGTCGATCATCAATACGCTGAGCGAAGTGCCGTAGCGCCGTGCCCGCTCAACCTCTCGCTGACCCAGGGTCTCGATATGGCGGCGGTTGTAGCAGCCGGTAAGAAAGTCTCGGATCGCCATCTCCTCGAGCTGGCCGTTGAGCAGTCTGAGCTCACGGTTGGCATGCTGCAGATCCGCGGTACGCTGCTCCACGCGTGCTTCCAACGCCTGATTGTGGCGCTCCAGCGCATCCCGGGCCTGATGTAGTTCTGTCACGTCCTGGGCGATGCCAAACAGATGAGTGACACGTTGCGGGTCGTCGGCAGCGTTGTGCAGCGGCACGATCAGCGTCAGCCAGTAGCCGTACTGCTCGTTGCCATGCTCGTCGTAAAAGGCGGCATGCTCCTGGTAACGCATGGGTTTATTGAGCGCCACACATTCGCGGTAGCGAGTATAGATCGATTCAGCCGTTGCAGCCGGCATGAAGTCCGGAAGCGGCTTGCCCAGGCACTCACGGCCGATGGTGTCGACTTGCGCCGGGTTGGCTGCCTCGACCGAGAAATGGCTATCGTCCTCCACACGAACCAAGAACATGTTCTCGGGGAAGTGATTCCACAGCTCGCGAATCAGCGGATGCGCCATTAGGGCATCGTGGAAAGATTGCGGCATGTGCTCAGGAGGGTCATCTGTCATGTGATCATCCGCGCAAGGTATTACACCACCTTTACAGTAACCACCTGGCATGGCAAGTGTCGCCAACCTGGCCGGAGCGCGCTCCATGATCGAAGGTATCGGCCTTCAACTGCTCGTTTCATGCTCGGCATTCCCATCGTCGAAAAAACCACCACATGGGCCTAGTGGTGGTCGCCGAAGGCGTCGAGGAGCGTGAACAGCAGCAAGACCTGATCCGTCGCGACTGCGACCTGCTACAGGGCTTTCTGTTCGCCAGACCCATGCCGTTGGGGACCTGATGGCCTAGCCGGAACGACTTCCTGCTGATGAGTGATAATTGCTGCTAAATGTCCAGGCTCGACCCGTTACACCTGCTCACCAACCGGTGGTGGGAATCTGAGCACTTGCTATAAGAGCTTTAAGCAGCGTTTCGCTTAATATTATATATACGATCTTGGTGTGCTGGCGCACAGAGATATTTCCCTCTCCGCCTATAATGAAATTAACTTTTCCGCAGCCCAATTCAAAAACAAACCGAAACACAACTACATATACACACCCTTTCTTACAAACGGATTGAAAAAACGGCTTGCTCAAGAGCTTCTATCCGGAATCACAACTTAATGACATAAGCTCTTCAATAACCCATTGAAGACGAGGAGAGAGTTAATGAAAACCGAAAACACCAAGAGAAATGCCGACCAAGCGATTAGCGAAACAAACGCGCAGTTAAACGACGCCATCGTCGAACCGGTGCGTGAGTATGGGGTGCTGACCACCAATTATTTTGAAAAGCTGTTCTCAGTTCAGTTCGATGCTGTTCGCAACTTTTCTGACAACAGCATTGCGCAGTCCCGTTCCTGGCTCGAAGTCAAGGATTCCGACAGCTTCAAGCAGGTGATCGAACAGCAGCAGCAGGCTGTTCGCGAGTTTGCTGAGCGCCTGAAGGAAGATGCTGACAAGATTCGTGCTTTGAGCGAGGAATATATGAGGGATACCCAGAGCCTGACGAAAGACAGCATGCAGACGGGCAGAAAACATCTCGAAAAAAACATGCAAAAAGGAAAGGATCAAGTAGAAAATACTTTGAAGAAGGTTGAAGAAGTGGCTAGTGACATTCATCAAAAAAGCGAACAGCAGGCTGATAAGAGCAGGAAGTCGACCACCAGCTAAGTCATTTATCTTACTTGGCAAGACAGCTTTGATTACCAGGACCGCCTAGCAGGCGGTCTTTTTGGTTGGGAGTGATTTACCGAATTATGGCTTTTCTCATGCTCGGAATCATCGACCTGGCTGCACGTTAATTTACGCACACCTGCAACAACCTTATTAACAGGGTAAACTGGGCCGATACACTCAACGCAAGGCAACCCGCGTCGATGAAGAAGCCTCGATCTCTTTACTCCCCGGCTGATACGTTAAGAGCCCATGAGCCGATGCCATTAGGCGGCCGCCGGATTCTCTTCGTGATGGCAGCCGAGGCCGAGTATGGCCCGCATCTCAAGCAGCGTTTCACCCCTCTCATAACCGGCGTGGGCCCGGTAGAGGCGGCGGTGGAGCTTACCGCGGCCCTTGCCGCTCTCTCACAAGAGGGGCGCCTGCCGGATCTGGTGGTATCGCTGGGCTCGGCCGGTAGCCGGACACTCGAACAGACCGAGATCTATCAGGCAAGCTCCATCGCCTACCGCGACATGGACGCCTCGCCGCTGGGCTTCGAGAAAGGCACCACGCCCTTTCTCGACCTGCCGGCGATTCTTCCGCTGCCGCTGCGCATTCCCGGCATTCGTGAAGCGTCGCTCTCCACCGGCGCCAATATCGTCTCGGGCGCGGCCTATGCCGCCATCGCCGCCGAGATGGTGGACATGGAGAGTTACGCCTGCCTGCGCGCCTGCATGCGCTTCGACGTGCCGCTGATCGTGCTGCGCGGCATTTCCGACGGCAAGGCGGAGCTGCACCACGTTAACGACTGGACGGAATACCTTCACGTTATCGACGAGAAGCTGGCTGAAGCCGTGGATCGATTGGGCGAGGCGCTTAACGAGGGGCTGATGGCGCGCTGACGTTTTGACGTGTCAAATTCTCCACACCGCCGGCATGTCATTACGCTCGATTAGGGCGTCGTAACGAATCACTGCCAGATGCGTGTCTTGGACAGCAAGACGGGATGAGCCGATTCGGCTCATGGGCCAAGCGAGGCCATAAGCGCGATGCAGAGTATGTCAACGAGAGCCGTCGGAGTGGATAAGGTCAGCCATTATCCTCCACGGTTACCCGGCCGATGTGGTTGGTGCCGCTCTGGTGAATCAGCAGGGCTTCGCCATCTAAGGTGGTGCGCATGTGGCGCAGGATGCCGGCATGCACAGGGCCGGAGGGGATCGGCCAGCTCTGGAAGGTTTCCGAGCCAGGATCGAAGCGCACCAGCATGTCGGGGCGAACGCCGCTTTCGTTGTACCAGATTGCACCTGCGAACACGGCGATGGCGTAGGGGTGCGAGTCCGGGCCGCTGGGGGAATCCCACTCCTGTATGTCGCCCGTTTCGGGGTCATAGCGGCCCAGCCGGCCTAGCCCGGAATTGACCCACCAGATGATGCCGTCCTCATCGATATCGAGCCTGCGCACGGTGGTACCGGTCTCGGGCAGCGCTATCTCAGTCACGTCCATGGTATCGGGATCGACGCGCAGCAGGCAGTTTGCGCCGTTGCAGGCGACCCAGACCGTGCCATCCTCGGCGATCTTCACACCGTAGGGGCGCGAGCCTTCTCGTGGGCTTTGCACCAACGCCACCTCGCCAGTGTCCGGCGCCAGCCGGCCGATCATGTTGCTCTGCTGCAGGCTGAACCACAGGTAGCCGTCGGCCGCGAATTCGGCGGTATGCGGATCGCGCGCGGCCTCGTCGGGCATGGGATATTCGGTGATCTCGCCGCTTTCCGGGTCGAATCGGCCCATGGTGGCGTTACGGTTGCCGGTGTACCAGGCGGCGCCGTCGGGGCCGATGTTCACCGAGTGGGGCCGTGCCCCGGTGGGCAGCTCGAACTCCTCCATCTCACCCGTCTCCGGGTCGAGCCGGCCAAGAATGTCCATCCCTTGCCCCACCCACCAGATGCTGCCGTCCGGCGCCTCGACCGGATCGCGCGAGCGCTGACCCAGCGTGGGCACCTTCCACTCTTCGATCTCGATGCTCAGCGGGCCATCGACCTGGGTTGCCGCCCGGTTATCGCGGGGCGGAAAGTGTTCGGCCAGGTAGTCGAGGATGTCGTCCTGCATATCGGCATCGCCCGAGAGATCGATCATGGTGGAGGCAAGAAAATGCCATTCGTCGCGGGAGTAGCCCGAGCTGCGCTCGATCAGGTTCACCCCATGGCAGGCCGCGCAGGCGGTTTCTACCGACTCCCGGCCTTCGCCATCCGGCAGCGCGAGGGCGGCGGTGGTATGGCCAAGTGCCAGGGCGAGCAATACGGAACCGGAGATGTGGCGAGCCATGTCGTTGTTCTCGGTTGTGGCGAGGTTCTATGAGCCTAGCCAATAACCCCGGTCCTCCCAACAGCTGAAGAGAAGCTACCTTGGGATCAGCGAATCGGACATGGCGGTGCTCCAGTGAGAGTAGCGTTGAGGAGGCCAGGATGGGCCAGGATGGCGCCAGCGCTATGACCCGGCTGCCGGGACAAGGACTGATTCCACCGGCCGCCGCAGCGAGCGCGGCATTTCATTACCCCTGCCAAAGCGCACCACCAGGTCGGGCCGCCCGCCGACGATACCCAAGGCCGCGGCGAACGCCGGGCGCACGCTCGCCTCCTCCACCGGCTGGTTGAGGAAGGCGTTGCGAATGCCGAGCCGCGTAGCCTGCAAGGCAAAGCGCTGGTAGCAGCGTCCGGCTTCGACCCAGTGCGCCCTGTCATCGACTTTCGAGATGAACACGGCGATACCGGCGGAGCTGCGCACCTGCCGGGTCACCTTGGCGTTCTCGGCGCCTTGCCGAAACAGGGCGCGAAACAGCCATCTTCCCAGCCAGCGCGGTGTGGCGGGGCTGCCCATCGAACGCGCAAAGAGCCCGTCCCCAGCCTCGAGCGCTTCCCGATTACCGAAGCGGATCCAGGCCTCGAGCTCCTGTCGAAATGACAGGTTGCCGATCTGCCGACTGTTGGCCTGCAGCACGTACTTCAAAACCTTCTCGATGGCATCGCGCTCGGTCAGCAGGCTGATGGAGACCCCGCGCCCGGTTCCTGCGGCCTGGAGCTGGCTCAACTCTTCGTCGGTGACGGCCGAGCTGTCGTAGTCGGTTCGCGAGCACTGCCGTTTGGGGATGGCCTCGAAGAGCGGCGATATTTCCGGCTCGCAGGGGGTCAGGGCAATGTGGACCTCCCCATCCCCGTCGGGCTCGAAGATGACCTCGCCCAGCATGCCGAACGCCCGCGCGGCCAGACTCAGGTTCTCGGCGGCGCATCCCAGCGAGACATAGAGATGGTGATCGTCCGGGTCGACGACCGGGGTGCGGCGTGAGAGGTCAGGCAGGATGACGATGCTCTCGTCGGTGATGCGGAAGCGCCAGCACTGGGTGTTGTGGCCGGAAGGTGCCAGGGTGGCATAGCGGATGAGTTCCTTCAGCCGAGCGGCGTGATCGTGCACCTGCCTATCGCCATGGCGCCAGGTGCCCTTGATCCTCTGCGCATAGTTCATCTCCACCCCTCCGCCGTGCCCTCGCTTACCTCAGTTTAGCGGCTGCGGCCCCGGCAGCATCCCGGCCTGACGGAAATTCGCTTCCTTGCCGGCAACTGACAGCGTGGAAGCTGGGGCTTCACTGGCGATGTGGAAGCGCCAGCCGGGTGTGGTGACCGGTGGCGCCAGTGATGCATGTGAGCGAAGGCATGCTTTTTTCCATTGAGCCCGCCGCCCTGCCTCAGGCAGGATGGGATGAGGAAAGCAAGTTGGCAGACACAAGCAACGGCATACCGCTGGAGGAGCCACATGCAACCGCTGAGCTACTACTACTACAACGTGCTGGAAGGCCTCGAAAAACCGTGCGATGTGCCGGCGTCGCAGCTACAGGAAAGCTTCGATATCCTGTATCGACATGGCGGGCGCATCGAAATGGACCTGATGCGCAAGGCCGAGGATAGCAATGCCCAGGGCGAGCCCTTCCATTGGTACGAGGCCCTCAATGAAGAGCAGCAGGCGAAATTGCACAAGGCCCTGGATGACGAAGATCCCGCGAAGATTCTCAAGATCATTCAGCGCAACGGCTACGCCGGCGTGCTTTATCACCATGCCTGGCATCACTTCCGCGAGTCGGGAGCCGCCTGAGGCCTGACGAGGATGACACCAGCACGTCGGACGAATCACGCCGACTGCTTTATAAGCTAGCTTTGATTTACAGGGCCGCTTTCCACGGGAAGCGGCCCTTTTACTTTCCGGCTGCCGTTCACCGGCTGTGTGCCGTCAAGACATCTTCGTTTGACACATCCCTTCCCCTGGTCTTAGATGACCCTATATTTAGATAGATCGATCTATATAGGAAGGTCATCCAATGCCAGCATCCAAGCGTGAACAGTTGCTCGCCACGGCGGAGCGACTCTTCTACGAACAGGGTTTTCATGCCACCGGTATCGACCGCGTGGTGGCCGCCGCGGGGGTAGTGCGCATGACGCTCTACAATCACTTCGCCTCCAAGGAGGCCCTGGTGGCAGCTGTGCTGCAGGTCCGCCATGCGCGTTTCATCGCCAGCCTGGAGGCAGCGACGGCCTCCGCCCCGCCGGGCCAGGTGACAACCGCCCTTGTCGATGCCCATGCCCGTTGGCTGGAAGGCGACAGCCAGCATGGCTGCATCATGGTCAAGGCGATGGGTGAGTTCGCCGAGCACAGCGCCGAGATTCATGCCATTGCGACAACCGCCAAGGCCGACCTGCTGGCCCGCCTGGAAGCCGCCGTGGCTCGTGATGGCCTGGACCACCACGCCAGCCTGGCGCGACACCTGTTCATGGTGCTGGAAGGCAGCAATACGGCAGTGGCTCTGTGGGGCGTGAAAACGGCACTGGCCGATACCCGAGCGGTGATCGATACGCTCCTCGCAGCGGCTCGGAGCGAAGCCCCATGAAGCCCCTTTCCTCTCTCGGCATGGCGGCCCTTGGCAGCGGAATCATTGCCATCACCTACGGCCTGGCTCGCTTCGTATTCGGGCTTTTTCTGCCTTCGATACGCGACGAGCTGACGATCTCCTCCACCATGGCGGGTGTGATCGGCGCCCTGCCCTTTCTCAGCTTCGTCTTCGCGATTCTTGCCGCACCCTGGGTGACACAGCGCCTGGGGGTACGCCGTGCGGGCGTCGTCGCCGCCGGTCTGGCCAGTGTCGGGTTGATGACGATTGCCTTGGCGCCTACGTCGCTGCTATTGGCCATGGGCGTGCTGGTGTGCGGGATCAGCACCGGGCTTTCCTCGCCGGTAATGGCCCAGGCGGTTTACCGGGTCGTGCGGTCGGAGCTGAGGGGGCGGGTCAACGCCACCATCAATGCGGGCACCAGTCTCGGTATCGCGCTGGCCATGCCAGCGGTGCTGCTGTGGGCGGAGGCCTGGCGCACTTCTTATACCGTCTTTGCGGCCCTGGCCGCGTTGGCAGCGCTGGCGGCACTCTGCTTTCTGCCTCGGGACGACCAGGGCAGCTCACTTCCAAGGCTCAGCCTGCTGGTCAAACAGGTGAGCCGGGAGCAGTGGCTCGGGATCGCCCGGTTGAGCGGCCTGGCCGTAGGCATGGGGTGCGTGAGTGCTGTCTATTGGGTGTTCGCCCCGGATGCGGTGATCAACGCCGGGGGGCTGGCATCGAGCCAGACCGCCTGGATGTGGTTGGCGGTGGGCATCGGGGGGTTGGCAGGCGCCGGCGCCGGGGACCTCATCGCGCGCTTCGGGACCGTTGCTAGCCATGCAGCCGGGCTCACGGTGATGTCGCTAAGCCTCGCACTGCTGGCCCTCGATCCCGGCAACTTCCCCCTCGCCATGGCCTCCGCCGCGCTGTTCGGTGTTGGGTATATGACCCTCACCGGCTTCTATCTGGTCAGGAGCACTCAGATCATGGCCGATGCGCCCGCCTTGGGCCCGGTGCTGCCGCTGCTTGCCACCTCGGTGGGGCAGGTAGCCGGCTCTCCGCTGGCCGGCTGGCTGGTCGATGCCGAAGGCTATGTCACCACTTTCACGCTCTTCACCGTGATGGGCCTCACCATCGCCTGGCTGGGCTCCTGGGTGCTGAAGGACGCATTCGGCGCATGGATCAAGCGGCACATTATTTGCCGAGGCAGCCCACGGTAACTAGGCTGAACCTTCATTCCGATGATATTCGACAGGAGGTTGAATCCATGTCCAGCCCTGAGCATAAGCAGAAGATCTGGAAGATGATCAAGGACATTCAAGTCGGCATGCTGGTGACGCTGGACGACGATGTGCCGCACGCCCGACCGATGCATCTGGTGCAGAAGGAGTATGACGGCACCCTGTGGTTTTTCACCCGGCGCAGTGCCGAGAAGGTATCCGAAACCAACCGGGACCATGACGTCTGCCTTAGTTTTTCCGATCAGGACAATGGCGTGTACGTGTCGCTCTCGGGCAAGGCCAACCTGAGCGATGACCGCGAGCTGATCGAAAAATACTGGAACCCGTTCGTCGCGGCCTGGTTCACCGACGGCAAGGACGACCCGGACCTCGCCCTGCTGGAAATCAAGGTGACCATGGGCGAGCACTGGAAGGCCAAGGAGAGCAAGGTGTTCCAGCTCTATGAGTTCGCCAAGGCCAACATCAAGAAGGACGCCAAGCCCAATGTGGGCGAGAACGAGAAGTTCGGCGGTTGATCTCGCATAGCGAGCACACGATGCACCTTGTTTGAGCGACACCTGCGCTCAAACAAGGTCGCGCGGGATCTCCTCGTCCCAACTCTTGGCAAAAACCCGGGTAGCGCCCTCAAAGGCATCCAGCGTCGCTCGCAAACGAAAGGTTGATGCGTTGGCGGTCATCAAAGTACGGGTGACACTGCGTACTTTCCAATCCCCACGCCGGAAACTGCGCTCCCACTCAGTCCAGCCGCTCAGGCTGTCGTAGTTGCCGTAGGAATAGGTATAGCGCTCGACGACCCGGGACGAGAGTTCGAGCTCGATGTCGTCGAGACGAAAGGTGCCTTGGTCATTGATGACTTCGAGTGTGGTCTTGTCATTGGCCAGATCACGTATCACGCACCACGCTTCGTGGCTCGGCTGTATCACGCTAACCGCCAGCGGGGGCGCGCCCTCAGGTAGTCCAAACGGGCTTAGCGCCGCTTCTTCCTGAGGCTGGGGCTCGCGACAGGGCAAGATCAGCCGGCAGCCGGCAGGATGCACTGTCAGCTTGACGGGCACGGGCGACGGCCAGGCCAACGGCCAGTAACTGCTCGAGAGCGAGAGCCGCATGGCGTTGCCAACGGGAAACTTCTGCGCGATATGTTTTAGCAGTACCCGCACCCGATAACGCTTGCCAGGCTCCAGGGGCTCGGGAAATTCGTCACTGTCACGGTGGGTCAGGTTCAGCAGGCCATAGGTAATCCGTGTTGCCTTATCGTCATCGGCAATATCGCTGAGCCTTATCGCCACCATCGCTACCGGTTGGTCGGCTTGGATGTCGAGTTCGACGACGGGTTGTCCGCAAATCTCGATCTCTTGTTCGAGGCGTGCCGTCTGGAATACCAACGAGCCACCGTCCTCGTCGCGTTGATCGTGAGGCAGGTCCGGCGGGGCATTGTAGGAACACCACTTGCCAGCATACAGCCCTACCGCCAGCGGCGAGCGCACGGAAAGTGGAAGATCCTCTACCGATACGGAAGCTGCGCCGCCCTGCGGGTCAGGCAGCAAGCCATGACCGCTGGTGAGGCGAAAGTGTTTCGGTTCGATGCGCGGCGATGGCCAGCTCGGTTCGGCAACCCAGCGCCCCGGCCGTAGCTCATAGCGGGCCGACGGCGGAACCGATTCCTGCATCCATACGCGCAGCATCGGCTCGGCCATGATGCCCGTTTCCTTGCCCTTCAACCACTGGTCCCACCAGCGCAGGGATTCCTGCATGAAGCCGATGGCCGGGCCCGGAACCCCAAGGTGGGGATACTTGTGCGCCCAGGGGCCAACCAGGCCCTTGCGTGGCACCTCGAGTCCTGCGAGCAAGCGGAACACGGCGTTGCAGTAGCCGTCTGCCCAGCCGCTAACCGCATAGACGGGGCAGCGAATGCGCGAGAAGTCCTCGCAGACCGAGCCATGCTTCCAATAGTCGTCGCGACGCTGATGCCGTAGCCAGGTAGCCAGCCACAGCCCGCTATCCTCGAGACGCTTCTGCCACATCTCCCGCCAGCGCTCGCCGACCAGTAGCGGGTCGGGTGGGCAGGTATTGGCATCGAACATGGTCGAGGCCCACGAAAGATTGTCGCCGAGCAGGCAGCCACCCATGTGATGGACATCATCGGCGTAGCGATCGTCGGTCGAGCAAATCGTGATGACGGCCTTCAGCTCGGGCGGCTGCATTGCCGCAATTTGCAGGCCGTTGAACCCGCCCCATGAGATGCCGATCATGCCTACCGCGCCGGTACACCAGGGTTGCTGGCCCAGCCAGTGAAGGATTTCGACGCCATCGTCGAGCTCCTGTTGCAGGTATTCGTCGGTCAGCACCCCTTCCGACTCGCCGCTGCCGCGGATGTCTACACGTACCCCGGCATAGCCGTGGCCGGCCCAATAAGCATGCGTCTGAGCGTCGCGTATCGCCGTCAGGTCTCGCTTGCGATATGGCAGGTACTCGAGGATAGCCGGCACCGGATCGCTTTCGGCATCCACCGGGCGCCAGATACGCACGCCCAGCCGGCAGCCATCAGCCAGAGTGATCCAGCACTCCTCTTCCTGCACGTTGCGGGGATAATCGCTGACGATATGCATGATCTGCTCCCTTTACCGTAACGGGTTTTCTCACGATCCATGCCGCGAAGCGCCCGTCAGCCGACGATGTCCTCGAACGCGAAATGCAGCTGCTCGGCAAGACGTAGGTAGTTCTCTTCCAGCTCGTCTTCGGCATCTGCGCCCATCCACACGTATGCCAGGGCGTAGCTGTAGCTGTCTTGCTCTGGCAAGGAGGACAAGCGCATACCGACCTCGACCTGAACCGTGATCAAGGTGCCGGGGAAGGCTTGATGTAATGCCTCGATCTCTGCGGCACTAGGCACTTGGCTGACGGTGGCGTCGACGAAGAACACCCGATAGAAGAATTTCCCTGCGACCTTGAATGCCCCTTGGCGGCTAGGCATATCTGGCACTCGCCCCAGGGCCAAGTCGACCGTCACTTGCTGATGGCTGACCCCATCGACCTTTTCGAACAGGTCGCAGTGCGATTGCGCAATACGGGTATTGATCTCAAGCAGCCAGATGCGGTCTTGCACTTCGTCCCAGAAGTATTCGACGTTGAAGGCCGCATTGTCGTAGCCGATATGAGCCATGATTTGACGAGTCAGCTCGTGCATCTTGGTCTGAATGGAAGAAGGCAGACGAGACGGATAGCGATAACAGAAGAAACTCAGAACTTGCGGGTAGCGAATCGAGTCGACAATGGCATAAGGCACAACATCACCTTGAAATACGTATCCCTCGACCGTACATTGCCATCCACCAATAATCTCTTCCGCCATGCAGTGGCCACCATCGACCGAGCGTACGTCGTCAGGCAGAATGGCATGCTCAAGAACGTAATTGAAAGGCTCGGAAATCGTCCCGATGCCTTCACATAACTGCGCCACGGCATAGGTGAAGTCTTCTGGGCTTTCTATGCGAAATCCCAGTCGCGAGCCGGACGACTTGATCGGTTTGACGAAGAAAGGAAAATAGAGCCCCGCTTCCCCGATGTGCTGCAATGCCTGGGTGTCGAAGGGGTCGAAGGCGGTAAAGCGCGGTATATGATCGGCAATCACCTCCTGCTGAACGCGCCGACTCCAATACTTATGTTCACATTTGAGCAAACTTTCGAGACTGGTGGAGCGCGTACCGAATCGCTGACAGAGCAGCGGCAGCATGGTCGAGACGGGAAAATCCATGTACCCGACGATAGCATCGATAGACCCTTTGAATTCTTTCAACTGGGTTTCGGCTCTGGACAACATGTCTTCGATAGGAAAGATTTCGGTATCATTGACTTCCGCAGGGTCGATCACGCCATGAAACCGATAATTCTTAGCCCCTCGTAAATGCCCGAGCCGTATACGGTTAAGTTCATCCAGCCCGACAACAAACACATTCCGAACGCTCATGATCGCCTCCTGGCGCAAGCTCGGCTGCCGCAGGCCTGGCCGCTTAACGAGTAGCCGGCAGGAAAATGGCGCTTGCCCATCCTGGCCAGGGGGCCGGGCTGGGGAAGGTCTATCATCGAAGCATAGTGGTTTATCGTTGCCGCGCTTTGGCAATACGCGAGAGAGCCGAAATTAACTGCTCGCCAGAAGGATTTTAGTCATAACGAGGGGTCGCTTTAATACTGGCTAGGGTGGTTTACGGCTGTTATAACTGAAGATGCGGGTTAAGCATTACGCCATTGCCGGCATCGGTAATGATTCAGCGTTTCTCAAAAGCGTCGCTGGGCGGCGAATGGCATATGGCGTCACACCTCCCCATCGTTTCAGGCCACCTCGTGGCTATCGGGGGTGCCGAGGACAAGACCTCGGAACTCTCTATCCTACGACGGGTTTTCGAGCTTGCTCCCGACGACAGCGACGAAGTCGCCATCATCGCCACGGCCAGTCGCATTCCTGAACAGCTCCTGCCTTGCTACGAAGCGGCCTTTTCTCGCTTGGGCGCAAGCCAGGTCCATGCGCTGGACATCCAGGATCGCCGACAAGCTTGCGATGCCGACAATGTCCGGCTTATTCAGCGAAGCGGCGTGATTTTCTTTACCGGCGGAGATCAGCTTCGCCTGACCCATGTGTTTGGTGGCTCGGCCGCCCTTCGAGCCATCCGCGAGCGTTTTAGGGCCGGCGCCGTCGTGGCAGGAACCAGTGCCGGCGCCGCGGCCATGCCAAGCACCATGATCTACAACGGCGCGGCCGCAGACGCCTTGCGCAAGGGGGCGGTCAACATGACCTTCGGCCTGGGCTTCATTCGCGGGATCATCATCGATAGCCACTTTCTCGAGCGGGGGCGATTCACGCGCCTTATGGAAGTGGGTGCCAGCAACCCGGAGCAACTGGGTGTCGGCATCGGTGAGGATACCGCCGTCATCGTTCACCCGAACCGCATCCTGGAAACCATCGGGCCGGGGCACGTCATCATCATCGATAGCCGTGATCTGGCGAGCTCCAATATCGCGGAACTCCCCATGGGCGAACCGGTTGCCGTCGAGAACATGATCCTGCATGCCATGGTCAGTGGCCATGGGTACGATATCGACGCACGACGCTACCTCGTCGCCGCCGAACTCAACGCAATCCTGGCGGAGAGCCAAGCGCAATGAACATCCTCGAGCATCGAGCGCTGCGCGGGCCGAATTACTACAGCCGCTATCCGGCCATTTTCATGCGGCTGGATATCGGTGAGCTCGAAGCACAGCCGAGCGATACCGTCCCCGGCATCACACAGCGCATCACCGAACTTCTGCCAACCCTGTACGAGCACCGCTGCTCGGTCGGGCGGCCCGGGGGGTTTCTAGAACGCCTTGAACGGGGCACTTGGGCCGGCCACGTAGTCGAACATGTCGCGATCGAACTGCAGAATATGATCGGCTTTTCGGTGGGTTACGGCAAGACAGTCGACTCCTACGAAATCGGTATCTATAACGTCATCTATCGTTATCGGGATGAGGCCTGCGGTCTGGCGGCCGGCGTGGAAGCCGTCGATATCGTCGACCGACTCTTCAATGGCGACGAGATAGATATTGCCTCGGTAGTCACCCGACTCAAGAACGTGCGCGACTCGCATATGCTGGGGCCATCCACGGCGTCGATAGTGCAAGCCGCCGAGCGCCGAGGAATTCCCTATGCGCGCCTCGACGAAGACAGCAGTTACGTCCAATTGGGACACGGATGCCGTCAACAACGGATTCAGGCGACGGTGACTGGCCGCACGAGCCTGATCAGCCACGGCATCGCCGATGACAAGCACTGGACCAAGCAGGTTCTCGGCGAGGCCGGGATTCCCGTCCCGCATGGCCGCCTTTGTCACTCGGTAGATGAAGCGCTCGAGGCCGCGCTCGATATCGGCTATCCGGTTGTCGTTAAACCGCTGATCGGCAACCACGGCCGCGGTGTCAGCACGGATATCAGCGACGAACCGGCGCTGCGTGAGGCATTCACCATCGCCTCCCGCCACAACTCGACGGTCATGGTCGAGAGCTTCGTCAAAGGCGAAGATCACAGACTGCTGGTGATTGATGGCAAGCTTGTCGCCGCCGCCAGGCGGCGCCCGGCCCATGTGGTGGGAGATGGTGAGGCGACGCTACAGGCGCTGATCGACAGGGAGAACCAGGACCCACGTCGCGGCATCGGTCATGAAAACCTCCTGACTCAGATCAACTTGGACGAGCAGTCGCATCGGCTGATAGCGCAGCAGAATCTCACCTTGGAGAGCGTCGTCGCGAAAGACGTTGTCATCTATCTGAAGTCCACGGCGAACCTGAGCACCGGGGGCACTGCAACGGATGTCACCGAGGATGTACACCCTGAAGTGAAGTACACGGCAGAGCGCATCGCCCGCCTGGTCGGACTGGATATCATCGGCATCGACCTGCTTGCCGAGACGGTGACCATGCCCTTGGAGGAACAGTCTGCCGCGGTGGTTGAGGTCAACGCGGGGCCGGGGTTTCGCATGCATATCTCACCGACCCACGGCCCGGGCCGGGATGTCGGTCACCACGTCATCGAGATGCTTTTTCCGAACAGCGAGGACACCGGCCGGATACCCATCGTTGCGGTAACCGGTACCAATGGGAAAACCACCACGGTACGCCTGATCTCGCACTTGCTCCGCCAGGCGCGACGCAGTGTCGGCATGGCCTGCACAGGGGGCATCGAGATCGACAACCATATCATCATGCGGGGTGATTACAGTGGGCCTCAGGCGGCAGCAACCGTACTGCGCGAGCCTACCGTCGAATATGCCGTGCTGGAAGTCGCGCGCGGCGGCATCATGCGGCGCGGGCTGGGTTTCGATGAATGCCAGGTCGGCGTGCTACTGAATATTGAGAGTGATCATCTTGGGGAAAACGACGTCCATACTCTGGATGAGCTGGCACGCTGCAAAGCCGTGGTGATTGACGCGGTCCGCCAGGAAGGGACGGCTGTACTCAATGCCGATGATCCTCGCGTGCTGGCGAGCAGGGAATGGGCTAGAGGGAAGGTGATCTACTTTTCTCTGGAGCCCGATTCAGAGCCTGTCCGTCAGCATGTACAAGCTCAGGGTGTCGCCTTCACGGTTCATGACGAGTGTATCGTGATGCGCCAGGGAAACGTCGAAGCCTCCATCATTTCGGTGGTGGACGCCCCTATTACCTTCGAAGGCCTTGCCCGCTTCAATGTTGCCAATGCCCTCGCGGCCAGCGCCGCGGCCTATGCCCTGGGGCTAAGCATCGCGGATATCCAATTTGGCCTGCAGACCTTCCACCCGACCCCGGGACAGAATCCGGGACGCACCAACTTGATCGACGCCGGCGATATAAAAGTATTGATCGACTACGGCCATAACGTGCCGGCGCTCAAAGCCTTGAGCGAGCTCGTAAGCCGTATCCCCGCACAGCGGCGTATTTGCGTGGCCAGCGCTCCGGGGAACCGTCGCGACGAGGACCTGCATGCCCTAGGAGCTCAACTTGCCGGTATGCATGACCTCGTCCTGCTCTGCGAGACTGCCCCCCGCGGCCGCCCCGACGGTGAAACCGTGGGCCTGCTGCGGGCTGGGGCGGAATCGGAGCCAGGCACCTGCCGCGTCGAGGTGGTCATGAATGAACGTCACGCGGTCGATAAAGCCTTCGATGAAGCCAGGGTGGGCGACCTGTTGGTACTACTGATCGATGATATCGAGAGTGCTACCGAGCGGCTGCGTGGGCGCCGGTTCCTGCCGGGCACCCCGACGGCGGATAGCGATGCGGGTGCCCGACCATGACCCTCCGCGATGGCGGTAATGCCGAGCTCATGACCCTGCTGCGCGTCGGCGCTATTTTTTCACCCGAGCGCCTCGAGGCGACTGACATCCTCATGGCGGGCGGGAAGATCATCGCCTTAGGAAACGACCTCGACATCCCCAAGGGCTGGGCTATCCGGGTGGTGGAAGCCCATGGCCTTACCGCCGTGCCCGCCTTCATCGACCAGCACGTGCATGTCACTGGGGGCGGTGGCGAAGGCGGTTGCGGTACCCGCTGCCCGGAAATGTCGGCCCGGGAAATCGCCGCGATGGGAATTGGCACCGTCGTGGGGGTGCTCGGCACTGACAGTATCAGCCGCTCCCCGGCAGACCTGCTGGCCAAGGTACGTGGACTGCGTACCGAAGGCATATCCGCTTTCATGTATACCGGTGCGTATCGCGTTCCGCCACCCACGCTGACCGGCGACATTCAGCGCGACCTGGCCTGGATTCCCGAAGTCATCGGCCTGGGGGAGATCGCCATTTCGGATCATCGCTCGAGCCAGCCACGCCAGGATGAAATCGAACGGATCGTCAGCGATACACGGGTTGGCGCCATGCTGGCCGGCAAACGAGGCATTTGCCATTTCCATCTGGGTGATGGAAAACGCGGTCTGGAACCGCTGCGCAGATTGCTATCCGAGACCGAGATTCCCGCCGACCAGGTAATTCCCACCCATGTGAATCGGCATAAGACCTTGCTCGAGGAAGCCGCGGACTATGCGTTGACGTTCGAGGCGAGTGTGGATGTCACCGCCTTCGAAGATGCCGGCGACGGCCTTTCCAGTTTCGATGCGGTGTCTCGGCTTCTGGAGCGCGGCGTTCCACCGGAGCGCATCACCATGAGCTCCGATTGCAATGGCAGTCTGCCGGAATTCGATGCCAATGGGGCGTACCTGGGAATGAAGGTAGCCAAGAACACCACATTGATCGCGGATTGGCAGCGCCTCGTTCATGAGGGTGTACTGCCTCTCGAATTGGCCTTGGGCCTGATTACCACGAACGTGGCCCGGGTTCTCGGTCTGCACGCCAGCAAGGGACGAATAGCGATCGGCTTCGCTGCCGATGTTACGCTAGTCGACAGCGAACTACAGCCGCAGCAGACGTTCGTGGCAGGGAAATGCATCTATGACGTAACCAGCACAGAATAACTCAAGCTATGACGATGCCAAGGCTAGCCGTAGGCGGGGGTGCGGTACTGTCAAAGCAGTCATCATTGGCTCCGGCATGCTGCGGCAGTCATTTCATTCAGTCGAGCAGGGCGAAGCCACACGACCACGATGTTGAACTAGGCAGCGGCCCCCAGCGCATCTAGCATGAGTCTCATTAGAGCCTCCAAAAATAATGAGGGCATGACCATGCGTAGCCTGCAGCAATTTCTCGATGATTATGGCGAGAGCCATCGACACCCGGTGAACCAGTGGGTGCACATCGTCTGTGTGCCGGCCATTCTGTTTTCCACCCTGGGCCTGCTGTGGCTGGTGCCGATTGGCCGCTGGCTGGGCCTGGAGGGTGGTGCGGCCGAGTGGATCAATGGCGCCACGCTACTGGGCGTGATGGCCGGGTTGGTCTATCTGCGCCTTTCCATCGGCGTACTGCTGATGATGGTCGCCTGGTTCGCCATCTCCGTGCTGGGCATCCTCGCCATCCGGAACGCGGGATGGTCGCTGTTCTGGATCTCGCTGGTTACCTGGGTATTGGCATGGGCGGTGCAAGTATGGGGTCACAAGGTGGAAGGCAAGAAGCCGTCCTTCATCGAAGACCTCGTGTTCCTGTTGATCGGCCCGATCTTCGTTACCTACGAAGTGGCACACAAGCTGGGACTGCGCGTGCCTCGCCCGGCTGGGCATTGAGCCACGGCAGCCCAGGAGACATCACTTCATCTCGAACCCGCGCTTGGTGAGGAACTCGCGCATGTGGGCGCGCAGCTTGCTGTCGAACAGGGGGCCTAAATTCTTGGACCAATTGGTGTCCTTGTTGCCGCCCTTGCGCTGTCCGTAGTAGGTCTGCATGGCATCGTCGAAGGCGGCGACCAGCTCGCTGTCGTCGGTGTAGACATCTTCCTTGAGGATCGCTTCCACCGGCAGGCGCGGTTTGACGTCGGGCTCGTGGGCCGGGTAGCCGAGGCACATGCCGAAGACCGGGTAGACGTGCTCGGGCAATTTCAGCAGGTCGCTAATTTCCTGAGGATTATTGCGGATACCGCCGATGTAGCAGATGCCGAGCCCTTCGGATTCGGCGGCTATGGCCACGTTCTGGGCCATCAGGGCGGTGTCCACGCTCGCCACCAGCAGTTGCTCGGTCATGCCGCGCACGACGTTGGCACCGGTGCGTTGGGACGCCTCGGTAGGACGTTTCATGTCGGCGCAGAACACCAAAAAATCGGATGCGGTGGCCACATACGACTGCCCTCCGGCCAGCTCGGCGATCATTTCCCGGTTGGCCGGGTTCGTCACGTGGATGACGGTGTAGGCCTGAATGTGACTGGAAGTGGCGGCAGCCTGGCCCGCGCGGATCAGCTCGACCAGCAGCTCATGGGGAATCTTCCGGTCAGTGAATTTGCGAATCGAGCGGTGGGATTTCAGCAGTTCGATAGTGGAATTCATGTCGCCTCACAGCATTCGTGTCATTCATTAACCTGCTTAGTATCTTTCATTCCGACGCGTCTTGCATTTCGCCAACGCGGCGAAGCTCTCCCTTCTGCTCAACGGGCGAATTCGGGGAACCGGGGCAGGTCATCCTCAATATCGAACCATTCCGCCTTGGAGGTCACCCAGGCGTGGTAGCGCTTATCGGCCACGATGGGGGTATCCAGGGTGCCGAGCCGCAGCCGCTTCATCTCGGGCAGGTCATCGCGAGCGCTATAGAGTGGGCTGCCGCACTCCGAACAGAACACGCGAGCCTTGCCAGGCGTGGCGCGATACGCCTTCAGGAACTCGGCGCCCTGGGTGATATGAAAATCGTCCGAACGGATGGGCGCCACGGCGGCGAAGGCACTGCCCTGCGCTTTCTGACACTGCTTGCAGTGGCACATCGAGACCTCGTCGATCGTACCGCGGACTTCGTAGCGGACCCTGCCGCAAAGGCAACTCCCTTTGTACACGACACATCCTCGCTGGGTGGTTTCCTGCTTACCTTACAGCAGAGGAAGGCAGCTCTCCTCAATGTAACGCAAGGTATACTGTGCCATGCGTTGCCATGCTTCGTCGGTGTCGCCTCGATAAGACAAAAGTTGCTCGCAGGTGAACCTGTTATCGTCGTTCAGATCCAGTACCGCCAGCCTTACCCTTCCAATCAGCGTACTCACTTTGTGTACCTCGCCGATAAGGAGATATCGGGCACCAGCGGCCTTGGCCTGCCTTGTGAGAACGGCCAGACCGGGGGCCTGGTGCGTGCAGCGTTCCACCTCGCAGGTCAGGACGACAAGTGAGATCGCCTGGTTCTCGGCAAGACCGCCGTGCAACGTCTCATTGAGCGATTTCAGTCTCGCTGCGTGCTCGGCGCCTTGATCTTGGTCTTCGCCAGAGGTGTCCTGGAAATCGAATTGGGCCAAGGCCAGAGTCGATTTTTCGGTATCAGCAAAAATCGTCGACACCATCGCCATCGTGCTTGCCAGAAATAGGAAAGCCATTCCTCGCACGATCCAGCGATAAACGTCCCGTGGCGTCATGGTGCCTCCCTGATGGAACCTGAGTGCCTGGAGCAGGCCGTACCTTGGTGACCTAGTGGCCTGCCCCATGAGGCGGTTCGTTATAGTCTTAGTGCATGGTTTGCTTTATAGCCATCACTTGGCTGGTGACGACATTATTGCGGAAAGCAGCGTAGCTCTCGATTAAGCCCAAGCCCCGAGTGAAGGCCTGAGTTGTCGCGCCTGTGACTCCTACGGCAGAATCGAACCGTTCCCCTCGTGCTGGTGGCCCAAATGGACTTGCTGACCCTGCTGCTCTTCGTGCCGGCCTGCTTCGCCCTGAACATGGCGCCGGGTCCCAACAACCTGCTCTCCATGAGCAACGCCAAACGCTATGGCGTGCACATGGCTTGCCTCGCCGGCATCGGGCGGCTGGCGGCTTTCGTGGTGATGATCGCCCTCGCCGCCTCTGGCCTGGCTACCGTGCTCTACACCTCCGAGAAGCTGTTCCTGCTCATCAAGGTGATCGGCGCCTGCTATCTGTTCTGGCTAGCCTTCCAACTGTGGGGAGCCGATAGTGACGACGAGGGCATGGCAACTGCCCCGATGGGGCTCTGGGGCCTGAGCCGACAGGAGTTCCTGCTCGCCACCAGCAACCCCAAGGCCATCCTGATATTTACGGCGTTCCTGCCTCAGTTCGTTACGCCAGGCGGCGACGTCGCCTTCCAGCTCCTGATTCTGGGCGTCCTGTTCCTGATACTCGAGTGGGTGGCCATCATCGGCTATGCGTGCTTCGGCGCCTTTCTGGGCCACTGGTTCTCGCGCCCCGCGATGCGCCGGCTATTCAACCGCACCTGCGCGAGCCTATTGGCGAGTGCCGGCATCGGCCTGCTGGTGGCAAGGAGAGGGTAGGGTTCACCGCCGAGTAGCTCTACTTCTGGAAAAGAAATAGAACGTCAATATGAGGAGCAGTAGCAATGACACCAAGTGAGCATAAACCGCATACCTGTATGAAGAGCCAAGCTCATTTATCGCCATATGAAAAACTTCATCATCGATCATAATGAAATCGATTTCCCCGACAATACAAAAGAGAAGAAAAGCGGCATAAGGCCATAGTAAAAAATGGCTACGAACCTTAACGACAAGCAAAAAAAATAAAAACAAAATACCCAGAAACAACAACATCCCACCTTGGCTCGCCACCTTGTCAGCCACCTCTGCATGCGCCAACAACGGAAACAAACCAAGGATCAGAAATAACAAATTACGAGTCATTCACGCACCTCGACAAGAATCGGACCACTTGCAATCCTTATGATAGTTCTCATCGTGTTTGTCTGCCTATCACCTAATAGGCCGCCACCTATATCGATACATCCAGCAGAGCCAGGAAGCGACCCGCCATGCAGGAAAAATCCATCTCGTCCATACAGATCAAACCCCTCCCCTTCCTTTGGGTGAAGCCGAACTCTCCAACTCCCCCAGTCACCGTGCCTAACATTCCTATAAACGTTTCTCACCATTCCTGGACTACTCAATTCCTCAGGATTTATAATATAATCACCCACAGGAAGGGGCCCTTCCCAAGGAGCACTTTGACATTCAATAGAACTATTATTAAGGCAGGCTCCGTTTCCAGTTGTAGCATCCATAGTCATAGAAAAACTTGGTGAAACGATAAAAAGCCGACCCTCCGAAATATGAAACCTCATTCTAACAGAGTGAGCCACTTCAACATCCACAGGAGTGGTGTTTGTAGCTTCAGTTGTTGTCACCTCTGCAAGCTCAATATAGTCCTCACCGTCTAGCATCAGGGTCCCCTCGCTGTTCATGCTCGCCTCTCCACCAATGAAAGGTACACCTTGATTCTCTCAGGATCACCATGATCATTTACCAAATGAGTAATACCGTCCTGATCAGTCATGCCTCTTTCATGAACACCGTCTTGGCGAACAATAACATAACGCTGATTTGCGATAGGCAAGCCATTCGGATCCAGCAATCGAAGCCTTTCGTTGTATCTTGGAAGGGGGCTAAAAAAATTATCTGACTTTAAAGCTCCACCACCTTTTGGCGAACCTGTTTTGCTACTTGATCCCGCAATGACTTTTCCGCCACATGATGTAGCACTACCATCAATAGCTGCCGGTTTCCCATCAACCATAAGCCACGACAAGCCAGATACTATGACCGCTCCGCAAGAGCACAAATCACCTACGCGAGCGACGGGAATCCCATCCACCAAGCTTGCTGGCGCCCCTTTAATGATACTATGCGGTCCACCCTTGCACTTACACGCGACCCTATCACCGACTTTTGCCTGTTCCATTCGCGCCTCCTTTCCTCTTGTGGCGTCCTTGACCGTATTACCTGATTATATTATTTCCATCAACATGAAAACTTGACTGATGGACACTTACCTACACGGTAATAGCCAATGGATTACACATCACGCCTGAGCTTCTGACGCCTTCAACAGATCAATAAAGGCACGCAGCGCCGCGGGTACGTGGCGATGCCCGGGATAATAGAGCATCAAACCGGGGTACGGCGGGCTCCAGGCTTCGAGTAGCGCCACGAGCTGCCCCGAGGCGAGGCGCTCGCTGGCCACGATTTCGGGAACGTAGGCAATGCCGAGGCCGTCGGCAGCCGCTTCGACCATGAGATCGTTATCATCTAGCGTCAGCATGCCGGGAACCTCAATGACGACTTCCTGCCCTCTCCGCTCGAACTCCCAGCGGTAGCGCTTGCCGCTGGGCAAACGCTGACGTATGCAGCGGTGCTTGCGCAGGTCGTCGGGTACGTCGGGGGTGCCGAAGCGGCGCAGGTAAGCCGGCGAGGCCACCGCCAGAAAGCGCATGGCACCACCCAACTTCACCGCAATCATGTCTTGGGGCACCATCTCACCCAGCCGTACTCCAGCATCGAACCCCTGCTCGACGATATCGACGAGACGCCCTTCGCTGACGATATCGAGCTCCACCGCCGGATATCGGCGCAGATAAGCAGGCACGACATAGGCAAGCAGCAAGCGAGCCGCCGCCCTGCTCGCGTTGATGCGCAACACGCCGCCGGGTTCGCCGCGGTCGTCGGCCAGGGTATCCAGCGTGGCGTTCAGCGCATTCAGGGTCGGGGCGATACTCGCCAGAAAGCGGCCGCCCGCATCGGTCAGGGAAACGCTGCGAGTGGTGCGATGAAGTAGCCGCACACCAAGCTGCTCTTCCAGATGCCGCATGCGGTGGCTCAGCGCCGAGCGCGAGATACCGATCAGATCGGCCGCGCGCCGAAAGCTGCGTTCGGCAGCCACCACCGCGAAGGCTTCCAGATCGGCCAAAGTTGGCTTGGATATGCTTGGCTTGGACATGCTCGCTGGCTCATTGGTGAAATTTTCTCACGAGTTCATACCATACTAGCCTACTTCTTCGTTCCAATCGGAAGCACCACCATGGTTTCGTCAATCCACCCGAAAGGAAGGAACGAAACGATGAACAAGACATGGCTGATTACCGGCGCCTCCTCAGGCCTCGGCCGCCTGATGACGGAACGCCTGCTGGCGCGTGGCGATCGCGTGGTCGCCACGCTGCGCCGAGAGGGCGTGCTCGACGAACTGCAGCAGGCCCATGGCGAACGCCTGCTGGTACTGAAACTCGATCTGACCGATGTAGCGGGTATTCGCGAGATTACCCAGCAGGCTTTCGAACGGATGGGAAAGATCGATGTGGTGGTGTCCAACGCCGCCTATGGGCTATTTGGTGCCGCCGAAGAGCTCAGCGATGAACAGATCGACCACCAGATCGCGCCAACCTCACCGGTTCGATCCAGCTCATCCGCGCGGCGCTACCCCACCTACGCGCCCAGGGCGGCGGGCGCATCGTGCAGGTCTCCTCCGAAGGCGGCCAGAAGGCCTATCCCAA
Source organism: Halomonas sp. (assembly GCF_020832045.1). GTDB lineage: Bacteria > Pseudomonadota > Gammaproteobacteria > Pseudomonadales > Halomonadaceae > Halomonas. The sequence continues at coordinate 48,476 of NZ_JAFIFK010000027.1, forward strand.
CTTTTCGCTCTACCATGCGACCAAGTGGGGCATCGAGGGCTTCGTCGAGTCGACAGCGCAGGAAGTGGCACCATTCGGGATCGACTTCATCATTGTCGAACCGGGCCCCACCGCGACCGATTTTGCTACCGGGCTCGTGCACGGAACGCCAATGGCGGCTTATCACGCCACGCCGGCGGGCGATGTCAGGCGAGCCGTGGCAGATGGCAGCTTCGAGATAAAGGGCGATGCCGCGAGGACGGTCGATGCCATGATCGCCGCTGCCGACGCGCCGAAGCCGCCCTTGCGGCTGGCCCTCGGCAGCTCGGCCTATGAAGGCATCCAGCAAGCGCTGGAAGCAAGACTTCAGGCACTCGAGGCACAGCGCGACGTGGCCTTTTCTGCCGATGTCGACTGACCGGCTTCGAACGACGCTTTCACAGCGGCAAGTGCAGGATGGCGCCCCGCAGGCCGCGCTCGTCGGCCCACAGCTTGCCCAGGGTGATGGGTAGGCGAAAGCGGCGCTTGCCGGCGGCACCCGGATTGAACAGCAGCCGGCCGTCCTGCCACTCGTTGCGCGGCTTGTGGGAGTGGCCATGGAGCACCGCGTCGCAGGGCGTGGCCGGATCGAACTCCTTGAGGATGTGAGTCATGTGCAAGTGCCAGCCGTTGACGCTGAGATCCAGCGTCGTCGGCAACACCTCGGACCAGGAGGCGGTGTCGATATTGCCGCGCACCGCAAAGGTAGGCGCAAGCTCGGCCAACCGTTCGAGAAGTGCGGCATCCTCGTCGCGCCCGCCCACGTCGCCGAGATGCAGAATCAGCTCGCAGCCCTCGAGCAAGGTGAGCGCCTCGGGGCGCAGCAGGCCGTGGGTATCGCTGATAACGCCTATCGGCTTCTCACTCGTGAAGGTGTGCATGGCGCTTCAATCCAACTGCGTGGGAATGACCTGAAGTTCATCATGCACCACGGCGTTCTGCGAGGTAATGCTGTCGGCGAAATGGCGAACATCGTGAGTATTGCTGATGCTGTCAATCCGTGTGCCACCGTGGCTTAGATCATCGGCGGACTCTACAGAAAGCTGTGCTTCCAGCACAGCCAAGCCAAATGCGAATCGCACACGAAAGCAATATCAAACAACTGAATTATAAGGAAAATTGACCGATCAAGCGATTCACCCTAGGATGGACGCATTCGCACGACTCGCATCAAGGGAAGGACAAGCATGAAAGGCAACCATGAGATCATTGACGCCCTGAACGGCCTACTGGCAGCAGAGCTCGCCGCCATGGACCAGTACTTCATCCACTCCGAGATGTATGCCGACTGGGGACTCACCAAACTCTACGAGCGTATCGCCCACGAGTTCGACGATGAAAAGGGCCATGCCAAGCAGTTGATCGAGCGGATTCTGTTCCTGGAAGGCAAGCCCGACATGCATACCCGCACCCCGGTGCGTGTCGGCCAGGACGTGGAGGAAATGCTCGGCAACGATCTGCAGCTCGAATACGAGGTGGGTGATGCCCTGAAAGACGCCATCGCCCTCTGCGAGCGGGAGCGCGACTTCCAGACTCGCAATGTGCTCCTGGGGCTGCTGGCCGACACCGAAGAGGACCACGCCTACTGGCTTGAGCAGCAGCTGCGCCTGATCAAGATGTTGGGCAAACCGAACTACCTACTCTCTCAGATGTAAGCTCGAACCACGTGGCACAATGACGGCGATACCCCAGGCCCCGCATAGCGGGGCCTTTCGCTTTTCGTTACCCCGTCATGCGCCTCCCGTGGCGGCATAATCCTGGCCGGTGGCGAAGCTGGACTCCTGCGAGGCGAGTAGAACGAACACCCCGGCGATCTCGACCGGCTGTCCCGGGCGACCCATCAGGGAGTCCTCCCCGAAGGTGGCGACCTCCTCCTGGGGCTGGCCGCCGCTTGGCTGCAGCGGCGTCCAGAACGGGCCTGGCGAGATCGAGTTGACGCGAATGCCGCGCTCGGCCACCTGCTTGGACAAGGTTTTGGAGAAGTTGACGATGGCAGCCTTGGTCATGTTGTACTCGAGCAGGATCTTGGGCGGATCCTCGGCCACCATGGAAGCGACGTTGATGATCGAAGCCCCCTCCTCCATGTGCGGCAGGGCTGCCTTGGTGATCCAGAACATCGCGTAGAGGTTGGTCTTCATGGTGTCGTCGAAGATCTCGGTGCTGACATCCATGATCGTCTCCGCCCACTGCTGACGGGCAGCGTTGTTGACCAGGATGTCGAGCCCGCCGAGCCGCTCCACCGCGGTTTCCACCAGCTCTTGGCAGAACGCCTCGTCGCGGATGTCACCGGGGATAGCCACGGCGGTGCGCCCTTCCGCTTCGATCAGCTCGATCACCTCGCGAGCGTCGGACTCCTCTACCTCCAGGTAGTTGATGGCCACATCGGCCCCTTCACGAGCATAGGCAATGGCCGCGGCCCGGCCGATACCTGAGTCGCCGCCGGTGATCAGCGCCTTGCGCCCCGTGAGGCGGCCGCTGCCGCGATAGCTCTCCTCGCCGTGGTCGGGCCGCGGGTCCATCTCACTGGCCAGCCCCGGCCACTCCTGAGGCTGCTCGGGAAACGGCGGCTTGGGAAATTGCTCCCTCGGATCCTGTTTCTGCGTGAGGGGGCTATCTGCAGGGCTGCCTTGGGCCGAGGCCTGGCCGCCGTTCTGCTGGGCGAAAGCGGGTGCGGCTACGGCGGCGGCCACACCGGTGGCCAGGCCGCCGACGAACTTGCGGCGGGTGGGGTCGTGAGGACGATCCGGATTCATACGGAGTCTCCCTTCCTTGGGTGAATTGCAAGCCGATTGTTTTGAAACTAGCCCGCCTGCTCGACAATTCAATGCCAGGTCGGTAACCGTGTGTTGTTCCCTGAACGAGCGGAGCGACTTGCCCGATAGCGGGAATGCTGGTGGGATAGCCGGCAGCGCAACGAGAGGAGAGCGGACGTGCAGCCAGAAGATCTGGAAAAGTTGGTAAGTCGACGGATGCCTTTCGGCAAATACGAAGGCTGGCTGATCGCTGACCTGCCAGGCCCGTACCTGAACTGGTTTGCCCGGGAAGGCTTTCCGTCTGGCGAAATTGGCGAATTGCTGCACCTAATGCATGAGATCGACCACAACGGGTTAAGCGCGTTGCTCGACCCATTACGGCGGCAACAGCAACACCGGTGACAGGCCCGCACTCGCTCTACTCATCGGCACGACGCCGCTCGTCCAGTGCGCGCTCGAACTCCAGGCGATAGGCCTCTGTATGTTGGGCCGGGTCGGCTGGGAAGCGCTCCAACGACACGGCCAGCTCAAAGAAACCCTGTGCCGGCAAGCCGTCGCGCCGGCTCACCACCAGGGCGGCGATAAACGCCCTACCCCTTTCCGCATCCTCACGCATTAGCATTTCCAGCGCTTGGGCCACACGCTGGATAGTGCGCGGCGGTGTGAGCCCCAGCGCCTCGGCGAGCTGCTGGTAGGTCATTGGCAGCGCGGCCGCGTCTGTCGCTTCGAGCAGGCGTCGAGTCTGGTAGGGTAAACTGGCTTTGTGGGTCATGGCTAAGGGGTATCCTCGGCACGGTATGCGTTCACCTATCGCGTCGGTGAAGACGTCGTCAGCAGAGTGGCGGCGACCAGCACGATCAGTACCATCAGACACGCTTCAACGGCGATACTTCGCCTCAGCCTCCGGGAAGCGTTCGCCTCTCCCCTGGCAGCGGCGGGTACCAGCCACCAGCGATTGGCCGCACCAAGCAGCAGCAGCCCCACTACCAGAGCCAGTTTCAGCGAAAGCAGCTGACCGTAAGGGGTGGTAAGCAACGCACTCGGCCGGCCACCCATGAGCCACATGGCCAAGCTCCCCCCGGCAATGAGCAGCAGCGGCACCAGCATCAGACCGAAGCGTCCGAAGCGCTGCAGCACTTCGGAAGAAGCACTATTCCTGGCCATACGATAAAGAGGCAGTAGCGCCGCAGCCCAGAAAGCGGCAAGGCTTAAGTGCAGCATCAGCAGCACGCTCTGCCAGGGTGCACCGCGGGTATGACCGACTCGAGAAAAGGCCACCAGCACCAGGACGATACCGAGCAAGCCGGCCCCATGGCGTATGACCCGAGGCATGTCTTTCCATGCGAATATGGGTAGCACCACCAGCCCTACCAGTGCCAGGCGCAGCCGTTCACCCTGGGCGCTTTCGCCGACGATGCCCAGCATCACCGGATTGAAGGCCGACGCCCAGTTACCTCCCCCCAGGTAGGCGGCCTGTAGCAGCCACAGCAACAACAACATGCCAATACCGCAGCAGGCGGCAATGCAGATACTGCGGTTGATCACGAGGGTGTCGCGAGACGGCAGGGCGGCAAAGGCGAAGCGAAACAGTACCCCGCCGACTGCCAGCAGCGCCGCCATGTAAAACCCCGCCAAGGCCAGAACGCGGCTGGCCGTCCAGGGGTCCAGTGCGGTCAACGCCATGCTGTCTAATCCTGGATGGCGAAGCGATAGCCCCCCGACATGGCATGTCCGTCCTCGGCGATTCCACGCCAGACGACCTCGTAATCACCGGGTGCCAGGGTGTCGACAGGCACCGCCACATGCCGTTCCGCTGATGCGCTGATTGGGTCTTCACTCAGTTCCACCAACCCCTCCGGCCCAGTGACATCGAACTGGGTGATACGGATTGGAGAGTCGAACTGAAGCTCCAACTGCTCCGGGGCCTGCTCCAGGATCGCCCCGGCCTCAGGCTGGGTGGTGGAGACGTGCGCATGTGCCCACAGCGGCGAGCTTGCCAGCAGCAGACTAACTGTCGCGGCCAGCAACGCCGCCCGAAAAACGTTCGATTCAATGCCCATCCAAATCCTCACTTCTTCGATGATCGCTGCCTTGGCTCGGCGGCTCCTCTAGGAGTAAGCCGCCCACTCGTACACTGGCCTCCCGCTCCTCAGGATGGGTGCTTCTGCTGGTGGCCACTAGCGTCCTGACCGCCCTCTTGCTTGTGCTCTTCGGGCTTTACCGAGCCCTGGTGCGACAGTGGCCGAGCTTGATCGAGCCGCGGGTGGTTGTCGAGGAACTCGCGGTGCGGGTCCGGCAAAGCATCCAGCGCCTGCAGGGTACGAGTCAACACGTGCACGGCGGCCAGCACATCCTGCGTGTTACCGGTTTCCGAGATGGTGTGCATGTTGCGAATGGGGAAGCCGATGGAGGTAGCGGCACAGTCGATAGCAGCCAGTACACCGGCCATGCCGTCGGTGCCGGTATCGGCGCCAACGATATCGCGCTGCATGGGAATATCGTGCTCCCTGGCGGTCGTCTCGATGATGCGATTGAGCTGTTCGCTGGCAATCGCCCCCACCGACATGGTGAAGCCCTTGCCCATCTCCAGCGGCTGCATGCGTCGGTCGCCGATACCGGGTGCGGCCACGTAGTCGTGATTGACGTCTACGCCGATGATGACGTCGGGCTCGAGCGCTCCTGCCAGCACGCGGCTGCCGAAGCGGCCGATCTCTTCATAGCTGGCGATGGCGAACAGCACGCGTACCTTCTCGGTGCCTCCGGCCTCCGCGATCAGCCGTGCCACCTCGGCGGTGACGAAGCAGCCCAGGCCGTTGTCCAGGTAGGCGCCATAAAAGGTATTGGGGCTGAAGCCGTGGCGAATGGGACGGTCGAAGATAATCGAGTCGCCGGGGCGAACGCCCAGATTGAGCACCTGCTGCTTCTTGTTCTCGCCATGGATTTGCAGGTCGAGATAGATCTGCTCTTTCTTGATGCCCTTGCGCCCTTCACGCTGGGCCGGGTCGGAGAAGTGAATGGCACCGAGCGCCTCCACGGTGCCACCTTGGATAATACGATAACGACCAGGTTGCTCCGGGTCCTCGCTGAACAGCTTGACCTCATGGCCAATCAACACATTGGGCAGGAAGGCATCGGTATTGATCCAGATCTTGCCGTCGTCGCCGATGCTGCGCACTTGCATGCGGATCTTGTCGGCGTGTCCAATGATCATCACCTTGAACATGTCGTCACGACCGGGGTGGGTATCCCACACGACACCGGCATGCCCTTTATACTGATGAAGCTGCCAGCCTTTCGGCGCGAAGCTCTCGAAGTGAGGCTTGAGCACGCCGTAAGTCATGGCCCCCTCCAGACCCACCGGGCTGGGAGCATCGAGAATACGCTGCATCAAACTGAATTGATCTTCGGGCATGGGCTCGCCCCAGGGCTTTACACTAGTGCTCATGTGGCTTCCTTTCGTGGCTAACGGGCGCATCTACAGAGTAGTCTGCCAGAAGCGGCACGAATAAAAAGGCAAGGTCCGTGGACCTTGCCTCTCTTTTGCCAACCGTAGCGCCTGGATCGCGCTAAGATCAGCTGTCTGACAATGCCGTCAAGGGCTCAATGACCCCAGGCATCGCCCAGCGTCATGTCACCGTCCACTTCACTGTAGCGCTCTTCGTCATACTCCTGGCCGGACTCCTCGAGCTGATCCTCATCGTAGGATTCACGGGTGACCAGCTGGTCGTCCCGTAGCTCCATTTCCGCCAGGGGCAGAGTAATGTCGGTGCCGCCCATGCCCCACAGGCCACCCACGGTCACAACAACGTGCAGGTCGCCGGTATCGTTATCGCGCACCACGCTCTGCACGTCTCCGATATCCTCGTCCTCCATGTTGACCACGGTCATTCCTTCGATTTCGCTGACCTGCATGTCACGCAGCGAGGCATCCAGCTGATCGTCGGCCCCCATGGGATCGAGGTCGTCACCTTGGGCGGTATCGAGCTCTCCTTCACCGGCATCCATGTCGTCCGGTTCGTCCATGTCCGGCTCGTCCATGTCCGGCCCATCGGCAAGACCATCGTCGTCATGGGTATCCACGGTGGTTTGCTCTTCACCCACCGCAGCTTCGCCGTTCAGGCCGTTCTCTTCATCCGCGTTGTCCTGGGCCAGGGCACCGCCCGCCAGACCAGCGGAAATGGCACCGATTGCAATGGCCAGTAAGGTCCTTTTCATGACACTCCCTCCTAGAGTCGACACAGGTAACCACCCCTTGAACATAGACCGCCACCATGACTACGCAAAGATATCGTTGGAAAAGAATGGATACCAAAGGTTGCCGCTTCGTTTCGCTTAGCTTGTTCACTGGTGGAATCGAAAAAAAGGCAAGACCGAAGTGGCCTTGCCTTATATGAGTGCGACATTGGTGCGTACCGGTCAGCGCCCCATGGCCTCGGACAGGGTGAGGTCGTCGTCCACCTCGGTGTAACGGTCCTCGTCGTAGTCGGTGGCGATATCGTCGAGCTCATCTTGGCCAATGATGTCCTGAAGCACCAGCTGATCGCCTTCGAGACGCATGTCGGCCAGCGGTAGAGTGACGTCGGAACCGCCAAAGATCCAGAAGCCACCCACTGAAACGACGGCATGCAAATCGCCGGCATCGTTGTGACGCAACACGTTCTCCACCTGCCCAAGTGTCTCGCCTTCGATATTTACGATGGTCATGCCTTCCACTTCACCGACTTGCAGCGAGGCGATGGCGGGATCGAGATCGGCGCCCGTCGGACCCATCTCTTCGAAGCCTGCTTCAGGCTCTTGCTGAGCGGCCTGGCCGGCCTGCGGCGTCTGCTCGCCTTCAGGCGCCTGCTCGGCTTCTGCCGCGGACGGCTCGGTGGTGGCCTGGTCGCCGGGGTCGGCCTGCGTTTCGTCATCCTCGACATTCAACTCGAGGTCATCTTGATCGGTGGCGGCTTCGTCGCCGTTGGCGTCGTCCGCACCGTCAGTTTCCTGGCCATTATCCTCGTCGGTGTCGTCGTCACGCAGCTCCTCATAGTCCTCGGCATCGTCGCCTTCGTCTGGGAGCTCGTCCTCGTCTACCGAAATATCGGCTTCGGTGTCGTCGGCATTCTGATCGTCGTCAGCCTGGGAATCTTGATAGTCACCCTGGGTCGCGTCGCTCTGCTCCTCGCCCACGGTGCCGTTTTCCTCAAGCTCGACATCGTTTTCCTGCGCCAATGCACCACCGGCAAGACCGGCAGAAATGGCACCGATAGCGATCGCCAATAAAGTCCTTTTCATCACTCTTCTCCTAGGTGGGGCCCTGTACCGTCAAGATAGGCGGTAAGAACCGCACGACTCCAGAAACGCAGCGAAACGAAACGTCAGTATTCGGCAACCTGCGTTGGGTTTAAGCAATTAGACGAGAGGTAATCGTCTCGTCTGCTCAGGCTACTCCATGATCTCGAATCGATACCCACCTGCCGACTCCGTGCCGCTTCCCGCCGTGCCGCGCCAGACGATGCGATACTCGCCAGGAACCATGCGTCCTTCGGGAACGGCCCTATGCTCCTCTTCCAAGGTGCCGATGGTGGTCTCCGCGAGTGGCACCATGCCTTCGGGCCCCGACACCTCGAACAGGGTGAGACGCAGCGGTGCATCCAGCCGAATGCCAAGCTTCTCGGGCGCCTGCTCGACATGACTGCCATCGGCGGGTGTGGATTCCACCATTTCGGCTTGTGCCCAAAGAGGTGATGCCAGCGCCAGCGTCGTCAGGGCGACGAAGCAGACGCCGGCAATGCACACTGCCCGAGCGTTGGGCAAACCGTTCATGTGTGGGGATGCACGTAGCCGCTCCATCCCTGGCCGGTGCCAAGGTGCGTTGCCACTCCAACCACTTCCGGCCGATGCGTCGAAACGACATTTCGCCCCTGCTGGGTCCCCATGTGAGTGGCCACCATGCGCTGCGGAGCTTCCTGCCGAGCCGGAATGGTCGACGGCAAGCGGGCCTGGGCATGCTGCCGGGAGCCGGAACGCAGCTGGGACATGACCAGCCAGCCCAGGCCGACGCCGGTGACCAGCACCGGCAAGGGGTTTTCACGGATCGAACGGCTCAGATTGTCGATGAAGTTCGTACCGACTCCACCGCGCCTGGGCAGGTATTCCTTGACGCTTCGCTTCAGCTGAGCCGGCGATAGTCGGCTTTCCAGCTCATGCAGGGTCTCGTCGAGATGAGCACGGGAGTGGCGAATTTCGTCTTCCAACTCCTCAGCCCGGCGATGGTTACGCTTCATGTTGCCTCCTTGGCTTCACCGCGTTGAACTTCCCTTCTCCTTCAAGCTGGTATCGAAGCGGGCCGCCGTCAAGTCGTGCAGGCCTGTGCCAGCGTCGCCTCGATGGCCGCATCGCTGGTGGGACGCACCAGTCGTGCCACCTCCTCGCCTTCTTGCAGCACGATCAGCGTTGGCCACAGCTTGACACGAAAGAAGCGCCCCAACCGTCGACCCCGGCCATCCTCGATCTTCAAATGCCGAACGGTATGGCGCTGTGCCAGGACCCGTTCAAGGGCGGGCTGGACGACCTGACAGTATCCGCACCAAGGCGTGCCAAACTCGATCACGGTGAGGCCATCGAGCTGGCCCACTTGCTCGGGACTTGGCGCGTTGCCGATATACTCGCGCTGCATGGGCATGATGCTCCTCCTTGGCTCGGCTCGATCATTGCCTTGCCCTGCCGGAAGGTCTACCACAAGCCTAGATGACCAGTCGCGCTGCGCTCAATGTTGCCCTCCCTCACGAGATGCGCGCCCCTTTTCACCGCTCTCGTTGCGTCGCAGCCCCAGGTAGAGTCCGGCGCACATCAACAGCAGGATCACGGCGAAAGGTAGCCCTGAAATGGTAGCTACTGCCTGCAGCGCCTCCAAGCCGCCTGCCGTCAATAGTACGGCGGCAACGACACCTTCCATGACGGCCCAGAAAACACGCGTGGTCTTGGGTGGGTGTGGGTCGCCACCGGAGGTGATGATGTCGATGATCAGCGAGCCGGAATCCGACGAGGTGATGAAAAAGATCGCCACCGTAGCAATCATCAGGGTCATGCTGGTGGTGACGACCCATTCCGGCATCTGGAAGTGATCGAGGAACATAAAGAAGGCCAGCTCCGGGTCATCCTCGACGATGTCGACCAGTCCGGCCGCTTCGAACAGCTCTCTATAGAGCGCCGATCCCCCCATGACCGTAAGCCATAGCACCGACGTGAGGGTGGGGACCAAGAGCACACCAAGCAGGTATTGGCGCAGGGTGCGGCCACGGGAAACGCGTGCGATAAAAAGGCCGACGAAGGGTGACCAGGAGATCCACCAGGCGAAGTAAAACAGAGTCCAGTCGTTCTGCCAGCTCTCCTCGTCGGGTGAATTGAAGGCTTCGGTGAAGGTCCCGCGGCTGGGGATTTCGTTGATGTAGTTACCCAGACTCTGCAGCATCGAATTGAAGATGAACTGAGTGGGACCGAACAAGAGCACATAGGCTACCAGAGCAGCACCGATCAGCAGCGCCAGCTTCGACAGCCGTTGAATGCCCTTGGCCAGACCGGAGAGCACCGACAGCAGCGCCACCGTGGTAATGCCGGCGATCAAGGCGATCTGAACGCCGATGTTATCGGGTATGCCGTAGGCGTGCTCGAGCCCGGTATTGATCTGGCGCACCCCCAGGCCCAACGACACGGCAACACCAATCAAGGTTCCCGCCGCCGCCATGGCATCGATACCGTTACCGATCGGCCCTTCTACTCGCTTGCTACCGAGCAGCGGTGTAAACGCGGAACGAATCGTCAACGGCAGGCCGCGGTTATAGCAGAAATAGCACAGCGAAAGCCCCACCAGGCCGTACATGGACCAGCCGTGCACCCCCCAGTGGAAGTAGCTGTGCACCAGGGCATCACTGGCCGCCTGTTCGGTTTCCGCCTCGCCGAAGGGTGGGTCAGCGAAAAAAGATAACGGCTCGGCCACACCGTAGAACAGTAGTCCAACGCCGGTGCCGGCGGCGAACAGCATCGAGAACCAGCCCCAGGTGGAAAATTCAGGTCGCTCGTCCTCGCCACCCAGCCTGACATCTCCATAGCGGCTGAAGATCAGATAAATTGCCAATATCAAAAAGGCGTTCATCGCCAGCAGGTAGAACCAGCCGAGGTTATCGGCAATGGCCTCCTGGACGGTTTCAGCTCCCGCCTCCAGGCGGTTGGGCATGACGACCCCGAAAATCACCAAGGCCAGAATGACCGTTGCCGAGGTCAGGAAAACAGCGCGATGTACAGGCACGCCAAATAGATTATGCCGTGTGCTACTGCCGTAGCGGTCGGAATCGGAACGAGTCGGCATCTCCCTTGCCTCCAGAAGAGTGCGCATCAACGCGCGGGTAGGGCATCCTTGCATTACCCTGTGCTTGGCTTGGCTTTGCTATAAGTGAACGATAGCAGTCATGAGCAACAGGCATGCTGCGAAATGCAACCCGCGAGAGCTGACATGCCAAACCCCAACTTTCACCGTCGTCTGCATGGCGGTCGGTGGCCGAACTACATTGCCGGGTTCAGCGTGCTGTTACTTCTACTTGCAGTATTGCTGATGGCCGGAGCCGGGCCGGCCTATCGCCTTGATCTGCTGCCGCTGGGCGGCGCCTTTGACATGCTGCGCCGCGGTGTATACGTGTCTGCCGGCGCTGCGAGCGCTGGTTTAGTGGCCTTGATCGCCGCCACCTTCTGCCGACGCCTGAGGCCGGCACTGATCGGTGGCTTGGTCGTGATGGCAACCGCGGCCATGCTTGCCGTCCCTTGGCTTCACTGGCAGCGGGCCCAGTCGGCGCCGCCGATTCACGACATAACCACCGATACCGAAAATCCCCCTGCCTTCGAGACGCTTGCGGCGGCCCGCGAGGCGGCCCCCAATGCGGTGGAATACCCAGGCGGGGAGGTAGCGCAACAGCAGCGCGAGGCCTACCCCGACATCCAACCGGTGATCGTCGATGCATCGCTCAATCTGGCCCGCGACATTGCCGAGGCCGCCGCGCTGGACATGGGCTGGCAGATTGCCCACAACTCGCTGACCCACATCGAGGCCACCGACACCACCACCTGGTTCGGCTTCAAGGACGACATCGCCATTCGTCTGAGCCAGACCGACGAAGGCGTACGTATCGATGTGCGCTCGGCTTCGAGGCTGGGACGTAGCGATGTAGGCACCAACGCAGCACGCATTCGCGCCTATTTCGACGCCGTAGAACGCCGCCTGGATCGAACCTGAAGCCACCACCCGCGATTAGCGGGGTGGTGGCTTCAGGCTGGTGCTATCAGCTTTCGGGCGGCAGCGCCTCGATAGTGCGTAATGCCTCGTTGACGATGTCTTGTCGCTTGGGCAGGTCGCCCATGCGGTTGGGGGTATCCATGTTCAAAGCGAAGAACACCGGACCGCTGGGGCGCTCGACCCAGCCTACCCACCAGCCGAGCTGGCCGCTCCACCCGGTTTTGCCGCGCACGATCCAGTCACTGCCGGCGGCCGTCACGATCAAATCCTTGACCAACCGCTGGTCGGCCTCGTCGAACGGCAGCTCGTTGCGGTAGAGCCGCTCGAGAAATGCAATCTGTTCCTCGGCAGAGATCTCCAGCATGTCCTCCTCGAGCCAGAAATTTTCCAGGTCGTCACCAATCTCGGCGTTGCCGTAGTCGATCGCCTCAAGGTAGCGCCGCTCGCGCTCCTCGCCGAGTTCGCGGGCAAACTGCTGATAGAGCCAGACGGTGGAACTGCGCATCGCCGAGCGCAAGTCCTGATTCCCGTTCCAGGGCGGGATGCTGCGCTCGACCCCATCCCAGGGAAAGACCTGGAATTCGTCCCGGGCCACGCCGGCATCCAGAGCGAACAACGTATGCGGGATCTTGAAGGTCGAGGCCGGCACGAAGCGCTGGCGGGCACGCTCACCGTCGTGCACCAGCGTCGTTGAAGCACCGTCGCGCTTGTCGACGACCAGCAGTGTGCCGCTGGCTTCGTTGACGCGAAAAATTTCGCTCCAGTCGCTGCGCGATTGCCAGGCATCGGCCACAGCATTGACCGGCATCAGCGCAATGAGCAGCGCACTTGCCATTACCGTTTTGAGGGCTTTTTTCTTGGTACTCATGATTCCATCGTTTGTCGTAGGGGTGGAAAGGACAAAGGACGACGCGTCGACATCAAGAGTATCTGTACGGCAAAGGGCTGCACAAACCATGATATCTTGCATGAGCCATGAATTGGATTAGGGCTTATGACGAGACCTCACCTGCCGTTGAATGCACTACGCGCATTCGAGGCGGCCGCACGCCACCTCAGCTTCACTCACGCTGCCGATGAACTGAACGTGACCCAAGCTGCAGTAAGCCATCAGGTCAAGCTGCTGGAAGAGCGCCTGGGTACGGCACTGTTCAAGCGTCTGCCCCGCGGGCTGATGATCACTGCCGAGGGCGAGGCGTTACTGCCGGTGATGCGAGACTCATTCGACCGCATGGCTGACATGCTGGAGCGACTCGAGGGCGGCCGGGTACGCGACATTCTCAACGTGGGCGCGGTAGGCACCTTTGCGGTGGGCTGGCTGCTGCCTCGACTAGCGCGCTTTCAGGCCGACCACCCGCTTATCGAGATCCGGCTTTCCACGCACAACAATCGTGTCGAAATGAGCAGTGAAGGGCTGGATTTTGCCATTCGCTTTGGCGAAGGCGCCTGGCACGGACTCGAGGCACAGCGGCTCTTCGATGCCCCATTATCACCACTATGCGTGCCGCGCATTGCAGAAGCCATTACGACACCGGCCGATCTGGCACGGCAAACTCTGCTGCGCTCCTACCGTGAAAGTGAATGGAGCCACTGGTTCGCCGCGGCTGGCCTCACTCGCCCCCCTGCACGCACCCATGGCGTTACCTTCGATTCATCCCTGGCGATGATGGAGGCCGCAGTACAGGGCGTGGGAGTGGCGCTGGCTCCGCCGCGCATGTTCACGCGACAATTGAATAGCGGCCAGGTCGTACAGCCTTTCGATGTACATGCCGCGCTGGGTAGCTATTGGCTGACGCACCTAAAATCGCGCAAGCCCAGCTCGGCCATGCAGACCTTCGCTCATTGGTTGATCGAAGAGATACGCCTGACTTACGGTAGCGAGGCGTAACCCAGCGACTCGATGAGCCTTGTCTCCATCGTCTGCACATAGCGCCACGCCTGTACCGCGGCCTTATGCTAGCCTGTTGCTGCACCCTTATCACTCAAGGAACGGACCGGACGATGCTGCGCATATCCGATAACGTGGAGCTGGCCGACCATGAGGTTGAGATCAGTCAGATACGTGCCCAGGGCGCAGGCGGCCAGAACGTCAACAAGGTGTCATCCGCGGTGCACCTGCGTTTCGACATTCCCGCTTCGAGCTTGCCGCCGTTCTACAAGGAGCGGCTGCTGGCCTTTTCCGACAATCGCATCAGCAAGGAAGGTGTGGTGGTCATCAAGGCGCAGAGCTACCGCACCTTGGAGCTGAACCGGGAGGATGCGCTGGCTAGGCTCAAGGAGTTGATTCTTGAGGCGGTGAAAACGCGCAAGACCCGTCGGCCCACCAAGCCTAGCAAGTCGGCACGCCGCAAACGCACGGATCGCAAGACGCAGAAGGGGCAGACCAAGGCGCTGCGTGGCAAGGTAAAACTGTAGTTAAGCAATGACTGCTAGGCTTAACGTCAACGTTACGCACCGCAAGCCAAGGAGTCCCTATGCCATCGAGAAGAGTCTCGCGCACGCTGAGCCCAGGGCTGGAGCGGCTGCATCTGGTCTGGGACGTGCTGATCATCGTGCTAGTGGTGGTCAACCTGACGCTGCTGCTAATCGATGGCCTGTTCCTGCTCGACCCCCTTAACGATGCCTTCGCTGCCGTCGCCCCCGGCCTGCATCGTGCCTACGACACCCATGTGCATACCAATTTCGTTGAGATCGATCTGGTGTTCGTGGCCATCTTCGTGCTCGACGTGCTGTTCGGCTGGGCCGTTGCCATTGCAGAACGACGCTATCACCGTTGGTTCTTCTACCCCTTCGTGCACTGGTACGACGTGCTGGGCTGCATTCCGGTGGGCGGTTTCCGCCTACTGCGTATTCTGCGTGTGATTTCTCTGCTGCACAGGCTTCAGCGCCTGGGCCTGATCGACGTACGCGGCTGGCAGCTCTATGGCGTCTACACCAAGTATTACGACATCTTCTTCGAAGAGCTTTCCGATCGCGTGGCGATCCGCCTGCTGGGCAACATGCAGGAGCAGATCCGCTCCAGCGATTCGCTGTCGACACGGATCGTCGATCAAGTGGTGATGCCACGCAAGCAGCAGCTGATCCATGAGCTTTCACGGCGACTCGAAGAGATGACGGGTAACGCCTATGCGCGCAACCGCCAGGCAACGATGCACTATGTCAGTTCGCTGGTGGGCCGCACGGTGGCCGAGAGCCAGGAGATGAAGCGCCTGCGACGCCTGCCGATGGGCGATACGCTCGCTCGTAGCATGGAGTCGAGCCTGCGTGACCTGGCCTGCCGCCTGGTGGACGAGGCGATGGCGGGGCTACGTTCACCGGAGTTCACCGCTTTGGTGGAACGCTTGGCTGACAGCAGCTTCGACACCTGGCTGCAAGTCGACGAGCACACCGACCGGGTAACCGAACAGGTGATGGTCGATATGCTCGAACTGCTCAAGGAGCAGATTGCCGTCAAACAGTGGCGGCGACGCTACGACTGATGCCGGTTGGCCAGGATATGATGCAGCCCACCGCATTCCACCATCGGGTCATCGCAGTTCACGACGATTTCCGAGCGTGCCAGAACATAGCTCTTGCCGGTGATGGTGTTCTCAACCACCTGGTGCCTACCGCCGGCCTCACGCGCTTCGATGAATTGGCCGATGAAACCGGTTTCACGCAGGGAAACGGTCTCCAACCGGTCGCCGGGCTTGATGGTGCCTTCATAGTGCATCAGCGCCAGGCGCGCCGAGGTCCCGGTCCCCGTGGTGCTACGGCAAATCACGCCAGGGTGAACGTAGGTCGTCGAACGCGAGCGGTAAAAGTCGTCGGCAATCTGCTCTACCGGACCCATGAAGTGCAGGAACGGTAGCGGGCCTACATCGCCCAGGGTGTAATGAGAAAAACCGCTGCGCGCCTGAATCGCTTCGACGATGCGATGCGCGCACTCGGCAAGCGCCCGCTCCTCCTCACGCTTGAGCGAGAACCCCAGCGCCTCGGCATCCACCAGCGCATAGAAGCCACCGCTGTAGGCGATGCTGTAGGTGACGTCGCCGATACCCGGAACATGCAGGCTTGCCCGGTGAGTGTCGATATAGCTCGGCAAGCCGCCACAGGTGATCGCCTCGACCACGCCGTTCTCGACCCGCGCCTGGATATGCACCAGCCCGGCCGGGGATTCCAGCGTGAAGCGCTGGATGCCTTCGCGCTTGGGGATCAGCCCCGTCTCGAGCAGCGCCGTAGCCGTACAGATGGTATTGGAGCCGGAATAGATCGGATAGCCCATCACTTCCATGATGATATAACCCATCTGCGCCTGGGGGTCGGTGGCCGGCACGATCAGGTCCACCGACATTTCGGGGATGCCGTAGGGTTCGCCAAGCAGCAGCTTGCGCAGGCCGTCGGCATCGTTCTCCAGATACTCCATCTGCTGACGCACGGTGTCACCGGGCAGCGGGTCGATGCCACCGATCACGATGCGGCTGACATCGCCGCCGGCATGGGTGTCGAGCAGTTGAAGAGTGAGTTCGTGGCTCATGCCTTTTCCTCGAGCGCGAAGGGAGCGCCGTGTTCGGCCCATTGGGAATCGGGAACGACGACGATCTTGCCCAGGTAGTTGCTGCCCCGGTTGACGAAATAGCGCTCCGCCTCGTGCAGCTCCGAGAGTTTGAAAGCCGCGTGCAGCACCGTCTTGAGCTGGCCGCTGCGAATCCATTCGATGAGCTGCTCGGCCTCCTCGCGGGTGCCGTGGGAAACGCCGAAGATCTGCACCTGGTAGAGGTAGAAGCGGGTCCACATGATCTCGCTGAGGTTGCCGCCGCTGGCCCCGGCGATGGAGAGCCGCGGGTAGGTGGAACGGGCCTTCATGTCGCCGATCATGGTGTCGATGAACAGATCGGTCATCTCGCCGCCGACCAGATCCATGACGGCATCGATGGGCGCGCCACCGGTGGCCTCCAGCACACGGTCGACGAACGTAGGCTGATCGCCGCGATCGATTACCGCTTCGGCGCCCAGCGCCAGCAGCGCCTCGGCCTTGTCGGGCTGGCTTACCGCATAGGGAATGGCCCCGACGATGCGACACATCTGAATCAACGCAGCACCCACGCCACCGCTGGCGCCGCTGACCAGCACCCGCTCACCTGCGGCCACACCGGCCGAGGTCATCATGTGATAGCCGGTCTGGTAGGAGCACATACCCATCGCCGCCAGCTCGGCATCGGCGAGCTCGGGATTGGCCACGTGGTGGAACTGATCCGACGGTACGGCGATGTATTCGGCATAGCCGCCATCGGCGCCGTGCCCGTAGTAGTCGGGGGTCAGATTGATATCGCGTCGCTCGTCGGCGTAGAGATTGAAGTCGAGCAGGCCGCGCTCGCCGATACGCGAGGTATCGATGCCCTCGCCCACCGCCACCACACGTCCGGCCACGTCTGCGCCCTGGATACGCGGGAAGGTCAGGGTCGGCTCGCCACCCATGGCAAAGGAGGTCACCTCGCCCTTGTCCTTGGTGGGATAGAGCCCTTCTCGGGCCTTGCGGTCGGTGTTGTTCTTGGCCGTAGCGGTGACCTGTACCAAGACTTCACCCGGGCCGGGGCGAGGTGTAGCGACATCGCTTCGATACACCAGCTTGTCGATGTCCCCATGGCCGGTCAGAACCATGGCGTTCATGGTGGCCGGGATTGACGGCACGTTCTCGTTGGGCATGGTGGTTCTCCTGCTGAGACTTGAGTGGCAGCACTAACCACACTGGCCACCAAATGGGACAACGCTTCCCGGCTCGAACGCCTCAACCTTTCCAGACAACGAGATGCCGACAGGCCTGCGCTGATTGCGCCGGCCGGGCGTCGTCGTGAAACGGGGAAAACGATTGAGGTGCGATAGCCGGCAAGGCGTGTCGACATGGGCAAATTGAATCATGCCCTGCCCCCTCTTCATACCGTCGAGCACATGGATTTCTTTCTGTTTTCGCGGCTAACGAGTGGGGGTTCTTTCTTGTCGAACCGGCAGCGCAGCGGAGCGACTCAGCCTGAGTTAAGGCGCAACGAAGGATAGCTCGCTATCCTGTAAACCAGGAGAGAGCGAGGTGAAGGAGACACCGATGAAGTTTTGGTTGATCGTCAACAAGGCGGCAGGAGATGGCAGCCACAGCGAATCGTATTGGCGGGGCTATCTTCAAGCAGCTGGCATTCCGGAGCTGCATGTACGGGGGCTCAACGAAACCGAATGGGAGCAGGACGTGGCGCCCGGTGACCGGGTTCTGGTCGCCGGTGGCGATGGCTCGGTGAACCGGGTCGCTTCGGTGTGCGTGGAGCGTGAGGCCACCTTGGGCGTCCTGCCTTCCGGCACGGCAAACGATTTCGCTCGCAATCTGGGCTTGCCTGACGATCCCCTGGAGCTCTGTCGGCTGATGCGATCGGGGCAAAGCGTCGCGGTGGATGTCGCCTGGCTCAATGGCTCTATTTTTCTAAACGTCGCCCATATAGGACTCGGCACACTGCCGGCCAGGGAGGCTTCCCAGGAGCAAAAACAGCGCCTGGGCCGGTTCAGCTATTTGCTGACATTGTTGCGACGTCTGCGCATGCAGCGGGGCATCCATGGGCGCATCGAGTGCGATGACCAGATTGTCGAAGGGCCATGGCTGACTATTGCCATCGCGTCGGGGAGCTATTTCGGCGGCGGCCACGAGATCGCCGAGGCAAGAATCGACGACGGCATGCTGAATGTAGTGGCGGTGAGGCATCACTCCTGGCTGCGTGTGCTGCTGGCCTTCATCTCCACCCGATTACTGAGGCGTACGCCTCGACCCAACGATACCGTGGCGCACTTTCAATCCCCCCAGTGCCATATACAGCTGCGCCACGCCCATACGGTCACCGCCGATGGCGAAAACCTGGGCCGCATGGCCAACATTTCGGCCTTTACCCGACGCGGCGTCCTCAATGTGATAGGCAGTCGCCTGGTCCTGGGCAGGCCTGAAGCACCACAAGCCGTCCAATACAGCCCCAACGACACACCACCGCTGGAACGTCCCGGGCCTGGCGTACAACCTTTTTGATGCTTCCGTGGCATCAGAGTCGATCAGAGGGCATCCCCATGCGATGCCCTCGGCTTCCTTGTGAGTTTCCTTGATGCCCTGACGTCGAGTGCTAGCTTGACTAACGAAGGCCGGCACATCGACACGCCATGAACAACAAGGGGGCCTTATGAACAGAACGGATTCCTATACTTGGCACTGGCTTGGCGCCTTGTCATTTGCCCTACTTTGCTCTTCACCAAGCCTGGCTCAGAACCAGACGGATGAAGCCGACCTGCCCCGCCTGGAAAAGGCGGAATGCCCCACCGAAGCGCTAACGGCACTGGGAGCAAACTGCCACACCTTTCACGCCCCCGAAAACTGGGAAACACCTAACGGCAACACGGTGGCCCTTCCCGTTGCCGTTCTGGCACCGCAAAGCGGAGCAGAGCAAGCGGTGGAGAACGATACCCCACCCGTATTCTTCTTCCCTGGCGGGCCCGGTTACTCTTCTCTCGATAACCGCGATTATCTTGAACAACTGCAGAAGGACATCGGCAATCGGACTCTGGTGACCATGGATCACCGAGGTTTCACACACGCCGAACCGGCACTGGAGTGCCCGGAGTATGCGGCGGTCTCGCCCTACCACAATATTCTCCATACCCCGGCCATTACCGCTTCGCTGGAACCGATGCATCGGCTTGGCATCATCACCGCAGAGGTGGAGGCCTGCTATCGCAAATTGATCGAGGAAGGAGTCGATGTCAGCCAGTACAACTCGCACTCCGTTTCTCGCGACGTGGACGAGATACGTCAACTGCTCGGCTTCGAGCACATCGACGCATTCGGCTCCTCCACCGGCAGCGGTACGGTAGCGTCCTTCATTCAGTACCACCCGGAGAGCATTCGCGCCGCCATCTTTGGCTGGCCCTGGTTCAACCACCTGCGCAACCGCCCGCCGGTCGACGAACTCTACACTGCGAAGCAGACCTTCACCGACACGCTTGCGCTATGCGCCGCGGAGGACGAAGCGTGCCGTGAAATGCTGCCCAACTGGATGCAGGCCTTCGACCGGGCCCGACGCATGCTCGATGCCCGCCCCTATGTGTCTCATGTCGCCACGCCTTACGGCTCTACCGAGACGCTCTATTTCGACGGTGCCGCCTTCATCGACACGCTCTATCTGATGCTGGCTGCCGATTATGCCGAGCTGCCCAGCCTGGTCGCCGGCATAGAGGCCGGCGATTACTCGCGGCTAGAGACCTTCTTCCGTCTCGAGGATTACGATCACGAGCCCGAGGCCCCCGCCTATGCGCTCGGCTATTTTCTTGCGCATGTGTGCAACGACATGGGCAGTAACCGTCCTAGTCGAGACGATTCCATCGCAGCCGTACAGCGTGAACCGGCGGTACTCGGCTTTGAGCCGCCGTGGCTTTGTGCCTGGTGGGGCGAGGATGGAAACGTACCGGTCGAGCACAACGATCCACCCGTGAGTGAAACCCCGGCACTGGCGATACATGGCCAGATGGACCCCTGCTGCGGCACACGCTGGAGCCAGCATCTTCAGCTCACCATGCCCAACCTGCAGTACGTCGAAATGCAGGCGCTTGGGCATAACCCGGTCAATGAATGTCGCTCTACGATGATCCAGGCGTTTCTCGATGACCCCCACAGCCCTGTCGATTCCAGCTGCCGAGAGGAAATCGAGCGAGAGCCATGGGTGATCGCCCCCCCCGCCGTGGCCGAAGAGCACGGCTCATGAGCGAAGCGCCGGCGCGTCGTCGCAGCTGGATTCTGCTGCGCGGGCTGGTGCGTGAGGCGCGCCACTGGGACGGCTTCACCGAGCGGCTGGCCATGGCGTTGCAACAGCCCGCTCGGGCCGTCGACTTGCCTGGGAACGGCGAGCGCTGGCGCGATGCCAGCCCCATGAGCGTCGATGGAATGGTCGATGCACTGCGTGATGAACTGCACGAAGCGAGCGCCCTCGGCCCGCATCGCGTGTTGGCCATCTCGCTGGGTGGCATGGTGGCCGTGCGCTGGGCGCAACGCTATCCGGCAGAAGTGGAAAGCCTGGTGCTGATCAATTCGAGCCTGCGAGGCGTTGCCCCCTTTTACCAGCGCTTGCGCCCGCGCCAATACCCCCGTTTGCTCGCGGCCATGCTATTGCCGCTCAGCCCTGAGCAGCGTGAGCGCTTGATTCTACGCATGACCACCCGCCAGCAGGACGATCTCGAGGCGGTGGCGCAACGCTACGCCCAATGGCAGCGCGATGCGCCGATAAGGAAGGTCAACATGGTACGCCAGCTGCTGGCTGCCGCGAGAGGCTTTGATCTGCCACAAGCGCTGCCCGGCTTGCCGGTGTTGGTGCTGACCTCGAAAGCCGACAGGATGGTGTCCTGGAAGTGCTCAGAGCGCATAGCCCAACGCTGGCACTGGCCGCTGAAGTGCCACACCGATAGCGGCCATGATCTTACCCTGGACGACCCGGAGTGGGTCCTGGCTGAGATAAGTCAGTGGCTCGCCGAGTCGGGCCTCGCGGGTGAGCGCAGCAGCCAGGAGGCCAGGGCCACCAGTGGCAGACCAATCAGCGACCCCGGATGAGCTCCCAGCCCCAGGCTTATCGACAGTGCCAGGAACAGCGCCAGCCCACCCGTGGCGATACGCCGGTGGTCGGTGGTAGCGGGCACATCCTGCTTGCGAGAACGCTCGAAGATCACGACGACAGCCAGAACCGGTACCATTATCAGGATGCATAGCCCTATCCACTCGAGGCGACCGATCCAGAATCCTGGTTCCCCCGGCATCCCCGCATCAATCGGCCACCCAAGGCGCTGCCCCAGCCAAGCCGCCGGCAGCTCGGCCAGCTTGTGCCACAGGTACAATTGGAGCCCGAACGCCCCGATCATCGCCATCCAGCGTCCCAAATGACGGCGCTGAAGGAAACGGCGCACGGGCTTTTCGAACAACACCACCAGCCCCACCTGAAACCACATGACACCTAGCAGGGCCAGCGTCGGGGGGAGCAAGTTGGTCTCGCCCCCGGGGTTGCCGTTAACCATTGAAGGCGGATAACCCAGGGCCACGGCAGCCAACAACCAGGTCAGCCCGAAAATCATCAGCACGGCTCCGGTACGCCGCCCAAAGAAGCGCCCGTTCCACCAAGCGATGCCGAGCTGCTGAGGCAGGAGCCAGAAAAAAATCGTGCTGATCCAGGCAAAATAGTCGTGATCCGAGGTGACCAACTGGCCGAAGCTCGCCCACTCATCCAGAGCAGCCGGCTGCGAACGCAACAAGTCCACCACCGCAATAGCCACGATCAACATCGCTGGCGACCATAAGCCGAAGCGCCGGTCGGCCCAAACGCTGAGCGGCAGTACCAGTTGGACGCCAAGCAGGATCAGCAGGAACCACAGATGTACGGTAAGAGACTGATTGAGCGGCCCCAACACGCCGTCACGAGTGAAAAACGAAATACCCACGAAACCTGCCAGCACGGCCAAGTAGGTCACGGTCGGCCGGGCCAGCCCCAAAGCGCGGCCTGCCCACCAGTGCGCATGCGGCTCGCCGGAGCGATAGCGCTCCTGCACGCCTTCCGAACTGACAGCGGCAGAGACGAAAATGAACAGCGGGACGACCTGAATGATCCAGGTGAAAAACCCCGCAGGCGGCCAGGCATCGAGTATATGGCCGGTCTCTACCAGCATGCCCTCTTCAAGCCGTGGCAGCGTGGCAACCCAGTGGCCGAGCACTACGATCAACAGCGCGATGGCGCGCAGCGCATCGGGGTAGGGATCGCGCGCGTCGCTCATGCACCCTCCTTCCCTGAATGGCTGACGAAGCGCTCGCTTCCGGCCTTAGCCTAGTAAAGGCTGACAGAGATGGCCAAATTAGAACGCTCTGCATTCGATAGAGCTGATAATCGTTGCTACGTTGGTGAGTCATGACATCGGTAAATGCCATAACCAATACAAAAGCATGGCATCGGCTAATGAAAAGGTGTGGTAATGCACGGACTCAGCTATCTTCGAGCGCCGCTCTACACCAGCCTGCGCAGGCTGGCTCTGCTGTCGGTTTTGAGCGGTGTGTTGGCACACTTGCCGACAAGCGCCCTGGCTCAGTCAGGGCAGGTTGGCCTGCCCCGCTTTCCCTCCGTCAGCCCCGACGGCTCCGAGCTCATCTTCAGCTGGCGCGGCGACCTGTGGCGCTCATCGATCGAGGGTGGCGAGGCGGTACGCCTGACCCGCCACAATCTGGACGACCTCCATTCCAGCTGGAGCCCGGACGGCGAGTGGATCGTGTTCGCCTCGATGCGTGATGGCTATCTGAACTTATGGCGCATGCGACGCGACGGCAGCCAGCTGTCACAGCTCACTCATGGCGACCAGCATCTGCGCAACCCATCCTACGGGCTCGATGAAGATGGTGAGCCGGTGATCACCTTCTCGGGGATGCTCGAAGCCGATGTCTATCGCGACCAGCGTCCGTATCTCCTCCCGCCAAATGGCGGTGAATATTCGCGCTTGCACGATGCCTTCGGCTCCGAACCACAGCTCTCTCCGGACGGCCGGCACGTCGTGTTTACCCGAGGCGGGGCCTATCACGATTGGAATCGACGTCACTATCGCGGCCCGGATGCCATGAACATCTGGCTGCACGAGCTGGGCAGCGATGAATTCGAGCCACTGACCGAGCGAGACGGCGATGACGGCATGGCACGCTGGATTGACGAGAACACGCTGCTGTTCATGTCCGACCGCGAGGACCAGACGGTCAACCTCTATCGCTTGGAGCTCGATGCCGAGCGCACCATCGAACGACTCACCGATTTCACGGATCGTGATCTTCAGCATTACGACGTATCCCACGATGGCAGTACCGCGGTGCTGCAGATCTGGGACACGCTGATGGCCCTCGACCTGGAACAACCGAACGCCGAGCCCGTGCCCATCGTACTGCGTGCCCCGGACGACGGCCGGGACGTCAACAGCCTGCGTCGCGTGGACCGAGACGTCAGCGAAGCGGCGCTGAGCCCGGACGGTCAGACCATGGCCTACATCGCCTATGGCCGTATCTACGTGCGCCATGTCGACGAGCAGAGTCCGACGCTGCTGGTAACGCCGGGCAGCCACGCCCGTCACCACAGCCTCGCCTGGTCGCCAGATGGCATGTCGCTCTATTTCGTCAATGACGCCGACGGCACTGAATCGATCTATCAGGCGAACGTGACGCTGACCCGAGACGAAGTACGCCGTAGTCATGAACGTCAGCGAGCACGCGAACGTCCTTCGGCTCGGTATTGGGATGGCGATCCCACTGTTTCGCTCGCCGCTGC
This sequence comes from Halomonas sp., assembly GCF_020832045.1. Lineage (GTDB taxonomy): Bacteria > Pseudomonadota > Gammaproteobacteria > Pseudomonadales > Halomonadaceae > Halomonas. The sequence continues at coordinate 72,844 of NZ_JAFIFK010000027.1, forward strand.
CGATGAGGACACCGGTCTACCCGAGGAACGCGAACAGGAATATGACGTAAACCCGGACCTGGCAGTGCGCGGTGAGGAACCGGAGGACCCTTTTGCCCCGCAGGATCCCGGTTTCATTCTGGACCCGGTCTTGATACCGCCACCCGGCTCTCCCACCGACGTGCCGTCGGTGCAGGAACCGACGGTGGAAGTGGAGAGCATTCCGGAAGAGGAACTGGAAGACGAACTGCCGGACGACCTGCCAGCGGAGCGCGACCCGACCCGCTGGCATGATGCCATCCAGTTCGAAGTGAGCCCGGTGGTGGCCCATGAGACTCACGATCGTGACGTCTCGCCTTCACCGGACGGTCGCTCGCTCGCGTTTCGCCGCGGCCGAGGCGATCTGGTGATATTCGACATCGAGAGCGGCGAGGAGCGCACCCTGGTCGAGGGCTGGGACAGTTTCATGCAGTGGCGCTGGTCGCCGGACAGCCGCTATATCGCCTATTCGCAGAACGACCTCGATTTCAGCGCCAATATCTTCGTGGTGCCGGCAGACGGCGCGGCCGAGCCGGTCAACATTACCCGCCATCCGCGCAACGACCTCAATCCGCGCTGGTCGGCAGATAGCCGCAAGCTGACCTTTATTTCCAACCGCTCAGGTGAGAATTACGACCTCTACCGGGTCTATCTGGACCGGGAGATCGGGACCTATACCCCGCGTGAAATATCTCATTATTACCGCAGCGCGAGGGAAGAGGCACAGAGCCGTTCGCCACTGCCGGTAACGAATGATCGTGACGATGAGGAAACGACGCAGGACGCGCCGGAGCTCGAACTGGAAGATGCCTGGCGGCGCATCGAGCGCGTAACCGCCTCGCCGGCCCACCACACCGCCAATGAAATGACTCCCGGCGGCGACCGCTACGTCTTCAACGCCGGCAGCGAAGGGCTGATTGCGATGAATTGGGATGGCAGCCAGCGAACGCGTATTGGGCCGCAGGCCAACGTACAGCAGCTCAATATTACCGGCGAGCAAGTCGTCTATATCACCAATGGCAGGGTGGGCGTGGCCAACCTATCGGGCAACGGTTCTCCGCGCTACCTGGATATCTCGGACCGGCTGCGCATCGACCTGCGCCGGCAATCGCTGCAGAAGTTTCACGAGGCAGCTCGAATGATCGGTGAGAGTTTCTATCGCACCGACCTGAAGGGCCTGGACTGGTCCGAGGTGGTTTCGGATTATGCCACCCTGGTGCAACGTGCACGCACCTCTAGCGAGTTTAGCGATATCGCCAACCGCTTGATGGGGGAGCTGGCTGCCTCGCACATGGGCGTTTCCAATCCGGGTCCTGTGTCATCATTGCGTGAGCCCTCCGGCCGGCTCGGCATCGAGACACGAAGACTCATCTCGCAGCAGACCGGCCGTATCGGCTATCGCATCACCAATGTGCTGGCAGAGGGCCCCGCCAGCCGCGGCCCCATGCCACTTGCGCCTGGCGATATCATCACTGAAATAGGGCTGATGCCCTTCGAAGAGGGCGACACGCTGCTGCAGCGTCTGCGCGGTCTGGTGGACGAGGAAGTCATCATCACCTTCGACCGTCCTGGAGAGGAAGGCTATACCGAGTACCGCACCATGCTTCAGACGGTGGGCCTGACGGAGTTGGCACGCCTGAAGTACGACGCCTTCCGCGAGGAGAGTCGCAGTCGCGTAGAGGAGCTTTCGGACGGCCGGCTCGGCTACCTGCATATTCAGGCCATGAACCAGACCTCGCTGGAAGGATTCCAGGGCGATTTGTATGCCGCCGCCATGGGCAAGGACGGCCTTATCATCGATGTGCGCAACAACGGTGGCGGTAATACTACCGACCGCATCCTCACTTCGATCATGGCCGGCGAGCACGCCTATACGATCCCTGCAGGCGCCGACCGTGACGAAACTGGCCACTACCCGCAGGATCGTCTGGATGCACCACGCTATACGCTGCCGATCAACATGCTGGCCAATGAAAAGAGCTACTCGAATGCTGAGATTCTCGCCCATGCCTTTACTACGCTAGGGCGCGGGAGGTTGGTAGGCCAGCAAACCTACGGCGGGGTGATTTCCACCAACAGCCACACGCTGATCGACGGCGCTACCGTGCGTCGGCCCTTCCGCGGCTGGTATCTACCCGATGGCACCGACATGGAGCACAACGGCGCCATGCCGGATCTATTGGTTGAGCAAACTCCTGAGGATGAAGTGGCGGCCCGCGACCGCCAACTCGAACAGGCCGTGGCCGACCTGCTCGAACGGATCGATGCGGCGGAGTGACGCCAACCGCCCCGGTGGCTCTGGCCGCCGGGGCTTGGCTTATCCGTCGCCGAAGCCGTAATCCCGCTCCACCTTGGAGATACGAACCTTGTAGGCGGCATACCACTCGCTGCGGCCGAGACGCTGCGCCTCACGGTGCTCGACCTGCTGTTTCCAGCGGTTGATCGACTCCAGGTCCCGCCAGTAAGAGACCGTCAAGCCGAGGGTGTCTCGAGCCGATTCCAGGCCGAGGAAACCCGGCTGCTGGGCGGCCAGTTCGGTCATGCTTTCGGCCATCAAACCATAGCCATTGTCGTCCTCGGTGCGGAGCGAGCTAAAGATGACCGCGTAGTAGGGCGGCTCGGGGGTAGTCGCGATATGACTCATGGAAACCTCACTCGACGTTCTTTTTGAGAAATGGTGGCGCTGTTCTAGTGGCGCTTCACCCGCCAGATACGCCAGGCCAGAAAACCGATGATCAGCCCACCCAGCGGAGCAAGAACCGCCGCTGCCAAGTGAGGCTGTACCGCCATGCCAAGTGCGCCGAGGCTTTCGAGCCCCAGCTTGAACAGGCTGAAGATGTAATAGCTGATGACGATGATCGAGAGACCTTCCACCGCCTTCTGGATTTTCAGTTGGCTGCTGGCCCGCTCGTTTAGGCTTCTGAGAATGCTCGAATTCTGCTCCTCGATTTCGACCTGGGCGCGGGTACGCAGAAGGTCGTTGAGCCGAGCGGTGCTCTCCGCGAGGCGCTCCTGCCGCTGATGAATGGCGGCACAGTAATGCACCGTTGGCCTGAAACGACGCAGAATGAAGGTACCGAGACGCGGGCAGTCGCCGACTCTTGCCTCCCGTAGCTCCTCGATACGTGAAAAGACGATGCGGGCATAGGCATCCGTAGCACTGAAGCGTTGGCGCGATCGGCAGCCGCTGCGCTCCAGCTTGGCCGAAAGCCGCGACAAGTCCGTCAGCAAGGGGCGCGGGTTGTCATCCTCCTGCTCGGCATTGCGATCGGACAGCTCGCCCAGCTCTAGCTCGTACGCCTGAAGCTCGAGTGCCAGCTCCTTGGCCAGCGGCAGTGAGAGCGAGGCCATCATGCGATAGGTCTCGATCTCAAGCAGACGGCGCACCATGCGCCCCAGCCGAAAGGCATTGAGGCCGCTGTTGAGCAGCAAGAAACGGTTGTCGCCGTTGGCGTCGAGGTGAAAGTCGCTCCACACGGTGGCATCTGCGCCGCCCACCTGGGAGCCGGCCGGGTCGATAAAGCCATAGGCCTCGGGGCTTCCTAGCCAGGTATCTCTCCCTTCCACCCCTACCTGGGTGGCATTGATCAGGGTGCTACAGCAGGACTCCACCACCTCGTTCAGCCACTCTGGCGGCGCCGGCCATGACTCGCTCTCCTGCCTTTTCGGCACCATCAGGGTCAGCGTGGAGAACTCGGTATGTCGCTCCCACTTGAACACCGTATGCTCAATGGACGATATCTGTTGTACCAGCGCGGTATCGAAGGCCAGGCCGGTGGTCTGGCCCAGTTTCGCCAGCAAGCGCAAATGCTCCTCGGCATCGGCGAGAAAAGCGTAGTGATAGAGGTGGGCCGGCTCCGAGAAATAGATCGACGGACGGGCGTGCAACTCATTATGCAAGGGTTCGCGCTGGGGGTGCATGCAAGGAGCCTGGCAGGGGGGCGAATCTTGAGACTAAAGTTAGTAAGACGCTTCGCCAACCCCATTTATGAAGACTACTGAGCATGACTGGAAAGCACTTGAGGGTCGACCGCTGCCTTGCCCTCGGCTGCGGCATCCTCGGCCAGGGTTTCAAGAGGCACGGGATCCTGCAGGAAGCGACCCATCCAGGCCATGGCGGTGGGCAGGCTGGCTCGCCAGACGCGCCAGGTGTGTCCGCCATTAAGGACTTCCATAGCCACCAGATCAGGCTGATGCGGGGCCAGAGCTTGGCGCACGACCCGCGCATGATGCTCGGCATTGTAGGGGTCGCGGTGCCCGGCGCTAAGGTAAAGCGGCACGATTTCCTCGCGCTCCAGATAATTCTCAAGGTAGGCAGTGTAGTTGCTTTGCCTCCATAGCGACTCGTCGAAACTACCCGCCGCGTCGAGAAACGCGGGATGTCGCCGTGCTGTGGATCGCCGTGGCGGCAACGGATGATAGCTGGCCGGGCTCATTGCCGCTGCGGCAGCGAACAGCTCGGGGCGTTCGAGCGTGAAATTCAAGGCACCGAAGCCACCCGCGGAGAGCCCGGCAATCGCGCGCCATTCACGCTGTGGTACGACTTGCCAGGTCGCCTCGATGTAGGGCATGAGATCGTCGAGAAAGGCCGTGCGCGCCGCTTCATTGTGACCGTCGATCCACCAGCTCTCGCTGCCGGGCATGACGATCACCATGGGGGGAATGTGCCCTTCTCGAATCAACCGGTCGGCAGTCTCCTTGAGACCGCCGCTCTCGACCCAGTCGCGCTCGCTGCCGAAGGAGCCGTGCAGAAGATAAAGCACAGGGTAAGCTTGATAGGTTTCGTGATAACCGTCGGGCAGATACAGCGCATACGGATAATCCCGCCCCAGCACCTCGGAGGTGAAGCGATGATAGGTGACCTCGCCGGCATGAGCCTTGTGCTGCCCCCAGAGCAGGCTCATGCTAAAGACGGCGATAATCAGAAACTTGATCATGGCACTCTTCTCCTTGTGCCGGCCTGCTGCAACAATTGCTAGCCTGTTAATGGAATCTTTGTATCTCGTCATGGTCCGACATGGAGTCGACACATGTTGTTCCTTGCACCACGGAAGGCCATTCACTCATGAGGCAGATCGAAGAAATCTACTGGCTGCGATTCTACGGCTGCCTGGCAGTGTTCTTCTTTCACTTTCTCGACCGCATGAACGTGCACCTCGACAACGTCTACCTTGACCTTGCTCGCATTCCTACCGTGCTCGGCACGCCGATCTTCATCTTCATCTCGATCTTTCTGTTTTCGATGCGCTACGGCAATCGGCCCCCTTCCGGTTTTCTGTTCAAGCGGCTGCAGTACGTGATGGTGCCCTACTTCGTCTACGGGCTGATCTATTCGATGACGAAATACATCAACCTGCGCCGTGAGGGGGAGCCGGTCGGCCTAATCGAGAACCTGACCGAATATCTCGTCTTTGCCGGCTGGCACGGCTATTTCCTGATCATTGCCATGCAATTCTACGCCTTCTACTGGCTGTACTGCCGCTATCGGCTCGAGCGCTGGCTACCGCCTGGCCCATGGCTGGTGATCGGCAGCCTGATCGGTATCGCCTACTGGGGGCTGACCCGTTTTTTCGGCATCGAACCGCCGGGCTACCTGCTATGGATCGCTCCTCTGGGCTGGATCTACCTGTTCTTCCTGGCCATGCTGGTGGTACGGCACTACCCTCAGCTCGCTCCCGGGCGCAGGAGCGAGGTGCCCTGGCTCAAGTGGCTTTCGCGGCCCGAACTTCTTCTGGCCTACATTGCCATGATCGTTCTCTTTACCCTGCAAGGCTGGCTGGAGTACTCCTCCAAGGAGACATGGGTCATTCCGCTGTTCATCCTGTGCACCCTTTTCGCCGTGACTCGTCTGAGGAATTTCCACGCCACGCCGTTGGTCAAGACCGTTAATCGCTACTCGTTCGGCATCTACCTGGCGCACCCCATGTTCTTCGCCATCGTCGATTTCGCAGGCGAGTTCGTGCATTTTCCTCTACCGGTCTATGCGCTGTTGCTGATTGTAGTGGGCATGGCCGGTTCGATAGCGTTGAACCGGGTTGCCAATGACATACCCTGGGGCGGCATGCTGTTCGGCAAGACGCTCCATGTGCCACGGGAGCAGCAGACGCTCACGACCCAAGTACGCTAGGCTAAGGCTGAATGCACCGTCAGGCGCATCAAAGACAACCTATGACTGGACATCAAGGAAATTCGCATGCGTGAGGCACTTTCGCTCGTAATCGTACCGGTGGACGGCTCGCCTACGGCGGATGCCGCAACGCGTCACGCCTCACTGCTCGCCCATTTGCTTCAGGCCCGTTTGCAGTTGGTACATGTCATGCCGCTCAACCCGGCCGAGCTCAGCGACGTGCCCGCCAATCGGCGTGACGAAGTGGACCGCGACCGCTCGCAGCGGCTAGAGGCGGTGAAGGCGGCGTTCTCACACGCCAGGGGGGTCGTTCCCGAGGCACTTGAGGTATCGCTGGACGAGGTGACGCTCGAAGAGGACGGTTTCGTACGACATCCCGCCCGAACCATCGTCGAGTATGCGAGCAAGCAAAAAAGCTGCCTGCTGGTCATCGGCGCACGCCACCTGAGCGATTTCAGCAAATTCATGGAAGGCAGTGTCAGCGACGAGGTGGTCCACAAGGCCACTTGTCCGGTTACTATCGTTCACCCCGAGGCTGGCGATACCAGTGGAGAGCGCATCGGCCGAGTGCTCATGCCGGTCGACGGCTCGCCGCACAGCGACCATGCCGCCACGCTGGCAGGTGAGCTGGCCCGACGTGCCGCGGCGCCGGTGGATCTGATGTTCTGTCGCCCAAAGGGCACGCCGCCCCCTGAAGCGGGCGAAAAGGACGAAGCCGAGCGCGTTTTTCAACGGGCACGCCAAAGCCTGGGAGAGATACCGGCGGGCATCGCCACGCACATCCTCGAAGGGGACCGCTATGCAGAATCGATCGCCGAATTTGCCCATGCACTAAGCGACTCGCCCATTATCGTCATGGGGCGGCGGGGGCTGGGAACCTGGCGCGAGAAGCTGGTTGGAAGCGTGAGCCACCGCGTCATCGACCTGGCACACTGCCCGGTGACCGTCACGGTGTGACCCGCTGCAGGCAGCTGTTTTGCGGCGCTTGCGTCCTCAGGCGCCCTGCCCGCTCTCGTAGGCCGCCTTGAGCCGGTAGAACTCGGCAACGATCGCATCCATGGCGGCCGGGTCGTACTCGCTGAGTCCACTGACGACCAGCTTCTTCGAGCCGCTGCCCACTACCTCGCCGCGATCGGTGATCCGAAACTCGAGCTTGACGTCGCCGCGCTTCCCAATCACTTCCAGGCTCGACTCGACCAGCTCCAACGAGGGGCCCGTCAGGTCCAAGCGCTCGAGCGAGAACCCCATGCTGTCGTAAATCACCAGCGGACGCTTCGGGTTGAACATGACACCCTGCTCTTCAAGCAGTGGCTTGAGGACATGCGGAAAGTTCTTGCCGGAAAAGGCCACGTAGCAGCGAGTGAAAGCCTCTACCACGGTGGGGTCATGGTTTGCCTCACCGGAGCGCTCAACTTCCAGATACTGCTTGCCCTCGTCGTCCTTGACTTCGACCTTACCTGGCGCACGCTCCTCCAGGCCCAGCAGAGTGCCATCGCCCACCATGCTCCGAAAGCGGAAGTCCATCTGCGATGAGAGCCCGAACCGGCGCAACACCAAAGCGAACAGCAGATCCCCAGGAACGCAGAAGCGCCTTGCATCGGCATCATGAATCGGATTGAAGTCGCCGGCGATGCGCTTGGCAAAATCGCTGGCCTGCTGTGCCGAAATGCGGACTCGCGAACCCACTTGGGTATGGTAAGAATCGAGAAACATGAGAGTTCTGGCCTGTCCTTGGTTGTAATGCCTCAAGGTTGAGATCATGCCATACTTTTTCCTCAGCGAGGCCATTTCCGGCCCGTCCGGGCACAATCGCTGAGGGCCGAGGACTGGGCAGGCCAGGCTCCAACCGGCCGCTTCGCTTCACAAACCCATCGTGTCCCATAAGCCGTTGAATCTATGTTACTGTGCCAAAAAGGCGCCAATGGCATGATGGGCAGGACGGCTGACGCAGCCTGCAGCCGTATTGCCTATATTGGGCAACGACGCCAAGCGATAATGTAAGCTACATAATCAACGGGGAGCATGACTTGCCGGGCCGGCACCACCGCTTGGCAAGGGATCGGGGGATTTCAATATCGATACGCTCATGAAGACCTGGCTGACCATCACTAACAATGGGCCAGGAATGAGGGCCGTGTTGTCGGATGGTACCGAGTCGCAGCCAAGCGCATCACTCGCCATGACGCATCACCTGGGCTTCAGTGTAGGTGGCGCGTGGCTGGGGTGATTCGCTTGCTGCTATTGCCCTTGGTGCTGGCATTAATGCCTCTTTCGCTTTACGCCGAAGAGCGACGCATCGTGCTCATCGCTAACCACCAGGTCGCCAACACGTCGCTAACCCAGGATACCACCCGGGCCATCTTCGCCATGCGCCAGCGCAACTGGCCGGATGGGCAGGCCGTGCGCGTGTTCGTACTGCCCAACCGCCACCCCGTGCACGCACGCTTTGCCAAGGAGCTGCTTGCCGTCTACCCGCATCAGCTTCAGTTGGCTTGGGACCGTATGGTCTTTTCGGGTACGGGCCAAGCACCAAGCCAGGTCAACAGTCAATCCGAGATGCTGGAACGCGTCGCTACCACACCTGGCGCTCTTGGGTATCTGGAAAGGGAGTATCTGGATGATCGAGTCCAAGTCATTTACATGGATTAGCCGTCGCTCAGGCGCGCTGCTGCTGATGCTGGCAGCGGGCTGGACACCGGCCGCCATGGCTGAAGGCGTCATGGACACCCTTCAGCTGCACGGTTTTCTCAGCCAGGCGGCAGTCATCACCGATCACAACGATTTTTTCGGCCCCAGCAGCAGCGGTGGCAGTCTCAAGTACACTGAAATCGGCGCCAACGCTTCACTCCGGCCCCATCGTGACGTTCTGCTGGCGGCCCAGGTGCTCAGCCGTCGTGCCGGCGGCGATGGCAGTGACGCCCGGCCGGCTCTCGATTACGGCGTGATCGATTACCAGCCCTTGTCCAATCAGCAGCGAACTCTGGGGGTTCAGGTAGGACGGTTCAAGAATCCTCTCGGTTTTTACAATCAGACCCGAGACGTCGCCTTCACTCGGCCCAGCATCTTGCTACCTCAATCGATCTATTTCGATCGCACTCGCTCGCTCGGCCTTGCTGCGGATGGCATGACCGTATACCACGAGGAGCGCTTGCCAACCGGGGTGATACGCACCCAGATAGGCGTAGGAGATATACAGGCAGGGGACGATTTGAGACGAACCATGCGACTGGAAAATACTCCTGGTTCGCTTGAGCCACGACGCTCGGCTATCGGTCAAATACGCTATGAGCATGATGGTGGACGGGTCGTGGCAGCTCTCAGCGCTGCAAATGCTCGCGCTCGCTTCGTCTCCAACACAGCGCAAGTCAGCAATGGTACCTTCGACTTCAAGCCCTGGATTTTTTCACTCCAGTACAACGCCGAGCATTGGAGCCTGACCGGGGAGTATGCACTCAGGCAATCCACCCTTGCAGGCTTCGCCAACCCATTCCTCAATATCGATGTCACTGGGGAAAGTTGGTACGTGCAGTATACGAGGCGCTTTCTCGATAACTGGCAGTGGCTGGTGCGGTTCGACAGCCTGGTGAGCAATAGAGACGATCGCTCCGGGCGTGCCTTTGAAGCCATGGGGGGTGGGCCGGCACATACCCAGTATGCAGACGACATAACCCTGGGCTTGCAATGGAATGTGACCCCGCGAGTCCTGCTTGCCGCCGAATATCACCACATCGATGGAACCGCCTGGCTACCTCTTCAGGATGAACCCGACCCCAGCGAGACGCGGCGACGCTGGAACATGCTGCTGTTTCAACTCTCACTGCGCTTCTGAGTTGCGAAAACGCAACGTTTCACCGTCGAGCCAGGGACAGCCAGCATGATCTCTTATTCCTCCCAAGAGCCACAGCTCCGCCTCAGCCTGACCTGGCGGGTACTTGCACTGAGCAGCCTGCTGCTGTTGGTGCTCGCGGGCCTCTTTACCTGGCTCGGTCATGCCAACCTGACCCGCCAGTTCGAGGAGAGCCGCAACGCGAGCAACGAACGGGAAGCGCGCGAGATTCAACTTGCCCTGCAGCGATCCGAAGTGAGCCTACTGCAAATCGCCGCCCTGGCGGCCGCCTCTCCCGATCTGGGGCCGGCCCTGGCAGCAAGCGATCAGGCTGCATTGATCGACTCCCTTTCCTCCCAATGGCCCACGCTGCAGCTCGAAGCCGGCGTCGACGAGATCCTCATTTTCGATGATCTGGGACGCCAACTGGCCGATTGGGGGGAGGGCCAGGTCGACAAGCAGCGTCCTGTTCAGGATTGGGTCGAACAGGTGATGGAAACCGAGTTCCCTCTCTCTGCTCTGCGCTGCGCCAACGACTGCCGGCAGTATGCAGCCGTTCCCATTCTGGTCGCCGGAGAGAGTGTCGGCATGGTGATACTGTCGCGCTCTCTAGCCGACGTGGCACGCCAGGCCCAGCAGGTTTCCGGAAGCGATGTGGCTCTGTTGATCACCGGCTCGCTCGAAACGGAAATCGTGCCCGAGCGACACATGGCGGGCTGGAACGGCCAACTGGTGGCACTGACCAACCCGGAACGCTATCTTCCTCTGCTGCAGCAGGCTTCGCAGAAGGTCATGCTCAGCGACATCCTCGAAACACCGCTGCGGCTGCATCGCCAAGGGCGCGATTACGAGCTCTCCGCCGTGCGCATGGAAGCCGATCAAAACCGACGCAGCAGCGGTTTCTTTCTACTCGCCGCCGATATCACCCATCAGATTTCCGCCATCCAGAGCAATACCCGCAACCTCCTGCTGGTCGGGATCGGCGGCTGGTTGGCAGCCGAGCTTCTACTGCTGGTAATTCTGCTGCGCCCCATGGCCCGACTGCGACGCCTGGCCGGAGTGCTGCCGGCCCTGGCCCATGGGGGCTTCGCCGAAACCCGTCGGGCCATTCCCCCCCCAAGCACTCACCTGCAGGACGAAATCGACGTGCTCGAGGGAACGACCCTGGCACTGTCCGACCAGTTGGAAGCGCTCGGGCAGGAGGTTACCGCACGCGGACAACAGTTGGCCGAGCGGGTCGACGAGCTGGCCCGCGAGCGCGATTTCGTTGGCAGCCTGCTGGATACGGCACGCGTTTTCATCGTCACTCAGGACGACCAGGAGCGGATTACGCTGGTCAACGAACATGCTCTTTCAACGCTTTCCATGCAGGAGGAGCGCCTGCTGGGCCGGCAGTTCGACGATGTCTTCATGCCACGCCTGAGCGATGCTCCCAGCGAGGCGGCATCCCAGGAGGAACGCAGCCTGGTAACGGCAGATGGCCGCCAACGGACCATCGCCTGGTATCACGCTCCGCTAACGTTACATGGCGACGACCGTGCGGCACGCATTTCGGTCGGACTCGATATCACCGAACGCAAGCTGGCCGAGGCTCGTCTTACCTGGCTGGCCGAACGTGACCCGCTGACCGAACTTTACAACCGCCGCTACTTTCAGGAAGCGCTGGGCAACGTGATGCGCCGGGGCCGTGCCGGAGCCGTACTGCTGCTGGACCTGGACCACTTCAAGGATGTCAACGAACTCAGCGGACACCACACCGGTGACCGTCTTTTACGCATGGTGGCCGACACGCTGTTCCAGGAGTTCGGCCACTGCGGCATCATTGCACGTTTGGGCGGCGATGAATTTGCGCTGTTGTTGGAAGGCGCCGATACCCGAAGAGCCATTAGTATCGCCAAGCAGATCACGCCGCTGCTGGACGGCACCGGCCTGGATGCCGGTGGGCAACGTCACCGGGCCACGGCCAGCCTAGGTATCGCCCTGTTCCCGATCCATGGTGATAACCCCGCTGACCTGATGGCCAATGCCGACCTTGCCATGTACAAGGCCAAGGAGAGCAGCTCGCAGCGCTGGCATCTTCTCTCTACGCTGGAGCGTGCCAAGGATGAGCTGCAAGAGCGCGTTTACTGGGTGGAGCGGATACGCCAGGCGATAGAGGAAGAGGGATTCGAGCTGATGGTGCAGCCGATCATGCGCTTGATTGACGGCGACGTACGCCACTATGAAGTTCTATTGCGTATGCGCGGTCCCAAGGGGGCGCTCATCTCCCCGGCCCATTTCATTGGCGTGGCCGAGCGCAGCGGTCAAATCGTGCAGATAGATCGCTGGGTGCTGCGACACAGTCTGCGTGCCTTGAGCCAGGTGCAGGAGCAAGGCATCAGCCTCTCCGTCAATTTGTCCGGTCAGACGCTGCACGACCAAGGGCTCAAGCAATTTCTCATGGATGAACTGGCCGCGTGCGGCGCCGACCCCCGCCACCTGATTCTGGAGATTACGGAAACCGCCGCAGTCACCGATTTCTCCAGTGCTCGAGGCGTGCTCCAAGCCCTACGTGACCTGGGCTGCCGCACCGCTCTGGATGATTTCGGGGTCGGCTTCAGCAGTTTCCACTACCTCGGCGAGCTGCCCGTCGACTTCATCAAGATCGACGGCGCTTTCATTCGCACCTTGATCACCAGCCAGGATAGCCAAGTCATCGTCAAGGCCATCGCCGACATCGCCGCAGGCTTCGGAAAACGAGCCATTGCCGAGTTCGTCGATCAGGAGGCTCTGATTCCACTACTGACCTCCTATGGCATCGAGTATGGTCAAGGCTATCATCTGGGTAAGCCTGCGCTTCTCAATGATACCTTCCAAGCATTTCTCAAAAGCTGAGTGTAAGCAACCATTTATCTTCAATGGTTTACTATGACAAGGTCAATGCAAGGAGTGCAAAATGGAACGCAACAGGCCCCTCGATCAAGGAACGAGCAACCGTAATGAGCTCTTTCAACAATTAGATGAAGATTTTGTCTTCAAGCTAGCTTCTAGCGAAAAAGACAGGCAACGCGTCTATCGATTGCGATACAAGGTCTACTGTCAAGAAATCGGTTATAACCCGCCCTACAATGATAACTCCGCCCTGGAGTTGGACATCTACGACGAAAATGCACTTCACTGTATGTTGGAACACAGGAAGTCCGGCATCGTAGCAGGCTGTTTCCGGCTAGTCCTTCCTGCACCTGAAGCCATGAATTCGGCGATCAGGCTCCCGCTTCAAGAGTACGGTGGCAGGAGTCTGACGCATACAACGCTGCACCCCGACCTGCTCCCCTTTCATGAAATTTGCGAGATCTCACGCTTTGCCACAGCAAGGGAATTTCGCAATCGGCCCATCAATAATGAGACGCTGGACGAAGGCAGCATCACATACGAATTCTCACCCGAGGAGCGACGCGTCTTTCCATTACTTACGATCGTGCTTTTCCTTGCCACCCATGCACTAGTCGATTTGGTTGAGCGCCGACATATTTTTGCCATGATGGCATCGCGTCTGCCACGGCTACTGGCTATGTCGGGGTTTCGCTTCACACGGATCGGAGAAGCGATCGAACTCCATGGCAAGCGAAATGCCTTCTATATCGATAATCACGGAGCCCAGCGGGACATGAATCGTGAGCTGGTGGAACCCTATCTGAGGGTCCGAAAACAACTCGCCCCTCAGCTGTCGCGGGCGCTTAGCGACCGGTCCCTGATTAACCTGGTGCAACCGTCCTGATGCCCAGGGCAGTCAGCCCCGGTCCTGTCCACGCGAAGAGCGCTGCTGCCTGGGCGAAATCATGCGCACCCTGACCTTGGTACGCAACTTGGGATCCGGTGCCGGCTCGCCTTGAGATGTGGCGGCCCCCTGCTCTTCGGCAGTGGATTGGTAGGGTGGACGAATCACGACCCAGGCGAAGACCGGCAGCGTAAGCTGCCAGTGAATGGCGGCCAGACGCAGGCCGAGCGTCACCGCCAGCGCCAGCCCGATGGCGATGCCGGCCGGCGTGCCCAGCTCCCCCAGCCCGACATAGGTAATGCCACCGGCGATGGAGGCCGTAGCGTACACTTCCTGACGCAGCACCATCGGTACACGGCGCGCCAGTATGTCGCGCACCATACCGCCGGCCACCCCCGTCAACAGCCCCATTAGCACCGCCACCACGCCGGGCGCCTCGAGCTGCAACGCCTTGTGGGCACCGATCACCGTGAACAGTGCAAGTCCGAAGGCGTCGGCCACCGGGAGAAAGACCCGCGAGAGGCGATGGATATAGTGGAAGCCGATGATGGAAAGGCCCACGGTAGCCAGTATCACCCATAGGTAAGTCGGGTCGGCGACCCAGAATACCGGGCGTACGCCGAGCACCAAATCACGCAAGGTACCACCGCCGATGCCCGTAACGGCCGCCAGCACCAACATGCCGAACGGGTCCATGCGTGAGCGACAGGCAATGACGACGCCCGAGAGCGCAAAGACGACCACACCCGCCATGTCCAGCCAATAGATCAGCTCTGTCATGTCAGCCCCCCGGCCGTGCCCGCCCCACGCTATTGATAAGTCACCACGAGAAAGCTCACCAGCTCGCCTGCACCGCAGTTCTCGATGGTGTGCTCCAGGTCGGCGTTGTAGTGGGCCGAATCGCCTGGGCTCAGCTCACAGCGATTCTCCCCTGCCAGGATGCGCGCCTGCCCTTGGGTCACGGTCAGCAACTCGCGGGTTCCTTCAAAGTGGGCGGCACTATGCAAACGAGCCCCAGGGGCCAGACGCACTTCGTAGAACTCCACGTTCTTCTCCATGTGCAGCGGCGAGAGCGTGCGTATGCGGCAATCGCGGTCGTCGCGGAACAGCTGGCTGGCATCATCGCTGCGAACCACCTCGATACGCGAGGCCGTCCACGGCTGATCCACCAGATCCCCGATGTTCATGCCAAACGCCTGAGCGATACGCAGGGTCACCGCCAGGGTCGGGTTGGCCTTGCCCCGTTCTATCTGACTGAGCATAGAGCGGCTGACCCCCGAGGCCGCCGCCAACTGCTCCAGAGTGAGGCCGCGACGTTTGCGCAGCTCGATAACGCGGCTGGAAAGGCTGCCGGCTTCCGTCTGAGCTTCGCTCATATTCCTGTCATCCACCTACACTTCTCCTCTACGGTCGGCCGCACCGGGAACAGACCGGATCGGGATCGGGCGATTGAATTCAGGCATTTCCATAATAGAAGAATAATTTCTTGCATGAGGGAGGTATTCTGCAATACTGGAATCAATTCCTCTATCGTAAACCTTGCTCACCCTGACCGCCACCCAATGACAAAGACAGGAAGATAGCCCGATGAAAGCACTGATCAAGAAGGAGGCATCACCCGGCCTCTGGCTGGATGAGGTGCCTGACCCACAGGTCGGCATCAACGACGTGCTGATCAAGGTGAAACGCACTGCCATTTGCGGCACCGACGTGCATATCTACAAGTGGGACAGCTGGGCCCAGAAGACCATCCCGGTGCCCATGGTCGTTGGTCATGAGTTCGTCGGTGAGATCGTCGAAGTGGGCTCCAACGTCAATGACTTCCATCCGGGCCAGATCGTCTCCGGCGAGGGTCACGTGGTGTGCGGCCGCTGCAGGAACTGCCTGGCCGGACGCCGCCACCTGTGCGCCCATACCAGCGGCGTGGGGGTCAACCGGCCGGGCGCCTTCGCCGAGTATGTTGCCCTGCCCATGTCCAACGTGTGGGAGCACAAGCCGGGCATCGATCTCGACGTTGCCGCCATTTTCGATCCGCTGGGCAATGCCGTGCACACCGCGTTGCAGTTCGACCTGCTCGGCGAGGACGTACTGATTACCGGCGCCGGGCCGATCGGTGCCATGGCCGCCGCCGTGTGCCGCCACGCCGGCGCACGCCACGTGGTGGTAACGGATCTCAACCCGGGTCGCCTGGAGCTGGCCAAGCGTCTGGGCGCAACGCGTACCGTAGACGTACGTCACGAGACGCTACCCGAGGTTCAGCGCGAGCTGGGGCTGACCGAAGGCTTCGACGTGGGCCTGGAGATGTCCGGCAGCCCCGCTGCCTTCCGCGACATGCTGGCCAACATGTGCCACGGCGGCAAGGTTTCGATGCTCGGCATCCCCACCGAGGAGATCGCCATCGACTGGAACACGGTGATCTTCAACATGCTGACGCTGAAGGGAATCTATGGCCGTGAGATGTACGAGACCTGGTACAAGATGTCGGTGATGATCGAATCCGGTCTCGACATCTCGCCGGTCATTACCCATCGCCTGCCCTACACCGAATTCCAGCAGGGTTTCGATGCCATGCTGAGCGGTGAAGCGAGCAAGGTCGTTCTCAACTGGGAGTCATGACATGTACGGAGCCTTCAAAGAGCATCTGAGCGGCGAGCTGGACGCCATTCGTCAGGCGGGGCTGTACAAACACGAGCGACAGTTGACTACGCCCCAGGGTGCGCACGTCGGAATAAGCGCCGGCCAGGAGGTGCTCAACCTGTGCGCCAACAACTACCTGGGGCTGGCCCAGCACCCCGAGGTCAATGCGGCAGCGAAGGAAGGCCTGGAAGAGTGGGGCTTCGGCTTGGCCTCGGTGCGCTTCATCTGCGGCACCCAGAGTTTGCACAAGCAGCTCGAGCAGCGCCTGACCGACTTTCTCGGCACGGAGGATACTATCCTCTACCCCTCGTGCTTCGACGCCAACGGTGGACTGTTCGAGACCCTCCTTGGCGCCGAGGATGCAGTAATCTCCGACGAGCTCAATCATGCCAGCATCATCGACGGTGTGCGGCTCTGCAAGGCGCGGCGTTATCGATATCGCAACAACGACATGGCCGATCTCGAGGAGCAGCTGAAAGCCGCCGACCGCGATGGTGCGCGCTTCAAGCTGATCACTACCGACGGTGTGTTCTCCATGGACGGCTACATCGCCCGGCTCGACGAGATCTGTAACCTGGCCGAGCGCTATGACGCCCTGGTGCACTTCGACGACTGCCATGCCACTGGTTTTCTCGGCGAGGGCGGCCGCGGTACCCATGAGTATCGCAACTGCATGGATCGTATCGACATCACCACCGGCACACTGGGCAAGGCGCTGGGCGGCGCCAGTGGCGGCTACACTAGTGGCAAGCGCGAAGTCATAGAGCTGCTGCGCCAGCGCTCTCGGCCCTATCTGTTCTCCAACACCGTGGCACCGCCGGTGGTTGCCGGCGCGCTGAAGGCCATCGAGATTGCCGCCGAGTCCCGCGAGCTGCGCGACCGGTTAAAGGAGAACACAGCCTTCTTCCGCGAAGGGCTCGAGCGACTCGGCTTCGAGCTGCTGCCAGGCGAGCACCCCATCGTGCCGGTGATGCTGCACGACGCGGGGCTTGCCGCCCGCTTCGCCGATGAAATGCTCAAGGAGGGCATCTACGTGATCGCCTTCTCCTACCCGGTGGTACCCCAGGGCAAGGCGCGCATTCGTACCCAGATGTCCGCCGCCCTGAGCCGCGACGACCTGGAGTTCGCTCTTGCTGCCTTTGGAAGGGTCAAAGAGCGTTTGGAATTGTAGCTTATCGGATAAAGATCCTACCGAGCTGCGGGCAAGAACTTGCCCAACGGGCAACTTATTGCCCGCTTCAGGCAACGGATTGCCTGAATTTACTTAGCCTCTTCAACTCGCCGCATAGTTACTCCTTGTTTTTACTTAATTAGCTTAAAGCTGGCACAGCGCCTGCTGTAACTCGGCCATGTACGTCTCCAGGAGGGAGCATGGCCTCAGAAACCGGACTTCACTTCACCCTGACCATCGCTGATATCGAGGACCTGGCGGTCACCGAGTTCACCCATCGGGAACGGCTCTCCGCCCCCTTCGAGCTCTCGGTGCGTTTCGCCAGCCGCGACGGCAGCCTCTCCGCCCGCGACATCCTCGACCGCGAGGCCACCCTGACGATCTGGCAGCAGGGCGAGGCGCTGCGTCGCGTTCACGGCATCGTCAGCGAGTTCGGTCGCGGCGACCGCGGCCACCGCCACACCTTCTATCGCGTCGAGATTCGCCCCGCGCTGTGGCGTCTGGGTCTGCGCCAGAACTCGCGCATCTTCCAGGACGTCTCGCCGCTCACTGTGCTCAACACCCTGTGCGACGAGCACGGCCTGACTGACATCGCCTTCGCCGTCACCCGCGAGCCCGAACCGCGGGAGTACTGCGTGCAGTACCGCGAGAACGATCTCGCCTTCGTCGAACGCCTGGCCGCCGAAGAGGGCCTGTTCTACTTCCATGAGTTCGCTGAGACCCCGAATAGCGGCCACCGCCTGGTATTCGCCGACGCCCCCCAGGTCCTGCCTCACCTGGGCGAGCGCACCTACCACGGCCGTGCCGGCGGCACCCCGTCCAGCCGCCACGTTCGCAGGTTGCAGCAGCACACCCGTATCGCCCCGGCATCTGCCACGCTCAAGGACTACTCGTTCAAGAAGCCGGCTTATGGCCAGCTGCACGATCATCTCGCCGGTGACCTCGAGGGCCATGGCCAGCGGACCGACTATGAGCACTACGACTACCCGGGCCGCTATAAGGCCGATGCCTCGGGCCAGGCCTTCACCCGCATTCGCCTCGAAGCCCTGCGCCGCAGCGCCAACACCGCCGACGCCGAGAGCGACCTGCCCGAACTCGCCCCGGGTACCCGTTTCACCCTGACCGACCACGACCTTGATGACCTCAACCGTGACTGGCAGGTGCTCGGCGTGGTCCACCACGGCCGTCAACCCCAGGCCCTGGAAGAGGACGGCTTCGTTCAGGTAAGTGAACAAGCCGATCAACGTGATGGCCTGCAGGGTCGGGCAGGCTCAGAAGCCATGACCCACTACCACAACGAACTGGTGCTGATGCCTGCCGACCAGGCCTGGCGTCCCGAGCCCGACCCCAAGCCCCGAGTCGACGGCCCCCAGATTGCCTTTGTGGTTGGCCCCGAGGGCGAAGAGATCTACTGCGACGAGTTCGGCCGGGTGAAGGTCCAGTTCCCCTGGGATCGCTACGCTGAGCCCAACGAAACGGCGAGCGCCTGGCTCAGAGTCAGCCAGGACTGGGCCGGCGGCGGCTACGGCAGCAT
>NZ_JAFIFK010000030.1 GCF_020832045.1 Halomonas sp.
GCAGGGGCGGCAAGCGTAACGCTCAGCAGCAGAGCAGGCAGAGCGAGAAAAGAGCGAAACCTCGGCATGGGAAACTCCCGGGTAGCGGTGAACGAAGCGTAGCGTCGTAAAGAGAGTAGCACTGGCCGTGACCGACCGGTAACGAACGAGTAAAGTGCACTAAGCCCACTTCGACACCGGGAGAGTTTGATGCCTCGTCAGCCCCTCGACGACCATGCGCTCGACACCGTCTTTCGCGAAGCGCACACCCACTACGGCTTTCAACCGGAGCCCATCGACGAGGACACCCTGCGTGAGCTCTACGATCTGCTGAAGTGGGGGCCGACGTCGATGAACTCACAGCCGGCGCGCTACGTTTTCGTGATCAGTGAAGAAGGAAAGTCGCGCTTGCTGCCGGCGCTTTCCGAAGCCAACCGCGATAAGGCCCACGAAGCCGCAGCCACCGTGATTGTCGCCGTCGACACCCGCTTCTTTGAACACATGCCCAAGGTGTTCCCCAGCTCGCCCAATGCCCGCGAACGCTTCGCCGAGACCCCGGAAAAGGCCAGCGACACCGCCTGGCGCAACGGCACCCTGCAGGGCGCCTACCTGATGATTGCCGCCCGCATGCTCGGCCTCGACGTCGGCCCCATGAGCGGATTCGACAACGCCATGGTCGATGAAGAGTTCTTCCCCGACGGCCGCTACAAGAGCAACTTTCTGGTCAACCTCGGCACGGGCGACCCCCAAAGCCTGCGGCCAAGAGGGCCGAGGCTGGCGTTTGAGGAAGTGGCGGAGGTGGTGTGACCCACCACACCCACTATCCCCCAAACTCCTCGGTGTCGATCTCCGCCTGCAGCGCTTCGCTGTAACGGGCGCCGGCAACCTGCTCCGGTGTCAGCAGGGCGGTGAGTCGTTCCAGCGTGGCGGCATCCAGGCGCAGTTCTTCGGCGGCCAGGTTCTCGCGCATGTGGGCGATGGAGCGAGTGCCGGGAATGGGGATGACATCGTCGCCCTGGGCGATGAGCCAGGCGAGGGCGAGCTGGCCGGAGGTGACCTCTTGCTCGCTGGCGATGGCCTGTAGTTTTTCCAGGTGGCGCAGGTTGCGTGGCAGGTTGTCGGCGCTGAAGCGCGGCATGTTGATGCGCACGTCGTTCTCGGTGAGCTGGGTGGTGTCGGTTACGGCCCCGGCCAGGAAGCCGCGGCCCAGCGGGCTGAAGGCGACGAGCGCCGTGTCGGCTTCGCGGCATGCCTCGAGTAGGGCGATTTCGGGGTTGCGGGTCCACAGCGAGTATTCCGACTGCACTGCGGCGATGGGGTGCTCGGTTCTGGCGCGGCGCAGGGTGGCGGCGGAAATCTCGGAGAGCCCGATGCTGCGGATCTTGCCTTCTTCCACCAGTCGCGTCAGGGCGCCGACGCTCTCCTCGATGGGTACGTTGCGGTCCAGGCGGTGCAGGTAGTAGAGGTCCAGATGATCGGTGCGCAGGCGCTTGAGGCTCGCCTCGCACTGGCGGCGCAGGGTCTCGGGGCGTCCGTCGATTACCTTCTTGCCCAGCACGGGGTCCATGGCCATGCCGCACTTGCTGGCCAGAAATAACTCGTTGCGCTTGCTCGCCAAGGCCTTGCCGACCACCGTCTCGTTGGCCGTGGCGCCGTAGAGGGTGGCGGTATCGAAGTGGCGATAGCCCATCTCGAAGGCTTCTTGAAGGGCGCGCAGCGCTTCGGCCTCGGGTACAGGGCTGCCGTAGCCGTGAGAGAGGTTCATGCAGCCCAGTCCGATGGTGGGAGAGGCTACTTCCTTCAAGCGGGCGAAGACGGTCGTCATTCGATACCTCACTGGTATGTCTGGGGCGGTTAGGTTGCTAAAGGTTATAGTACGCGTCGAGAGAATCAATGCCGTTTCGGGAGTGCCTGGCATGACAGCCTCATTCGACCTTCCCCCACGCTACCGGGTGCTCCTGGCCGGGGTGTTCAGTCAGATACTCTGCATCGGTGTGGCGCGCTTCGCCTACACCCCGCTGCTGCCGGTGATGCAGCAGCAAACCTGGCTGAGCGACGCCCAGGGCGGCTGGCTGGCTGCCCTCAACTATGCCGGCTACATGCTGGGTGCCCTGGTGGCCGCTACGATCCACAGTATTCGGCTCAAGGATACCCTCTACCGTATCACGCTACTGCTGGCTGTCGTTTCCACCGCCGGCATGGCCCTGGCCGAGAGTTTCTGGCTATGGGCAGGCATGCGCTTCGTTGCCGGGTTCTCCAGCAGTGGGGCGATGTTGTTGGCCTCGGGGCTGATCCTGCATTGGTTGATCAGCCACCGGCAGCGGGGCGAATTGGGTATTCACTTTGCCGGGCTCGGCATCGGTATTCTGGTAGCGGCCTTGGCCGTTGAACTGATGCTGCATCTGGCCCTGGGCTGGCGAGCGCAGTGGTGGGGGTTTGCCGTTCTGGCTGCTGTGCTACTGGTGCCGGCCTGGCGCTGGCTGCCGCGCCCCGAGAAGCCGTTGGCAGGCGCTGCCGGCAGCGCTGCGCGCAAGGCCCCACCGCCTACCCGCACGTTCATGCGGCTGATGCTGGCTGCTTACTTCTGTGCCGGTTATGGCTACGTCATCAGCGCCACGTTCATCGTTGCCATCGTTGAGCGCGAGCCGCTGCTAGCCGGTGCCGGCAACTGGACCTTCGCGCTGGTGGGGTTGGCGGCCGCACCTACGGTAATGCTGTGGGATCTGGTCGCCCGGCGTATCGGCTATCTGGGCGCGCTGATTACCGCCATGTCCCTGCAAGTGGTCGGCATCGTGCTGCCGGCTGTCACCGCGAGCCTGGCCGGCGTGTTGTTCAGCGCCGTGCTTTACGGCGGCACGTTTCTTGGTTGCGTGAGCCTGGTGCTGACCATGGCCGGCAGGCTCTATCCCAGTAGCCCGGCTCGGCTGATGGGGCGTATGACGCTGGCTTATGGCACGGCGCAGATCATCGCCCCGGCTCTGACCGGCATGCTTGCCGAGGCCACTGGGCATTACAGCCTCGGCCTGTGGCTGGCGGGTGGCTTCGTGGCGCTGGGCGCGGTGCTGCTGGTCTGGCTGCGCCTGGTGGACCGAACGGCCCAACGGCTGGATGCCGAGGCGAGGGGGGCGTCGACCGTTTGAGGGCTCGTTCCTTTCACACGATTTGCGCATTCCGCCGCTACGGTGGGACAACCAAGCGTAGGGAGGCCGTTGTGGCGATGAAGTGGAGACGAACATGAACGCTGTTGAGGCTGCCCATTACGGGCGCGTGAATCGTTATCTGCACTGGGGGATGGCGCTGCTGCTGGCCTGGCAGTTCACGACCACCAGCGTGCGGGTGCTGTTGAATGATAGTGCGCTGGACGAACTGCTGTGGCCGACCCATCGCTCGGTGGGTTTTCTGCTGATGGTGTTGGTCGTGGTGCGAGTGGCCTGGGCGCTGGCGAGCCGGGTAAGCCAGCCGCCGGCGTTGAGTACTGCGGCTCGGTTGGGCCACCTGGCGCTCTATGGCCTGATGCTGTTGGTGCCGGCGCTTGCACTGTTGCGCCAGTACGGTTCGGGCCGGGCCTTCGAGCCGTTCGGCATTCCCTTGATGTCGGGGTTCGAGGGAGAGCGCATCGAATGGATGGTGGCAGCGGGCGGTCTGCTCCATGGTGAGCTGGGTTGGACGTTGCTGGCGCTTATCGTGGGCCATGTGACGATGGTGTTCTGGCACCGGCGCCACGGGCAGAATGTGCTGGGGCGCATGCTGCCGCGCTGATCGCCTGTAGTTGAAAAATCCCCGATGGCGCCTGCCCTCGGGGATTCGTTTGTCATGGCACGGTCATTCGACCTGCGCTTACTGCATCAGCGTCTTGATGCGATCCAGATACTCCTGGCCGCTCTCGCGAATGCGCTCCTGTTCCTGGCTCTCCGCGCCTTCGTTCACTTCCTGTACCTGCTCACGCATGATGCCGAGCTCTTCTTCGATCTTGACCAGGGCGTTATCGATGGTTTCGGTGAGCTGCTGGATAATGGCCATGTCGCCTTCGGTTAGCTCATCCTTGCTGATCAGGACTTCAAGCAAGTCGTTACGGAGCTCCAAGGCATCGACCGCTTGCTTCAGCGTGTCGATGGGCTGACCTTGTGACTGTTCGAGCTGCTCGACGAGTTCATCTTCCTGTCTCTCTTCCTGGGCATGGGCAAGGCCCAGCGTCAGCAGGGCAGCGAGAAGGGTCACTGTGACGTATTTCATGGAATTACCTCTCCGTGGCGTAGGATGGTATCTAATCAAGCTAGTTGAAATTCAGTGACTTACCACTTCGTCTCTATGACGTAGGTCAACGGATTCGTTTGTCGGCTGGGCGACCGGATGCGGTATGCTGTGGCCATAATGACTTGCAAGGATTAACCCATGTCAGATCAAACATCGTTCCAGCGCGCAATGGCCGAGCTGGATGCGCTGCATGCCGAGGACCCGCGCCAGGTGGAAGCGGATGGTCGCGTCCTGCCTCATGAACTGTGGCATGCAGGACGCATGAGTGCCTGGCTGGAGCGCGTCGTCGAGGCCCCCGGCGAACTGGTGCAGATTGCGGTGCGCTCGCAGCATTTGCAGCGCTGGCTGGTGCCGCGCAGCGAGTATCCGGAAGGACGCGTGGGTTATCTCACCTGGCGCCGTGACCAGGGCAAGCGAGCCGGCGAAACCACGGCACAGGTAATGGAAGCGGCAGGCTATTCAGCCGAAGAGGCTGCCGAAGTCTCGCGGATGATCCGTAAGCAGGGGCTGGGCCGCGACCCTGGTACCCAAGCGGTGGAAGATTGCGCCTGTCTGGTTTTCCTCGAGAATTACTTCGCCGATTTTTCCAAGCAGGTGGAGCATGATCATCTGGTGCGCATCGTTCAGATGACCTGGAAGAAGATGTCGCCGCGTGCTCATGAGCTCGCGCTGCAGCTGCCCATGAGCGCTGAAGCGCGAACTGTGGTGGAAGAAGCGCTGGCCGGCTAGGTATCGTACCGAGCCGGTCGACGCTAAACGGTCAGCGCGCCGGCACTAGCGTCTGGGCGGCTTCGAGGTAGATGGCGCCGTTGCTCTTCACCCGTTCGAAATCGCCGGTTTCGGAGCCCAGGTGCACTTCTTCAAGGGTCTCGGCCATGTTGGCGACCTCCTCCTGAATTTTTTCCAGCGCGTTCTCCAGGGTATAAGTCAGCTCATGAACGGTGCCGAGGTCGGTGATGCTCAGCTCGTCCTGGGCCAGCAGCGTTGCCAGCCGCTGGTTGTATTCTGAGAAATTTGCCACTGCCTGGGTTAGGGTCTCGGCGGGTTCGCCCTTGAAATGGGCGGGATTCGAGTCGGCGACGGCTGTCACGGTAACCAGGCTGGCGAGCAGAGCAATTAGCAGGGTCTTCACGATGTCTCTCCATGGTGAGAATGAGAATTGATTTTTAGCAGTGGCGGGTTTGGGCGGCAACGGGGAAAGTAATTGAGAATGATTTTTCTTTTGGTTAATTGACAGAGGTCAGGACCTCCCCTAGATTTGCGTGTAATGATAATTGTTATCATTGAGGCCGCCAAGGGAGGTCGCCATGTCAAACCGTTTCAATGCCGCCGCTCGGAATAGCAGCCCTGCGCTGCAGATATTTGATGCCACCTCGGGTTCGGTGCGCTTGGCCCGGGAGTATCCGCGCCACGATTCCTATTACACTCAAGAAGAGCTGGAGCTGCTGCAGCTGAATCGTGAGGAGGCCCGGCACGATCTGTTCCGGCGCTCGTTTCTGCTTACCTCCGAGCGCTATTTGAAAAGTGAGCTGGCCGAGATCGTGCCTCGCGATCCACTTGCGTGCTTCAAGTCAGTGTGACGCTCAGGCTGTCTTCGCTTTGGCATGGCTTGCCGTGACGCAGGGTCAAGCGCCGTTCGCTCAGGTTCATGACCACCGAAAACAGGGTTTCCATGCGTTCTTCGGCGGCCTGTTCGGGGTTGAAGTGACGGCAGATCGACAGCGGTGCCCCGTGATGGTCACTGAGTACGTCGAAGAGGCTCGCCTCGTCGAGCTCGGCATCGGCGGACAGTTCGTCGTGAAGCAGGGCGTCGAGGCGACACAGCCGCGGGTGGGAGTCGATGCGGGGAAAATCCTGTACGGGGCTGGGCGTGCCCTCGGCGTAGAGATGGTTGGTGTGGGTGACGATGCCGCTGCGTGGCATGATGCGCCCCGGTTCGCCCGGTTGTACCTCTAGCCCAATGGCTTGGCCCTCCTCGCTGCCGAGCTGAGCGCCGGCTAGCAGGAAATGCGCGGGCGAGCAGACCCGGTCGTGGGTCGCCACGGCGAGTGCGCTCTCCCAGTCGGGGCTCTCCAGGATCTTGCGCAGGGCGATATGGATAGGCAGGCCGGCGCCGCAGGTTTGCGAGCGAATGGCATTGAGACACACGCCGATGCCCCGATCGTTTAGCCCCACTTTGCCCACCATGCCGGCCTCGCCGATGCTGATCAACTCAGGACGCTCGTCGCCCCGAATATGCAGCGCCACCACGTTGTCGAGCTGGTCGCTGCGCCAATCCCAGTTCTGTGCCAACCACTGCCGGCCTCGACGCTGCAGAGAGAAGGCCGAGCAACCCCCGCTGGCCTGGGTCAGGGCGATTTCGCTGCGGCAGTTGAGCGTCAGAATGTCGATGAAGTCGACCCCGGCACCCCAGGCGATACCGTTCATCTCTTCGAGAATGGCGGGAAAACCATGGGCGATCTGCGCCTCGAAATGGCATGCGCGGTCGCGTGCTTCTTTCCAGCGGATGCCCACGAAGTCGTGGAATAACCGTCCGTTGACGTCGATACCGCGCTGGATCAGCTCGCCATGAATGCGGCCGTGCTGGGCGCCGATCTCATGATGGCTGCCGCTCAGCTCGGTGAGTGCCAGGGGCCGGTAATGCCGGGTCATAGCACCTCCGCGAGAAAGTGTTGGAAGGCTGCCCAGGACTTCTCGTCGGCGCGCTGCTGATAGCGGTCGTCGTCGAACACCGTAAAGCCGTGGGGGGCGCCGGAATAGACCTGAACCTCGTAGGTGGCCTCGATGGCTTCGAGTTCCTCGACCAGGGCGGCCACGTCTTCCATGGTGACACTGTTATCGGCACCGCCGTGGGCGATCAGCAGCGGCGGCACCTCTTCGGGCCACTCCTGGCCTTCCGGGGTGGCCACGCCGCCGTGGAAGCTGGTGTAGCCGACCACGTCATCCGCCTCGCCCGACCGGGCGATTTCCATGGCCACGGCACCACCGAAGCAATATCCCATGATGACGACACTTTCGGCGGCGCCTTGCTCACGCGCCTCGGCCAACCCGGCCAGAGTCAGTTCACGCATGCGCTTGCGGTCGGAATAGAGAGCGCGGGTGGCTTCCTGTCGGGCTTCGGTGGTCTCGGGGCGATTGCCCTGGCCGAACAGGTCGACGGCAAAGGCGTCGTAGCCCAGCTCGGCCAGCATGTCGGCGCGCTGGCGTTCATAATCATCCAGGCCGTTCCAGTCATGCACGATCAGCACCGTGCCGCTGGCGTCGCCGTGGGCAGCGGCGTAATAACCTTCGAAGGTCTCATCGCCGATCTCATAGACCACTTGGCTGCCGGGAGCAGCGTAAGCGTGGGCCCCACTGGCAAGGCCGAAAGCGGTCAGCAGCGCAAAAAATAAAGAAGCAGGGCGCATGAAGGGCTCCTATTGGAAGGCGGGGCGGGAAACTCAGTATAGGTGAAGGCCGCCGGACTGCGTCTCCATGTGCATGGCTGTCTCGTGGCTGATAGGTAGGCGTATCGCTGCGATGAACACCAGAGACAAACGTTGGTATAGGGGGCTTGTGTTTTGCCTCGGAGGCTTCCAGATTTAGGGGGTGCCTATCCTTGGTAACCAGACGTAATCAACCAGGCGTAACCAACCAAAGTGAGAAGAACAACCATGAAGAAAAGCGTTCTAGCGATGGCAATCGCAGCGTCCGGCGTGGCATTCGCAGGCGCGGCGCAGGCGGAAGTGAAGATCGGCTTCATCGGCGGCTTTACCGGCCCCATTGAAAGTCTGACGCCCCCGATCTATGACGGTGCGCGGCTGGCGGTTCAGCAGATCAACGACCAGGGCGGCATCCTCGGCGGGCAGACGCTGGTCATGCCTAGCGCCGACACCACCTGTAGCGATGCCTCGGCGGCTTCCAACGCAGCGGACCGCATGGTGAATACCGAGAACGTCACGGCCATCGTCGGTGCGCTGTGCACCGGTGCCACCGTGGCCGCCGCCAACAGTGCTGCCATTCCCGGTGGGGTGGTAATGGTGTCTCCGGCTTCCACGGCACCGGCGGTCACCGAGCTGGATGATAACGATCTGGTATTCCGTACCGTGCCTTCGGATGCCTATCAGGGCGAGATCCTGGCCAAGCTGATGCTCGACAAGGGCTTCGACGAGGTGGCGGTCACCTACGTCAACAACGATTACGGCCGTGGCCTGTCGGATGCCTTCAGTGAAGCCTTCGAAGCCGGTGGCGGTGTGGTTGCTGAAAATGTGGCTCACGAAGACGGCCGCGCCGACTACCGCTCCGAGCTGGGTTCGCTTTCCGCCAGCGGTGCCGAAACCCTGGTGGTGCTCGCCTATGCCGACGGCTCGGGCCAGACCATCCTGCGCCAGGCGTATGAAGGTGGCATGTTCACCCAGTATGCCGGTGCCGACGGCATGGTCGGTGCATCGCTGGTCGAAGCGGTGGGTGCGGATGTGCTCGAAGGCATGATCGCCACGCGCCCGGGCAGCCCTGAGCTGCCGGGTACCGATATCTTCATTGAAGCCGCCGAAGAAGCCGGCTTCGACCCCAGCTCGGTGTTCGCGGCCCAGGCCTACGATGCCGCCTTCCTGCTGGCCCTGGCCATCGAGCAGAACGGCAGCGCCGAGCGTGAAGGCCTCTCCGAGGCCCTGCGCAGCGTTTCCTCCGAGCCGGGCGAAGTGATCCTGCCGGGCGAATGGGAAAAGGCGGTGGAGCTGATCGCAGCCGGTACCGAGATCAACTACGAGGGCGCCTCCGGCACCCACGAGTTCGACGAGAACGGCGACGTACCGGGCGTGGTAGTGGAAATGGTGGTGGAAGACGGCGCCTTCGTCAGCAAGGGCCTGGTCGACCTCTAAGCGCTAATGCGACGAGCTGGCATAGAAAGGCCCCGACGGGATTTTCCGCCGGGGCTTCTCATTTTCATGGGGCTTCTTGCGAAAAGTCGCCGAGCGCAGACAGTTTTCGTTGAAGCCTAACCGTGGTGCTTCACTTTCTCGGGCAGTAATCCATTCGGTGCGAAGCGCAGCACCAGCGTGATCAGCAGACCGATCACGAACACCCGGGCCTGAAGCGCGCGGCTGTCCAGGTTGCCCGGCGGCTGCCAGCCGAACCAGCCCTCGCCGATGTACACGGCGCCCTGCATCAGGAACAGTGCCAGCGGTTCCGACATCAGCCAGATGATATACACCGCCACCGCGCCGAAGATGGTGCCCAGGTTGTTGCCCGGCCCGCCCAGGATCACCATGACCAGCACCAGGAAGGTGTGATTGAGCGGCAGGTAGCCGTTGGGGTCGAACAGGCTGTTGAACGAAGCCAGAGCGCCACCGCCGATGCCCATCAGGATACAGCCAAGGACGAAGATCTCCAGGCGCCGCCTGTTGATGTCCTTGCCCATGGCCGAAGCGGAGACTTCATTGTCGCGAATGGCGCGGATCATGCGGCCCCATGGGGCGTGATAGGCCCGGTGAAGCAAGAAGAAGATCACCGCGATCATGGCCGCCGTGACCGAGAGATAGAGCGCCCGGGCCAGGGTGAAGCCGAGCTCGCTGGGGCCCGGCGTGGGCCAAGGCAGCGGCGAGACCGTGGCGGTGCCGCGGGTCAGCCAGTCGGAGTTCTTGAGGAAGGCCTTGATGATCTCGGCGATGCCGAGGGTGGCGATAGCCAAGTAGTCGCTGCGCAGCCCCAAACAGATATGGCCGATGAAGTAGCCGACGGCGCCGGCCAATGCCCCGCCGACTATCCAGCCGGTCCAGGCGGGCAGGCCGAAGCCGCCGATGAAGCCGGCGCGGGACTGGATCTCACCGGTCACACTTCGCAGCATGCTGATCACTACCATATACAGCACCACGGCGAGAACGATGGCGATCACCGAACGCAACTTCTTGGGCACGCCGATACGGTCGAGCTTAGAGGCGCCATACACCAGCAGGGCGGCCGCTACGCCGTACAGCAACACCCGGCCCAGCTCGCCGGGTAGCTCGGTGCCCCAGAAAGCGTCGTTGACCGGTACGCTGAAGAGCATGGCGGAAAAGCCGCCCAGGGCAACGAAGCCCATCACACCGGCATTGAACTGACCGGCGTAGCCCCACTGGATGGTCAAGCCCAGGGCCAGGATGGCATAACACGAGGCTTCCACCAGCATGCGTGTGCTGTAAGCCGTGCCCATCATCATGTAGATGGTGACGATCACCGCCAGCAAGGCGCCGAACAGAATGATTTCACGCAGTGGGAAGCGTGATGGCGCGGCGACGATGTCTTCCCGGCGTTCGGTACGAGGAGTATTCATCAGATCACCTTACCCTTGAAGATGCCGGTGGGGCGCCACACCAGAATCGCCACCAGGATGAAGAAGGGCACCACGATCTTGTATTCGGTGCCGACGAAGGCGAGGTTGCGCGGTATCTCGATCCACTCGGGGAACAGGTGCTGGATCGGCCGCAGCATCACCGACCAGTTGAATACCGCCAGGGTCTCGGCGAAGCCCACCACGAAGCCACCGGCAATGGCGCCGTAAGGGTGACCCACCCCGCCGACGATGGCGGCGGCGAAGATTGGCAGCAGCAAGAAGAAGCTCAGGTCGGGTTTGAAGGTGACGTCTAGCGAGAGCAGCGTACCGGCAATGGCGGCAAGGCTACCGGCGATTACCCAGGTTACTGAGACGATGTAGTTGGTGTTGATGCCCGAGGCCCGCGCCAGATCGGGGTTGTCGGACATGGCGCGCATTGCCTTGCCCAGCCGGGTGCGGTTGAGGAACAGGTGCAGCCCCACCACGCAGGCGATGGTCAGGATGAACAGGATGATCTGCGGCTCGGTGACGACGATGGGGCGGGTGGCCAGCTCGAACGGCACGTCGAGGCGGTAGATCTCCTTGCGCTCACCGGCCAGGTACATGTTCTGAGCGCTGGTGCCGGCAAACAGACGGATCAGGCCTTGCAGCATCAGAGTGACGCCCAGCGAGCCGATCACGATGACGATGGGCTTGACCCCGTGGGCGCGCAGCGGCT
This sequence comes from Halomonas sp., assembly GCF_020832045.1. Taxonomy (GTDB): domain Bacteria; phylum Pseudomonadota; class Gammaproteobacteria; order Pseudomonadales; family Halomonadaceae; genus Halomonas. Next base: position 11,241 of record NZ_JAFIFK010000030.1, read on the forward strand.
TGTAGAAGACCTTGTCGATGCCTACGGCAAGGGCGGCGGTGAGGATCATGGCCAACGGCAGCATGACCACGGGGGTGGGCAGGCCCACCACGCCGCCTACGCCGGGGAAGGCCAGGGTCAGCAGCAGCACCATGAAGGCGCCGAATGTCATCATGTCGGCATGGGCGAAGTGGGCGAAGCGCATGATGCTGAAGACCAGCGTCACGCCGATGGCGCCTATGGCGTAGATCGAGCCGGTGACGCTGCCGGCGATGATCACGTTGTTGATGAAGAAAACCAGTTCGTTCACGACTTGCTCTCCAGTACGGGCTCCGGGCTCAACCGCCCAGGAAACTCTTGGCCACTTCCGGGTCGGCGAGCAGGGCTGCGCCGGTATCGGTGAAGCGATTCTTGCCGGCGGCGAGCACGAAGCCCTTGTCGGCGATGGCCAGGGCCTGCTTGGCGTTCTGCTCGACCATGAGGATGCCGACGCCGGCTGCATTGATCTGCTTCACACGCTCGAAAATCTCGTTCATGTAGAGCGGTGACAGGCCGGCAGTGGGCTCGTCGAGCAGCAACATCTCGGGTTCGGCCATCAGCGCACGACCCATGGCGACCATCTGCCGCTGCCCGCCGGAGAGCTCGCCGGCGGGCTGGTGGCGTTTGTCGTAGAGGGGCGGGAAAAAGTCGTAAACCTGCTTGAGCATGCGCTTGACGTTGCCCGGCTTGAGGAAGGCGCCCATCTCCAGGTTTTCTTTCACCGAAAGACTGGGGAAGACGTTCTTCTCCTGGGGTATGAAGCCCATGCCCCGCTGTACCAGCTTGTTGGGCGGCAGGTTGTGGATCGGCTCGCCGCGCAGCAGGATCTCGCCCTGGCTGACGGTGAGCAAGCCGAAAATGGCCTTGAGCATGGTCGACTTCCCGGCCCCGTTGGGGCCGACGATCACGCCGATCTCGTCGGCTTCGACCGACATGTTCACCCCGTTGAGGATGTTCATGCCGCCGTAGCCGCCGTGCACGTCGCGTGCTTCGAGTAGTGGCATCTTGGAATCTCTGCGCTGTCGTTGCTGTTCTTCTTGTCGGTTCATTCCGGCCGTTGCCGGCAAGGTACCGGCATGCCTCAGGCGACGTTGGAGCCGAAGTAGGCTTCAATGACCTGGGGATTGTTCTGGATCTCTTCGATGGTGCCCTCGACCATCACGCTGCCTTGGGCGAGCACGATGACCGGGTCGCAGAGGCGCGAGATCATCTCCATGTCATGTTCGATGACCAGGAAGGTGTAACCCATCTCACGGTTGAGTCGCTCGATGTTGCTCACCAGGTCGCCGAGCAGGGTGCGGTTGACCCCGGCGGCGATCTCGTCGAGCAGAACCACGCGAGCGTCGGTCATCATGGTACGACCGAGCTCGAGGAGTTTTTTCTGTCCGCCAGAGAGGTTGCCGGCCAGCTCGTTGCGTACGTGGTGAAGGCCGATGAAGTCGATCACCTCGAGGGCGCGACGACGCACCTCGGCCTCCTCGCGGCGTACCACTCCCGGCTTGAGCCAGGCGTCGAACAGGCTCTCTCCCGACTGCTTCGGCGGCACCATCATCAGGTTCTCCAGCGCCGTCATGTGGGAGAACTCATGGGCGATCTGGAAGGTGCGCAGCAGGCCCTTGTGGAATAGCTCGTTGGCAGGGCGGTTGGTGATGTCCTCGCCGTCGAGCAGGATCTGGCCGCTGTCGAGCGGAAGGGCGCCGGCAATGATGTTAAAAAGGGTCGACTTGCCGGCCCCATTGGGACCGATCAAGCCTGTGATGGAGCCTTTCTCGACCTGGATCGAGCAATCATTGATGACCTTCAGGCCGCCAAAGGCCTTGTAGACGTGCCTGACGTCGATGATGGATGGCATGTTGGTTCCTGCACGTTTTTATATCTTTGTTATGCACCCGGCCCCTGCGTATGGCGTGAGGCCGGGCGGCAACGTTTAGTGCGTTGTTACCGTTCCTGGCTGTTTTCCACCAGGAAGGTGCGTCCGGCGGCGAAGGCGCCGACGATCACCAGGGCGCCGATGGCCGGCACCAGATAACCCTCTACCTGCGGCATGGTGCGCAGGAACACGAAGGCCACCGCGGCGGGTGCCACGAAGCGCACCAGAAAGCGCCACACGTTAAACCAGGTCTCGCTGGTGCGCATCTCCTTCATGACCTCGGAGTGGGTCAGCGCCCAGCCGGCGAATAGTGCAATGAGCAGACCGCCCAGCGGCATGAAGATATTGGTCAGCAGCTCGATGAAGTCGAAGGCGCTGCGACCGAACAGGGCGTGGAAGGGGCTGGCCTCGGCCCAGGTGTTGAAGCTGACCACCGTGAGCAGGCCCAGCGCCCAGCTGGCCACCACCATGGCAAACACTGCCTGGGGGCGGGTGAGGTCGAAGCGCTCGACGAGGAAGGCGGCCACCGGCTCGATCAGCGAGATCGAGGAGCTGATGGCAGCCCCCAGTACGAGAATGAAGAACACCCCGCCGATCAGCGCGCCGAAGGGCATTTCGGCGAAGGCCAGCGGCAGGGTGACGAACATCAGGCCGGGTCCGGCACCGGCATCGAGCCCGGCGCCGAACACCAGCGAGAAGATCGCCAGGCCGGCTACCATGGCCACGGCAGTATCGACGAAGGCCACGGCGAAGGCGGTGCGGCTGAGCGACACCTCACTGGACATATAGGCGCCGTAGGCCATGATCGCGCCCATGCCGAGGCTCAGGGTGAAAAACGACTGCCCCATGGCCTGCAGCCAGCCTTCGAGACTTAGGTCGGCCAGGTTGAAGGTGAACAGGAAGCTGGCCGCGGCGGCGAAATCGCCGTTGGCGATACCATAGGCGAGCACCACCAGCAGGATCACGAACAGCGCCGGCATCATGATGCGCAGGCCGCTCTCGATGCCCTTGTGGATGCCCATGCCGACGATCAGCCCCGAGGCGATGATGAACAGGGTGTGGTAGAGCGTGAGCAGGCCCGGCGAGGCCAGTAGCGCGTCGAAGCCGGCTCCGATGGTGGCGGCGTCGGCGCCGACCAGCGAGCCGGTGAGCATCTGCCAGGTGTAGTGAATCGCCCAGCCGGCTATCACCGAGTAGAAGCTGAGGATCAGGAAGGCGGCGGCACCGCCCAGCCAGCCGATCGACTCCCAAGCCCGCGAGGTCTTGTGGGTGCGGGTGAGGAAGCGCATGCCCATGATCGGGCTTCTGCGGCTGGCGCGGCCGAGCATGGTCTCGGCGATCAAGATGGGGATGCCGACGGCAAAAATGGTCAGGGCATAGACCAGAATGAAGGCTCCACCGCCGTTTTCGCCAGTCAGGTAGGGGAAGCGCCACAGGTTGCCGAGTCCCACCGCCGAGCCGACGGCCGCCAGCAGAAAGGTGCCCTTGTGTGTCCAGACGTTGTGCGTACTCATGGTGTTTCCGAAAACTCGTCTTGTGGCCTTGTGAGCCCGCTTGGGTCGCTACCGCGGGCCGTTCGTTAGGGCCGCTCGGTGAGCGCGTACACTGTGCGACAGAACCACGCTTCGTGACCAGCGGTAAAGCGTTAAGGTTGCGTTGGACGCGGCAGGTGACGGGGCCGCGGGATCATGGAAGTCACTGCGGCTCTTCGTCTTGCGCGTCGATGTCGGCCGGTCGCGATTCGAAGGCGCGACATTCGTCCGGCAGTCTCACCGTGTCGCCCAGGGCCAGCTTGCCCACCAGCTTGCGGCGCCGGCCGCTTTGCGGCTCGATCAGTGCGACCACTTCCCCGATACTGGTGCCGTTTACGTAGGCCTCGACCTTCACTCTGACCACCAGACCCTGGTAACGGGCCGAGAGGATGTCGCCCGGGCCGGGGTCGGAGTAACCGGCAGGCGTTCTTGCATGATGGCTCATGACGCTGTCGCCGCCGGGGGCGTCCCATTCTACATGCTTGTGCATACAGCCTCCTGCAATGATGTTTTCGATAGCCTAGTGAGAAGCGTAGCCGCTCAGGGACATGGGCAAGAAAAAGCCCACCATGTGGTGGGCATGCCCGGTGGGTGGCCACGGTGTCCCGCTCAGGGGGCTTCCTCGGCTAGCTCCATGATCAACCGTGTTGCCAAGTAAAGGCGTGGTACGACGCTATGCAGTTCGACGAATTCGTCGCTGCTGTGGTAGCGGCCACCCACCAGGCCCAGCGACTCGAGCACGGCAGGGCGCTCCGCATCGGGCTGATAGGCGTAGGCGGCATCGGTGCCACCACCGATTTCGACAGCCCCCAGCTCGAGGCCGAGCTCGGCGTAGATCGCCTTGGCCCTCTCGGCTAGTTCCTGGGTTTGCGCATTTTCGGGGAGCGGCGGGCGCCCGCGCTCCAGGCGGAATTCCACCTCAGTATCTTCGATCAGTCGGTTGGCGATGATCTCATTGGCCTCCTCGTCTACCCGCTCGTACTCATCGGCCTCGAAATAGCGCATGTCGCCCTCGGCGCGGGCACGCTCGGGGATGATGTTGCGGGTGCCGCCACCCTCGACCACCGTCCAGTTGAGGGTCGTTTCCTTGTCGGGGTCGCCGAGTTCGTTGAGTTGCAGCAGTTGGTGGGCAAGCTCCATCACAGCGTTGCGCCCCTCTTCCGGGGCACTGCCGGCATGCGAGGCGCGCCCGGAAACTTCGAGGAAGGCATAGTTGATGCCCTTGGTCACGGTGGTGACCGTGTCCATGCCGTCCTCGCCCAGGGTTGGCTCGAAGACCAGCACCGCATCCTGTTCGGCGGCGAGCTGCGAAATGAGATCGCGCGAACCCAAAGAGCCTTGCTCTTCGTCGGGATTGAACACCACCGTCAGCGTGCCGTAACCGTCATATTCCAACTCATGCAGTATGTCCAGGCTATGCAGGATGATCGCCACGCCGCCCTTGGCGTCACCCACGCCGGGACCGAAGGCGCGACCATCCTCGGTGCGAAACGGCCGTTCTGCCGCGGTGCCCTCGCCGAATACGGTGTCGTAATGGATCATCAGCATGAGGTTGCGTTCGCCGCTGCCCTGAAGAGTACCGACCAGAGTATTGCCGCCGAGCTCCTCGGAGGGGTGGGTCTCGACCTCGGCACCGAGCTCGCGTAGCCGCTCGTCGAGGATCGCCTCGACCTCGGCCAGCCCCGGCTCATGAGTGGTACCCGAATCGATGTTGACCAGGGTTTCGAGCGTTTCGAGCAGCGGCGCTTCGTGGCGCTCAGCGGCATCGAGGACTGCCTGGTCGGCCTCCATTCCGAGAGGCTCGGCGCTCACGGTGGAGGCGGTGAATAGGGCGGCAAGGGCCGTGCCCAAGCAGAGCGGCTTCAGGGCGAGTCCATTCATGGCGGTTATCCTTTGTCGGGGGCAGGATCATGAAGGCGCCCGGCCTGTTCGGTTCGAAGCGCTTGAAACCAGTCTAGGGCAGGGGGCGCAGAGCGCAATTTCCTGTGCCGCGCCTGCCTGGATGTGGCTTCAGTCGAACATTCGACGGTCCACGCCGGCGGTTTCGAACAGGTAGTCCCGCGATGCGATCAGCTCGTCGCGCAGCCGCGGGATGTCAGCCCCCTGCAGTTGGCCGCGCCATTTGCGAACGCGACCGGCAACCAGCACCGTTTCGACGTTGCTGCGCTCCATCAGGGTCACCACCGCGCCGGGCACGTTGTTGAGCGGCGCTACGTTGATAGCTTCGGCGTCGAGCAGGATGATGTCCGCCTCCTTGCCCGGGGTCAGCGAGCCTACCCGATGTTCCAGCTTCAGGCCCCTGGCGCCCCCCAGGGTGGCGTAGCGGATCACCTCGCGTGACGTCAGCAGTGCCGGCCGCTCTTCCTGGCCCTGCAGCGCCAGTTCGTTGACGAACATGCGCTGCAGCGTCAGCGTCGAGCGCATCTGGGTGAAGAAGTCGGCGGTCATGGTGCACTCCACGTCGCTGGAAAGCGAAGGCAGTATTCCCAGCTCCGATGTCTTCATCAGCGGCGGCGTGCCGTGGCGCATGGTCATCTCGATGGGTACTGCCAGCGATACGTGGGCCCCGGCATCGTGAACCGCCTGCCAGGCCATGTCGCTCATGCCCGTCATATGGATCAGGATGTGGTTTTCCTCGATCTTCCCGCTCGCCGCCAGCTCGTCGAAGGTCTCGGCCATGCCGAGACTGCCGACCACGTGATAGGCCAGCGGCAGGTCCAGCTCGTGGGCCAGCGCCCAGGCCGTCTCGTGGTCGGGCAGGTAGATCTCGCCGCCCATCACCATGGTCATCAGCCCATCGGCCGAGAGCCCTTCACCGGTGGCGAAGTACTGCTCGCGTATGCGCCGCGCATCCTGCGGGTATTGGGCATCCTCGCCCTGGCCTTCGAAGTAGCCGAAGACGCTGCGACGAACGCTGTCGCGCAAGGCCTCGATGGCGGCATCGGAGTGCTCGGGGCTGTGATGGATCTGGCTGGTGTCCATCACCGTGGTCACCCCGGCGTCGAGCTGACTGAGCGAGCCGAACAGCTCGTTGATGTAGACGTCCTCGGGACGATATACCGGCGCCAGCTTGCCGAGGATGTGATCCATGTAGTTGGGCGAGCCTTCCGGCGTGCCGTCGTCGAACATGATGCCGTCGGCGAGGAAGCTGCGCAGGGCCGTTTCGAACAAGTGGTGATGAGTGTCGATGAATCCCGGCATGACGATGCGGCCCGCGGCATCGATCACCTCGGCATCGCCTGCGTCCAGTTCTGGGCCGACGGCGACGATGCGGCTGCCTTCGATCAGCACGTCGCCGCGCTCGAAGTCACCCACGCTGTCATCCATGGAGAGTACGTGGCCACCACGGATCAGCACACGTCGCCCGGCCTCGCCGCTGTGCGCCGGCATGCCGCTGCGGGCTTCGTCGGCGTGGGTGGAGGCGCTGGCGGAAGCGAGCAGGCCGCCGCCCGCCATGGCGCCGGCACCCGCCGCCAGGGTGCCTTTGAGAAAGTCGCGGCGTGTCGCGCCAGCGCGCGCTTTGCAGAGCTTGCACATCGTCTCGTTTCACTCCCGAAGTCGCTTGCAGTCAAACTCAACCTAGGTTCTGGCAGCGCGAAATGCCAAGAAACGGACCTGCAAGAGCGAAGCGGCAGCGTGGTGAGCCCAAAAAAAACCGGCGCCAGGGGGCTGGCGCCGGTTCGTGTCCGCGGGGGCGGGTTACTTCTTGGAGCGCTTGCGCTCGTGCTCCTTGAGGAACTTCTTGCGCAGGCGTATGTGGTTGGGCGTGACTTCCACCAGTTCGTCGGAGTCGAGGAACTCGATGGCCTGCTCCAGGCTGAACTTCACCGGCGGGGTCAGTACGATGTTCTCGTCGTTGCCCGAGGCGCGCATGTTGTCGAGCTTCTTGCCCTTGGTGGGGTTGACCACCAGATCGTTGGCACGGTTGTGGATACCCACCAGCATGCCTTCATAGACCTCGGTGCCGTGGTCGATGATCAGCTTGCCGCGCTCCTGCAGCGCATAAAGCGCATAGGCCAGCGCCTTGCCGTCGACCATTGAAACCAGTACGCCGTTGCGACGCTCGATGCCGGCGTCGGGCTTGAGCGCACCGTAGTGGTCGAAGCGGCTGGTGAGGATGCCGGTGCCCGAGGTCAGGGTCAGGAACTGACCGCGGAAGCCGATCAGGCCACGCGCCGGGATGATGAAGTCCAGGCGCACGCGGCCCTTGCCGTCGGGGTTCATGTTGGTCAGCTCGCCCTTGCGGTAGCCGAGCTCCTCCATGATGGCACCCTGATGCTGCTCCTCGCAGTCGATGATCACCTCTTCGTACGGCTCCTGCTTGATGCCGTCGATCTCCTTGATGATCACCTCGGGGCGGCCCACCGCCAGCTCGAAGCCTTCGCGGCGCATGGTTTCGATCAGCACCGAGAGGTGCAGCTCGCCGCGGCCGGAAACCTTGAACTTCTCGGGGCTTTCGCCCTGCTCGACCCGCAGCGCCACGTTGTGGATCAGCTCCTGGTCGAGACGATCCTTGATGTTGCGGCTGGTGACGTACTTGCCGTCACGGCCGGCGAAGGGCGAGTCGTTGACCTGGAAGGTCATGGAGACCGTGGGCTCGTCCACCGACAGGGGCGGCAGCGCCTCGACGGCGGCCGGGTCGCACAGGGTGTCGGAAATCGAGAGCTCGTCGACCCCGGTGATGCAGACGATGTCGCCGGCGGTGGCCAGCTCGGTCTGCACGCGCTCGAGACCCATGTGGGTCATCACCTGGCCGACCTTGCCCTTGCGGGTATTGCCGTCGGTGCCGATCACCACGATCTGCTGGTTGGGTTTCACCGAGCCACGCTTGATGCGACCCAGGCCGATGACGCCCACGTAGCTGGAGTAGTCCAGCGCCGAGATCTGCATCTGGAACGGTCCGTCGAGTTCGACGGCCGGCGGCTCGACGATGTCGACGATGGCCTGGAACATCGGCGTCATGTCCTCGGCCAGCGCTTCCGGATCCATCCCGGCAATACCGTTGAGGGCCGAGCAGTAGATGATCGGGAAGTCGAGCTGCTCGTCGCTGGCGCCGAGGTTGTCGAACAGATCGAAGATCTGGTCGATGACCCAGTCGGGGCGGGCGCCGGGGCGGTCGATCTTGTTGACCACCACGATCGGCCTGAGGCCCTGGGCGAATGCCTTCTGGGTCACGAAGCGGGTCTGCGGCATGGGGCCGTCTACGGCGTCCACCAGCAGCAGCACCGAGTCCACCATCGACATCACGCGCTCCACTTCGCCGCCGAAGTCGGCGTGTCCCGGGGTGTCGACGATGTTGATGTGATAGTCGCGGCCATTGCCGTCCTGCCAACGAATCGCGGTGTTCTTGGCCAGGATGGTGATGCCGCGCTCTTTCTCCTGGTCATTGGAGTCCATGACCCGCTCCTGCCCTTCGGCCTTGCGATCGAGCGTGCCGGACTGGCTCAGGAGCTTGTCGACCAAGGTGGTCTTGCCGTGGTCGACGTGAGCGATGATGGCAATATTGCGCAGACTCTCGATACGAGAGGGGGTTACAGCTGTGTTCATAAGGTGTGACTCATCAACGGGAACGCACCTATGTACACATCGAAAGGACGTACCCTAGGCGCGGGGTAGGGGGGTGGTGGCGCATTGTACAGATATCGGTGGTTGGGGAATAGCACAACCTGGCGATATGGCGCGTATCAGGCCTGTGTATCGGCATGCTCCCATGCACAAGGCGCGGACGGAATGATGCTTGGCTCGGCGACGACTGGGCTGTGCGTATGACGATGAGGTGGGGAAAATGAGCGAAAGTGCACGTAGATACTTTTGTACACTTATCAACACACTGGGTAACTTACCCTATCGCTGAGAGGTTCACCCCCGTCCTCTGGAGTCTGCTCGATGCCCTTAGCCAGCGTCTTCATCGATGCCCGGTCCGCAGGTGCGAAGTTGCCGCGCCACCTGGTCACTGTCGAACAAGCGGCGAGCAAATGGAAGGGCAGCCATGAAGTGCTGCTGGTGGACGATACCGGAGATCGGCGTCTTCCGCCCTTGGCCCATCGGCACCAGGCACGATTGCTGTCGACCACTTCTCCCCTGCTGGGGAGTCGACTCAACGCTGCCGTCGCTGCCAGCCAGGGTGAACGCTTGCTGTTTCCCGGAACGCTGACCCGCGATGAGCTGGTGTGGTTGGGCGAAAGCCTGTCGGCTGACGAGCGGGGCCTCCTCTGTGATGCGGCCGTCATGCGACGCAAACGCCGGGGGCGGCTACAGCGCTGGTGGAGCTGGCTCACACGTGCCACCACTCGGGATACCTTCTGGGTGGCGCGGGATTGGTTCGAGCGTATCGGGGGCTTCGACCCGCAGCTCGACAGCGAAGCGCTGAGCGACCTGCTCGAGCGGTTGCGAGCATGTGGTGCGAATGTCTGCTACTCGGGCAATGCCGGGGCAGAACGCAAAGCACTGTGCCCACCGCAAGGTGGGCACAGTCGAGTTGGCAGGGAGTAACCGCCAGGCTCAATCGTCTTCGGGTACGCCACCCATCCTCTCGAGCAGCTGACGATAGTTTTCCGACTGGGCGTAGAGCATCTCGGTCGCCACCTCTTCACCACGGAAGTGCACCGGCATCAGGATGCGCTCTTCGGTGATTTCGATGAAACGCTCATCCTGGGTAGCGGCTTCCAGCGCTTCCGCCAAGCGCTCGACGTGGGCATCCGGAGTGTTTTTCGGTACTACCACGACACGGAAGTCCGAGGTATCGAGATCGTAACCGGCCTCTTCCAGCGTCGGTGCATCGGGGAAGGCGAACAGGCGCTCTCCATCCATGCTCAGCAGCACCGGCATCTCCCCGGTTTCGGCGTAGCCGGAGTGCGTGCCGCCGCTGTAACCGAAAGCGACATCGCCGGAGAGGATCAGTGGTGCCATGCCTGCACCGCCGGAAGTGGGCACGATGCGCAGATCCAGGCCTTCCTGTTCCATGATGTATTCGATTACCAGCCGGTCCAGTGCATGCTGGGTGGCATAGCTGGTGCCCGGGTTTTCACGTGCATACTCCACCAGCTCTTCCCAGCTGTCGCCGAACGGGCGGTTTTCGCCAGTCACGATGGCATGCTGCACGGTAGTGATGCTGGCCACGTAGCGGAAGTCATCCAGGCTGAAGTCGGTGTCGTGGGCATGCGGAGCGAAGGTGAGGGTGCCGTTGGTACCGGCGTAGACGAAGGTGTGCCCCTCGTCCTGATTGTTCATCAGGCGTGTCAGCGACACGGCCCCGCCGGCCCCCGGCTGGTTGACCACGTTGACCGGCTGACCCAGCTCCTCCTCGAGTACGTTGGCCAGCACGCGAGCCTGGATGTCGGTCGAGCCACCCGCACCGAAACCCACCACCAGGGTCAGCGGCTTGGTTGGGAATTCATCGGCCTGTGCCATACCGGCCGCACCGAGAAGCATGGTGGCGGAAAGCACCGCCGTGCTGATCGTCTTCAATTTCATTGTTGTACCCTCTTGTTATGGTTGCGCCTCTCGGTTCGGGAGGCGCTTGTTGTCAGGCGCTGGCGGTCGTCCCCCCGCTGCGCCTGTGGTGCCGTTGCTCCCGAACTCCGGGAGGTCGTACGGAATCGCGTTAGGCCTCAGGCCATTGGTGCTGCGTCATACTCAGCGTTTTTTTCTGAAACTCTCCCGCCATGTCGAATTTTTTTACTGAAGAAGGGTGAGTTAAGCACACTATGCGCTGACCTGAGCCATCTCAATCCTGGTGTTCGACGCTCATTCAACGTAGGCGGTCGCTCATTGGCTCGTAGAGCACCTCCCGGAAGCGAGTCAGGACTGGCTCTCAAAGGGTGGGTTTTTATGTTCTATTTTGGTGCAAATTAAAAATATGTGTTCTTTCATGGTGCACGAATTGCCTCTCGATGGCGCAGATACGCTGCGTAATAAATTTCCGCAACAGCGTGGTGCACTGGGATTATTGGCTATTGTCGTTTGAATACAGCAACCTGGGAGTATTGAGGGCGTTGATGGTGCAAATTGGCACGCTACCTGCATTAGGTTGGCCAGCGCCATGTTCGTGCATGGTGAACGTGGGCAGTCGAGTTGCCTACGTGCTACAACACATGCTGGAACGAACCAGCGCAGTGGGCTTCAGCCAAACGAATCGAGCCACAGCTCTAACGGAGGACACCAATGTCAGCCAAGACTCTCGCCCTGATCGAAGAACATGATGTGAAGTGGGTAGACCTGCGTTTCACCGATACGCGGGGCAAGGAACAGCACGTCACCATTCCCGCCCGTGACGTGAACGAGGAGTTCTTCGAGAACGGCCAGATGTTCGACGGCTCCTCCATCCATGGCTGGAAGGGCATCAACGAGTCGGACATGATCCTGCGTCCGGAAGACGGTACCGCTTTCCTCGACCCGTTCACCGAAGATGCCACCCTGGTGGTGCGTTGCGACATCATCGAGCCGGCCACCATGCAGGGCTACGAGCGCGATCCGCGCTCCATCGCCAAGCGTGCCGAGGCCTACCTGCAGTCTACCGGCCTGGGCGATACCGCCTTCTTCGGCCCGGAGCCCGAATTCTTCATCTTCGACGAGGTGCATTGGAAGGCCGATATCGAAGGCGCCATGTACAAGATCACCTCCGAAGAGGGTGCCTGGTCTACCGACCGTCAGGTCGAAGGCGGCAACCTGGCGCACCGTCCGCGCGTCAAGGGCGGCTACTTCCCGGTTCCCCCGGTCGACAGCTTCCACGATATTCGCGGCGCGATGTGCAACACCCTGGAAGCCATTGGCCAGACCGTCGAAGTGCACCACCACGAGGTCGCCAACGCCGGCCAGAACGAGATCGGCGTCAAGTTCAACACCCTGGTGAAGAAGGCCGACGAAGTTCAGGAAATGAAGTATGTGATCCACAACGTGGCTCACGCCTACGGCAAGACCGCTACCTTCATGCCCAAGCCGCTGGTCGGCGACAACGGCAGTGGCATGCACGTACACCAGTCCTTCTGGAAGGATGGTCAGAACCAGTTCGCCGGCGACCAGTACGCCGGTCTGTCTGAAATGGCGCTCTAATACATCGGCGGCATCATCAAGCACGCCCGTGCTCTGAACGCTTTCACCAACGCTTCCACCAACTCCTACAAGCGTCTGGTGCCGGGCTTCGAGGCGCCGGTCATGCTGGCCTACAGCGCCCGTAACCGCTCTGCGTCCATCCGCATTCCGTACACCGCGAGCCCGAAGGGCAAGCGTGTCGAGGCTCGCTTCCCCGACCCGACCGCCAACCCCTACCTGGCCTTCGCCGCCATGCTGATGGCCGGTATCGACGGTATCAAGAACAAGATCCACCCCGGCGATGCCATGGACAAGAACCTCTATGACCTGCCGCCGGAAGAGGGCAAGCTGGTGCCGACCGTCGCCAACAGCCTGGATCAGGCGCTCGAGGCGCTGGACGCTGATCGTGCATTCCTCACTGAAGGCGGCGTGTTCACCGACGATATGATCGATGCCTACATCGAACTGAAGATGGAAGACGTCGAGCGTATCCGCATGACCACGCACCCGATCGAGTTCGACATGTACTACAGCTGCTAATATCGCAGCCTGGACGGCTGGACGAGCTTGCCTCGCCAGCCGGCACCAGCAAGGGGCTCCGCATCGCGGCGCCCCTTTTTTGTCGTACACTGGAGCGGAACGTTACGTTACCTTTTGCCGACTCCGGCATGCCCGGCTCGGCTGGCCGTTGCGATACTAAGCCCAAGGGGTGAGTCCATGCTCAAGCCGATCGTGTCTTGCCTGCTGGGGCTGTTAGTGGCGCATTCGACGCTGGCTACGACCATCTATCGCACCACCGATGCTCAGGGCAACGTAGTCTTCACCGATGATCCCAACCGCGGCGGCGAGCCGGTCGAACTGGCACCGCTGACCGTCATCCCCGCGCAGGTCGAGGGGCGCCAGGCCGAGCCGTCTCGGGTGGAGAGCGTCGCCCCGCGCGCGAGCCAGCGGCCGGGCCAGCCCTTCATGCCCTACGACGCCTTCCGCATTCATTCGCCGGCGCATGGAGGCGATCTCCCCGCGAGCCAGGCAGGAAACCTGCAGGTGGAGCTGGCCATCGAGCCCGAGCTGCGGCCCGATCACCGCGTGCGGCTGGTGATCGATGGCCAGGTCAGTCAAACCGCCATGCATACCCGAGTCTTCATGCTGAACAATCTCCCTCGTGGCGAATACGTGCTCCAGGCTGAGCTGCTCGATGCTCAAGGCCTGGTAAGACACCGTACGGCGCCGGTAAGCCTTCATGTGCAGCGAGCCAATGGCGTACTGCCCCAGGGAGGCGGTAGCTGAGAGCTCTCTGCTCCGTTTCGTGCAGCTCATAGATTTTATGCCTTCATGGGGCGCGGCCTTGCACCATGAAGGAGGGTGGCGGTGCTACCCAGGCTGGCGGTAAGCTCTGCTGCACCGATATGGTGCACAAGCGGCAGCGGGATACGCCCCGAAACGGCGCCACGCCGCGCCGTTTCGGGTTGGCGCACTTCTTGCTTGGTATGTTCAGCCCCGGGATAGCACAGTCGCGGCGAAGTTTATGCATGCGCCAACAAGAGGCAAGTGCCGCGCACAGCTCCCATGCATTCACCAAGGGAAGGTCGTAAATGTACCGACGCCTGATGGAACATCTCACCACGGCGGTGCTGTTGTTGGACGAAGAGCTGCGGCTGAGCTGGATGAATCCGGCGGCCGAAGCCCTGCTGGCGGTCAGCCTGGGCCGGGTCAAGGGGCTTGGTTTGGCGGCCTTGCTTGCCGAAGACGACGGCATGGGCGAGGTATTGGCCAAGGCGCGTGACGAACAGCACCCCTTCACCCAGCGCGAGGTGCGCCTGGCGCTGCTGGGTGGTACGACGACCACCATCGACTATACGGTCACACCGCTCTCCACGGAGGAGCTGCTGGTGGAGATGGAGCCCCGCGACCGGCTGCTGCGCATCTCCCGCGAGGAGGCCCTGCTCAATCGGCAGGAAGCGATCAAGGTGCTGTCGCGCGGCCTGGCACATGAAGTGAAGAATCCGCTCGGCGGGATCCGCGGCGCTGCACAACTGCTGGAGCGTGATCTGGACGACCCTGCCTTGCAGGAGTTCACTCGCATCATCGTCGAGGAAGTCGACCGGCTGCGTGACCTGGTCGATAGCATGCTCGGTCCCAACAAGCTGGTACGGCATGAGCCGCTCAATATTCACAAGGTGCTGGAGCGCGTCCGTACCCTACTCATTGCCGAGACGCCCAGCGTGACCGTCGAGCGCGATTACGATCCCAGCTTGCCCGACTTTCCTGGTGACGAGGCTCAGATGATTCAGGCGGTGCTCAACGTGGCGCGTAACGCCGTGGAAGCCATGACCGGTGCCGAGACCGTAGCGCCAAGCTTGCTGATGCGCACACGAGCGCGTCGCCAGTTCACCCTGGGCGCCGAGCGCCATCGCCTTGTCTGCGAGGTAGCGCTGATCGACAACGGCCCCGGCGTTCCCGAGAGCCTGCAGGAAACCCTTTTCTATCCCATGGTATCGGGGCGTGCCGACGGCAGTGGACTGGGACTGTCCATTGCCCAGGGCATCCTGCATCAGCACCAGGGCCTTATCGAGTGCGATTCCCGCCCCGGTCATACCGAATTCCGTCTGCTTATTCCATTGGAGAGGCGCCATGACTGATGTCGCACGTGTCGCGGTGGTCGATGATGACCGCGCCATTCGCTGGGTGCTGGAGCGCGCCCTGGCTCAGCCCGATCTCGACGTCGAATGTATCGACCGGGCCGACGTGGCGTTAAGCCGTCTTCTCGACGATCCACCCGACGTGCTGGTCACCGACATCCGGATGCCGGGTATCGACGGCCTCGACCTGATGTCACGCGTCAGGGAAGTGCATCCCGACTTGCCGGTCATCGTGATGACCGCCCACTCCGACCTCGACAGCGCCGTGGCATCCTATCAGGGCGGCGCCTTCGAATATCTGCCCAAGCCGTTCGACGTCGACGAGGCGCTGGCCCTGGTGCGTCGCGCCGTGGCCCATGCCCGCGAGCGCAAGCGCCCGGTCAGCGTTCCCGAGGGGCTGGACGCCGAGATCATCGGCGAGGCGCCGGCCATGCAGGAGGTCTTTCGGGCCATCGGTCGCCTGTCGCACTCGCACATCACGGTACTCATCAATGGCGAGTCGGGTACCGGCAAGGAGCGCGTTGCGCGTGCCCTGCACCAGCACAGTCCGCGGGGCATTCAGCCGTTCATTGCCCTGAACATGGCGGCGATTCCGCGTGATCTGATCGAGTCCGAGCTGTTCGGGCACGAGAAGGGGGCCTTTACCGGGGCCACGGCGAGCCGGCAGGGGCGATTCGAGCAGGCCAACGGCGGCACGCTGTTTCTCGACGAGATCGGCGACATGCCCGCTGAGACCCAGACGCGTCTGCTGCGCGTACTGGCAGACGGCGAGTTCTATCGGGTCGGCGGACATACGCCGGTGAAGGTGGATGTGCGGATCATCGCTGCAACCCACCAGAACCTGGAGCGCCTGGTGGAGGACGGCCGTTTCCGCGAAGACTTGTTCCATCGCCTCAATGTGATTCGCGTCCACTTGCCCAGGCTCGCCGAGCGTCGCGAGGACATTCCACGCCTGGCGCGCCACTTCCTGGCCGAGGCGGCCAAGGAGCTCTCCACCGACGTCAAGGTGCTGACCAAGGACGCCGAGGCCCATCTGACCCGGTTGCCCTGGCCGGGGAACGTGCGCCAACTGGAGAACACGTGCCGCTGGCTGACGGTCATGGCTTCGGGGCGCGAGATTCTGGTCGAGGATCTACCCCCGGAGCTGCGCCAGGGTGAAGGCAACGAAGTGACCAACGGCGACTGGCGCGCCGCCTTCCGTGACTGGGCCGACCGGGCTCTGGCGGCGGGGCATACCCATTTGCTGGAGGAAGCCGTGCCGGACTTCGAGCGTATTCTCATCGAGACCGCACTCAAGCATACCGGCGGGCGCAAGGGAGAGGCAGCCGAGCTGCTGGGCTGGGGTCGCAATACCCTTACACGCAAGCTGAAGACGCTGTTGCCCTCACTGGCGGAGGATTGACATACCAGGCGTTGAACATTCTCTCGACCGCTCCGCTTCGGTGGAGCTGCACACGCTGCTGGGTCAAGCCGAGCAGTGTGGATAAGGTCCGTTACCCAGCCACTCAACTCCCTTACCGGGCGCTTCACTCGGTTGAACTATGGTGATGAGAGAGCCTTCGTTCGGACAACAGGGAGAGAGTCCATGAAAGCGCTGTGTTGGCATGGCAAGAACGATATCCGCTACGAGACGGTGCCCGACCCCAAGATCGAGCACCCTCGTGACGCCATCATCAATGTGAGCAGCTGCGCCATTTGCGGCTCCGACCTTCACTTGTTCCACCACTTCATCCCCGCCATGGAATCGGGCGATGTGGTGGGTCATGAGTTCATGGGTGAGGTGATGGAGGTCGGTTCCGATACGCGAGACCTCAAGGTCGGCGATCGGGTGGTCGTCCCCTTTACCATTACCTGCGGCGAATGCGATCAGTGTCGGCGCGGAAATTTCTCCGTTTGTGAGCGCTCCAACCGCAACAAGGCGCTGGCCGACAAGGTGTTCGGTCACGCCGGTGCCGGCCTGTTCGGCTACTCGCACCTCACCGGCGGCTATGCCGGAGGCCAGGCTGAATACGTGCGAGTTCCCTTTGCCGACAACACCCATATAAAGGTTCCTGACAGTCTCACCGACGAACAGGTCCTCTTCCTTGGCGACATCTTCCCCACAGGCTGGCAGGCCGCGGTGCAGTGTGACATCGAGCCCACCGATACGGTGGCCATCTGGGGCGCCGGCCCGGTCGGCCAGTTCTGTGTGCGCAGTGCCGTGCTGCTAGGTGCCAAGCAGGTGGTAATGATCGACAACGTGCCCGAGCGCCTGGCCATGGCCGAGGCCGGTGGGGCCATCGCGATCAACTTCGATGAAGAGAGTGTGCTCTCGCGTCTTCAGGAGCTTACCCAGGGTAAAGGGCCGGAGAAATGTATCGACGCCGTAGGCCTTGAGTCCCACGTGCCGCGCTCGCTCGATTCCGTTTACGACCGATTCAAACAGGCGATGATGCTGGAGAGCGATCGCGCGCACGTGCTGCGCGAGATGATCTATGTCTGTCGGCCGGCGGGCATTCTCTCGATTCCCGGCGTATATGGCGGCTTGATCGACAAGGTGCCCATGGGACCGCTGATGAACAAGGGCCTGACCGTGCGGACCGGGCAAACCCACGTCAAACGCTGGACCGATGATCTGCTGCGCTTGATCGAGGAGGGACAGATCGACCCTTCCTTCGTGGTGACGCACAGCGCTGGGCTCGAGCAGGGCCCTGAAATGTACAACACCTTTCGCGACAAGCAGGACGGCTGTGTGAAGGTGGTGCTCAAGCCCTGACCGACTCGCGCCAGGAAGCAGCAAACCGACATGGAGGTGAACACATGAGTCACGATCGGAATCGTTCATTGCAAACAAGCGACCAGCTGGCGCGTGGACTCGGCTGGATGGGCATCGGGCTGGGCCTCTACCAGCTGCTGGCACCTCGCAGCGTGACGCGTGCGCTAGGTGTCGAAGGAGCGGAACCCATTGTGCGCCTTTGTGGGGCGCGCGGTGTCGCTACCGGTATCGGTGCGCTGACCGTCAATCCCAAGCCGTCGCTATGGGCGCGCAGTGCCGGTGATGCCCTGGATCTAGCGGCGCTGTTGGCGCTGCTGGCCGACCGCGACCACCCCAAGCGCGAGAACGTCAAGCTGGCCCTGGCAGTAGTGGGGGCAACCACAGCGGTGAGTCTCTATTGCGCCCAGGACCAGACGCGGCGTCATGCCTATCAGGCCGGACGAACGCCCGATTACAGCGGGCGCAGCGGCTTCCCCCAAGGCGTGGAGCGTGCCCGAGGCGCGGCGGCTGGCGGTGGTCTGCCCGCCCGCTCCACGGCACTGCCCTCGCCGGCAAGCACGCCAGGCCCACGAGGTCAGGCCACCGCCTCGCGACCGGATACCCGCCCCCATGCCAAAGACAGCGCCAAGGGCAGCGATTACGACTACTGACTTGATGAGTCGGTTTAAACCACAAATAAGGCCGGACTGTAGGGTCCGGCCTTCTTTTGTTGCGGAGCATTTTCTGATGGGTAGGGCTCGTCTCAGCCGCCGCCGATTCCTTCTACGACATAGCCGGAGCCACCGCAATTATCGCAAGTGCGGTTGTCGATACGGCCATCGCCCTTGCACGTGGGGCAAATGTTTTGCCCGGTGCCAGGGGTGCCGGGCGGAGCCTCATCGCCAGGCTGCTCGGGCCTGGGGCCATTCGGTCCGTTCGCCATGACTGCCTCCTTTCGCTGGGGGCCCTGAGTGCAGGACTCCTCTGTCAAGTTAGGCAATGCTTGCCGGGGCGACAAGCGAGGCGGCGATGCGAGAGCCACAACTTCACTGCCCATGGTCATAATGGCGTCGGCGGTGCCAGAATGGGGGCTTCAGGAGGAAGCCCATGACCCAGATGCAGTGGCATCAATTGCTCGACCCTTCCCGGCTGCACGGTACACCCACCAGTGGCCGTGACGAGATCGGCCGCAGCCCGTTCCACAAGGACCACGACCGCATCGTCTTCTCCGGCTCGTTCCGGCGGCTGGGGCGCAAGACTCAAGTGCACCCGCTCACCGACAATGATCACATTCATACTCGTCTGACCCACTCTCTGGAGGTGGGCTGCGTGGGGCGCAGCCTCGGCATGATCGTCGGCGAGCTGCTGCGTGAGCGACTGCCGAGCTGGATCACACCGGCCGATCTGGGGGTCATCGTGCAGGCCGCCTGCCTGGGGCACGATATCGGCAACCCGCCGTTCGGCCATGCTGGTGAGTACGCCATCAGAGACTGGTTCAAATGTGCCGAGGCCGACGGCAGCGGGCTGCTTGACGGGCTGTCCGATCGGGAGCGTGCCGACCTGCTGACCTACGAAGGCAATGCCCAGGGCTTTCGTGTGGTGACCCAGATCGAATACAACCAGTTTCGCGGCGGCATGCGCCTGACAGCGGCGACCCTGGGTACGCTGCTCAAGTACCCCTGGACGGTCGAGCATGGCGGCAGCGCCGGTAAGTTCGGCTGCTATCAGTCGGAGCGTACGCTGCTCGAAGATGTGACTCGCCGCCTGGGGTTGCTGCCGCGGGGCGAGGGGCGCTGGTGCCGCCACCCGTTGGCTTGGCTGGTAGAGGCAGCCGACGATATCTGTTATGCGCTGCTGGATCTCGAAGATGGCTTGGAAATGGGCATCCTGCGCTTCGAAGAGGTGGCCGATGTGCTGTTGCAGATCGCCGGCGATGCGCCTGCCGACTACTCGCGCATGGTCCGCGACGGGGTATCGCAGCGGCGGCGGATCGCGGCGCTGCGCGGGGCTGCCATGGAGCGAGCGGTCAACGATGTGGGTGCCGTATTCGTCGAGCACGAGTCGGCGCTGCTCAACGGTAACCTGACCTGCGACCTGCTGGAGCTGTGTCACCCCGACCTGGGTTGGGGCGTGGCCGCAGCCAAGCAACTAGCCCGCGAGCGTATCTTCCAGAACGAGCGCAAGGCGAAGCTGGAGATTGGCGCCTACACCACCTTGGGCATTCTTCTCGAAGCGTTTATCGGGGCCGCTCACGAGCTGCACTTCACGGGACAGTCGAGTTTCAAGCATCAGCGAGTGCTGGCGCTGATCGGAGAGAACACCCCTCGGCGCTCCTGGCCGCTATACGACAGCTACCGGCGCATGCTCGACTTCATCGGCGGCATGACCGACCACTATGCCGTCGATTTGGCACAGGAGATGGGGGGACGTCTAAGAGGAGATTGATTCCGTATGTGGGCGGGCCGCTTGCCATTGCCACTTCGACTGAGAGAAGGGGACAGGCTAGATCGATGGCTCGCTGAGCATCGGATTGCGATCGAGCTCGGCGGCACGCTCGATCAGCGCCTCGATGACCTTGTCATGCAGGTCGTCGTCAAGATCGCCGAGGTGGCGTTCGCTAAGCTGCTGCGAGAGCGATTCACCGCTGACCACCATCAGACCTTCAGGAGTGCCGGCACAGGTGATTTCCCAGCCGGGCAGGGCGAGCACTCCCATGACCGGTACCGGCTGGCCGCAGCGCTTCTCGAGCCAACCAGCCAGCCAGTGCGAAGCGCGCAACGCCTTGATCAGCGGGCGGTGCTCGCTCCAGCCCGGGAAGCGCAGCCGCTCCGGCTCCACGGTCACGACATTGATTTCGCGTCCGTCGGCGGTGAACGGCCGTGTGCGGGCACGTGTCTCGACCACGAACACGCCATGTGGGGTAATGGCCACGTGATCGATGATGTCGCTCTCGGTCGGCACATCGTGGAAGACGTAATAGGGATGGGCTTCGGGGCTGATCATGCGTTCCAGCTCCTGGCCCACCGCCAGTTCGCAGGCCAGCCCCAGCTTGATGCGGCGAATGTGCTGGAAATCGCGGATCAGCAGGAAGCAGTAGACCAGTACCAGCACCGTGCTCAGAGCACCGTAGAGAGCCCATTCGACCCAGTTCTGACGACTGGAAAAGAGCATGCGTCCCATACCGTATACCAGCGGTGCCAGGGTCAGGATGGGCCCTAGAGCACCATTGAGGAACAGCGTGGCGAAGGCACGGTCGAGGCGGTTGCGCAGGGCCTGGCCGGGCTCACGCAAGGGGCGGGCGTTGAAAGGCGAGCGAACCCGGGCATCATGAAGATTGCGCAGGGCAACGACGATGACGGCCATGGCCCCGAGCGGGAAGAGAAAAATGAGAGGCAGCAGATATTCCAGCCAGGCCATGGGTCAGTCCTTGCCTGTGAGAGTCACATTAGCATGACATTCTAGACAACCTGTGGCGCCCAGGGCCATCTTCGGTTGAAAGGCGTATGCGCCGCAGCATGACGGATAGATGATGAACCATACACGACAGCCAGCCGAGACAGAAGCGGCCAATCGCTTGGTGGAGTTTCTGCAGCGCCATCAGGACATTGTCGTACTGACCGGGGCCGGGGTCAGCACCGACAGTGGAATACCCGATTACCGTGACGCGGCGGGCGAGTGGAAATGCGCTCCGCCTATGCAACACCAGCAGTTCATGACCAGCCATGCTGCCAGACAGCGCTACTGGGCGCGCGCGCTGGTAGGGTTTCGAACCTTGCATGGTGCACGTCCCGGTGCTGCTCATCGCGCCTTGGCCCATCTTGAGGCGGCGGGCGTGGTGCGTGGAGTCATCACTCAAAACGTCGATGGGCTGCACCAGAAGGCAGGCTCGCGGAATGTCATCGATCTGCATGGTCGTGCCGAGCAGGTGCGCTGCATGGGGTGTGACGCATTGCGTATGCGTCATGATCTGCATATGGAGCTCGCCGAGCGCAACCCGGAATGGGTAGCGGTAGAGGCGGCGATTCGCCCGGATGGCGATGCCGCTCTCGAAACTGACTTTTCCACTTTCGAGGTGCCTGGCTGCTCGCGCTGCGGCACAGGGATCTGGAAACCCGATGTGGTGTTCTTCGGCGACAGCGTACCCCGCGAGCGAGTGGAGCGAGCCCGGCGGTTGGTCGAGAAATCCGCCGCGCTCCTGGTCGCCGGCTCCTCGCTGATGGTCTATTCAGGCTATCGCTTTGCGCGGCAGGCCAGTGAAGCCGGCCTGCCGATCGCCTGCCTCAACCTCGGGCGCACGCGAGCCGACGCGCTCTACTCGTTCAAGCTCGAGGCGCCGATCGGGAAGGTCTTGTCGGCGGCGGCTGCGATTTTTACGGGCGCGGCTCAAGCCGCAGATTGACCGGGCCTCGCTCATTTGTCGGCATGCCGGCAGGCTCTGAAGTGGTATGAGTCAGGCTGCCCTGCTGGCGCAGCTCGGCCGACAGCTGCGGGGAGCGTGCAGCATCGAGAGTACGCCGGTCGAAGCGCAGCGTCACCGGCCAGGGACCGGGGCCGCTGGGTGTGGCCCGTGTTTCCGCCAGGGTTCCGCCTGCATCGCCGATCCAGACGCGCAGCTCGGCATCCGGGGCAAGCGTCAGCGTGCCTGGCGGCTCTACTTGAGCCTCGAGCTCGGCGAAGTCGGGCGTGCCGGCGCAGCCTGTCAGCGCCACCAGGGTCAGTGCTCCAAGGCCAAGGCGCAACCAGCGCTGGCCGGTTCGGCTTGCAAGATGTGGTAGTGCCATGTGGTTTCCTCGTTCAGCCGCCCGCGAGCTTGACGGTGTAGCCTTGACGCTCGAGTTCGGCCTTGAGCAGTTCGCGGTGATCGCCCTGAATCTCGATAATACCGTCGTGCACCGAGCCCCCGGTTCCACAACGCTTTTTGAGAGATTTCGCCAGCGCCTTTAGTGCTGGGTCGGCCAGGGGTAAGCCGCTGATGGTCGTCACTCCCTTGCCTTTGCGTCCGCTGGTCTCACGACGAATCCGCACGACGCCGTCGAGTGCGTCAAGACGCTGCTGTTCTGCCAGTACGGCGCAGCGGCACTCCGCCTGCGGCTGGCGGCAGCCTGGACACATGTCACCATGTTCGGTGGAATAGACCAGGCCGCGCAGCTGATCCTGCAGTGAGGCCATGACGAACTCCTGACAAGAAGCAAATGATGACGTGATGATAACGCCCGGCGAGGGGCCTGCCTACGGTAGGGTGGGGCGCCGTCTCGATGGCACGGCTCTGTAGAAAAGCGATCAGCGACCGATGGCAACCTGCCTTTGGCTCTCCCGTGCTCGTGCGTGGGCCAGGTTTTCTATCACGGTAGGCAGCTGAAACATGCTGCTGATCATTATCGCGCCCTCGGGCGTCTCTTCTGCATCGGGGAAGCGATTCAGGTGGATCACCGTCATGCCGGCATCGAGAGCGGCCTTCACCCCGACCAAGGCGTCGTCGATGGCAACGCAGTCCTCGGGGTCGAAGCCCATTGCGGCGGCGGCATGCAAATAGAGGCGGGGATCGGGTTTCCAGCAGTTAGCGGTATAGCCGCTAAAGAGCCGTGTCTCGAAAAAGTCGGCAAAACCGATAGCCTGCAATGACGTACGAATCTTGTTCTCAGGCCCATTGGAAACCACGCCGCAGGGATAATCGAGCAGCGACATCAGCGCTTCTCGCGCTCCCGCGATGGCGGCGAGTTCCGTTTCGAGACGCCGGTTCAGATTGCTGCGCATCTCGGTTTCGGTTTCGGCCAGCTGTTGTGGGTCGACGCCACCATAGCGCTCCTCGAGTTCTGCCACGATGTTGCGAAAGCGACTGCCGCGAAACTCACCGATATAGTCGCTGGCCTGGAAGGGCAGCCCCAACCGAGTCAGGCAGGCAGCCATCTCGGCAGCAAGAAGAGGCTCGCTGTCTACCAAGGTGCCATCGCAATCGAAAAGCAGGCATAGGGGGCGGATCATACCGAATATCCTTCGCAGTCCATGACTGTCGAGTACCGTTCCTCATAGCTATCGGCATACGGGCCAAGAAGTTTAGGGCGCCGCATGGTTTTACGAACGCTGTTTCCTAAGTATTGCCCGTAAGTGAGGTGTATTCAAGCGGGTAACATCGTATCGCCGCTTGTGGTGAGCAGTTATTGGTGACTCGGCCTGCTTGTGAGCTGCCTATAACAGACTCATGTGTCATAACTCACCACAATTCAGCCCTTCTGATGCGCTCTATTTGGCATGCTTTTTTAATTATAAGTACATGTTTTTATATGGGTTTAATTTTATTTTGGCATGTCTTGGCCCGCCTTCTGCAACTCTCTGGGTGAGCAAGACATACCGGAGTCTGCACTACGAGCTACGCTAGTTCTCCGGTTTGACGTGAAGCTTCGGCTTCGATAGGAAAAAATTCACGTTCAACTCCTCTGGAGGTGCGAACATGATGTCCAAGGAATTTCTCAAGAAACTCGGCATTGTCGGTATCACGTTTGGTCTGAGCGCTAGCCCGCTGGCCTTCGCCGATTTCCATGACGAAGAGGACGACCAGCAGGGTGCGGTTCCCGAGCAGACCGCTCCGGGTGCTGAAGCTGGTGCAGGTGCCGATATGGGCGCTGGTGAAGGCGAAGCAGGTGCTGATGCAGACGCTGGATTTGGTGCAGACCAAGCTGGTGAAGCCGGTGCAGATACCGGTGTTGGCGCTGGCGCCGGTGCTGAAGGCGATACCGGGTTCGATGCCGACGATGAGTGGGATGACGACACCACTGATGAGTGGGAAGAAGAGAACGAAGAGGAAGAATGGGAAGAGGATGCAGATGACGACCAGGATTGGTAAAGCCTGATGTCCAGGGATGGACGGTCGCTATCAAGGATGATGGCGACGTTATCTGAAGGTTGAAATCTCAACCTCCTCGAAACGCCCCCGGCACTGCTGGGGGCGTTTTTGCTTTTCTGTCCATCGGGCCTGCCTCACCCCTTATCCTGCCTCACCCCTTTATTAGAAATACTGAGAGGTGGCCTGCTGCTAAGTTGCCCTGACATGATCATTCAGGACTCATGTGACATTTCACTCCACTTTTTCAGCGGAGAATTATTTATTTGGTCAACTCGTTTTTTCTTTATCTAGTTGATTTATAATGATTTTTATTCTTTTGTGCTGAAGTTGGCCCAGGCTTCGCAACTACAGACTGGTGATCGAAGTCACCAGCAAAACAGATTTCGATTCGATTTTTTATCTCAGGAAAGCGTTCAAACTTCGCTGGAGGTACGAACATGATGTCCAAGGAATTCCTCAAGAAGCTCGGTATTGTCGGTATCACTTTTGGCTTGAGCGCTAGCCCGCTTGTAATGGCCGGTTATCACGACGAAGAGCAAGAGGGGCAGGATACATTTCCGGAAGAAACCGCTCCGGAAACCAGCGGCCAAGCTCCCGTGATTGATGGCATCGAGTACGAGAACGAAGAGGAAGAGTGGGAAACCGCTGACGACGAGTGGGAAACCGAAGACGAAGAGGAAGAGTGGGAAACCGCTGACGACGAGTGGGAAACCGAAGATGAAGAGGAAGAGTGGGAAACCGACGAAGACGATGACCAGGATTGGTAATCGCTTGACCGGGTAATCCCCTCTCATCGCCCCTGGCTTCCGCCGGGGGCGATTCATTTGTGCTCAGGAAAGCTAGTGCTCAGATCCAGCCCAGCCACTCCCACCATAAATAGTTCAAAGGCCACAAGAGCAGCACGCTCAGCGCCGCCGTGACCAGGCACAGCCTGGCGGTTTCACGCAATGAGATGCGTGCCGCGAGGATGCCAACGATCAATGGCGGCGCCTGATAGGGCAATAGTACCGTGGAAAAGCCGACTACCTGCGTCATGTAGACGGCCTCGGGAGACCAGCCAGTGATATTGGCCAGCCCCGGGGCCATGGGTGTGAGTATGGCCGGGATGCCCGGTAGCGTAACCAGAGTGCCCAGCACCATGGCAAGTCCAGAAAGCATGCCAAATACAGCCGCATCGGTCGCTTCGCGCAGGGGGAGCACCGAGAGTAAACCGCCAGCCACCCGTTCGCCGAGACCGCTATGAAAGGCCAGGGCACCGAGGCTGACGATTCCTGCAACGTAAAGAAAGGAGTCGAAGCTGATCGACTGAAGGGGGTTGGCACCCATCAACCGACTGCCGGGGAACAGACAGATCAGCGCTACCAGCATGCCGATCCAGGCCGGGGAGATACCGTGCCAGGCATCGCTCATCCACAGTAGAACCGCCACCGATAGCAACGCCCCCAGGCCGAGTTCCGGCCGTGAAAGAGGTGAGGTCTCTACCTGCGTGCCGTTCTGCCTCGGAGCGTCAGCGGGGTAGAGCCACAGCATCACCGCAATGAGCAGCAGTGTCTTGAGCACTCCCAACACCGGGAAATGCAACAAAAGATATTCGCTGTAGTTGGGTGGGGTACCCAAGACCGCTTCGGCGGCTCCCATCAGCACGTTGTTGGGAACGTTGGCGGGCAAGATGGCATAGGTGGGCAGAAACGTACCCATCATCCCTCCCAAGATGAGCCCGGTTCGCCCCTTTTCGCCAGGCTCATAGCCCAGGTGATCGGCCAGGGTGGTCAGGATCGGCACCATCAGCAGGATGCGCCCCATGCCGGAAGGCATGAAAAATGCCATGGCCAGCCCCAGCAGAATCACTCCGATCAAGGCACGGCGATACGAGCCCTCCAGCCATGGCCCTACGCCTTGGGCCAGGCTGGTGCCGAGCCCCGTGTACTGAATGGCTGCTCCGATAATCAAGCCGGAAAAGACCAGCCAGGTCGCTGCCGACCCGAAGCCGGCGAAGACGATATCCGGTGATGCCACACCGGCTACGGTGCACAAGGTGAAGAAAATCAGCGCCGTCAGCCATTGAGGTAACCAGCCAGTCGCCCATAGCCCGATGCACAACCCGATCACTGCGCCCGCCTTTGTTAGCGTTGGCGCCTCGGGGCCCATCAGCAAAAACAGGGTCACCATCACCGTAGCGGCGAGAGAAAACCATTGGCGAGGCGTGGGCAATGACTTGGCGGCGGCAGGCATGCGAGCTCCGGGCGAGGTCGTGGCCGGAGAGTTTAGCAGGCGAAGGGTCTGGGCCGCCAAGCAGGGGACCTTGGCCGTTCTCTTGAGACTTAAGTATTACGATTATGTTTCAGTATTGTTATCAACGGTAGAGAAACTTAAGGTCCCCATGCTGCTGTATGGCCAATCTCCTACAAGAAAAATGGGATATGTCATACGTCAGGCGCAGCTATTACAACGAGTGCCTCTCTGAGCAAGGCACCTACAACAAAGGAACAGAGCGCGTGAGACAACATAATAAACTCAAGACAGCTTCGGTCATTTCCGCCTCGGCATTGGCGCTGGCAGTTTCGGCTGCATCGCATGCTTTCGAGATACAGGCAGGTGATACCACCGCAAATATTTACGGTTTCGCCAAGCTCGATCTGATCTATGACGTGGATGACGATCTGGGCAATGCGGTCAATCGCAATGCCATTCGTTTGGACGGCGAGCCGGGCTCCGATGGTCACACCACCATGCACGCCAACCAGAGCCGCTTTGGTATTCGTACTTCCACCCCATCAGGTGGTAGCAACCTGAACACCATGATCGAAGGGGACTTCTACGGTGGCGGCGGTGGGCAGTTCCGTCTGCGTCATGCTTACGGTGAGTGGAACGGCATCCTGGCCGGACAGACCTCAACCAACTTCGGCGGTTTCCTGGGTATGACGCCGACCATCGACTTCAACGGCCAGCCGGGTCAGGCCAACGTGGGCCGTCAGGCCCAGCTGCGCTATACCGTCGATGGCTTCTCAGTGGCTCTGGAGGATCCGTCATCGATTGGCGGTAACCTGCCAAATGGCAAGAGCCGACTGCCGGACCTGACCCTGCGCTACCAGCACAGCGCCGGTGATTTCAACATGGCGGCCTCTGGCATGCTGCGTCAGGTTGAATACTATGATGTAGCAGATGACAGCGACCGTAGCAGTACCGGCTGGGGCATCAACCTCGAGGCCAGCGCCAAGGTAGCGCCCACCGTCACGCTGCGCGGCGCCATCACCCATGGCGATGGCATCGGAGGTTATCTGTACCTGAACCCTCAGGCCACGCCCGGATACATCGATGCCGATGGCTCGGTGGAAACCTACAAGGCGACTGGCGGCTCCGCGGGTATCAGCGTGGCGGCGGGGCAGGGCAACGTCAATCTTGCCTACGGTATCTCACGAGTCGATCTTGACGATGCCGTCGAGGCTGGCGCCTTGCCGGAAACGGCTAATGAGCGCTTCGAGGGTGTTTTCCTCAACTACATCTGGTCGCCGATCCGTAACGTCAGCTACGGCATCGAGGCGGGCTACCACAGCCGCAAGCAAGCCAATGGCGATAGCGGCGATGCCGTACGCCTGCAAGGCATGGTGATGTACACCTTCTGACCGTGCCTTACCCTGGCATACCAGGGGAAGATCCTTTCAGTTAAAGTACAAGCCGAACATTCGATCGCTTGGCCCCGGCGGGTAACCCGCTGGGGCCTTTTTGATCATTTCCGGGAAAGGCGCTTGGAATTCGCGCTGCTACGCCGATGGTAGGGGGTCATGGCGCGCTTACCGGTGTCCCACCAGGGAGTACTGGTGTTGCCAAAGGCCATTTGCAGCATGGCTTTTTGAATCTCGAATCCCGTTTCCATACCGGCCTCGAGCTTCTCGGTGACCATGCGCTGGTTTTCCTTGAGCATTCGGGCGCTGTTAGGCGGCTGGGTCTGCCAGAGATTGTTGCGCATGGCGATGGTGGCAAACGAGGTCGACCATAGCTCATAGGCCATGATGCCAAGTTTCCAAACATCCATCATTGCCACTGGAGTAAGGGGGATAAGAGGGTAGGGGGCCATATTTTTCATGTCGTTCGTCCTTGTTCGCTGCTGTTGGAGCCAACGGGGAGTGTGAGGCCAAGCTTTGCTGCAACGCAATAACATGAGTGGTGCCGTGACAGAAAATAACTCTGGACAACCGAAAGGGAGGTTTGGGAGGCATGAAAAAAGCGGCCCGATGGGCCGCTTGGTAGTAGCGAAGAAGGCTTACTTGACCTTCGGGTCCAGCTCGCCGCGGGCGTAGCGCTCGTACATTGCCTCGAGGCTGATCGGCTTGATGCGGCTGGCGTTGCCGGCGGTACCGAAGGCTTCATAGCGGGCGATACATATGTCGCGCATCGCCGTGATGGTTTCCTTGAAATACTTGCGCGGGTCGAATTCGCTGGGGTTGCTGGCCAGGAAGCGACGCACGGCGCCGGTCGAGGCCAGGCGCAGATCGGTGTCGATGTTGACCTTGCGCACACCGTGCTTGATGCCCTCGACGATCTCTTCGACAGGCACGCCGTAGGTCTCGGGAATCTCGCCGCCGAACTCGTTGATGATGGCGAGCCACTCCTGAGGCACCGAGGAGGAGCCGTGCATCACCAGGTGGGTATCGGGGATGCGTGCGTGAATCTCCTTGATGCGTTGAATGGAGAGGGTATCGCCGGTGGGCGGCTTGGTGAACTTGTAGGCGCCGTGACTGGTGCCGATGGCGATGGCCAGGGCGTCGACCTGGGTCGCCTTGACGAATTCTGCGGCCTCTTCGGGGTCGGTGAGCAGCTGGTCGTGAGACAGCACGCCCTCGGCGCCGATGCCGTCTTCCTCGCCGGCCATGCCGGTCTCCAGGCTGCCTAGGCAGCCGAGCTCGCCCTCTACCGAGACGCCGCAGGCGTGTGCCATCTCGACGGTGCGGCGCGTGACGTCGACGTTGTAGTCATAGTCCATCGGCGTCTTGCCGTCCTCGCCCAGGGAGCCGTCCATCATTACCGATGAGAAACCGAGCTGGATGGAGCGCTGGCACACCGCCGGCGAAGTGCCGTGGTCCTGGTGCATGACCACCGGGATGTGCGGGAACTCCTCCACCGCAGCCAGGATGAGGTGGCGAAGGAAGGGCGCGCCAGCGTACTTCCGCGCACCGGCTGAAGCCTGCACGATCACCGGAGAATCGGTGGCGTCGGCCGCTTCCATGATGGCGCGCATCTGCTCGAGGTTGTTGACGTTGAAGGCTGGAATGCCATAGCCGCGCTCGGCGGCGTGGTCCAGCATCTGACGCATGCTGATCAGTGCCATGAACTCACCTGTTCTCTCTTTGCAATGTGTCTGGGCAGGACGGGGCCGGCCGACCCGGGTCGACCGGCGGGATTTCAGCGTGCAGCATCTTCCAGTGCCTTCACCGCCGGGAGCGTCTTGCCTTCCACGTACTCGAGGAAAGCGCCGCCGCCGGTGGAGATATAGGAAACCTTGTCCGCGATAGCATATTTGTCGATGGCGGCCAGGGTGTCGCCGCCACCGGCGATGGAAAAGCCGTGACTCTCGGCGATGGCCTTGGCCAGCGCCTCGGTGCCCTTGCCGAACTGGTCGATCTCGAACACGCCCACCGGGCCGTTCCACAAGATGGTGCCGGCGTCCTTGAGCAGGCCTGCGAGCCGTCCGGCGGTCTCAGGGCCGATGTCGAGGATCATCTCGTCGTCGCTTACCTGGTCGACGGGTTTGACCACGGCTTCGGCCGATTCTGAGAACTCGGTGGCCACCACCACGTCGGTGGGCAGCGGGATCTCGACCTTGGCCATGATGGCCTTGGCCTGTTCGACCAGGTCGGCTTCATGTAGCGACTTGCCGACGTTGTGGCCGGCGGCGGCAATGAAGGTATTGGCGATGCCGCCACCGACGATCAGCTGGTCGCATTTATCGGAAAGTGAATTGAGCACTTCGAGCTTGGTCGAGACCTTGGAGCCACCGACGATAGCGACCATCGGTCGCTTGGGATTGGCCAGTGCCTTCTCGAGGGCGTCTAGCTCGGCGGCCAGCAACGGCCCGGCACAGGCCTGCGGAGCGAAGCGTGCCACACCGTGTGTCGAGGCCTGGGCGCGATGAGCGGTGCCGAAGGCGTCCATGACGTAGATGTCGCACAGCTCGGCATACTGCTGGGCGAGGGTTTCATCGTCCTTCTTCTCGCCGACGTTGAAGCGCACGTTTTCGAGTAGCACGACCTCGCCATCGGCAAGATCCTGAGCGGTGTCGAGGTAGTCCTCGACCAGCCTCACCGGTCTGCCGAGCAACTCGCCGAGGCACTCGGCTACCGGCGCCAGCGAGAACTCCTCGGCCGGCTCGCCCTCGGTCGGCCGCCCCAGGTGGCTCATCAGCATGACCTTGGCGCCGGCCTCAGTGGCCGCCTTGAGGGTCGGCAGGCAGGCCCGCAGGCGGACATCGCTGGTCACCTTGCCGTGCTTGACGGGTACGTTCAGGTCCTCGCGAATCAGCACTCGCTTACCGCGAAGCTCGAGGTCGGTCATCTTGAGCACGTTCATCAGGCGTCTTCCTTTCCTTGGTTGAGGGAAACCGAAGCCGGGGTCATCGGCTC
Source organism: Halomonas sp. (assembly GCF_020832045.1). Lineage (GTDB taxonomy): Bacteria > Pseudomonadota > Gammaproteobacteria > Pseudomonadales > Halomonadaceae > Halomonas. The sequence continues at coordinate 42,522 of NZ_JAFIFK010000030.1, forward strand.
GCCGCGGGCAGCGTCGCCAGGCGCTGGGCGACGTCGAGCATGCGGTTGGCGAAGCCCCACTCGTTATCGAACCAGCACAGCAGCTTGATCAGGCGCTTGCCTGCCACCCGGGTCTGAGTGGCGTCAACGATACCCGAGCGGGGATCGTGGTTGAAGTCGATCGAGGCCATGGGCTCCTCGGTATAGCCGAGCAGGCCGGCCAGGCGCCCGTTGCTTGCCTCGCGGAGCAGAGCGTTGACCTCGTCGGCCGTGGTGTCGCGCCGTACGCAGATAGACAGATCCATGACCGAAACGTTGATGGTCGGCACGCGCATGTGCAGACATTCGAAGCGACCGGCCAGGTGTGGCATCAGGCGATTGATGCCGCGGGCCAGGCTGGTGTCGACGGGTACGATGGAGTGCATGGCCGAGCGTGTCAGGCGCAGGTCCGTCTGGTGATAGGCATCGATCACCGGCTGATCGTTCATCGCCGAGTGCACGGTGGTCGTCACGCCGTGCTCGATGCCCAGCGCCTGGTCGAGCACTGTGAGTACCGGCACCAGGCAGTTAGTGGTGCACGACGCTGCCGAGACGATGCGATGCTCCGCGGCAAGTTCTCTGTCGTTGATGCCGCATACGATGGTGGCGTCGACGTCGCTTTCGGCAGGTTGGGAGAACAGCAGCCGCCCGGCGCCGGCAGCAAGATGCGCTTCGGCGGTGACGCGCTCCTTGAAGCTACCCGAGCACTCCAACACCAGGTCGATACCTAGCTCGCCCCAAGGCAGATGTGCGGGTTCGGGTTCGGTCAGAATCGTAATGGGGGAGCCATCGACGATCATCCGGCCTTCGGCTGTCTCCACCTGCCCGGGAAAACGACCGTGGGTGGTGTCATAACGGGTCAGGTAGGCGATGGTGGCCAGGTCGGAGAGTTCGTTGATGGCAACCACCTCAAGCGCCCCGGGGCCGGGCCGGTTCAGCTGCCGCTCAAGCAGCGCACGCAGCACGCACTGACCGATACGACCGTAACCATTGATGGCGATGCGCTGGGCCATGGACGCTGAGGACTCTCTAACCGACGGGAAGCGGCGATTCTAGCGTATTTTCGACACATTTGCCCACGAGAGCTCAGGATGAGCTTGTGCCGTGAGGAGTGCTGAAAACCTGCGTTGTGGGCTCTTGAAAAAGATCGTGGTGACCCTATAAGAAGCAATACGGCACCGCTACAGAAGTGCTTCGGTGCCGCGGTTCGGGTTGACCCGCAACATCCAAAAGCCTGATAGCGTAGGAGGTGTTCGTTATGTTCGGAGATCTCAGGCGTTTCGATACCGGCGTCTCGCCGGGAGCGGATTGGTTCCGCCAGTGGCTCGATGAAATTTTGTCGGCTGAAAGTGCAGCGGACATCCGCTCGGTGCCGCGTGGCAGCTTCCCTTTGATCAACGTCGGCCGCACCGACGATGCCGTCCGCGTCTATGTCCTCGCTGCCGGTCTGACCACCGAGGATCTCGAGATCCACGTTCAGGACAATGTACTGACGCTGCGGGGGCGGCGTGACGCCCTGCCACGCGACGACGACAGCGAGCGCAAGCGGCCCATCTTCCGTCGTGAGCGCTTCGATGGCGAGTTCGTACGCTCCATCGGATTACCCGATGGCATCGACGTAGAGCGTGCCGAGGCACGTTGCCACGACGGAGTATTCGAGATTCACCTACCAAAGAGAGAAGAGCTCAAGCCGCGTCGGATCGAGATTCAGGCAGCTTGAGCCGCCCGATGATCGAGAAACGGAACGGCACGTAAGGAGGTGATGGACATGAACGACGTCACACGTCATGAATCGCAAGCCGGAGTCACTGCAAGGAACAGTCATAACTCAGCGATGCGGCCTCCAGTAGACATCTATGAGGAGGACAACGCCCTGTTCGTGGTTGCCGATATGCCCGGTGTCACGCGGGAAAGCTTGAAAGTTGAAGTCGATGACAACCTGCTGAGCATCGAGGGCGAGATGCATATCGACATGCCCGAAGGCATCACCGCGACCTATGCTGAGGCCATGGCGCAACGCTATGCCCGGCGCTTCACGCTCAGCCACGAGATCGATACCGACACCATCGAGGCGCACCTGGAGAAAGGCGTTCTCCAGTTGCGACTACCGAAGAAGGAGCGGCATAAGAGTCGGCGGATCGAGATCAAGGCCTCTTAATGCGGATGTACGATTCGTGAGATGCCGGCTCGTGAAAAATATCCACCTTGGAGCGCCCTTTCCCTGTGAAAGGGCGCTTCCATTTGCAAGCGAGGCGTACGCTCGGTACGGTTTTCACTACGCTGGGAATTGCGATTCACGACACCATGGAGAGGAAGACATGACCGACATTACCCAACTGCTGGGTGACGATGCCGAATATCTGCTGGACCACCGCTGCCGGGGCTTTCCCCGTGAGCAGTTGCACCTGCCGGGACCTGACTTCGTCAGCCGTGTGGTATCCGACAGCGACCGCAGCCCGGCGGTGATGCGCAGCCTACAGGCGATGTTCGACCACGGCCGCCTGGGCGGTACCGGCTATCTCAGCCTACTGCCCGTGGACCAGGGCATCGAGCACTCCGCCGGCGCTTCATTCGCCCCCAACCCGCGCTACTTCGACCCGGCCAATATCGTCGAGCTGGCGCTCGAGGGCGGCTGCAACGGGGTGGCCTCCACCCTGGGCGTGCTGTCGTCGGTGGCGCGACGCTACGCTCATCGTATTCCAATGATGCTCAAGCTCAACCACAACGAGACGCTGAGCTACCCGGCGATGTACGACCAGACCCTGTTTGCCGAAGTCGAGCAGGCGCATGACATGGGCTGCGTGGCGGTCGGTGCCACCATCTATTTCGGCTCCCCCGAGAGCCGCCGCCAGATCATGGAGATCAGCGAGGCCTTCGAACGCGCCCATCAGCTGGGCATGGCCACGGTGCTGTGGGCGTACTTGCGCAACCCGGGCTTCAAGCATGAAGGCAAGGATTACCACGTGGCAGCCGACCTCACCGGTCAGGCCAACCACCTGGCGGCGACGATCAAGGCCGACATCGTCAAGCAGAAGCTGCCCGAGACCAACGGCGGCTACCAGGACATCGGGTTCGGCCACACCCACGCCAAGGTCTACGGTGAGCTGACTTCCGACCACCCCATCGATCTCGCCCGTTATCAGGTGGCCTGCTGTTACATGGGCCGCGCCGGGCTGATCAACTCTGGTGGCGGCTCCAAGGGCCACTCGGACATGGGGGAGGCGGTGCGTACCGCGGTGATCAACAAGCGTGCCGGCGGCATGGGGCTCATCTCCGGGCGCAAGGCGTTCCAGAAGCCCATGACCGAAGGGGTCGAGCTGCTTCACGCCATCCAGGACGTTTATCTGGACAGGAGCGTGACGATAGCCTGATCCGTCGCGAGACACACAAAGAAAAAAGGCACGACCGCGAGGTCGTGCCTTTTTTTCGTGCCTCGGCTGTCAGGTCTGTCAGGCGAGCAGTTCCTTGGCCTGTTCGAGCACGTTTTCGACGGTGAAGCCGAAGTGTTTGAATAGGTCATCCGCGGGGGCGGACTCGCCGAAGGTGGTCATGCCAATTACGCGGCCGTCGAGCCCCACGTACTTGTACCAGTAGTCGGCGTGGCCGGCCTCGATGGCGATGCGCTTGGTCACCGCACGGGGCAGCACCTTCTCGCGGTACTCGGCGTCCTGACCGTCGAAGCGGTAGGCCGAGGGCATCGAGACCACACGCACCGCGCGGCCCTGGCTCTCCAGCTCGGCGGCGGCCGCCATGGCCAGGGCCATTTCGGAGCCGGTAGCAATGAGGATCAGCTCAGGGGTACCTTCGCACTCCTTGAGCACGTAGGCGCCGCGCTGTATCTCGGCCAGCTGTTGCTTGTTGCGCTCCTGATGCGGCAGGTTCTGACGCGACAGCACCAGCGCGGTGGGGCCGGAGTTGCGCTTGATTGCTGCGTCCCAGGCGGCGGCGGTTTCCACCGCGTCGCAGGGGCGCCAGGTGCACAGGTTTGGCGTGGTGCGCAGGTTGGTCAGCTGCTCGATCGGCTGGTGGGTGGGGCCGTCCTCGCCCAGGCCGATGGAGTCGTGGGTGAAGACGTAGATGGCGCGCTTACCCATCAGCGCGGCCATGCGCACCGAGTTGCGCATGTACTCCATGAAGACCAGGAAGGTGGCGCCGTAGGGGATGAAGCCGCCGTGGAGTACGATGCCGTTCATGATTGCGCCCATGCCGAACTCGCGTACCCCGTAGTGCAGGTAGTTGCCGCCCGGGTTCTCGCGGGAGATCGGCTTGGCGCCGCTCCAGAAGGTCAGGTTGGAGGGGGCGAGATCGGCGCTGCCGCCGAGCAGTTCGGGCAGCTGCGGGCCGAGTTCGTTGAGGCACAACAGCGACGCCTTGCGCGTGGCAATCGTCTCGGCCTTCTGCTGCATCTTCTCGATGAAGGCCTCGCTGGTGATCTCGGCGGGCAACTTGCACTGGGCGCGGCGGCTGAACTCACGGGCGAGCTCCGGGTGCTCGTCACGGTAGCGGGCAAAACGAGCCTGCCAATCGTCCTGCTGCGCCTTGCCTTGCTCGCGCGCGTCCCAGGCCTGGTAGATCGGCTCCGGTACGTGGAACGGCGCATGCGGCCAGTTGAGCTGCTTGCGTGCGGCGGCCACTTCCTCGTCGCCCAGCGGAGCGCCATGGGCTTCTTCCTTGCCCTGCTTGTTGGGTGCGCCGAAGCCGATGACGGTCTTGCAGATGATCAGGCTCGGCTTCTCTTCGTGGCTGCGTGCCAGCTCGATGGCGGCCTTGATTTCGTCAGGATTGTGGCCATCGACATTGGGCACCACGTGCCAGCCATATGCCTCGAAGCGCTTGGCGGTGTCGTCGGTGAACCAGCCCTCTATTTCGCCATCGATGGAAATGCCGTTGGCATCATAGAACACCGTGAGCTTGCCCAGCCCCAGGGTGCCGGCCAGCGAACCCACCTCGTGGGAGATGCCCTCCATCAGGCAGCCGTCCCCGACGAAACAGTAGGTCTGGTGATCGACGATGGTGTGGCCGGGGCGATTGAACTGCGCCGCCAGTGTCCTCTCGGCGACAGCCATGCCCACGGCGTTGGCCAGGCCCTGGCCCAGCGGGCCGGTCGTGGTCTCCACGCCCGGTGCGTAGCCGAGTTCCGGGTGGCCGGCGGTCTTGGAGTGCAGCTGGCGGAAGTGCTGCAGCTGCTCGAGATCGAGGTCGTAGCCGGTCAGGTGCAGCAGGGAGTAAAGCAGCATCGAGCCGTGGCCGTTGGAGAGCACGAAGCGGTCGCGGTCGGGCCATTTCGGGTCGTTGGGGTTGTGCTTGATATAGTCGTTCCACAGCACTTCAGCGATGTCGGCCATGCCCATCGGGGCGCCGGGATGTCCGGAATTGGCCTTCTGGACGGCATCCATTGACAGGGCGCGAATGGCATTGGCCAGTTCGAAACGGGATGGCATTTGGGTAAGCTCCTCGCCTGCGGCAGAATGGGGCAAGACAACGGCGGCTCGCCGGGCCTGCCGATAGCGTTCTGGCTGGGCGCCGCAGCACGAATGCGGCGCAGTCGAAATTCGGCCGCCTATTGTCGCCGACTTGCCGCCGGGCAGCAAATGACGGGTGCCACCCACGGTGTCACCATGTAAACTCTGGCTCCACGCCGCTGCGTGTCTGTCGGGCCGGAAGCCTGGTGCCACGCAGACTTGAGGGCCGTCATGCCCGTTTGACGGCGCCGCTGAGCTTTGCCGAAATACAGAAGGGTCGACACCCATGAGCGAATATTCCCTGTTCACCTCTGAATCCGTCTCCGAGGGACACCCGGACAAGATCGCCGATCAGATTTCCGATGCGGTTCTGGACGCCATCATCGCCCGCGACAAGCAGGCTCGTGTGGCCTGCGAGACCCTGGTCAAGACAGGTGTGGCCATCGTCGCAGGTGAGATATCCACGTCAGCCTGGGTCGATCTGGAAGAGCTGGTGCGCCAGGTGATCATCGATATCGGTTATACCTCTTCCGAAGTGGGCTTCGACGGTGAGACCTGTGGCGTGCTCAATCTGATCGGCAAGCAGAGCGTGGATATCGCCCAGGGAGTGGATCGTATCAAGCCGGAAGATCAGGGCGCGGGCGATCAGGGGCTGATGTTCGGCTATGCCACCAACGAAACCGACTCCTTCATGCCGGCGCCGATTCACTATGCCCATCGGCTGGTGGAGCGCCAGGCCGAACTGCGCAAGCACGGCCTGCTGCCGTGGCTGCGCCCTGACGCCAAGAGTCAGGTCACCTTCCGCTACGACGCGGCGGGCATGCCCTGCGGCGTCGAGGCGGTGGTGCTTTCGACCCAGCACGCGCCGGAGATCGATCAGGAGGAGCTACGCCGCATGGTTCGGCGTGAGATCATCGAGGAGGTGATCCCGGCGGAATGGCTCACCGACACGACCCAGTACCACATCAACCCCACCGGCAAGTTCGTCATTGGCGGGCCGGTGGGCGACTGCGGCCTGACCGGCCGCAAGATCATCGTGGATACCTACGGAGGCATGGCACGCCACGGTGGCGGCGCCTTCTCCGGCAAAGACCCCTCAAAGGTCGACCGTAGCGCCGCCTACGCCGGGCGCTATGTGGCAAAGAACATCGTCGCTGCCGGCCTCGCCGACCGCTGCGAAATTCAGGTGTCGTATGCGATTGGCGTGGCCGAGCCCACGTCGGTATCGATCAATACCTTCGGCACCGGCAAGATCGACGATTCTCGCATCATCGAGTTGGTGCGCGAGCACTTCGATCTGCGCCCCTTTGCCATCACCCGCATGCTCGATCTGCTCCACCCGATGTATCAGCTCACTGCGGCTTACGGCCACTTCGGCCGCGAGCCCTTCGAGACCAGCTACAGCTGGAAGGATACCAAGGGGCAGGAGCACACCGAGACCTTCACCGCCTTCCCCTGGGAGCGCACCGACCGCGCCACGGCACTGCGCCAGGCCGCTGGCTTGTAGTCACCCGTCTGAGCACGAATGACAGGCCCCGCCGGCTTCGCCGCGCGGGGCCTGCTGCTATGGTTGGCGATAATCTGCTTGTGCGGGAATGCGCACGACACATAGGGCTTACCACTGCTGCCGGTCCCTTCTGCGTGGATAATTCGTAGGCACGCCAGTCGCTTCCGTTGCTGTGCGGAACGTCGTATGCCGAATCGCCGATTTGTGCCCATTTCCAGTCAAACCCGTGCTGCTGTCGTTGCGACCAAAGTCGAATTCCGACTCGCTAAGCGCTTGAAAGCCATTTCTTTCATTCATTTAGGCGCATTGGTTGCTGAACGCTGACTGCGTGCAACGAGCTGCACAGCTCCTAGAATGACAATGGGAACGGTGTGACGAGCTGAGTGCGGCGTAGAGGGAATTGTGGCGTGGCCGGTCAACCTGCCCCGACAACAGTTCGAAAGGGAGATCGACGCAAGCGATTATCGCTCCTCTTTCGCCGCGAAAAGTGAAAGCGAGAAGAGGCGAAAGCATATGGCAGACGATTTACGCGAGAGCGCCCTGCAGTACCATCGGTTTCCCCGCCCCGGCAAGCTGGCGATCCAGGCCATCAAGCCCATGGCCAGCCAGCGGGATCTGTCCCTGGCCTATTCTCCCGGTGTGGCCGCGGCCTGCGAGGAGATAGAACGTGACCCTTTGAATGCGGCCGAATACACCGCCCGCGCCAACCTGGTGGCGGTGATCAGTAACGGCACGGCGGTGCTGGGGCTGGGGGCCATCGGCGCCCTGGCCTCCAAGCCGGTGATGGAAGGCAAGGCCGTGCTGTTCAAGAAGTTCGCCGATGTGGACGTGTTCGACATCGAGATCGAGGAGCGCGATCCGGACAAACTGATCGAGATCATTGCCGGCTTGGAGGCCACCTTCGGCGGCATCAACCTGGAAGACATCAAGGCGCCGGAGTGCTTTGAGATCGAGCGCCGTCTGCGCGAGCGGATGAATATCCCGGTTTTTCACGATGACCAGCATGGTACCGCCATCGTCGCGGCGGCCGCCCTGCTCAACGGTCTGCGGGTGGTGGACAAGGAACTCGGCGAGATCCGCCTGGTCTGCAACGGCGCGGGCTCCGCGGCCCTGGCCTGTCTGGATCTGGCAGTCTCCCTGGGGGTACGCAAGGAAAATATCCTGGTCTGCGACCGCAATGGCGTGATCCACGCCGAGCGTACCGAAGGAATGGACCCCTACAAGGCACGCTACGCGGTCAGCACCGAGGCGCGCACCCTGGCCGATGCCGTCGATGGGGCCGATGTCTTCTTCGGCCTCTCGGCCGGGGGAGCGCTCACCAAGGAGATGGTGGCGAGCATGGCCGATCGCCCGCTGATCCTGGCCATGGCCAATCCCATCCCGGAAATCATGCCGGAGGAGGCCAAAGCGGTACGTCCGGATGCGGTGATCGCCACTGGCCGCTCGGACTACCCCAATCAGGTCAACAACGTCCTGTGCTTCCCGTTTATCTTCCGCGGCGCGCTTGACTGCGGCGCCACCACCATCAACGAGGAGATGAAGCTGGCCACCGTCAAGGCCATCGCCGACATGGCGACCACCACGGTGCCGGAAACGGTGGCGGTGGCCTATGGCGGACAGGCGTTGACTTTCGGCCCGGAGTACATCCTGCCCAAGCCCTTCGACCCGCGTTTGATCGACACCATCCCGCCGGCGGTGGCCAAGGCCGCCATGGAGAGCGGGGTGGCCGCTCGCCCCATCGAGGACCTGGAGGCCTATACCCGCTCGTTGTCACGCCTGGTGTACCGTTCCGGCAACGTGATGGAGCCGATATTCGAGCGGGCTCGACAGAACCCTCTGCGTCTGCTGTACGCCGAAGGCGAGGACGAGCGCGTCTTGCGTGCCATGGAGGTCTGTGTCAGTCAGCGCTATGCCAAGCCCGTGCTGATCGGCCGCCGTGCAGTCATCGAGTCTCGCATCGAGGAGTTGGGTCTGCCGGTGAAGCCCGGCGTCGATTTCGAGCTGATCGATGCGCGGGACTATCCCGATTGCACCGAGCTGGCCAGCGAGTACCACCAACTGATGGGGCGTCGTGGCGTGCACCCGGAGGCTGCCGAGAAGCGCGTGCGCAGCCGCTCCACCATCCTGGCTTCGCTGCTGCTGCGCCGAGGCGAGGTGGATGCGGTGATCGCAGGCCCCGTGGGCACCTATCATGAGCACCTGGATCTGGTGCTGGACGTCATCGGCCTGCGCGAGGGTGTCAGCACGCCTGCCGCCCTGCAGCTGCTGATTCTCGAACGAGCGACGCTGTTCATTGCCGATCCCTTCGTCAACTATGACCCCGATGCCAGCCAGATCGCCGAGATCACCCTGCTGGCCGCAGAGCAGGTGCGCCGCTTCGGCATCTCCCCCCGGGCCGCCCTGGTCTCCCACTCCAATTTCGGCAGCTCCGACTTCGGCAGCGCCGTGAAGATGCGCGAGGCACTGGCGCTAATCCGTGAGCGCGACCCGGATCTGGTGGTGGATGGCGAGATGCAGGCCGACTCGGCGCTCTCCACGGGCGTGCGCGGGCGCATCCTGCCCGGCTCGTCGCTCGACGGCGAGGCCAACCTGCTGATCATGCCCAACCTTGACGCGGCGAACATTGCCTTCACCGCCCTGAAGGTGCTGGGCAACGGCGTGTCGGTGGGGCCCATCCTGCTGGGGGCTGCCAAGCCGGTGCATGTGCTCAACCGCACGGTGACCGCACGGGGCATCGCCAACATGAGCGCGTTTGCCGTGGTCGAGGCACAGACCGATCGATAGCTAACAACAATTCCGGCCCTATTGAGGGAGACACGCCATGGCATTTGAAGACTACAACGACTTCGATCCCCAGGAGACCCGGGAGTGGCAGGAAGCCGTCGACGTGGTGGTGGAACGAGTGGGGCCTGAGCGGGCCACCTACCTGTTGCACAAGGCGGTGGAAGAAGCCTACCGGACCGGGGCCGAGGCGCCGGACACCACCCGCACGCCCTATGTGAATACCATCCCACCCCACAAGGAGGCCAAGCTGCCCGGCGACGAAGCCCTGCTGCAGCGGCTGATCGCCTACCTGCGCTGGAATGCCATGGCCATGGTGGTGCGCGCCAACAAGAAGCCCGCCGAACCCGGCGGACATATCGCCAGCTACCAGTCCTCGGCGGTGATGTACGAGGTGGGCTTCAACCATTTCTGGCAGGCCCCCAGCGACGGCCACGGGGGAGACATCATCTACGTCCAGGGGCACTGTGCACCGGGCATCTACGCGCGGGCGTTCCTGGAGGGACGGCTCTCCGAAGAGCAACTGGAGAACTTCCGCATGGAGGTGGACGGCAAGGGGATCTCCTCCTACCCCCACCCCTATCTGATGCCGGACTTCTGGCAGGTTTCCACCGTTTCCATGGGGCTAGGGCCGATCATGGCCATCTATCAGGCCCGCTTCATGAAGTATCTCCAGAACCGCGGGCTGGCCGACACCGAGGGACGCAAGGTGTGGGCCTTCCTCGGCGACGGCGAGATGGACGAGCCCCAGTCCCAGGGGGCCATCTCCCTGGCAAGCCGCGAGAAGCTGGACAACCTGATCTTCGTGATCAACTGCAACCTGCAGCGCCTGGACGGTCCGGTGCGCGGCAATGGCAAGATCGTCCAGGAGCTCGAGGGCAACTTCCGCGGCGCGGGCTGGAACGTCATCAAGTGCCTGTGGGGGTCGGGCTGGGACGAGCTGCTGGCCAAGGACACCCAGGGGCTGCTGCGCAAGCGCATGGATGAGTGCGTCGACGGCGAGTACCAGAACTTCAAGGTCAAGGGCGGTGGCTATATCCGCGAGCACTTCTTCGGCAAGTACCCGGAGCTCAAGGAGATGGTCGCTCACATGTCGGACGACGACATCTATTACAAGCTGATCCGCGGTGGCCACGACCCGCAGAAGGTCTATGCCGCCTATCACGCGGCGGTCAGCACCAAGGATAAGCCCTCGGTACTGCTGATGAAGACCGTCAAGGGCTACGGCATGGGCGAAGGCGGCGAGGGCCAGAACATCACCCACCAGAAGAAGAAGCTGGGTGAGGACAACCTCCGCTATTTCCAGCAACGCTTCGATTTGCCCCTCAGTGACGAGCAGGTCACCACCGCGGCCTTCTTCAGGCCGCCGGAGGAGAGTGCCGAGATGCAGTTCCTGCGCGCGCAACGCAAGGCACTGGGAGGCTATCTACCCCAGCGCCAGCGCAACGGCGATCGGCTCGAAGCGCCGCCCCTGGAAATGTTCAAGCAGGTGCTGGCGGACACCGGTGAGCGCACCATGTCCACCACCATGGCCATGGTGCGCATCATGGTCTCTCTGGCTCGGGACAAGACCCTGGGGCCGCGGCTGACGCCGATCGTCGCCGACGAATCGCGCACCTTCGGCATGGAGGGCATGTTCCGGCAGATCGGCATCTACGCGCCGGAAGGGCAGAAATACGTGCCCGTGGATGCCGAAGAGATCATGCCCTACCGGGAGGACCGTAAGGGCCAGATCCTGCAGGAGGGAATCAACGAGGACGGTGCCATGTCGTCGTGGATCGCCGCCGCCACGGCGTACAGCAACCACGGGGTCACCATGATCCCGTTCTACGTCTATTACTCCATGTTCGGCTTCCAGCGCGTCGGCGACCTGGCCTGGGCGGCCGGCGACATGCTGGCGCGGGGGTTCCTGATCGGTGGCACCTCTGGGCGTACCACCCTGAACGGCGAAGGGCTGCAGCACCAGGATGGGCACAGCCAGCTGTTCGCCCAGTTCATTCCCAACTGCATGGCCTATGACCCCACCTTCCACTACGAGGTGGCGGTGATCGTGCGCGACGGTCTCAAGCGCATGTACGAAGAGCAGCAGGACGTCTTCTACTACATCACCACCATGAACGAGAACTACCACCACCCGGCGCTTCCCGAAGGTGCCGAGGAAGGCATCATCAAGGGCATGTATCGGTTCAGCCGGGCCGAGGGCAAGGCCAAGGGGCCGCGGGTGCAGCTGTTGGGCTGCGGCAGCATTCTCAACGAGGTGATTGCCGCGGTAGCGCTGCTGCGCGACGACTGGGGCGTGGCGGCCGACGTCTGGAGCTGCCCGAGCTTCAACGAGCTGGCCCGCGACGGCCATGCGGTCAAGCGCTGGAACCGGCTTCACCCCGGCGACACACCGCGCAAGAGCTATGTCGAGCAGTGCCTGGAAGGCGGCGAAGGACCGGTGATCGCCTCCACCGACTACATCCGCATGTTCGCCGAACAGATCCGGCCCTTCGTGCCGCGGCGTTATGAGGTGCTGGGTACCGACGGCTTCGGCCGTTCCGACAGCCGTGAAGCCCTGCGCCGCCATTTCGAGGTGGATCGGCATTACGTCGTCCTGGCCGCGCTGCAGGCCCTGGTCGACGAGGGCAAGCTCAAGAGCGCCAAGGTTCGCGATGCCATCGCCAAGTACGGCATCGACCCCGAGAAGCCCTACCCCTTGTACGCCTAGAGGGCGTTTTCAAAACAGACGAACGAAGGCAAGACGAGGCAAAAATTGGCGAAATAGCGGAGTTTACGCGGTGTAAATGAGCATATTGAGTCGATTTTTAACGACGTATTGGCGAGTGCAGTCCTTTTGTAGACGCCCTCTGGGCTGAAGGAGAACGAACAGTGGCCATTCAAGAGATCAAGGTACCGGACATCGGCGATTACACCGATGTCCCGATCATCGAAATCCACGTCCAGGCCGGCGACAGCATCCAGGCCGAGGACCCGCTGATCACCGTGGAGTCCGACAAGGCCTCGATGGACGTGCCCGCGCCTGCGGCGGGGACGGTCAAGGAACTCAAGGTCAAGCTCGGCGACACGGTCTCCGAGGGGGCGACGATTCTGACGCTGGAGGTGGAAGGCGAATCCGCATCCCCCGCAGTCCCTGCGCCTGCCGCGGAAGAGGCGAAGACACCGCCACCGGCGGCTCCCCCCTCGAGCCCACCGGCGGCCTCTCCCTCGTCTGTTCCGATCGCCGACTTCAGCCGGGTTCACGCCAGCCCCTCTGCGCGCCGACTGGCCCGCGAGCTGGAGGTGGACCTGACCCGAGTGCCGGCGACTGGCCAAAAGGGCCGGGTCACCCAGGAGGACATACGCAGCTTCGCCAAGGGCGGCGCTCCGGCGGCGGCTAGCGCTTCAGCTGGCGCTCCAGCCGGCGGCGGGGGCCTGGATCTGTTGCCTTGGCCCAAGGTGGACTTCAGCAAGTTCGGCCCGGTAGAGACCCAGCCGCTGTCACGCATCAAGAAGATCTCCGGTGCCAACCTGCATCGCAACTGGGTGCAGATTCCCCACGTCACCAACCACGACGAGGCCGACATCACCGACCTGGAGGCCTTCCGGGTACAGTTCAACAAGGCCAACGAGAAGGCCGGCATCAAGGTCAGCATGCTGGCCTTCATGATCAAGGCCGCGGTCGCCTCCTTGAAGCAGTTCCCCGAGTTCAACGCCTCGCTGGACGGCGACAACCTGATCCTCAAGCAGTACTACCACATCGGCTTTGCCGCCGACACGCCCAACGGCCTGGTGGTGCCGGTGATCCGCGATGCGGACCAGAAAGGTGTGGTCGAGATCGCCCAGGAAATGGGGGCGTTGGCCAAGTTGGCCCGTGAAGGCAAGCTCAAGCCGGACCAGATGCAGGGCGGCTGTTTCACCATCTCCTCCCTCGGTGGCATTGGCGGGCTCTTTTTCACGCCGATCATCAATGCCCCGGAAGTGGCCATCATGGGCGTGTGTCGCTCCTACTGGAAGCAGGTCTCGCCGGACGGCAAGCAGTCGGAATGGCGGTTCGTGCTGCCCCTGTCGCTCTCCTGGGATCACCGGGTGATCGATGGCGCCGCCGCGGCCCGCTTCAACGTCCATTTCGCCAACCTGCTCGCCGACATGCGGCGCATCATCATGTGAGGAGTCGACGACATGGCCAATGCAATCGAAGTCAAGGTGCCCGATATCGGCGATTTCAAGGACGTCGAGATCATCGAGGTGCTGGTCAAGCCGGGCGATGCCATCGACATCGAAACCCCGCTGATCACCCTGGAAACCGACAAGGCCTCCATGGACGTGCCGTCCCCTATGTCGGGCACGGTGGGAGAACTCAAGGTCAAGGAGGGGGACCGGGTCTCGGAGGGTTCGACCATCCTGATGATGGAACCGGCCGAGACGGGAGCCCGGGTGGCGGACCACGATCCGCATCCGGCGGTTCATGAAAAGGGGGTGGGCTCAGCGGCGCCCGGCGATGCCGGCGGTGGTTATGGCGGGGGCAGCCTGGAAGAGATTCGGATACCGGACATCGGCGATTTCAATGACGTCCCGGTGATCGAGGTGCTGGTGCGCCCCGGCGATACGATTCGCGCTGAGGATTCGCTCATCACCCTTGAGTCCGACAAGGCCGCCATGGATGTACCCGCGCCCAAGGCGGGCAGAGTTGCCGACGTGCTGGTGGCGGTAGGCGACAGGGTCTCGCAGGGCACGGCGATCCTGATGCTGGAAGCGGAAGGGTCGGCCCATGCGGCGCCATCCGCATCCGCGCCGGCGGCTGGGCAGCCGGCTGCCACGCCCGCGCCTGCAGCGGCTTCCTATGCCGGCGGCGCCGACCTCGAGTGCGAGATGCTGGTGCTCGGCGCCGGGCCGGGTGGCTATTCGGCCGCCTTCCGGGCCGCCGACCTGGGAATGAAGACCGTGCTGGTGGAGCGCTATGCCACCTTGGGTGGGGTGTGCCTGAACGTCGGCTGCATTCCCTCCAAGGCACTTCTGCATGTGGCGGCGGTCACTGATGCGGCCAAGGACATGGCCGATCACGGCATCGCCTTCGGCAAGCCGAAGATCGATCTCGACAAACTGCGCGGCTGGAAGGAAAAGGTCGTCGGCAAGCTCACCGGGGGGCTGGCCGGCATGGCCAAGGCGCGCAAGGTCGAGGTCGTTCGCGGAGTCGGTAAATTCCTCGACCCGCTTCATCTGGAGGTAGCCCTGACCAGCGGCGACGGCCAGGAACCGACCGGCGAGAAGCAGGTGATCAAGTTCGACAAGTGCATCATCGCCGCCGGTTCGCAGTCGGTGAAACTGCCCTTTATTCCCGATGACCCCCGGGTGGTGGACTCCACCGGCGCCCTGGAGCTGACCTCCATCCCCAAACGCATGCTGGTCATCGGCGGCGGCATCATTGGCCTGGAGATGGCCACGGTCTACTCCAGCCTGGGCACCCGCATCGACGTGGTCGAGATGCTCGACGGGCTGATGACCGGCGCCGACCGCGACCTGGTCAAGGTGTGGGAGAAGGTCAACACTCCGCGCTTCGACAAGGTGATGCTCAAGACCCGGACCACCGCCGTGGAAGCCCACAAGAAGGGCCTCAAGGTCAGCTTCGAGGGCGACAACGCCCCCGCCGAGCCCCAGCTGTACGACATGATCCTGCAATCGGTCGGGCGCAGCCCCAACGGCAACAAGATCGGTGCCGAAAACGCCGGCGTGGCGGTCGACGAGCGTGGCTTCATTGCCACCGACAGGCAGATGTGCACCAACGTCGGGCACATCTTCGCCATCGGCGACATCGTCGGTCAGCCGATGCTGGCCCACAAGGCGGTGCATGAGGCGCATGTCGCGGTGGAAGCCGCCGCCGGTCAGAAGAGCTTCTTCGATGCCCGCCAGATTCCCTCGGTGGCCTATACCGACCCGGAGGTGGCCTGGGCCGGCAAGACCGAGACCGAATGCAAGGCTGAGGGCATCAAATACGGCAAGGCGGTCTTCCCTTGGGCCGCTTCCGGTCGTGCCATCGCCAACGGCCGAGACGAGGGTTTCACCAAGCTGCTGTTCGACGAGGAGACCCATCGCATCATCGGTGGGGCCATCGTCGGCACCCAGGCGGGGGATCTGATCAGCGAGCTGTGCCTGGCCATCGAGATGGGTTGCGATCCGGTCGACATCGGCAAGACCATCCATCCCCACCCGACCCTGGGCGAATCGGTGGGCATGGCCGCCGAACTGTTCGAGGGGGTGTGTACCGACTTGCCGCCGCAGAAGAAGCGTTAGGACGACTGCCAGCGGGCTGCTGCTGTTCAAACCACCAGTACGTGGCGGCCAGTTGGACAGAAACGTAAAAGCAAGTAATGGGGAGATCGACCAATGGACAAGCAACCCCACGAACAGGCACAGAACGACCGGGCGCCAGGAGGTGAGGAGGCCGGTGGGCGATCCGCCAGGATGATATGGGGACTGCGCGCCTTCGGGCTGTTTGTGGCGCTAGTGGTCTGGCTCGCCATGGGCCAGGCCGAAGGGCTGTCGCCGGACGCGCGCTGGGTGGCGACGATCGGTGCCCTGATGGCGGTGTGGTGGATGACGGAGGCGATCCCGCTCTCGGCCACCGCCCTGCTGCCGATCGTGCTGATTCCGATGCTGACGGAACGCACCGTCGCCCAGGCCACGGCGCCCTATGCCAGCTCCATCGTCTTTCTGTTTCTCGGCGGCTTTCTGATCGCCATCGCCATGGAGAAGTGGAACCTCCACCGCCGCATCGCGCTGTTGACCCTGGCCCGGGTCGGCGTCTCGCCGAACCGGATCGTGCTCGGCATGATGCTCGCCACGGGGTTCCTGTCGATGTGGGTGTCGAATACCGCGACGACCCTGATGATGCTGCCGATCGGGCTCTCCGTGCTGGCCCTGGTCGCGGAGCGCAGCGGTGAGTCCACCGAGACGGTCAGCGCAGGCCACGATCACCATCGGGCCGGCCACGTCGACTTCATCATCGACGAAAACATCAAGCGCTTCGGCCTCTGCCTGCTCTTGGCGATCGCCTGGTCGGCAAGCATGGGCGGACTCGGCACGTTGCTCGGCAGCCCGCCGAACGCCATCGTTGCCGGCTATGCCGCCGACGAGCTGGGCCGAAACATCGGCTTTCTCGAGTGGATGCTGCTCGGCGTTCCGTTGGCTTTCACCTTCATCCTCGTGGGCTGGGTACTGATGACCCGGGTGCTCTACCCGTTCAAGGTCGAGGAGATCCCCGGCGGCAAAGAGATGATCGAGGGCGAGATCCACAAGCTTGGTACGCTCAGCCAAGGTGAGAAGATGGTATTGCTCGTCTTCGGCTCGGCCGCGTTCCTGTGGGTCGTCCCCGGCGTACTCGGCAATATTCCGGGGGTGGGCCAGTGGCTGGGACCGCTGGGCAATCTCGACGATACCGCCATCGCCATTGCTGCCGGCATTGCACTGTTCGTGTTGCCTGCGCGAGGTCGCAACGAGATGGTACTGAATTGGCAGGATGCCGAGGACGGGCTGCCCTGGGGCGTGCTGCTGCTGTTCGGCGGCGGCCTGAGCCTCGCAGGCGCGGTCGCGGGAACCGGGCTCGACAACTGGTTCGGCCAACAGGTCACGGGGCTCGGCATGTTGCCGATCGTCCTGCTGGTGGCCGCCGTTGCCACGATCATCCTGTTCCTGACTGAGGTGACCAGCAACACGGCGACGGCTGCAACCTTCATTCCCGTGCTCGGAGGAGTGGCGGTGGGCATCGGCGCCGATTCGATGACGCTGCTCATTCCGGCGGCCTTCGCTGCGACCTGCGCCTTCATGCTGCCGGTCGGCACGCCACCCAACGCCATCGTCTTCGGCACCGGCGCGGTGAGCATCGCCCAGATGGCGCGTGGCGGGGTCGTCCTCAACATCATCGGGATCGTTTTGATCACGCTGTTCTGCTATCTCCTCGGCGGTTTTGCGTTGGGCCTGCAGTTCTGATCTTGCAGGGGGGTGGCACCGCAAGAGCTCTTATTGGCTTTGGCTCCGGCGGATCGCCACCCCATGCCTTGCGGTGCATTCGGCGCCGTTCGAGTGTCCCACCGAGAGCGAGGAATGCGAGCGTTGATTGTCGCTGCCTGCGTTCCCTGCCTATAGTGAGGGGCACCGTTTTCCGCTCGAGAGAGGTGACGCATGAACCAGCCCGCCGTTTCCGCCGCGACCGCACAGGACTACAAGGTCGCCGATATCAGTCTGGCCGACTGGGGGCGGCGCGAGATCCGCATCGCCGAGACCGAGATGCCGGCGCTGATGAAAATTCGCGCCAAGTATCGCGATGAGCAGCCGCTGGCCGGCGCGCGCATCGCTGGCTGCATTCATATGACCATCCAGACGGCGGTGCTGATCGAGACCCTGATCGACCTGGGGGCTTCGGTGCGCTGGTCGTCATGCAACATTTTTTCTACCCAGGATCACGCCGCCGCCGCCATCGCTGCCGCCGGTATCCCCGTCTTCGCCTGGAAGGGCGAGACGGAGGAGGAGTTCTGGTGGTGCATCGAGCAGACCGTAGAGGGGCCCGACGGCTGGACCCCCAACATGGTGCTCGACGACGGCGGCGACCTCACCGCGCTGCTGCCCGACAAGCGCCCCGAGCTGCTCGATGCCATCCACGGCATCTCCGAGGAGACCACCACCGGCGTGCACCGCCTGCAGGAGATGCTGCGGGACAGAACGCTCAAGGTGCCGGCAATCAACGTCAACGACGCCGTGACCAAGTCGAAGAACGACAACAAGTACGGCTGTCGGCACTCGCTCAATGACGCCATCAAGCGTGGCCTCGACCATCTGCTGGCGGGCAAGCAGGCGCTGGTGGTGGGCTACGGCGACGTGGGCAAGGGTTCAGCGGCTTCGCTGCGCCAGGAGGGCATGATCGTCAAGGTGACCGAGATCGACCCCATCTGCGCCATGCAGGCGTGCATGGATGGCTATGAGGTGGTCTCACCCTATGTCGATGGCCTCAACCGCGGCAAGGAGAGCGTCGACCGTCAGCTGCTCTCGCGTATCGACCTGGTGGTGACCTGCACCGGTAATATCGAGGCTTGCGATGCGGCCATGCTCGAGGCGCTCAAGCCTGGTGCGGTGGTGTGCAACATCGGCCACTTCGACAACGAGATCGACACCGCCTACATGCGACGCCACTGGCACTGGGAGGAGGTCAAGCCTCAGGTGCACAAGGTCTATCGGGACAGCAAGCCGGGCGACTATGACCCCACCAGCAGCGACTACCTGCTGCTGCTCTCCGAGGGACGCCTGGTCAACCTGGGAAATGCCACCGGTCATCCCTCTCGGATCATGGATGGCTCCTTCGCCAACCAGGTATTGGCGCAGATTCATCTCTACCAGCAGCGCTTCGCCGACCTGCCTCCAGCCGAGAGGGAGGGCGGCCTGGCCGTGACCGTGCTGCCGCGCCACCTCGACGAAGAGGTGGCACGCTACATGGTCGAAGGCTTCGGTGGGGTACTGACGCAAATGACCGAGCATCAGGCGGCGTACACCGGGGTGCCGGTGGAGGGGCCGTACAAGCCGGACGCCTATCGCTACTGAGGTCTTTTGCGTCGACGACGGCACACGAGACAAGCCGACGCCGCCTGCGGGCGGCGTTGTCATTTCTCGGCGGGCAGGAATGGTCAGCGCTTCGCTTGTTGGCCTCTCGACCCTCGGCTAGCTTTCACTGGAGTGCCATACATTCACGGATCGAGGTAAACGAGATGGACTTTGGCCACTTCAAATCATGCATCGAAGC
>NZ_JAFIFK010000015.1 GCF_020832045.1 Halomonas sp.
GCCTACCTGCTGCTGGAAGGCATCTCGCTGACCATCGTGCCGCAGCGCATGTACTCGGGCATCGATACCTTCGTGCTGCTGTGCATTCCCGGCTTCGTGCTGGCCGGCAACCTGATGAACGTGGGCAACATCACCGAGCACATCGTGCGCTTCTCGAATGCCCTGGTCGGCCATATCCGCGGCGGGTTGGGCCTGGCCAACGTGGGCGGCTCGATGATCTTCGGCGGTATCTCGGGCACCGCGGTGGCCGATGCCGCCAGCATCGGCTCGGTGATGATCCCCGGCATGGCGCGCTCCGGCTACGACAAGCCGTTCGCCGCTGCCGTTACCGCGGCCTCGTCGACCATCGGCCCGATCATTCCGCCCAGCGTACCGATGATCATCGTCGGCTCGCTGGCCGGCGTCTCGGTGGGGCGCATGTTTCTGGCCGGGGCCGTGCCCGGCCTGCTGTTGGGCGTGGCGATGATGATCACCGTCTACTTGCTGGCGGTGAAGCGCGGCTATCCCAAAGGGCGTCGCGCCACCCTGCGCGAGCTGCTGCGCGAGGGACGTACCGCCTTCTGGGCACTGATGATGACCGTGATCATTCTCTACGGCATCATCGGCGGCTTCTTCACGCCCACCGAGGCTTCCATCGTTGCCAGTCTTTATGCGCTGGTGGTGGGCATGTACGTCTACAAGGGGCTGACCTGGCGCAAGCTGCCGGCGATTCTCACCGACACCGTGCTGACCTCGTCGGCACTGCTGCTGCTGGTGGGCCTGGCCAACCTGTTCGGCTGGATCCTTACCAGCCAGCAGATCCCGCAAACGATCGCCGCCCTGATCATGACGATCAGCGACAACCCCATCGTGGTGATCCTGATCCTCAACCTGATCCTGCTCTTCGTCGGCGCCTTCATGGAGACAATCGCCGCGCTGATCATCCTGTTTCCAGCGCTGCTGGGGGTGGCCACCGGGGTCGGCATGGACCCGGTGCACTTCGCAGTGATGGCGGTACTCAACCTGATGATCGGCCTGACCACGCCGCCGGTGGGAGTTTGCCTATTCGTGGTCGCGGGCATCGGCAAACTGCAGATGCTCACCGTGGCTCGCGCGATCCTGCCGTTTCTGGCGTGCAATATCGCGGTACTGCTGCTGGTGGCCTATGTACCGGCCATTTCGCTGTGGCTTCCCGACCTGTTGATGGGGGCAAGATGAAGGACGTGACACGCATACCCGCCGCCGCGCCGACCGGGCGCATCGGCATCGTCCACCTGGGGCTCGGCGCCTTCCATCGTGCCCACCAGGCGGTCTACCTGGAGCGCTATCGCCAGCGCAGCGGCGACGACGCCTGGGGAATATGTAGCGCCAACCTGCGCGGCGGCGTGGCGCTGGTGGATGCGCTGCGCGAGGCCGGCTATCACTACCATGTCGCCGAATATGCCGACCGCGATACCGTCACGCTGCGTGGGATCGGCGTAATCGAGGAAGCCCTGTTCACAGGCCGGGACACCGCGGGGGAGTGGGGGCGCGATCTCGCGTCGCTGCTGGCGCGCATGGCTTCGCCCGAGACGCGTCTCGTCACCTTGACGGTGACCGAGAAGGGCTACTTTCTCAATCCCGCCGAGGGCAGCCTGCTGCGCGACGATCCGCTAATCGCCCACGACATTGCCCATCCGCAGGCACCGCGCACGGCCCCAGGCATTCTGGTCGCGGCCCTGGGCCTGCGGCGCAGGGCGGGAGTTCCGCCGTTCACAGTATTGTGCTGCGACAACATGCCCGATAACGGCCAGCGCACACGAGCAGCCGTGGTGCAGCTCGCCGCCTGTGGCGACGGTGAGCTGGCCGAGTGGATCGAACGCGAGGTGGCCTTCCCCTGCACCATGGTCGACCGTATCGTGCCGGCCATGACCGGAACCGACTTCGAGCGCCTGGCCGAGCTGGGCGTCGACGACCCCAATGCGGTGGTGGGCGAGGCGTTCACTCAATGGGTAGTGGAGGATGACTTTCCTCTCGGTCGGCCCGCCTGGGAGGCCGAGGGCGTGGAGATGGTCGCCGACGTAGCGCCGTTCGAGACCATGAAGCTGCGCATGCTCAACGGCAGCCATTCGCTGCTCGCCTATCTGGGCGCGCTGGACGACATCGAGACGGTATTCGACGCGGTGAGCCGTGACGATCTGAGAGCACTGCTGCGCCGTTACATGCTGCAAGAGGCGGCGCCGACCCTGGCGATGCCGGCCGGTACCGATATCGAAGGTTACGCCGAACAGCTGCTCTACCGTTTTGCCAACGACAGCCTGCGTCATCGCCTTCAGCAGATCGCCATGGACGGCTCGCAGAAGCTGCCCCAGCGCTGGCTGCATGGCGCCCTGGCGCGGCTCGAAGCGGGAGGGCAGGTGCCTTGCATGGCGCTCGGCGTGGCGGCATGGATCCGCTATACCTTGGGAGTCGATCTGCACGGCAATGCCCATGCCGTCGATGACCCCATGGCGAGTACATTTGCCCTAATGCACGAAGCCCACGGCGAGGATATGGAGGCTCTGGTGCCGGCCTTTCTCGAACTCGACGCCGTGGTTCCCCCGGCGCTGGCCGAGCGCGCCGGCTTTGTGGCGGCGGTGGTGTCGGCCTACCGTTGCCTGACGACCCTTGGCCTTAAAGCTGCGCTTGCACGGCTAGACGCCCCCACCCGATAGGGAGAAGTTTGCCATGGAACACACCTGGCGCTGGTTCGGCCCGAATGATCCGATCAGCCTCGGCGAAATTCGCCAGACCGGGGCCACCGGCATCGTCACGGCGCTGCATGAGATACCCAACGGCACGGCCTGGCCGGTGGATGCCATTGCCGAGCGCAAGGCGACGATCGAAGCCGCGGGGCTCTCCTGGTCGGTGGTGGAGAGCGTGCCGGTGCACGAGGCGATCAAGCAGGGCACGCCCGAGCGCGAACGCTACATTGCGGCCTATCAGGAGACCCTGCGCAACCTGGCGGCCTGCGGTATCGACATCGTCTGCTACAACTTCATGCCGGTGCTCGACTGGACTCGAACCGACCTCGCCTGGCGTTTGCCGGACGGCGGGCTGGCGCTGCGCTTCGACCAGACGGCCTTCGCCGCCTTCGACCTCTACCTGCTCAAGCGCCCCGGCGCCGAAGCCGAGTACAGCGATACCGAACAGGCCG
Organism: Halomonas sp.; assembly: GCF_020832045.1. Lineage (GTDB taxonomy): Bacteria > Pseudomonadota > Gammaproteobacteria > Pseudomonadales > Halomonadaceae > Halomonas. The sequence continues at coordinate 3,155 of NZ_JAFIFK010000015.1, forward strand.
AGGCCAGGCGCTACCTGGATAACCTCGATGCGGCCGGACGCGAGGCGCTGGCCGACACGATCATCGCCGGGCTGCCGGGTGCCGAGGAGCACTATACGCTGACACGCTTTCAGCTGGCGCTGGACGCCTATGCCGGTATCGGCGCCGAGCGCCTGCGCGAAAACTTGGGGTATTTCCTGCGTGCCATCGTGCCGGTGGCCGAGGAAGCCGGCGTACGGCTGGCCATGCACCCGGACGACCCGCCGCGGCCGCTGTTCGGCCTGCCGCGGGTGGTGTCCACCCCCGAGGACGCCCAGTGGCTGCTCGATGCGGCCCCCAGCGAGGCCAATGGGCTGACCCTGTGCACCGGCTCCTACGGCGTTCGCGACGACATCGATCTGGCCGCCATGGCGCAGCGCTTTGGCCCGCGGATCTACTTTGCGCACTTGCGCTCGACGAGGCGCGAGGCTTCCGACCCGCGCACCTTCCATGAGGCTCACCACCTGGACGGCGATGTCGACATGGTCGGGGTGATCGCCGCGCTGGTGGCGGAGGAGCGACGCCGCGAACGCGAGGGCGGGCCGCGCCTGCCGCTACGGCCCGACCACGGTCACCACATTCTCGACGATCAGCGTCGCGACACGCGCCCCGGCTATCCGCTCTACGGCCGTATGAAGGGGCTCGCCGAGCTGCGCGGCGTAGAGCTGGCGGTACGTCGCTTGCTGAGCTGAGCTGCCTACCTCTCAGGGCGCCATCAGGCGCCCTGGTCCAGCCTGGTCTCGAGTTCGTTCAGCTGTTCGCGACTCGGCAGCCCCTCCATGTCGCCCACGACCTGGACGGCCAGCGAGCCGATCAGGTTGCCGCGGCGTACCGCTTCCTGCGGCGAGCGGCCGTCGAGCAGGGCGCTGACCACCCCCACCGCGAATCCATCTCCGGCCCCCACGGTGTCCACCACCTCGGCTACCGCGATGCCGGGCACGCTGAGCGATTCCAGTCGTCCGTTCAGCTTCCCTCGGTAGTAGCCTCCCTCGGCGCCCAGTTTGACGAATACCGCCGAAGCGCCCCGTTCGAGGTAGAAGTCGGCGATCGCCTCGGGCGTGTTCTGACCGGTCAGCAGACGCCCCTCGGCGAGACCCGGCAGCACCCAGTCGGAGAGGGCGGCGAGGGCGTTGAGGGTATCGCGCATCTCGGCCTCGCTGTTCCACAGGCTGGGGCGCAGGTTGGGGTCGAACGAGACGGTGGCGCCATTGCTGCGGGCCTGCTCAAGCATGTGCCGCGAAAGCTCGCGGGCACTTGTGGACAGCGCCGGGGGAATGCCGGTGGCATGCAGGTGACGCAGCGCGGCGAAGTCCACCTCGGCGGCATCCGTTGGCGAGAGGTGGCTGGCAGCGCTGCCGCGGCGAAAGTATTCGGTACGAGGGTCGGCGCCATGCAGGGCGCGCTCCTTGAACATCATCCCGGTGGCATGGGCGGCGTCCGCGCCGAGGTGGCGGCAGTCCAGCCCTTCAGCTTCCAGGGTCCGGCGAATGAAGGTGCCGAAACTGTCGGCGCCCACGCGGCTCAGCCAGCCGACATGGAACCCCAAGCGGGCCAGGCCGATGGCCACGTTGGTGTCGGCGCCGGCAATGCGGCGCTGGAAGTGCTCCACCTCGGCCAGGTCGCCGGGGGCATCGGCAACGAACAGGGCCATCGCCTCGCCGAAGGTGAGAATCTCGGGGCTTGAGTTTGTGGCGGTGTGACTCATGGCGATCTCGCTTGTTATTGGCAACGTTACCATTGGAGTGGGCAAGGATTGTCAGCCTGGAACACGGTGCGCGGCAGTTCAGCCTGTGGGGCGTGTAGAGCCACGCGGCATCAGTCTGGGTTCGAGCCGGTGCTTCCGGGGCCTTGCTTCGGCTGGGTTGGGTAACCTGGCCAGCAGGCAAGTGACGGCCTGTCGGCCGATCGCTTCGGTGGGCTGCGCCAGGGTGGTGATTCCGGGGCCGACCAGCTTGCACCAGTCGAGCTCATCGATCCCCAGCAGGCCCGTTTCGCCGAGCCGCGCGCCCAGTGTCCGCAACGCTCGGGTGGCCGCCAGGGTGACGGCGCCGTTGGCGCACAGCAAGGCACGTGGCACGTCACCCGAACGCCTATTGTCCGAACGGGTGAGAAAAGCCTCGATGGCATGCTGCAGCTCCTGGTCGTTGCCGTCCATCGTGTTAGCCTCGCCCGTCAGGCGGCGAGCCGCCAGGCCCTCGTGAAAGCGCGCCAGACGCTCTCGGCGCGGGCTGGCCAGCTCGGTCGGTTCGCTGAGGTAGAGCAGTTCGCCGTAACCTTGCTCGGCGAGATGGTCTAGGGCCAGATCGATGGCCCTTGCGTTGTCGAGCCCCACCAGGTCGGCTTGTACAGTGCCCAGGTCGCGGTCGAGCAGCACCAGCGGCATACCATGATCGGTCAACGCCTGTAGCTCAGCGTCGGGGCTGCCGGCAGCGTTGATGATCAGCCCCTCCACCTGATAGGAGGTCATCAACGCCAGATGGGTACGCTCGAGCTCAGGGTCGTTGTCGGTGTTGCACACGAGCAGCGCAAGACCCTGCTCGCGGCAGGCGCGCTCCACGCCGTGCATCACGGCCACCGAAAAGGGATTGCGGATGTCCGCCACCAGCATGCCGACCAGGCGGGAGCGCCCGCCCTTGAGTCCCCGGGCCATCTGGTTGGGGCGATAATCGAGTCGCAGGGCAGCCGTGGCGATACGCGCACACAGAGTCGGTGAGAGCTTTTCGCGCTCGCCGCTGAAATAGCGCGACACACTGGTCTTGGAAGCGCCGGCTTCGCGGGCGACCTCGATGATGGTGGGGCGGCGGGGCATGGGCTTTACGGTCGTGATGGGAACGTTCCCATGATAAGCCGCGAACATCACTTCGACAACAATGCGGGCGCGTAACGCAGCTGTAGCGGCCGATTGGTCAGGCCGGCGCGAGCGCTAATCGCCAATACATACGGGGAACGATACTGGCGAGCGCCCGCGCGACGTAATCGTCCGTTAGATCTTCACGCAGGCGAATATCGCGTTCCCAGAAGCCTGGTTCCAGGGGATGAGCTTGTCGTAGTCATGCTCAAATACATGCACCTCGAAGTACGGCGCCAGCAGCTCTCTCAGCTCGGAAAAGCTCACCGCCACCATCGCATGTTCGTCGTGCCACACCTGGCTTTGATCATCGGCGGTTTTTTCGATTCGCAGCTTCAACCACTGCTGCTCGCCTTCACCCGGGTAGTGCCAACCGGAGCTGAAGGTGAACAGGGCGTCCGCTTGCTTGGCGGTGTGCGAGACGAATGACCTATTGTCGATCCGGCGCTTGTCCACGGCGTTGAAGCAGAACACCCCGCCCGCAGCCAGCGCCTCATGCACGCTGGCGATGCACGCCTTCAGTCTTGCCAGCCCGCCGCTGTAATGGATGGAGTAAAGGAAGCAGGTGATCAGATCGGCCGGCTGCGCGACCGCAAAGCCACACATGTCCTGCAGGGAAAATTGCGCTTCCGGGCAGCGCACCGCCGCTCTGTCCAGCATCGGCTGGTTGATGTCGAGCCCACTGCTTTCATAGCCGGCATCGATGAAATGGCGGACGTGCGGGCCAGTGCCGCAGGCGAGATCGAGGTGCCGGGCAGCACCGTTGCCGAACAGCTGCTGCAACCGATGGACGCAATGGCTTTGCGCCCGGTAGTCGATATCGGCACACATGAGATCGTAGTAACCCGACAAGTCGGTATAGAGAGCATCGCCGGGCATGATGACCTGATGTATGAGCGTAGCGCTGGTGACGCGCATTATATCCCGGCGTGAGGCGGCAAAGAATCATCGGCTCACACGGATTTGCCGATGACAGCCTTCTGTGAGCGGCAGGTGCGGCTAACCGACACCCCACACGCTGCTCAGCACTTCCAGCGCCTCGGCAATGGCGGGCTCCTCGCTGCGGTCGCGCCGCCACACGAAGCACAGTGCACAGGGCAGGCGAAGCCCCTCGACCACGACCAGTCCGCGCTCCTGGCGTTCGGCCATGGCCAGAGCGTCCCGGGCGAGGCTCAGGCCGACACCGGCACGTACCAGGTCCAGCATGCAGGCTTCCTGATCCACCTGGGCCACGGCGTGGGGCGTTACGCCTAACGGGTCGAGGGCGCCATGCAGCAGGCGGTAGTGGGCCGACTGAGCAGGGGTGACGATCCAGGGCAGGGCGGCCAGGCTTTTCCAATCGGATCCGGCCACACGATTGCCCCAGCCGGGCGGGGCCACGACATGGTAATGAAAGTGGGTCAGCTCGCGGTGGGCAATCTCCGCTACATCCGGCCCGGGTCCTTCACCCGGCGGAGCGAGGAAGAAGCCCACATCGAGTTCCTCGCGGCGAATCCACTCCAGCACGCTACCGCTCATCCCGTGCTGCAGCTCGGTTTCGAGCTGTGGCGCGCGCTCCACCAGGCGGTGCAGGAAGGCACCCAGGCGGATGAACTCGGGATCGACGATGGTACCGACACGTAGCCTACCGTGCAGCGTGCTGTGCAGTGCCCGGGCGCTCTGCTCGAAGGCTGCCATGGCGGCCAGCGCCCGCTCGGCGGCCGGTAGCAGGGCGTGGCCATCGGCAGTCAGGGAAAGTCCTTGAGGGCGGCGGCGAAACAGCGTCAGCCCCAGCCCTTCCTGCAGATGCTTCAGCTTGAGGCTCACGGCGGGCTGCGTCAGATGCAGGCGTTCGGCGGCGCGTGAGACGCTGCCTTCACGAGCTACGGTAACGAAGGCGCGCAGGGTGGCTAGATCATGCATGGGAGCGAGCCGTGAGGGATATAAGGACAGCTTATATCTGGCTTTTGAATTACTCAATTGATCCTTGTCGGCGACAAGGTAGTCTAGTCAGTCACAGCTTTGTGCCTGCTCGCTGAAAGCGACGAATGACGCAGCACTCAACCGATGTCAGCCACCCACAAGACGGAGACCCCATGACTCAGCAAACGATCGCACATTATATCGGTGGGCAAATGACGACCGGCGATTCGGGCCGCTCCCAGGACGTCTTCAATCCGGCGACGGGGCAGGTCTCGGGCAAGGTGGCGCTGGCCTCTCGCGCCGACGTCGATACCGCCGTTGCCGCCGCCAAGGCCGCCTTCCCGGCCTGGGCCGATACGCCGCCCATTCGTCGCGCGCGGGTGCTGTTCAAGTTCCTCGAGCTGCTCAATACACACAAGGACGAGCTGGCTCGCGCCATTACCCTGGAGCACGGCAAGGTCTTCACCGACGCTCAGGGTGAAGTGGCCCGCGGCATCGACATCGTCGAGTTCGCCTGCGGCATTCCGCAGCTGCTCAAGGGCGACTTCACCGAGCAGGTGAGCAACGGTATCGATAACTGGACCGTGCGTCAGCCGCTGGGCGTCGTGGCCGGCATCACGCCGTTCAACTTCCCTGTCATGGTGCCGATGTGGATGTTCCCCGTGGCCATCGCCGCCGGCAACACCTTTATCCTGAAGCCGAGCCCCACCGATCCCAGCGCCTCGCTGCTGATCGCCGATCTGCTCAAGCAGGCCGGGCTGCCCGATGGCGTATTCAACGTGGTGCAGGGTGACAAGGAGTCCGTCGAGGCGCTGATCGAGCACCCTGACGTGCAGGCTCTCTCTTTCGTCGGTTCCACCCCCATCGCCAACCTCATCTACGAGAACGGCGCGCACCACGGCAAGCGCGTGCAGGCCCTGGGCGGGGCCAAGAATCATATGGTGGTGATGCCCGACGCCGATCTGGACAAGACCGTCGATGCTCTGATCGGTGCCGCCTACGGCTCCGCCGGCGAGCGCTGCATGGCGATCAGCGTGGCGGTGCTGGTGGGTGACGTGGGCGACAAGATCGTGCCGCGTCTGGCCGAACGCGCCCGGGCGCTGAAGGTAAAGAACGGCCTCGAGCTCGACGCCGAGATGGGCCCCATCGTCACCGCCCAGGCACACCAGCGTATTACCGGCTATATCGACAAGGGCGTGGCCGAAGGGGCCGAACTGGTGGTCGACGGCCGTGAGTTCGATGCCGGCGCCACCGGTGACGGCTGCAGCGAGGGCTTCTGGATGGGCGGGTCGCTGTTCGACAACGTCACGCCTGAGATGACTATCTATAAGGAAGAGATCTTCGGCCCGGTGCTGGCCTGCGTGCGGGTGCCCGATATCGCCACCGCCATCCAGCTGATCAACGACCACGAGTTCGGCAACGGCGTTAGCTGCTTCACCGAGAGTGGCAGCGTGGCCCGCGAGTTCGGCCGTCGAATCCAGGTCGGTATGGTCGGTATCAACGTGCCGATCCCGGTACCCATGGCCTGGCACGGCTTCGGCGGCTGGAAGCGTTCGCTGTTCGGTGACACCCACGCCTATGGCGAAGAGGGCGTGCGCTTCTACACCAAGCAGAAGTCGATCATGCAGCGCTGGTCAGACTCCATTAATGCGGGTGCCGAGTTCGCCATGCCGACGCATAAGTAATCTTGGTGAGACTAGGGCGAGCGCCATTGCCTCCAGCGAGAGGCGCCGGGAACAGGTTGAAGAGGGGGTCCGATGCCAGGGAAGGCATCGGTAGCGCCCAGGGATGGGTTCACAGCGCCCCCTCGTAAACCTGTCGCCGGGATAGCCTCGAGTGATACCGCCAAGGGAAGATAAAGAGATCTGGCTGCCGCAAGTCGGCTGTCCGGAGGGAGCACGCCATGGCTGAACAAGAATTCGACTATATCGTGGTGGGCGCCGGTACTGCCGGCTGTCTGCTGGCCAACCGCCTGAGCGCCGACCCGGCCAACCGGGTGCTGCTGATCGAGGCGGGCGGCCGTGACAACTACCACTGGGTGCACATCCCGGTGGGCTATCTCTACTGCATCAACAACCCCCGTACCGACTGGTGTTTCAAGACCGAGCCCGATCCGGGCCTCAACGGGCGTGCGCTGATCTACCCCCGCGGCAAGACCCTGGGGGGCTGTTCCAGCATCAACGGTATGCTCTACCTGCGTGGCCAGGCCCGTGACTACGACGGCTGGGCCGAAATGGTGAACGACGATGCCTGGCGCTGGGAGAACTGCCTGCCGGACTTCATGAAACACGAAGATCACCATCGACTGGACGAAGGCGGTGACGCCGATGCCGCTCACCGCGACTACCACGGCCACGGCGGCGAATGGCGGGTCGAGAAGCAGCGGCTCAAGTGGGAGATACTCGACGACTTCGCCGAAGCGGCGGTACAGGCGGGCATACCTCGCACGCAGGACTTCAACCGTGGCGACAACGAGGGGGTCGATTACTTCGAGGTCAATCAGCGCGACGGCTGGCGCTGGAACGCAGCCAAGGCCTTCCTGCGCCCGGTATGCGCCAAGCGCAGCAACTTTACCCTGTGGCACTCCACCCAGGTGCATCGCCTGTTGTTCGATGAAGAGGGCGGTGGCCGGCCTCGTGCATGCGGCGTCGAGCTCGAGCGCAACGGCACGGTCAGTCGGGTAAAGGCGAAACGGGAGGTGATCCTCGCGGCCGGCGCCATCGGCTCGCCGCAGCTGCTGCAGCTCTCCGGTATCGGCCCGGCTGGGCTGCTGGCCGAGCACGGCATTCCGCTCGTGCATGAGCTGCCCGGGGTAGGGGAGAACCTGCAGGATCACCTGCAGATCCGCTCGGTTTACAAGGTCACAGGAGCCAAGACGCTCAACACCCTGGCCGCCTCCTGGCTGGGCAAGGCAAAGATCGGCATGGAATACCTGCTGCGCCGTACCGGGCCCATGAGCATGGCGCCTTCGCAGCTCTGCGCCTTCACCCGCAGCAGCGACGAGTACGAGCACCCCAACATCGAATATCACGTTCAGCCGCTGAGCCTCGAGGCCTTCGGCCAGCCGCTGCACGACTTTCCGGCGATCACCGCCAGCGTGTGCAATCTCAACCCTACCAGTCGCGGCAGCGTGCGCATCAAGAGCCGCGACCCGCGCCAGGCCCCGGCGATTGCGCCCAACTATCTGAGTACCGCGGAGGATCGCAAGGTGGCAGCGGACTCGCTGCGGGTCACGCGACGCATCGCCGAGCAGCCTGCCTTTGCCAAGTATCGGCCCGAAGAGGTCAAGCCGGGCCTGGAGTACCAGAGCGACGAAGATCTGGCGCGGCTGGCCGGCGACATCGGCACCACTATCTTTCACCCGGTGGGCACCGCCAAGATGGGACGCGATGACGACCCCCTGGCAGTGGTAGACGCTCGCTTACGGGTGCGGGGCGTAGCAGGACTGCGTGTGGTCGACGCCAGCATCATGCCGACCATTACCAGCGGCAACACCAATTCGCCGACTCTGATGATCGCGGAAAAAGCTGCTGCTTGGATTCTCGAGTCGCGGTAGGATTACTGTCATCCACGCAAAATAGTATTTGACGTGGATGCGTGAAAAGCGCAAACTGCGTGCAGTTGGTTAGCAAGTCGAACATCGCAAGTGGTCATCGTAACGCTCATGGCGTCGATTTCCCGGTGAAAAGTTTCTTGTTTTACCCACTGCTACTCGGGTATTTCCCGGCAAATCAATGCTATTAGAGGAATTACGATAATGGCTACCGGTACTGTCAAGTGGTTCAACGACACCAAGGGCTTCGGCTTCATTTCTCCGGACGACAACGGTGACGACCTGTTCGCTCACTTCTCCGAGATCCAAGCTGACGGCTTCAAGACTCTGCAGGACGGCCAGAAGGTTTCCTTCGACGTCACTCAGGGCAAGAAAGGCCTCCAGGCTTCCAACATCAAGGTCATCGGCTAAGCTTCGGCTTACCATGAACTGATGTGCCACTTCGGTGGCAAAAAAGGCCCGCGAAAGCGGGCCTTTTTGGTTGTCCTTTTGGTATGTATAGTTCCTCATTTAATAGCTTTTTCGCATTAGGGAATTTCTAAAAAGAACTTTTTAGAATATGGCGGTGCGTTCACAATGGCTTCCCACGCCCTGTGTACGGAATCACCCTAATGTCGCTGGATGCTTGGATATCCCTCGCCGTTGTCCTCGGCGTCTTTCCTTTGATGGCCTTTTCCCGTCTCGGCCCTGACATCGTTTTGCTGGGCGCGGTGATTCTGCTGCTTACCCTGGGTGTCATCGACCCGGCCCAGGCGCTGGGTGGTTTCTCGAGCACTGGGCTGTTTACGGTGGCCTTCATGTACGTGCTGGTGGCAAGCATTCGCGAAACCGGCGGTATCGATCTGATCATTCGCCATGTGCTCGGCAGACCTCGCAGCGAACGCGCCGCTCTGGCTCGCCTGGTCATCCCGGTGGCATCGCTCAGCGGCTTTCTCAACAATACCCCGGTCGTTGCCACCTACATCCCGGCGGTACTCAGCTGGAGCCGGCGCTTGAAGCTGCCGGCGCACCGGCTGCTGATGCCGCTGAGCTTTGCTTCGATTCTAGGCGGTACCGTCACGCTGATCGGCACCAGCACCAATCTCGTGGTGCACGGGCTGCTGGTGGAGCGCCACCCGGGGCTGGCGATGGGGCTGTTCGATCTTGCCTGGGTGGGGCTGCCGGTGGCCGTGATCGGTGGGCTCTACCTGATATTCATCGCTCCACATCTGCTGCCGGCTCGTCGTGGTATAGCCTCGGCATTCGAGAATCCCCGTGAGTTCACCATCGAGATGGAAGTCGACCCGGAAGGGCCGCTGGTCGACCGCAGCGTGGAGGAGGCGGGACTGCGCCACCTGCGTGAGCTGTTTCTGGTAGAGATCGAGCGTGGCGGCAACGTGGTCAGCGTAGTGGGGCCGGGCGAGCGACTCAAAGCGGGCGACAGGCTGGTCTTTGCCGGCACCTCCGACGGCGCCGTGGAGCTGCAACAGATTCGCGGGCTGGTACCGTCGCGTCATGGCGAATCCAGCCTGGAGAAGGATTTCAAGGAACGCCGACTGGTAGAAGCGGTGGTGTCCGACCAGTGCCAGTTCGTCGGCAAGCGCATTCGCGACGGCCATTTCCGTACCCTGTATGGCGCCGCCGTGCTGGCGGTGTGTCGAGGCGGTGAGCGGGTGGCAGGCAATCTCGGCCAAGTACGCCTGCAACCGGCCGATGTGCTGCTCCTCGAGGCACGCCCGCCCTTCATCGAACGTCACCGCCAGTCGCGCGACTTCCTGCTGATCAGTCAGCTGAACGGCGCGGCGCGGCCCAAGCATGAGAAAGCGTGGCTGGCCTGGAGCATCCTGGCGGGGGTGGTGGCGCTTGCCACCTTCGGCGTGATGAGCATGATGAATGCCGCCATGCTGGGAGCGGTGCTGGTGCTCGTCACTGGCTGCTGCTCGGTAGGGGCGGCCAAGCGCGGCCTGGATACCCAGGTACTGCTCACCATTGCCGCCTCTTTCGGGTTGGGGGCGGCACTGGAGAGTTCGGGCGCGGCAGCCACCCTGGCGGGGTTGGCGCTGGGGCTGGCCGACGGCAATCCCTGGCTGCTACTGATAGGCAGCTACCTGCTGGTGGCACTGCTGACCGAGCTGGTTACCAACAACGCCGCTGCGGTGATCACCTTTCCCGTGGTCATGGCCAGCGCCGAGAGTCTGGGCGTCAATCCCATGCCCTTCGTGGTGGCCGTGATGTTCGCCGCTTCGGCCAGCTTCCTTACGCCCATCGGTTATCAGACCAATCTCATGGTCCACGGCCCCGGTGGCTATCGGTTCGGTGATTTCCTCCGGGTGGGCGGCATGATCAACCTGTTGACCGCTGCCGTCGCTCTGGTGCTGATTCCGCTGGTCTGGGCATTCTGATGCGTCAGACTCTCGCCGTGATCATGCGATTACGGTAGGGTGTCGGCTTGGTACAGACTGCGACGAAGGAAGCCAGCCATGAGCCACCCCGGCGAACTGATCATCGAGCCCAAGAGCGGCCGTCCGGCCAATGCTTGTGTCTTCATACTTCATGGCCTGGGTGCCGACGGTCGTGACTTCGAACCTCTGGTGCCGGCGCTGCCGCTGAGGTCCGGACTCGAGGTACGCTTCATTCTGCCTAACGCGCCGCGACTGCCGGTGACCATCAACGGTGGCATGGTCATGCCGGCGTGGTACGACATCTACGAGATGAGCCTCGATCGCCGAGTCGATACCCGCCAGCTGGTCGCCTCGGCGGAGCGTATCCAGGAACTCGTTCAGGAGCAGATCGATCACGGTATCGACAGTCGCCGCATCATTCTGGCCGGTTTCTCCCAGGGCGGCGCCGTCGCCTACCAGGCGGCACTCTCCTTCGCCGCTCCGCTGGGCGGGCTGCTGGCCATGTCGACCTACTTCGCCACTGCCGAGACCATCGAGCTGGCGGAGGCCAACCGCGAACTTCCCATCGAGATACACCACGGCACCTTCGATCCGGTGGTGCCGGAAGCGCTGGGCAAGGCCGCTCAGCAGCGTCTGCAAAGCCTGGGCTACCCGGTGCGCTATCAAAGCTATCCCATGGCACATGCGGTATGCCCCCAGCAGGTGGGTGACGTCGCCACCTGGCTCAATGCTCGCCTAGGCTGATCGAAGGATGAACGGCATGGTTACGCCGAGCGCGCAGGCGCGTACCTGCCTGCGCAGCAGTCGGCCGAATTTCCTGGTACTTGCCCCCCTGTGCGCTGGCCTGGCGATAACCGCCGCCTGGGCCGACGGTCACACATTCGCTACGCTCGATGCCCTGTTGGTACTGCTTGGTGCGCTGCTGGCCCATGCCGCAGTCAACCTGTTCAATGAACACCACGATTTCCACTCCGGGCTGGATGAGCTTACCGAGCGCACACCGTTCTCCGGCGGCAGCGGGGCCTTGCCCGACCGCCCTGACGCCGCGGGTGCGGTACGCCAGGCAGCTTTCGGGTGCCTGGCCGGCGTAGTGGCGATAGGCTTCTGGTTTCTGTGGCGGGCGGGGCCCGTGATGCTCCTCTATGGTCTGGTGGGGATCGTTCTGGTGGTGGCCTATACCGGATGGCTGACCCGACGCCCCTGGCTTTGCCTGCTGGCGCCAGGCGTGGGCTTCGGCCTGCTGATGGTGCTGGGCGCCTATCAGGCGCTGACCGGCACGCTTTCCGCCACGGTCGTCGCCGTTGCGCTGATACCCACCCTAACGGTCAGCGCACTGCTGTTGATCAATCAACTGCCCGATATCGAAGCCGACAGGCGGGTAGGGCGCGATCACCTGGCGATTCGCCTGGGACCGCGTCGGGCCGCCCGGCTGGTGGCTGTCATGCTGGCGGCTGCTTTTGCCGTGGTGCCGCTGGCGTGGCTGGGGGGAGCGCTGCCTGCCTCGGCCTGGCTGATGTGGCTGGCGCTTCCGGCCCTGGCGTGGTTGATTCGCGGCCTGTGGCAGCTGCCGCTCGAGGTGGAGCAGGGCGACATGGCACCGCTGCTGCCGCTCATGGGGCTCAATGTGGCACTACTGCTGGGAAGCTTGACCCTACTCAACATTGGGCTCGTTGTGGCCGCCTGAGCCCCTCTCTCGGCCAAGGTCTGTCTCGACAGGGCGCGGGCGGCTGGGCAAGATGATCCGATACCTTGTTCGCTACTCGCTTAACCCTTTCAGGATCGCCCATGAGCATATCCCGCTTTGCCAATCTGCCCGACGCCCAGGGCTTCTTCGGTCGTTTCGGTGGCCAGTTCATACCGCCCGAACTCAAGCAGGTGATGGACGAGATCGACGCCGCCTATGAAGAGATTCGCCTGCGTGAGGACTTCCAGCAGGAGCTGGCCGAGCTTTTTACCGACTATGTCGGCCGCCCCAGCCCGATATTCCATGCCCGGCGACTCTCCGAGAAGCTTGGCGGGGCGCAGATCCACCTCAAGCGCGAGGATTTGAACCACACTGGCGCGCACAAGATCAATCACTGCCTGGGCGAGGCCCTGCTGGCCAAGTTCATGGGCAAGACCAAGGTGATTGCCGAAACCGGCGCCGGCCAGCACGGTGTGGCGCTGGCGACTGCCTGTGCCCTGGTGGGCATACCCTGCGAGATCCACATGGGTCAGGTGGACATCGAGAAAGAGCATCCCAACGTCACCAAGATGAAGATCCTGGGCTGCAAGCTGGTGGCCGTCACCCGTGGCACGGCGACGCTCAAGGATGCCGTCGACAGCGCCTTCGAAGAGTACCTCAAGGACCCGCAGAATTTCCTGTACGCCATCGGCTCTGTGGTGGGGCCACACCCCTTCCCGAAGATGGTGCGGGACTTCCAGTCGATCATCGGTCGCGAGGCGCGCCAGCAATTCCTCGAGCGCCACGGCCGCCTGCCCGATCATGTCACCGCCTGTGTCGGCGGTGGCTCCAACGCCATCGGCATGTTCACCGCCTTCCTCGATGACGACTCGGTGCATCTGGTGGGCGTGGAGCCCGCCGGCGAGGGTCTCGATACCCAGCGCCATTCCGCTACCCTGACCCTCGGCAAGCCCGGCGAAATCCACGGCATGGCCTGCTACGTGCTGGAAGACGAACAGGGTAACCCCATGCCGGTGCACTCCATCGCCTCGGGGCTCGACTATCCTGGGGTCGGGCCGCAGCACAGCTATCTCAAGGAGCAAGGCCGGGTCGACTACGAGACGGCCACGGATGACGAATGCCTCGATGCCTTCCTCACGTTATCGCGCGTCGAAGGGATCATACCGGCACTGGAGAGCGCCCATGCCGTAGCCTGGGCAATACGCATCGCTGCTACGCTACCCAAGGATCAGCACATCCTGATCAACCTTTCGGGCCGCGGCGACAAGGATGCCGACTACGTGGCAGATAAGCTCGGACTCTGACAGGCTTAGGGGAAGTGGCCACCGATATGTGGCCACCTGCCTGGATTGGCCTTCAGGGGTTGAGTCAGGCAGGATGAGTCCCAAGGTATTGAAATGAATGCCTGCGGCTGAATGTTGTCAAACCACCGGATACTCAACACAAGGAGAATGTGATGATGCCCGATACGTCCGAGGAGATTCGCCTCCCGAAGGCTTGCCCGTCTTGTGGCAGCCACCTCTACCGCGTCAATCAGGTGCGCAATCCCACCGATGAGGTGCACTGCGCTTCCTGCAAGCACTATCTTTGCGACTACCATGAAGCTGTCGACATGCTCGAGAAAGGCTCCGGTGACGAAGCCGAGGAATTGATCGAGAAGGTGGTCAACCGGCGGCATCACTGAGTCAGGGCCATGCCGCCGTTCCTGGATGTCCTGCTCGCATTGACCGTAGTGGCGCTGGCTGCGCTGGCGCTGGTAGACCGCCAGTTGGTGCGAGCATGCTCCTGGTTCGTGGCATTTGCACTGGGTGTGGCGCTCACCTGGCTCAGCCAGGGCTTCTTGTGGCTTGCACTGCTGGAAGTGGTGTTTGGCGCGGCGCTCACCGGTTCCTTTCTTTTCTATAGCTTGGGCGTCAGGCCCGGTGCCGTCGAGCCCAGAGGGCGGCTTTCGCGCTGGCGCGACCCCCTACCGCTCACCTGGCGGCGAGGAGTGCTGCGGCTGCTGCCGGCAGTAGCCGTGGTGATCATGCTGGTCATGGCATTGGCTGACTTCGGCCAGGTGCCTGGCCCGCAGCGACTGGGTGGGTTGGGCCTGATTTTTCTTGGGCTATGGGCGTTTGCATTGCATCGCCACCTGCTGCGCCGGCTCCTGGCGTTCAATGTGATTGGCACCGGGATTTTCCTCATCCTGATGGCGCTGGTGCGCGACACCACACCCGCTGCCGGGCATGGCCTGGTGATTACCGGACTCGTGGTGGCCTTGCTGGGTACGGCCCTGGGGTCGCTGCTGATCCGCCGTCTCAACGGCCTCGATGCCAGCCGTGGTTCTTCCGTCACCCTGGCAGAGCAGGGTAGCGGATGATCGAAAGGCTGGGTCTTCTGATACCTGCTTCCTCTGAATCCGGCGACTTGGGCGCCGTTCTGTCGTTGCTCGCTGCTCCCCTGGTGATGGGTGTGCTGGCGTCGCTATGGCGGCCGCAACACAGCTGGCCGGTGGCGTTGCTCTCTCTTCTACCGATAGCGACGTTAGCGCTATTGGCACATCAGGTTCTCGCCGCGGACGGGCAAGCGTGGCTCATCGAGCTGGGAGCCCTGACGCTGCATTGGCGTGCCAATGGCCTGACGTTACTGCTTTTGCTGCTTACCCAGGTCGTCTCTCTGGCCAGTGCCGCCTATGCGCCGGCCTACCTTCGCACGGAAATCGGCAGCCACGGCGGTCAGGTATGGCTATGGCCGCTGCAAGGCCTGCTGCTGTCCAGCCTGTCGCTGATCTGGTTGGCCGGCGATCTTCTCTCGCTGTATGTGGGCCTCGAACTGATGGGGCTTGCCGCAGTGGGTCTCATGCTGTTGCCCGGTCGGGTGGATGCGTTGGCTGCCGGCATGCGCTACCTGCTCCTCGCGCTGGTGGGATCGCTGGCTTTCTTGCTCGGTGTATCGCTGCTGCTGGGCGCCTGGGCACGACTCGACCTGGCAGGCCTGGCGCAAGTCGCCGAACCGGGAATCGTGCTGTGGGTGTCGGTGGCGCTTCTAAGTGCGGGCCTACTGCTCAAGGCCGCGGCTTTCCCGCTGCATGCCTGGCTGGCCCCGGTGCATGGTTCGGCGTGGACGCCGGTGAGCGCCCTGCACGCTGCGCTGGTGGTCAAGGGCTCGTTCTTCATCGCGCTGCAGCTGTGGCTGGTGCTGGTTCCCGACGCCCAGGTCGCTGCCTGGCTGGTGGGCGCCATGGGCGGAACCGCCGTGGTGTGGGGAGGGCTGCTGGCGTGGAGGTCAGCCAAGCTCAAGGAGGTGGTGGCCTGGTCCACGGTCTCTCAGATCGGTTACCTGCTGCTGGGCTTCTCCCTGTTGATCGGTACGTCGCCGTCGGTAACGGCAGTGGCCTGGGAGGCCACCTGGCTGCAGCTGGCGGCCCACAGCTTGGCCAAGGCCGGAATGTTCCTTGCGACCGGCAATCTGATCTTCTCTACCGGTGAATCCCACGTGAAGGGCCTCGCCGGCGCCAGTCGGCGTATGCCGCTCTCACTGCTTAGCTTTGGCATTGCCGCCATCAGCCTGATCGGGCTGCCTCCCAGCGCCGGCTTCACCGCCAAGTGGCTGCTGCTGCATGCTTCGCTGGAGGCGGGCTACTGGCTCTGGATGGTGGCGCTGGCGCTGGGCACGCTGCTGAGTGGCGCCTATATCTTTCGGGTATTTCGCTACTCCTTCGTCGAGGATGCCGAACCGCTCGACTATCGCCGGGTGCCGTGGAGCATGGAGCTTTTCGCGCTGCTGCTGGCGCTCTCGTCGCTGCTGCTGGGGCTGGTGGCGGAATGGCCGCTGTCGCTGCTGCGCCCAGCGGGAGGTGGTCCATGAGTCAGGCCTGGCTGCCGCTGGTGACGCTGGCCACCTCGCTGCTGGTGGTGCCGCTGATATTTGCGCTGCCCGAGCGTGCCTGGGGGGCGCGTACCGTCCTCAACCTGGGCGCCGCGTTGCTGAAGGTGCTGTTGGTGGCCCTGATGGTGTGGGGGCTCTACCAGGGGGAAAGCTTTCACTTCAGCTTCACCGTGGTGCAGGGCGTGACTTTTCTGCTGCAGGTGGACGCGCTGGGCCTGATGTTTGCCGGTCTCTCTTCGCTGCTGTGGCTGGCCACCACCGTGTATGCCATCGGCTACCTGGAGGATTCGCCCAACCGCAAGCGTTTCTTCGGCTTCTTCAGTCTGTGCGTGGCCAGTACCGTCGGCATCGCCCTGGCCGGCAATCTGTTCACCTTCCTGCTTTTCTACGAGCTGCTGACGCTCTCAACTTATCCTCTGGTGGTGCATCGCGGACATACCAAGGCATTGGATGCCGGCACTACCTACCTGCGCTACACCCTGACCGGTGGATTGATGCTGCTGCTGGGCGTAGTGGCGCTGCACGTCATGGTGGGAGACGTCACCTTCGGCGAACGCGAAATGCTGGCCGATCTCGGCCCCGATGCGCATGGCTTGCTGACGGTGCTGTTCCTGATTTTGCTCGTAGGGCTGGGGGTCAAGGCTGCGCTGGTGCCGCTGCATGGCTGGTTGCCGCGAGCCATGGTGGCGCCGGCGCCGGTAAGTGCGCTGCTGCATGCGGTGGCAGTGGTGAAGGCGGGGGCCTTCGGCATCGTAAGGCTGGTGTACGACGTCTACGGCATTTCGCTGACCTATGAACTTGGCTTGCTCACGCTGCTGGCGGTGATCGCCACCATCACCATTCTGTATGGTTCGATACGCGCTCTGGCACAGCAGGAACTCAAACCGCGGCTGGCGTATTCCACCATCAGTCAGGTGTCCTACATCGTACTGGGCATCAGCCTGTTCGGCCCCTTCGGTACGGTGGCGGGGCTCGTTCATCTGATGCATCAGGGGCTGATGAAGGTCACCCTGTTCTATTGTGCCGGCAACTATGCCGAGGAGCTCGGCATTCACCGCATCGATGAACTCAACGGGGCAGGGCGGCGCATGCCGCTGACCAGCATCGCCTTCACCGTGGGGGCGCTGGGCATGATCGGGCTGCCGCCCGTGGCCGGCTTCATCAGCAAGTGGTATCTAGGCATGGGGGCCGTGCAGGCCAACATGCCCTGGGTAATCGCCGTGCTGGTGGTCAGCAGCCTGCTCAACGCCGCCTATTTTCTGCCCATTCTCTATCGCCTGTGGTTCCGCCCGGGGCCGGCTCATGGCGTTGGCGAGTGGCCGGACGAGCGCCGCCTGGGCCGTTTCGAAACCAGTGGCTGGCTGTTGTGGCCGGCGGTTGCCACGGCCGTATTCAGCGTCATGGTCGGTCTGCTGGCGGGGGTGCCCTTCAGTCCGCTGGACCTGGCCACCTTCGTCACCGCCGAGGAGTACCTGCCATGATGGCGACGTTGCTGCTGGTACTGGCGCTGCTGTGGCCGCTGCTGCTGATGCTGCGCACGCTGCTGTGGTTGGCGATGGAGCAGGGGGGGCTGAAGCGTCCCGGGCGACGCCCTGTGCTGCTCGATGGGTGGTGGGTCTCGTCTCCCATACCCGCCTTGTTGCTGGCCCTATGGCCGGGTGAGGCCTTGCTGGTGATGGAGGGTTGGCTGCTGGGCGCGCGGTGGCAGCTCGAGGACGTTCGCCGTCCCTGGCTGTTGTTCAGCGCCATGCTGTGGACTCTGGCCGGTCTCTATGCCCGAGGGTATTTGGTCAGCGAGCAGCAGGCCGCCGAATCCGGCGATGTCGACGCCTTCCGTCGCCTGCTGGGGTTCGCCCTGCTGTGGCCGCTGACCCTCGCCGGCAACCTGCTGCTGCTGCTGGCCGAGGACATTCCCAGCTTCTACATGGGCTTCGCCGTGATGACCTTCGCCGCCTATGGTCTGGTGGTGCATGCCGGCCATCGCGATGCTCATCTGGGCGGGCGTGCCTACCTGATCATGGCCGTACTCGGCGAAGGGATGATACTCGGCGGCCTGCTGTGGTCGGCAGGCACGGTGCAGGTGCTCACGCTGACCGAACTGCGGGCCGGCATCGCCACGGCCGAGCAGGGCGCCTGGATGTCAGCGCTGCTGTGGCTGGGTTTCGGCGTCAAGGCCGGGGTCATCGGGCTTCACGTGTGGCTGCCGCTGGCGCACCCGGTAGCTCCTACGCCGGCCAGTGCCGTGCTCAGCGGGGTCATGGTCAAGGCCGGCCTGATCGGCTGGATCAGTACTCTGCCGCTGGGGGCCGAGGGGATCGAGCCGCTGGGGCGGGTCGTCATCGTTCTGGGCTTGACCGGGGCCCTGGCAGCGGCACTCTATGGGGTCATTCAGCGTCACCCCAAGGCGGTGCTCGCCTACTCCAGCGTCAGCCAGCTGGGCATGATCGCCACGCTGTTCGGGGTCGGCATGGTGGCTCCTCCTCTATGGCCGGCGTTGCTGACGGTCATCACCCTGTTCGCCGTTCACCATGGGTTGACCAAGGGCGCTCTTTTCCTCGGGGTCGGCATCAGCGAGCACCCGCCGAGGATGCCGGCCTGGTTGCTCTGGCTGCTGCTCGTGCTGCCGGCACTGTCGTTGGCCGGGGCCATGACATCCGGCTTGGCCACCAAGTGGTCGTTCAAAGCGCTGCTCTACGACGCCGGCCATGAAGCCTTGGTCACCTGGCTCAGCGTAGCTGCCGTGGGAACTACCTTACTGATGTGTCGCGCTCTATGGCGGCAGTGGTGTGAACGAGGCACCTACCGAATCCCCTGGTATGCGCCCATGCCGCTGGCCTGGCTTGGCTGTATCGCCGCCGCGGTGAGCGTGCCGCTGTGGATGCCGCTCGTCGGGGAAACGCCCCTGTGGCCGCCGTTGACGGAGTGGCTGGGTTTGCTGTGGCCCGCCATGCTGGGCTTGGGGTTGGCAGGCCTGGTGCTGCTCGCTTCGCGGTGGGTGACGAGAGAGTGGCGAGCCGCCCGGCGCCTGCTGCCGGGCGACCTCTGGTGGTGGTATGCCCGCCTGGCAACCAAGCTACTCAACGTGGTGCACGGCGCCGGTGACGCCTGGGAGCGACGTGCCGTGCGGCTGCGCGAACGCCTGCTGGAATGGGAGGCGCGATTCACCGCGGCGATCAGCGAATTGACCCGCTTCGAGCTGTACTTTCGACGCCTGGCCGTGCCGCTCATGGTGGCGGTGGCAGTGCTGCTTCTATTGGGATTCTGGCTGGGCCAGATGCAGGGTTGAGGGCAAAATGTGTAAAAGCCACCGCTCGGGCCGGAAATTTCCGACCCGAGCGGCTGCATTCCGCTTCCCAAGGCAGGGCGCTTTAGAGCAACTCTTCACCGGCCAGGGCCAGGCGCGAGCGCTCCACGCTACGTAGTGTCACATGGCCTGCATGGGGCCAGTTGCTGAAACGCTGTACCACTGCCGCCATGCCGCATGTGTTCGCGGTGAGATAGGGCGTGTCGATCTGACCGACGTTGCCCAGACACACGATCTTGGTATTTCTCCCGGCGCGGGTGAGCAGGGTCTTGAGCTGCTTGGGAGTGAAGTTCTGTGCCTCGTCGATGATCAGGAAGGTGTCGTTCAGGGTGCGCCCGCGCATGAATCCGGGCGCGCGGATCTGCACTCGGGAGCCGATCAGGCTGCGTGTGGCGTCCTGACTCCAGCTGGTGCTGCCGTCGTGCTCGTCGCGCAGCAGGTTATCCATGTTGTCGTGGAAGGCCCCCATCCACGGTGACATCTTCTCCTCTTCGGTGCCGGGCAGAAAGCCGATGTCCTCACTCATCGAAATCGGTGCCCGGGTGAACACGATGCGTTCGAAACGCTTGGCATCGAGCGTTTGCTGAAATGCCGCTGCCAGCGTCATGAAGGTCTTGCCGGTACCGGCGCTACCGGCGATGGTGACCAGATCGATATCGTCGTCCATCAACAAGTTGAGTGCGAAGTTCTGGCGGCTGTCGTGGGCATGAACGCCCCACACGCCTTCCTTGTGCCGGTAGTTGGTCAGTAGCTGCAGCCTGGCCTGGCTGGGAGTGAGCTCGCGAACGATGGCCTCGAAACTTGCCCCGTTCTCGCTGTCGGAAACCAGCATGCCCAGGTGCCAATCGTTGGGTATCTTTCCCTCCAGGCGATAGAAGTGGTGGTGATCGACGCGTTCCACCTCGACATTGACGTCCAGCAAATCCCAGGGGCCGTTGCTGCTTTCCCCGTCGGGATAGATGCGTACCCCTTCGAGCATCACGTCGCTGTCGCTGAAAGCGCGGTCGGTCAGGTAGTCCTCCACCGGAACGTGCAGGGCGGCTGCCTTGACCCGCAGATTGATGTCCTTGGTGACCAAAATGACCGAGGCGTCGTGACGCTCATCGCGTAGCCGGCAGGTTTCTGCCAGGAGCACGTTGTCGGGGCTTTCCTCCAGGTGTTCCAGCGACTTGAGTTCCGGATAGCAGAGAAACCGGAGCTTGCCGAGTGTCGACCCGCCGGCGCGGGGGATCGGTATGCCTTGCTGAATTTCGTCGAAGGTGACTTGGTGGGTGAGGTCCGAAAGTGTGCGGCTTACCTGGCGGGCGGTGCGGGCGATCTCGCGCAGGCCGTTCTTGAGTTTGTCGAGTTCCTCGAGCACGGTCATGGGGATGACCACCTCGTGTTCCTCGAATTGATACAGGGCAGCGGGGTCATGCAGCAGGACGTTGGTATCCAGTACGTACAGCCGCTTGGCTTTCTTGTCGAGTCGTACCATCGGGGCAGCTCTCCTGAGTTGACGGCACCAACAACACTGGCCTTCACGTCATTCCATGGCATGACAGTCCGGCTCACTGTCGGCCAGTGTCACTTCTGGATGGCAGATCTCCTCTTCGGTTTTTGGATACTTCTAGCATGGTGTTTTCCGGGCCGCACCGCCATAGAAATGCTTCAACGCTAAAATTGCCCGGTTGGCTGTTAGAGTGAAGAGCTGCGTGGCGAGCGCGACTGGCACTGCTATGTCTTGAGGCTAAGTACCTTTCAGCGTTGAGAAGACGTTGTGCAATGAGCAGGAAAACGGCGTAATCTCGTTCCAAAATCAAAGTGGCTACACGTCTTTTGTCCGTCAGGTGCATTGAGGTGACAAGGGCGAAACTCGCGTGGGCCAGTGAAGGTCGAGGAACGCAGGATGGATCCGGTCATATTGGTATTGGTCGTTGCAGGGGTGGCACTCGTGCTGGCTCTGCTGTGTCTAGTGGCATTCATCAAGACCCGGCGTCAGCGCGACGGGCTGCAAAAGGCGAATCAACTCAAGACCGCCGAGACGGCACCTGCGGCCAGCGCGCCGCCACCCACCATGCCGGAGAAGAAGCCTGCGCCGGATCCCGAGCCGATGCGTCGTTTTCAGGTCGTGGCAACAAAAGAGATCAAGCAGTGCCTGTTCGTCATCCTCGAATGGCCGGGGCTGGACACCAACCGCCGCCTCTCTCGCCTGCTCAAGGAGCACAACGCCAATTACGACGCCAAGCTCGGCGTCTACACCATCCGCGACTCTCAGGCTGGCTACAAGCTCACCATTGCCAACTCTCAGCCGCCAGGCACGCTGCCGCCCATACATGAAGGCGATGACCAGCCTACGGTTGCCGGTGTCTCGATTCTGATTCACTTCATCAACAAGCGCAGCGTGGCGCGCAACCCCGAAACCCTGATTCGCATCACTCAAGCCATCGCCGCCATCGGCGGACAGATCCTCGATGCTGAGCGCAATGAAGTCAGTGCGGAAGAGTTCGAAGCGCTGAGACAGCAGGCCCAGCGGATGGCCCGCTGACGCGACGCCGCCTATGAGCTGTCAAAATTCGAACAACAGCGCAGTGAGATCTATAGTAATTATCTGGCGTGAGGAATTCCCCCATAGCGGAGGGAGCGTCAGGGGGCTGCTCGAAACGCGCAAAACCATTGCGTTGCAGTGGGGCACCTTCATAATCTATGAACTCTTTTCCAAGCTCGGAGTGCGAGAGAGGACGTACTCCATTCAACCCTGCTGTGCCACTGGAGCGAGGGCTGCTCAGGCAAACAGTGAGTACGCAGTGTGCCGCCAGGGAGGGCGCTGATGATCGAGTTGCAAACACCGCGCCTGCGGCTGCGCCCATTATCCAACGGCGATATCCCTGCGCTGGCCGACCTGCTGGCCGATCCGGAGGTCATGCGCTATTCGCTGCGCGGCCCCTGCGATGAAACGGCAACACGCCTTTTTCTCGATTGGTCCTTCGATTGCTACATCAACCATCGCACCGGGCCGTTGGCGGTGGTGGACAAGCACGGCGGCAATTTCGTCGGCTTCTGTGGCGTTTCCCCCGAATGGGTGAATGACACCACTGAGTGGAGCTTGGGCTACCGTCTCGCACAACCCTACTGGGGCAGGGGGCTGGCGACCGAAGCCGCCCTTGCCACGCTGGAGCACGCTTTCGACGAGCGTCGGTTCGACTCGATCGTCGCGCTGGTGGAGCCGTCCCATGAGGCGTCGCTGCGAGTGGCACAAAAGGTGGGCTTCGGCCGCTTCGAAACGCTCGACTTTCATCGCCGACCGGTGCGCCTCTACCGGATGCGTCGAGCGCGCTGGCAACAGAAGAGCCTGGCCGTTCGAGAAGAGGTTGAGGTAGCCGCTGTAAGTAAATGATTCGGCTTGGCGCGCCCAAAGGGGAGAGCACCATGAAACCCAGGATTAGCATGATTACGCTTGGTGTTCGCGACCTCGCAGTGTCGATTCACTTCTATGAACAGGGGCTGGGCCTGCCGCGCATCGAGTCGCCTCCCGAGGTAGCGTTCTTCACCCTGAACGGGACCTGGCTCGGCCTTTATGGCCGCGAAGCGCTAGCCGAGGATGCCGGCGTTTCACCCGAGGGCAGCGGTTTTTCCGGCATCGCGCTGGCTCACAATCTGGCTTCCGAAGCGGAAGTCGACGAGCTGCTGGAGCAGGCGGTCGCCGCCGGCGCCAAGCTGGTCAAGCCCGGACAGAAAGTGTTCTGGGGCGGCTACTCGGGCTATTTCTCCGACCCGGATGGCTACCTCTGGGAAATTGCTCATAACCCCTTCGTATGGATCGGGCCCAAGGATGAGTAGAGCGCGCTAACCGCCCAGCGGCAAACGCGTCTCGAACTTGGTTCGCTTGCGCGAAATCAGCGTGCGGAACTTATGTACGTCATCGCTGGCATCGAAAGCGCGATCACAGAAGCGATCATAACTTGCCATGTCGGGCACGCTGACGATCAGTACGAAATCCACCTCGCCGGTGACCTGATAACACTGGGTCACCTCCGAAGCCGCCTCCATCTGCTTGATGAAACGGCCATACAGGGCCTTGTCGTCGCGTGACATGGTGACTTCCACCACCATGTGAAGGTTGGCGCCTAGCGTTTCGGGCGCCAGGATCACCACTTCGCGCTGGATCACGCCTTGCTCCTTAAGGCGGCGAACACGCTTCAGGCATGCCGAGGGTGAAAGCCCGACCCGCTCCGCCAATGCCTGATTGGTCAGGCTGGCATCGCACTGCAGCTGATCGAGAATTCTCAGGTCGAGTCTGTCCATGTGCAGGAAATTTCCCTGAGATCCACAGAAAGCAACATTCTTCCCGTTTCGCACCAAGAACGCCATCGCCTTGTTCGATACATGAGTAAAGTAAGCGGCTGGACCCTTACGGAACGACGCCCACATGACACAACGACTTCCTGCCCGACTGCTTGGCACGATGGGCAAGCTGTTGCGCGAGGTCTGGACGGTCTATTGGACCCTGCTCAAGGTGATGGTGCCGGCACTGTTGATCGTGAAGGCACTCGAAATGCTGGGCATGACCGAGCTGCTTGGCCAATGGCTCGCGCCATTGATGGCGCCGCTGGGGCTGCCTGAGCCGCTGAGCGTGGTGTGGGCCGCTACACTGCTGACCAACATCTACACCGGCCTGGTCATCTTCTTCGAAGTCACGCGGGATACACCGCTGACCGTGGCGCAGGTGACGGTGCTGGGTGCGCTGATGGCAGTGGGGCACTCGCTGCCGATAGAGGGGGCCGTGGCGCGCATGGCCGGCGTGCCCTGGTGGCTGACCGTGCTGCTACGCGTGGGCGGTGCCTGGCTGTTGGGTTGGCTGCTGCATCTCAGCTACTCGTGGGGCGGCTGGCTTCAGCATGCCAACAAAGTGGTGTGGGAACCCTCGGTTCAGGATGTGACGCTCATGACCTGGGTGCAGGGGCAAGCCATGACGCTTGCCACTATCTTCGTGGTGATCTTCTCGTTGATGAGTCTGCTCAGGCTGCTGCGTTGGCTGGGGGTGGAGAGGCTGATTCATAAGCTGCTCTATCCGCTGCTGCGACTACTGGGCATCGGCCCGGCAGCAGCCAACATCACCGTCATCGGTATTACCCTGGGGCTCACCTTCGGTGCCGGCCTGCTGCTGCGTGAGGCGCGCTCGGGGAGCCTGACCCCACGTGACATCGTGCTCACGCTCTGTTTCCTCGGCCTGTGCCACAGCCTGATAGAAGATACGCTGCTGATCATGCTGATGGGTGCGGATCTCTCCGGCCTGCTATGGGCGCGATTTGTCTTCGCACTGGTGATCATCGCCGTGCTGGCCAGGCTGCCTTGGTTGAAGCGGGCCAGCATGCCCGCCTGGTTGTATGTCGAGAGCGCGTCGAGCCGCCCCACGCCGGGGTAGGCCCATGGCAGAGAGAACCGGACCTCACAGCTGATCGATAGCGTGTTAATCTTATTGCCGACTCGTACTCCTTTCCCTGCGGCGGAGATGGCATGAAGCTGTTGCGTGGTTTCCTGTGGCTGCTCGTTTTTCAACTGATTGGCCACGCCGTCGTTGAGTGGTTGTCACTGCCTGTTTCCCACGCCATGGCAGGCCTTTTGCTGCTGTTCGCCTGGCTGCTGGTGAAGCGTCGCCTCAACGAGAACGTGGCCACGGCAAGCCAGGCGCTGCTCCCGTTGCTTGCCATGCTGATCATGCCCGGGGTGGTGGGAGTGTTCTTTGTCATCGACGAGTTTGCCGGCCACTGGACGGCGGTGCTGATCGCTTTGGGTGTGGGCACCTTTCTCAGCGTATTGACCACGCTATGGCTGATGCTGCGCTTCATGCCCAAGGAGGCTGCGAGCAGCGACGAGCGGAAGCCGCAGTCATGAATGCGCTATACGATTCGTTGATAAACACGCCCACACTTGCCGTGGCGCTTACCCTTGCCGCCTACCTCGGCGGAGTAGCCCTGTTCGAGCGCATGGGGCGGCCAAGCTGGTGCCCGGCCGTGCTGATCGGCGCCGTGTTCACGGCAGCCGGCCTGTGGCTGCTGCGCTACGACTTCGCCGACTATCAGCGCAACGTCGCCTGGCTCACGTTGCTGCTGGGCCCGGCCACCGTGGCGCTGGCGGTGCCGCTCTATCAACAGCGCCAACACATCTTCGCCCTGTGGAAACCGATCCTCTGCAGCCTGCCGCTGGCTGCTGTGCTGGCGGCCTTCTACGCCGTGCTCATCGCCTGGCTGCTGGGCGCTCCGCCCGCGGTACTGGCCTCGCTGGCGCCCAAGTCGGTCACTGCACCGCTGGCCATGGGCATCCAGGAGCAGATTGGCGGTTCGCTCTCGCTGATGCTGGGCGGCCTGCTCATCACCGGCGTACTGACCACCATCTTCGTCTCACTGCTGGCGCGGCTGCTCAAGATCACAGATCAACGCATTCTCGGCTTTGCGCTGGGCGTGAACGGCCATGCCATCGGTATCGTGCGCGCCTTCGAGCTCGGCCCCAAGGCCGGTGCCTTCGCCTCGCTCGGCATGAGCCTGGTCGGCGTATTCAGTGCGCTTTTCCTGCCACTCGCTTGGCGGCTGCTTGGCCTATAACCTGCGCAATTTCTTCGATTGCGTATGCTGAATTCTGTCCTCCCACCACGATTTACGCTATAAGGTTCCCCCGTTTCTGAATGCACTGAACGGGATATTTCTATTGGTAAACAAAAGGTTACTTAAGCGTAATCAACAGAAGGGTGTTCCTGCTGCAATCTTATGCAATGTAGCCAGGCCGCCCGTCTAGTAACGCAAGCGCAAGAACGTTTCGGTGGCCTGGGCCACGGTTTGATCAACATGAGTGAATAGCGGGAGATTTTTATTATGGCAGAACAGCCTTCTGCGACCGAGGGGTACGAGGCTAAGTCCGAAGGACAAGGGACTGGCGGCCGGTCGGCCAGAATGACGTGGGGGCTGCGCGTTTTTGGGTTGCTCGTTGCGCTAC
Source organism: Halomonas sp. (assembly GCF_020832045.1). GTDB lineage: Bacteria > Pseudomonadota > Gammaproteobacteria > Pseudomonadales > Halomonadaceae > Halomonas. Next base: position 29,684 of record NZ_JAFIFK010000015.1, read on the forward strand.
TCGTCTGGATTGCCATGGGCTTCGCCGAAGGACTCTCTCCGGATGCGCGCTGGGTGGCGACGATCGGTACTCTGATGGCGATCTGGTGGATGACGGAAGCCATCCCGCTCTCGGCCACGGCGCTACTGCCGATCGTGTTGATCCCCATGCTCACTGAGCGAACGGTCGGCCAGGCCACGGCGCCATATGCCAGCTCTATCGTCTTTCTGTTCCTGGGTGGGTTTTTGATCGCCATCGCGATGGAAAAGTGGAACCTTCATCGCCGTATCGCCCTGCTGACGCTTGCCCGTGTCGGGGTCGAGCCGAAGCGAATCGTGCTTGGCATGATGCTGGCGACGGGCTTCTTGTCGATGTGGGTTTCCAACACCGCCACGACGCTGATGATGCTACCGATTGGGCTCTCCGTTCTGCGCTTGGTGGCAGAGCGCAGCGGTGACCCTTCGGCGACCGGCGCGGCTGACCACGAACCCCATCGGGCCGGCCACGTAGATTTCATTGACGATGACAATATCAAGCGTTTCGGCGTCTGCCTGCTGCTCGCCATTGCCTGGTCGGCCAGCATGGGGGGGCTTGGCACCTTGCTTGGCAGCCCGCCCAACGCCATCGTGGCAGGCTACGCAGCCGACGAGCTGGGCCGCAACATCGGCTTTGTCGAGTGGATGATGCTCGGCGTGCCGCTGGGGTTCACCTTCATCCTGGTGGGCTGGGTGCTGATGACCCAAGTACTCTACCGGTTCAAGATCGAAGACATTCCCGGCGGCAAGGAGATGATCGCAGGCGAGATCGATAAGCTTGGCTCGCTCAGCCAGGGTGAGAAGATGGTCATGCTCGTTTTCGGCTCGGCGGCGTTTCTGTGGGTCGTGCCGGGGGTGCTCGCCAGCCTTCCCGGCATGGCAGAGCGACTGGGGCCGCTGGGCGATCTGGATGACACCGCCATTGCCGTCGCCGCCGGTATTGCTCTGTTCATCCTGCCCGCGCGGGGCAGGAGCGAGATGGTGCTCAACTGGAAAGACGCCGAGGAAGGTTTGCCCTGGGGCGTGCTGCTATTGTTCGGCGGTGGCCTGAGCCTGGCGGGCGCGGTGGCAGCCACCGGCCTGGACGGCTGGTTCGGCGAACAGATCACTGGTCTTCATGTGCTGCCGATTCTGCTGCTGGTCGCCGCTGTGGCCACGCTCGTGCTCTTTCTTACTGAGGTCACCAGCAACACGGCGACGGCTGCCACCTTCATTCCCGTACTCGGTGGCGTTGCCCTGGGCATCGGCGCCGACCCGATGACGCTGCTGATTCCGGCGGCCTTCGCCGCCACCTGCGCCTTCATGTTGCCAGTGGGCACACCACCCAACGCCATCGTCTTTGGTACCGGTGCGGTTACCATCGCCCAGATGGCGCGTGGCGGTGTCGTGCTCAATATCATCGGGGTCATCCTGATCACGATATTCTGCTATCTGCTGGGCGGCTTCGCGCTTGGGCTCCAGTTCTGACTGCGTTGAGGAAGGTAAGCGAGGAGCCCTCTGTAGTGTGAGAGGGCTTCTCGTGACACGCCGGTGCCAAGGAGGATGAATGGAAAAGGAAAAAATGCTGGCCGGCGAACTCTACGACCCGCGCGACGCACAGCTGCTTGGTGAACGCCATCGTGCTCGCCTGCTGACCAAAGCCTTCAACGACACTAGCGACGATCAAGGCAAGGAGCGCAAGCGGCTGCTGAGCGAACTGTTCGGCAGCATGGGCAAGGGCGCCTTCATCGAGCCGCCTTTTCATTGCGACTACGGCGGCAACATCACCCTGGGCGAGCGGGTCTTCATGAACTTCAACTGCGTGATACTCGACGTGGCGGAAGTCAACGTCGGCAACCACGTAATGTTCGGCCCGGGTGTACAGGTCTATACCGCCACCCACCCCCTAGATGCCGAACAGCGGCGCAGCGGCCTGGAATTCGCCAAGCCGATCATCATCGGCGAGGATGTATGGATCGGCGGCGGGGCAATCCTCTGCCCTGGCGTCACCATCGGTGCCCGCACGGTCATCGGCGCCGGTAGCGTGGTGACCAAGAGCATTCCTGAGGACGTATTCGCCGCTGGCAATCCCTGCCGGGTAATCCGCTCGCTTGGGGATTAAGCAAGAAGGGGAGAGGCATGATCACTGGCATCAACCACCTGACCCTAGCGGTTCGCGATCTCGAGCGCTCGTTCGACTTCTACACTCGCGTGGTGGGGCTCCGGCCGATCGTGAAATGGGCTCGGGGCGCCTACCTTCAGGCGGGCGATGACTGGATATGCTTGTCCCTCGACGACGAGACGCGGCCCGGCCCGCTGCCCGAATATACCCATGTCGCGTTCAGCATCAGCGCAGAGGCCTTTTCCCGCTGCGCCACCGCTATTCGCGAGCAGGGCGTGACGGTCTGGAAGGAGAACCGCAGTGAAGGCGATTCCCTCTACTTCCTCGATCCGGATGGCCACAAGCTCGAGATTCACTCAGGCGACCTTGAAAGCCGACTGGCGGAACTGCGAGAAACCCCCTATGAAGGGTTGGAGTGGTTCGTACAGTAGGCCCCAGGGGGTAAGTAAGGACTGACTGGGGTAGGCTTCCTTTCGCTGGTAATAAAAACAATGCCAATGAACGCTAAAGCGTCGGAAATACAAGCGCTGCTGAGCCAGAGCCAGTGGCACGACGAGCGCCTAATGCTCAGAGCGCTAGCGCTTTCCTGTGACCTGACGGAAAGCGTCAAGTGGGGAAAACTCTGCTACTCGTTCGTTAATGGCAACGTGGCCATGATCTTCGGCATGAAAGCATACTGTGCCCTGGGCTTCTTCAAAGGCAGCTTGTTAAAGGACCCCGAAAACATTCTCGTTGCGCCGGGTGAGCATTCGCAGGCGATGCGCCAGGTTCGCTTTTCCAAGGCGCAAGAAATCGATGCCGTGGCGTCAACGTTAAAAGCCTATCTTCATGAAGCCATCGAGTTGGAGAAAACCGGAACCAGAGTCGACTTCAACGAGAAACATGAGCTGACGTATCCGCAAGAATTCCAGTCAATCCTTGAGGGAAACGCCGCCTTGAAGGTTGCCTTCGAAGCGCTGACGCCTGGCCGCCAGAGAGGCTACATCCTGCATTTTTCAGGTGCCAAGCAAGCCAGCACACGAACCTCGCGAATCGAGAAATGCATACCGAGCATTCTCGCAGGGAAAGGAATCAACGGGCGTTGATGGAAGGCGCGAGGGGTTAGTTAGCACTGACTGGTGGGCTGGCGATTCATAGGAGCTGTTATGAACGACCTTGAGCAACGACGTGCCGATTTTGCCAGCTTACATGAGTCCGGTTGTTTCGTGATTCCCAACCCCTGGGACATCGGTACGGCGCGCTTTCTCCAGCACTGCGGCTTTCGCGCCCTGGCCACCACCAGCGCAGGGTATCAATTCAGCCAAGGACAGGCCGACAGCGTATTGGGGCTGTCTTGCGAAGCGGCGCTTGCCCACATCCGCGACATGGTGAATGCCACGGAACTGCCGGTGAGCGCGGATTTTCAGTCAGGCTATGCGCACGAGCCTGAAGGGGTGGCAGCCAACGTGGTGCGCTGCGTCGAAATCGGCGTTGCTGGGCTCTCCATCGAAGATGCCACTGGGGAACCGGGACAGCTATACGATCTTGATCTCGCCGTGAAACGCATTCGCGCGGCACGCTCCGCCATCGACAAGACAGGAGCGCAGGTGCTTCTTACCGCACGGGCGGAAAGCTACCTGGTAGGCCATGCAGAGCCACTCAAGGGCGTACTGCAACGCTTGACGGCCTACGCCGAGGCCGGCGCAGACGTACTCTTCGCACCGGGGCCGCGAACGCGGGAGGAGTTGGGTGCCATCGTCAGTGCCGTTTCCCCGAAGCCGGTCAATGCCATTGTGATGGGGAACATGGGGCTGACAGTGGCCGACCTGGCAGGGCTCGGCATACGGCGCATCAGCGTTGGCTCGGCACTCGCGCGCACCGCCTGGGCCGCTTTCATGCGTGCCGCCAGAATGATGGCGGAGGAAGGGAGTTTCGAAGGCCTGGGCGGTGCGGCAAGCTTCGAAGAGTTGAACGCCGTTTTTGAAGCCTCGAAACCGTAGGGTTAGAACGGGAGGAAGCGTGCATCAGGACGCAACCAAATGGATCGTGGATTTGTTGAGGAGCAGAAACATCCCCTTTCTGATCTGCGGCGGGCTGGCAGCCAAAGGGTATGGCTCCGAGCGCGATCTGAACGATATCGACTTATTCGTACCCGGGGAGCGGTTTCCAGACGTGGTTGAGGCAGGCCAGGTGTACATATCCAAGCCCGCAGCCCGCCATCGGGAAGAGGGTTGGGACCTGACCTATGTGCAGTTCAGGTACGAGGGTGTCAAAGTCGAAGTGGGAAGTGCCGCTGGGGCGTGCATCTTCGAAAAGGCAGGCGAGGCATGGATTCCGCTTGATATCGATTTCTCCCGCTACGAAACCGTGAGCCTATTCGGCGTGGCGCTTCCGCTGATGCTCAGGGAGGATCTGGTGCGCTATAAATTGGCGTTGTCACGACCGGTGGATATCGAAGACGTGCGGGCGATTCGCTGAGCCTCCTATGGAGAAAGACCTCACGGGTTGGTAAGCACTGACTGGTGGGGTTGGTTTCGCCTCGCTATGCTGGGCAAAACAAGACGCCAGGGAACGCCCATGCTGATCGAGATAATAAGAAACACCCCCCTATGGGTGTGGCCGCTGCTGCTGTTTCTGCTCTACCGGGGCTATCAGCAGAGCAAGGAGCGCACCATTGGCCTCTCCAAGCTGGGTATCCTTCCGGCGATTTTCCTTTTCCTCGGCTTTTTCGGCATCATCCAGGCATTCGGTGCCCATCCGCTCAGCCTGGCGCTCTGGGGACTTGGCATCGGCCTCGCCGTGCTGCTGCATCTCAAGCTCGAACTCCCCCGTGGCGTACGCTTCTCCGCTCATGACCAAACTTTTCGCGTGCCTGGCAGCTGGCAACCGCTTGCTCTCATGCTGGCCGTCTTCTGTGCCAAGTTTGCGGTGGGCGTCATCGTGGGCAGGCGCCTACCCATCGCCAATACGGCTGCCTTCGCCGCCACCGTCAGCTTGATCTACGGCCTGCTCGGCGGCATGTTCCTGGGCCGGGCGGTGGTGATCTGGCGTGCTTCGCTGTCCAAGGTTGAACGGGTGTCAGAGCATTCATGACGACCGGTGAGCCTTCACCCAGCGTGACAACCGAACAGGAGGGGCCATGACGGGTTTCCAGACGGGTTTCGTAACCGAAAGCGACAAGGCGGAGTGGCGCCAGCTGTTCGACGGCTATGGCGAGTTCTACGGCGTACCGATCAACGATGCTACCGCCGATACCGTATGGGGCTGGCTGCTGGACCCCGGCCATGTACTCGAAGGCATTCTGACCAGGAATGAAGAGGGCAAGGCGGTCGGTTTCGTTCATGTGCGCGCCTGCCCCAGGCCCCTGGGCGGCTGCGAGGTGGGCTTTCTCGATGACATGTTCGTCGCCCCCGATGCGCGAGGCAGCGGAGCGGCCGATGCCCTGTTCGCGGCCCTTGAGGAACTGGCTAAAGCCCGCAAATGGCCGGCGATACGCTGGATTACCCAGCACTACAACGAGCGCGGCCGGGCCTTCTACGACCGCTACACGGGCGGGCCAAGCGACTTCGTCATGTATCAGTGGAAGCAGGAGCCGTAAGGCGTCCACTATTCCCATGTAGGCTTTTGCTTATATGAAGTAAGTCAGCGACAACACTGACACGACCAAGGTCAAAATTCAGTCTCGTTACGTAGATTTACACGGTGTAAGGCGTTAGCTTGAGTCTAAGCAGGCTGAAGTAAAGGCCTCATACCGATAGCCACCGGACGAGATGAGACCTTGGACTACTCGATCCTCATTGATGCCGCAAGGCCGCTGTGGTGGGTTCTCCCCATTGCCGTGCTGCTTGGTATTCTCAAGTCCCGCTGGTTCAAGGGAATGTTTGGCGAAGCCTTCGTCAGGCTGATCGCCAAGGTACGTCTCCCTGCCGAGGAGTACCGCAGCGTTCACAACGTCACGCTCCCCACGCCCGACGGCACCACCCAGATCGACCATGTTCTCGTCTCCCGCTACGGCATCTTCGTCATCGAAACCAAGCATATGGCGGGCTGGATCTTCGGCAGCGAGAAGCAGGCCCAGTGGACCCAGAAGCTCTACCGCAAGACCTTCAAATTCCAGAACCCGCTGCGCCAGAACTACAAGCACGTAAAAGC
>NZ_JAFIFK010000035.1 GCF_020832045.1 Halomonas sp.
AGGTCCTCGACGCGACGCTCGGGATCGGCGGGTCGATCGTTGCCAATGCGCATGATGTCGGGGTTTTCGCTGGTATAGCGCGGCGCAACGGCGTTGGAGCCGCAGCCCACGAGCAAAGTGGCTACCAGCAGCAGGGGCAGAGCAGAAAGTCGCAGTTTCATCGTATCATCCTCACGAAAGTACCGGTGATTGGCTCGTTCATTGGATGATGCGTAACGGGCGATGCGAGATGTCATGGGGCCTATCCGTTTGCCACCACGAGATTATTCTACGTCAGCCAAAGGGCGACGCCAACCTGCCGCTCTCTGGCTCAGGGACGGGGCAGACGCGGGCCCGGGGCCTTCACGCCATCCAGACTCGACGCGGCGCCTTGCGTTCGCTGGCCAAGCACACTGAAAGAGCCGTCGGTTTCCAGAACGACGGCTTCAATCTCGCCCATCTCCGTGACACCGGCGGCTCTGGCAGCCGCACGCACTTCATCCCGGGTGACGCGGGCTTTACGCAATGCATCCGGCAAGTAGTCGCCGCGAAAGAAGAGCAGTGCCGGCTCGCCCGTTACCAGCTCTCTTACCCAGCGCCGGTGCACACTGGCCCAGGTCACGAGATATTGCATGCCGATCAGCAGGGCGAAAGCCAGCACGCCCTGGGCCAGGGTTACATCCCTGTTGAGCATGACGGTGGCGAGCACCGAGCCCAGTGCCACGGTCACCACCAGATCGAAGGCATTCATTTTCGATAGCGTACGACGCCCCGATATACGCAATAGAAACACCAGGCTGGCATAGCCCAGTACGCCCAGTATCGCGGTGCGAATCAGAGCGGCAGGAGTGTCGAAGATAATGGGTTCCAATTAGTGCCTCCATGAATCGCAAGGGTACCGCACAGAGCCTAGCCCAGGCTGGCGGTTGGCGTGCTTGCCGACTATTCGATAGAAACCGTCATCGCTGTCCCCGAGCGGGTGCAGTCATGTTCCAACAGGGCTACAATCGGGGCCTGTTTTTCCTGGAAATATCAGAGCCGATATGTCGAATAATGCAAGCGCCCCGCGCAAGATCCTGGTCACCAGTGCCCTGCCCTACGCCAACGGCTCGATCCACCTCGGCCATTTGCTGGAGTACATCCAGACCGATATCTGGGTGCGCTTCCAGAAGAGCCTTGGCAACGAGTGCCATTATGTATGTGCCGACGATGCTCATGGCACCGCGATCATGCTGCGCGCCGAGCAGGAGGGCATCAGCTCCGAGGCTTTGATTGAGCGCGTCTCGGCAGAGCACCAGGCGGATTTCGCTACCTTCGGCGTCGCCTTCGACAACTATCACTCGACCCATTCCGAAGAGAACCGTTATTTCAGCGAACTGATCTATACCCGCCTGCGCGATGCTGGCCATATCGCCACCCGCGACATCGAGCAGATGTACGATCCGGTCAAGGGGCTGTTCCTTGCCGACCGCTTCATCAAGGGCACCTGCCCCAAGTGCAAGGCCGCCGACCAATATGGTGACAACTGTGAAGCCTGCGGCGCCACCTATACCCCGGCGGAGTTGATCGATCCGGTATCGGCGATTTCCGGAGCAACGCCTGAAGTGCGCAGCTCGACACACTACTTTTTCAAACTGCCCGACTTTGCCGATTTTCTCCAGCAGTGGACCCGCGGCGGCCACGTGCAGACCCAGATCGGCAACAAGCTGCAGGAGTGGTTCGAGTCGGGGCTCAACGAGTGGGACATCTCTCGCGACGCACCTTATTTCGGCTTCGAGATTCCCGATGCGCCGGGCAAGTACTTCTACGTCTGGCTCGACGCCCCCATCGGTTACCTGGCCAGCTTCAAGAACCTCTGTGACCGCACCGGCATCGATTTCGACACCTTCTGGAAGAAGGACTCCGAGGCCGAGGTCTATCACTTCATCGGCAAGGATATCGTCTATTTCCATGCCCTGTTCTGGCCGGCCATGCTGCATGGCGCCGACTTCCGCACGCCCACCGCAGTGAACTGCCACGGCTTCGTCACCGTGAATGGCGCCAAGATGTCGAAGTCACGCGGCACTTTCATCAAGGCGGCCACCTATGCCGAACAATTGAACCCGGAATACCTGCGCTACTATTTTGCCGCCAAGCTCACCTCGCGGGTCGATGACCTGGACCTCAATCTGGACGACTTCGCCGCTCGAGTGAATGCCGACCTGGTAGGCAAGGTAGTCAATATCGCCAGCCGCTGTGCCGGTTTCGTCAAGAAACTGGGTGACGGCTGGCTCTCGGCCCACTGTGCCGAGCCCGAGCTTGTGGCGCGGTTCATTGCTGCCGGCGACGGTATCGCCGACGACTTCGAGGCGCGCGAATTCGGCCGTGCCGTGCGCAAGATCATGGAACTGGCCGACGAGGCCAACACCTACATTGCCGAAAAGGAGCCATGGGTACTGGCCAAGCAGGAGGGTCGCGAGCAGGAGGTGCTGGATATCTGCTCGGTGGGGATCAATCTGTTCCGTCAATTGATGGTCTACCTCACGCCGGTGGTACCGGCCATGGCCGAGCAGGCCCGTGAGTTCCTCAAGCTGGATTCACTGAACTGGACGAGCCGCCACGAAGTGCTGCTGAGGCACGAAGTCGCCAAGTTCAAACCGCTGATGACCCGCGTGGAGCGGGAGAAGATAGATGCCATGATCGAGGCGTCTAAGGAGGATCTGGTGGAAGAGCAGAAGCTGAAGGAAGCGGCAAAGGGCCCTCTGGCCGAGGAACCCATCGGCGATGAGATCGCTTTCGACGATTTCGCCAAGGTCGATCTGCGTATCGCCCGTATCGCCAAGGCCGAGTATGTGGAAGGGGCCGACAAGTTGTTACAGCTGACGCTGGACCTTGGCGGCGAGACGCGGAACGTATTTGCCGGTATTCGCTCCGCCTACGCTCCCGAAGCCCTGGAAGGACGATTGACGGTCATGGTTGCCAACCTGGCGCCGCGCAAGATGCGTTTCGGCATGTCCGAGGGTATGGTGCTGGCCGCTGGCGACAAGGAGGGAATTTACCTGCTGTCGCCAGACTCAGGCGCTGAGCCTGGCCAGCGCGTTCGATAACATTCAGCGACTCCGCATAGTACCAAAGCACGGCCTCGGCCGTGCTTTGCGTTAAAAATGGCGTGCCAAAATCTGCTCAAGTTTTGTCATCTATAGCCGATAGTTTTTGTAAGACATTAACCACACCGGTACACCAGGCTCTGATGGCACTGGGTTATTCACACAGGCGCGTTCCATGAAAGCACTGCAGGGCTCATTGCGTAACCGCTTTTTATTATCGCTTTGTGCCGTGCTGTGTATGGCTCTGCTTGCTCTCGTCGCCATTGCACGCTTTCAGATCATGCCGATCCTGCTGGAGGACGAGGAGCACTTCGCCAATAGCGAGTTGGATCGTATCGAGCGGTCTCTGAGCAGCGAGCTCAACCATATTCGCCGCCTGGTGGAAGACTGGGCCTACTGGGACGATACCTACGATTTCGTGCAGGGCCTGCGTCCAGAGTACGTTGACTCCAATCTCTATGAATCGACATTGGACACGCTGGATCTCGACATGATGCTGTTCCTGACCGAGAGCGGCGATCCCTACTGGGTGGTGGGGTACGACGAAGAGGGGGAGTTCACTTCCTGCCCAGGCGTCATGGCACCCTGCGACTGGGCCAGGCCGGCTGTCACCTTTATCGCACGCTATATCGAGCAAGGACTCGAGGACAACACGCACACCTGGCTGCTGGCAGCTCCGGATCTCGCTCTCGGCGGCTTGTCGCCGATCCATCAGAGCCGAGAAGAGTCACCTTCCGTTGGCTGGCTTGCCGTCGTCAGACCGCAAAGCGAAGCCTGGCTCGAGCAGCTGAGCGACACCACCGGCATCAAGCTGGAGCTGAGCGGTGTATCGGCTCATGAGGTGGCAGAGGATCAATTGGAGAGGATTTCACCAACGCAAATGGTAGCCAGCCGCTTCGCCCCGGCCCTGCCTACGGATCGTTCCATACGCATCGATGCCCAGCTGCCTCGCCAACATTACCAGGCAAGCCTGGAAACGTTTCGCTTCGCCCTCTACTGGACCAGTGGCGTGCTGATCGCCACCCTGCTGATCGTACTTTGGTTGCTCGAACGTATGGTCCTTGCACCTCTGCGCGAACTGGCAGGTTTTACCCAGCGTTTGCACCATTCAGACATACCACCGACCATGCCGGAAAGGCTGGTAGAAAGGGACGATGAGATCGGCACGCTGTCACGCGAGTTTCGTAGCCTGCTAGCGCATCAGAAGCGTCAATCCGAACAGCTGCTCGAGCTGACCCTGCACGACCCTCTGACCGGGGTGGCCAACCGCCGTATGTTCGATCAACGTTTTGCCGAGATGCTGAACCGGGCTGACCGCCAGGATCAGCACGCCGCCATGATGATCGATATCGACCATTTCAAGCTGTACAACGACCATTACGGCCATCAGGCGGGCGATACCTGTCTGATGGCCCTCGCCCAGTGCATGCAAACACTGCTATCTCCCCGAGGCTTCCTCGTGGCCCGTACCGGCGGGGAAGAGTTCAGCGTGCTGCTTCCCAATACCTCACTTGAGGATGCAGAAGAGCACGCTCGCGATCTACTGCAGGCGATTAGACGGCTTGAATTGCCGCATGAATTTTCTTCAACCAGCCCGTACGTCACGGTCAGCGTCGGCATAGCTGCAACGCAAGAGAAACTGACAACACCGAGCGATATCATGCGCGCCGCCGACCAAGCCATGTACCAGGCCAAGGAAAGTGGACGCAACCGGGTTGTAGCCCATCAGCCCCAGGATCGAGCAAGCCTGATCGAGCGATGATCCACCCTACTCTCGTCTTCTCTTAGAGCGACCGGTCGGGTCCGGCCATTGAATGCCGGGCTCGTCAGTCTTGCCACTCTCGCCATCTGGTTTCTTCCTTATGCTCACCTCACTCAGCCACCGCTTCTTTCTTTTCCTCGGCGCAGTTCTGGCCATTGCTGTGCTCGCTCTGGTACTGATTGGTCGCTGGGTCGTCATGCCGGCCCTCCTCCAGGAGGAGTATGCGATGGCGAACGGTGAGCTGGACCGTATCGTGCGCAATCTGGCATATGGTCAGAGCCACCTGCTTGCCCACACCCGCGACTGGGCCCATTGGGACGACACCTTCTGGTTCATTCAAGGCAAGCATGAGACCTACTCGCAAGCTAACTTCTCTCGGCAAATGTTCGACGAGATGCACTACCAGGCCATGCTGTTCTTTACTAAGGAAGGCGATCTGCACTGGGCAGCCGGTATCGACCCGGACACAGATTTGTACTCCAGCTGCTCCACGTTCATCAGGGAATGCGCCTGGGTCAGGGGCTTGATCGAAGCCATTCAGCCACAACTTGAAGGCGTATCGAGTGAGGGTGAGTCGCTGCTGTTGACCTTCCCCTGGCCGGCGCTGGTAGCCGCCAGCTCAATACTGCCAACGAGCCGTGAGGGTACCGCCGGCGGGTGGCTGGTCAAGGTGCGCCTGCTCGATGGCCGCATGGAAGAATCCCTGAGCGCACAAACCGGGCTGCCCGTTCTGCTCGACAGCCTGAGCATGACAGCCTTGCAGCAGCACACGAGGGGGCATGAGCCGGGCAGTACCCTGGTGGAACACACCGGCGAAGGCGAGATCGCAGCCAGTCGCTTCCTGGCCAGCCATCAGCCCGACGACATGCTGTGGCTGAGCACACAATTAACGCGCGACCGCTTTCGCGCCAGCACGAATACCTTTCGCTACGCCCTGTTCTGGACTGCCGGGCTGCTCCTGATCATCATTGCCATTGTCCTGATCTTGCTCGAGAGCATGGTACTGGCCCCTCTGCGCCGTTTCTCCCGCTTTACCAAGCAGCTGCATCAAGTCCATGTAACCGAGGATATGCCGGCTCCCTTGCTGCAGCGGCGCGACGAGATCGGCACCCTGGCCCGCGAGTTCCAGGCTTTGCTGAGCTACCAGCGACAGCAAACCGCACGACTTTTGGATCTCTCCCAACACGATCCACTGACGGGAGTCGCCAACCGGCGTCTGTTCGACGACTCCCTCGCCCTGGCTTTGGAGAACCTGCCGACAACGAACGCCTGCGTGTCTGTGCTCATGCTCGATGTCGACCATTTCAAGCTCTACAACGATCATTACGGTCACCCCATGGGCGATACCTGTCTGGTCGCCATCGCCGCATGTATGGAAGGGTGCCTGGGTGGCCAGGGCTTCCTGGTGGCGCGCACCGGTGGTGAGGAGTTCAGCATCTTGCTCGAAGGTGTAACCCTCGAGGAAGCGCATGAGCATGCCGACGCCTTGCGCCAGACCATCGTCAAGCTGGGGCTACCCCACGCCGCATCGCCTACCGCCGAGGTAGTGACTGCCAGTATTGGCGTGGCCTGCTGCTCCCATATCCAGTGCTGTGGCGCCCAAGTCCTGATGAAAGCGGCAGACCAGGCGCTGTACTTGGCCAAGGCCGCAGGACGTAATCGGGTGCGAGCGCTCGGTATCGACAGGGAATCGACCGCACAAGCCTGAGCGGCATGCACGGTATGTCGGCTCAAGGGTTGGCGCGTATAATGGCGCCTCATCATTCACCCTACCCCCAACAGGAGCGACAGTGACCGGCGAGCCAACGCTGATCGACGCCATCGATGCCCTGCTGCCGCAGACTCAGTGCGGCAAGTGCGGCCACCCAGGCTGCCGTCCCTACGCTGAGGCCATCGCAGAGGGTGAAGCCATCAACCGCTGTCCACCCGGCGGTGAAGAGACTCTTGCGCGGCTGGCTGCATTGACCGACCGCCCAGCCCTGCCCCTCGAACAGCCGGCTCAGTTCCCTTTGGCCGCCGTAATACGCGAAGGGGAGTGCATCGGTTGCACCAAGTGCATCCAGGCCTGCCCGGTGGATGCCATTCTCGGCGCCAGCAAGCGAATGCACAGCGTCATCAGCCAGGAGTGCACCGGCTGTGAGCTTTGCGTGGCACCCTGCCCCGTGGACTGCATTGACTTGGTACCGCACCCCGAATGGGAGGCCGCCAAGGATGAAAGCGAGCGACAGCACTATCTTGATCGTCGCGCGCGCCTGGGCCGCGAGCGTCACATGGCGCGCCAGCAGCGCCTGGCGCGCCTGGAACGTGAACGTCGCATGGAGCGACAGCGGCGCATGATTCGGCAAGGCACCCGCAGCTCTCCCTCACGCCTGGGCTCCTCCCCGCAACATCGTCAGCGCCAAATGGCCGTCAAGGCCGCCGAGCAGGCGGTAAGGCGAGCTCGGATGCAGTGCGAGAGCGCACAGCGAAGGGACGATCATGATGCCAGGCGTCTTGCCGAAGCGCAGCTCGAACAGGCCAATACCCTGCTCGAACAAGCGCGAGCCGCCCTGACACCGAACGCGCCGTGATGCCCCTGACCGCCGTGATGAGATAGCAAACGCCATGAACGCCCAAAAACGCTACGACATCTTCTTCCGCCTGCGCGAGCATAATCCGCAACCCACCACGGAACTCGACTGGAGCAGCCCTTTCGAGCTGCTGACCGCCGTACTGCTTTCCGCCCAGGCCACCGACGTGGGAGTCAACAAGGCCACCGCGCGGCTTTTCCCGGTTGCCAACACGCCCCAGGCAATTCTCGATATCGGTCTCGATGCACTGAAGCAGCACATCAAGACCATCGGCCTTTTCAACACCAAGGCCGAGAACCTGATGAAAACCTGCCGTATTCTGATCGAACAGCACGGCGGCGAGGTTCCACGCACCCGTGCCGAACTCGAGGCGCTGCCGGGCGTAGGTCGCAAGACCGCCAACGTCATACTCAATACAGCCTTCGGCGAGCCTACTATCGCCGTCGATACCCATATTTTTCGCGTTTCCAACCGCACGCGAATTGCCCCGGGGAAGAATGTGGTGGAAGTCGAGCAAAAGCTGCTGCGCCATGTGCCCAAGGAGTTTCTGCGCGATGCCCACCACTGGCTGATCCTGCACGGGCGCTATACCTGTGTGGCACGCCGACCCCGCTGCGGCAGTTGCGTGATTGAGGACTTGTGCGAATACAAGGAAAAAGTCGACATCTGAGCAGCGGGCAGCGCGAGTGGTACCCTATGCAAGACGCTATTAGACGAATGAGGGTTTTGCATAGCACGGCACAGTCATGGACGATGAGGCAGAACGAACAACAATAACCCGAGCCGAACCATGCAATTACACGACCGCCCCATCGGTGAGCGTATCGAGGCCTTGCTGGCACTCTCACGCGAGCATGCCGATACCTTTTGCAGCCCATCGGCATGGTTGTCTCGTGAACGCTATCTAGCCAACCACCCCACCCGTATTCTGGTGATGAAATGCATGGATGGGCGGATCCACCTACCCCACGCCACGCGCACGCCGTTGGGGATCATCACGCCTTTCCGCAATCTCGGTGGTATCTTCCACCTAGGCTGGCCCTATCTCGGCGAAATGCTCACCGATGCAGTGGACGATGCCATCAAAGGCGGCAGCGGTGTGCTACTGATCATCAGCTATCACTTTTCCCGCGGCGACCCCGCTCGCGGCTGTGCCGGCTTTGCCTGTGACGCGGACGCCGCCTTGGCCCATGCTTACGAGATACGCCAGCAGGCCGAGCAAATATTCGGCCGTGATCATCGCAACGTCTACCCTCTGGTATGCGGTTTTGAAACCGATACCGATGCCCTCATCATCCATGGCAGCGACGGCAAGACACTCGATATCGCCGACCTCATGCTCAACGAAGAAGGCGAGCTTGGGGGCCGGGTCGCTCGCCTGTGTCCCGACATGCCGGGCGACATTCGTCGTGACCTGCTGCCCCTGTTACAGGGCAACCTGCAGCACGTCGACTCCCTGCGCGATACAGCTCGCGAGCTGGATATCGAACATCGTGAATGGGTCATCTGCATAGGCCGTGGCTTCGACTTCCTGCATCTGCCCAACACGGCCTTGATCGTCGGTCCTTACAGCCCCGACCTCTCCCAACCCATCGCCACGGCCGGCGCCATAATAAACGCCAACATGAAGGCCGGGCGCATCCCCGACGACGGCTTGCTGTTGCTGGCCTCGACGCCCTACGAATCGATCGGGGTAGATCGTGCGCGTGCCGAGCTGAAGTCCCGTTTCCTGTCGGAGTTCGCCGCCAGGGTCATCACCAGTGAGCACCCGGCGCTGGCGAGCCGCATGATCACACGAACGGCAGTCGTGCACTGGCCGAGCCGGCGACTGGAACTCCTGGAACACGCTTGATCGGGCCGTTACCATGACCATGCTGAAGATTTTACTACTGCCGCCCACGATCAACGTCGTGCTGATACTGCTGGGCCTGCTGTTGAGTCCGAAAAGACTGCTGGGCGCACTGCTGCTCGTCGTGGGACTCACCAGCCTGCTGCTGCTCGCCACGCCGATGGCCAGTCATACGTTGCGCCAAGGGCTGGAGCCCTATTCACCGCCTTCTCAAAGCCAGCACGAGAGCGCCGAGGCCATCGTCATACTTGGCGGCGGGCGCGACTATGTCGCACCGGAGTTCGGCTGGGGCGACGCGCCGGCCAATCCCACCTGGCGTCGACTGGCCTATGGAGCCCACCTCTACCGCCAGAGTGAGTTGCCGATCATGGTCAGCGGTGGAAGGATACATAATGAGCACAGCGCCGAGGCCACGCTGATGGCTGCCGCCCTGCGTGACGTCTTCGAAGTTCCGGTTCGCTGGATGGAGGCAGAAAGTCGCAATACCGCGGAAAATGCCCGCTTCAGCGCCGACATGCTGCGCGCCGATGGCATTGGCCGAGTGGCACTGGTGTCACAGGCCTGGCACCTGCCGCGCGCCGTGGCGGAATTCGAGGCACAGGGGCTTACCGTCATTCCAGCTCCTACCGAATTCACCAGCCCGCCGCCCAGCGGGCTGGCCGCATGGCTGCCACGCGCCTATCACCTCAATCAAAGTACACGCGCACTGAATGAATGGATGGGGCAGGCAGGCATTTGGCTTCGTGGCCTGCTGCCCTAAATTTCGGGCGATCAAAAGCCAGCCGTTTCCAGACGGGTAGCCAGCTCCTCGAGCATGGCGATGCCTTGCACGTCACTCTCCAGCAGCGGCAGCTTCGGCCTCGGAAGGTGAGCGAACTGCTCATCGATACGTGTCAGGTAAGTTGCCTCCTGCTCACGTCTGGAGCGCATGAACCCGCCTTCGGCAGACTCGGGAATCACACGATTCACCAGCGTCCCGGCGACCGGCACCTTGGCCGCCTCCAGTGCCGCTACCGCACGCCCCGTCTCGAGTATGGGCAGACGCTCGGGCGTCAATACGAACAGAAAGCCGCTCTCATGAGGGTTCTCGATGCGCCGCCGCGCACGATGGAACAGCCGCCGACGTTCGACCAAGGTACGCGCGACGTCCCGTGTACGCTCGTCGAGGTCGCTGAAGGGATCCTCCTGAGGATCGTCGAAGGGGGTGGCCACGTCACGGCCTCGCTTGGGCGTGAGGTGAGAGAGCACCTTGCCCAGCTCTTCGGATTTGCGATTGTGCGCCAGAAGGCCATCGGTCCAGGCCGCCATGGCCTCGGGCAGCGACAATAGCCGCAAGGTATGCCCGGTGGGTGCGGTATCGAAAATCACCAGGTCATAGGGCGCTTCGTCATCGATGATGAGACGTGAGATTCGCTCCAGCAGCGCCGCCTCTTGGGTACCCGGCGACTGCCGGGTCAGACGCATTTGTCGTTCCAGCTCCTGCATCATCTCCGGCGCCGCATAGCGACGCATCTGCTGGGTAACCCGCGACAGGTGCGCCTCGACCTCGGCATCCGGGTCGATCTCCATGGCATCGAGATTGGGCAGCAGTCGCCGCGGCACGTCGCCAAGCTCACGGTCGAACACATCGCCTAGACTGTGAGCGGGATCGGTGGAGACCACCAGCACACGCCGTTCGCGGCGCGCCGCAAGCACCGCCAGCGAAGCGGCCACGGTGGTCTTGCCCACACCACCTTTGCCGCCTACCCAAAGTAGGCGTTTTTCGAGCAGATCCTTCATTCCAATTCCTACTTAATCAGCTTCGACCTGGCAGGACGCTCAACAGCACTTGAAATGGTCCAGGGGCGATCTCTCCATGCCCATGCGCCGGTGCCAGTCATGAAAGCGTTCGAGCAGCAGCGGCTGCAGTTCCAGGGTGTAATAGGCAGCCGGATTGGGCACTCCCATCATCTCCGAGAACACCAGCAGCATGAACAGATCGTCCTCGTCACGCCGGGCCCGGGCAATCGCCCCCCGATAGCGCGAGGAGTAGACCTCCTCGGCGAAGAAACTGGCCTGGCTCAGCCAGGCCCGAATCCGTTCGAGACGAGGATCATGCGAAGGGTCTGGATCGTCCTTCATCTCATTCACCGTAGCTCACTCCTGCTGCTCGGCCATTTCCGCCCGTGAACGCTTGAGCGCCGAGGCACACTCCATTGCCACCAGGATGGCCGCGATCAGCACCACGACATCGACGATCAGCAGGAAGTAGTTGCCCTGTTCGAAGAAGGCGCGCAGTTGGATCAGAAGTGCGGCAATCGTCATCACCAGCAGGAAACATAGCGGTACCAGGGTGTACCACATGGGCCGGCGCAGGCGTACCAGCATGACCGTGATGACCAGTAGCGTCAGGCCGGCCAGCAGCTGATTGGTGGTACCGAAAAGCGGCCAGATGATCATGCCGCCCGTGCCGTCGGCGCCACCGGCGCCGAAGGCCAACAGCAAACAGCTGCCGACCGCCAGCAGCGTCGCGGGAGCGTTCTTCTTCATCCACGGCTGGTTATATATTTCGCCCCACTCCTGGAAGATATAGCGCTGCAGTCGCAGGCCCGTGTCCATGGTGGTACCGGCAAACAGCGCCGCCATGACCGTGAGCAGGGTGGCCGCAGTCACTTCGTTGAGCCCCAGGCCGTTGTGAATCATGTAGGCCCCGCCCTCGACAAAGGCATTGACACCGCCCTGACCGAAGGCGGTGTACATCGCCTGCCAATCGGCGAACGTCGCGAAACCGGCGGTCGCTGCGAGAATGGCCGCCAGCGCCAGCATGCCCTCCCCCACGGCGCCGAAGTAGCCGACGAAACGGGCATCGGTTTCAAGATTGAGCTGCTTCGAGGTAGTGCCGGAGGACACCAGGCCGTGGAAACCCGAGATGGCGCCGCAGGCGATTGTCACGAACAACAGCGGTATCAGCGAAGGCGTTCCCGCCGGCACGTCCGTGTTGAAGGCCGGTGCCACCAGTGTCGGGTTGAGCAGCACGATCGAACCGTAGAGCACGATCAAGCCAATGAACAGCTGCAAGCCGTTGATGTAGTCGCGCGGCTGCAACAGGACCCACACCGGCAGCAACGAAGCGATGGCGGCATAAGCGAACAGAATCAGGATCCATACGGCATTGCCGGAAAGAGCGCCCACTTCGGAAGGCATCTGCACCGGCACTGCAGGGCCGATGAAGATCAGCACGTAGAGCGCAAAGACCCCCAGCACGGACACCACCGGCAGGCTGAGAATGCGGCGATAGATCAGTTGTCCAATGATCAGCGCCACCAAAATCGCCCCCCATACCGGTACTACCGCAGTGGAGAAATTCATCATCAGCCCGGCGATCACCACGGCAAAAACGGCGTTTACCATCAGCAGCACGAGAAATATGACGATCATGAAGATGCTACGGGCACGCTTTCCGACCACATCGCCGGTCAGGGCGCCTACGGATTTGGCCTTGTTGCGCACACTGGCCCAGATCGCGCCGAAATCATGGATCCCGGCAAAGAAGATGGTGCCGAACACGACCCACAGGAAGGCCGGAAGCCAGCCCCAGATCACTGCAATGGCCGGCCCGACGATGGGCGCGGCACCCGCCACCGAGGTGAAATGGTGCCCCCAGAGGATGAAGCGATTGGTGGGTACGAAGTCGACTCCGTCTTCGAACTCATGAGCAGGCGTCTTGAAGTCGGGATCGAGGCGATAGATCTTGGTGGCAATGAAGCGCGAGTAGAAAAAGTAACCCGCGGCCATTGCGCCAAGCCCCAGAATCAGCAGAACGATAGCACTCATTCCGATCGGCTCCTTTTTGAGGAAGATGTTCTTCTTCTTTCTTGTGCTCGCATGTTTCGCGAAGCGTCAGGTATCCAGCGCGTAGGGCACTGACCTGAAATGATGCGCAGAGCAAGCCGACAAGTCCAACTTTCGGCCTTAATCTGTACCCCATCTACCCCTAAAGTCTTAACGCATACCCTGGTGAAGCCGGGCTGCTGACATGATCGAAGGTCGTACATCCTCGACCGAACACGCAGGTTACGCTAACCCGAGCAGTTCCAGAACGATGAGACCGTCATGCAAGAAAGCCTGCTTCAACTCGTCATGGCCGGTGCCTTCGGCGCTTTCATAGGCCTGCTGTTCCGCGTGACCCGGCGGCCAGGAGAAGCCCGCGCCTCCACGTTCACCCTGGTGGGGCTGGCCGCGGGCATTGCCGCCTACTTGATCTTTTATGTTCTAACCCGTACCACGGGCGCTCCACCCTGGCTGCTACCGGTGCTGGTACTGGCGCAGGTGTGGCTGTGGCTCGGACCCTTGGGTCCCAAGTTCCGCAAGGTCGAAGGCAATGACAACGGTCGCTGACCCCTGCCTCAGCCGATCCCGAATTCGCCTCCTTGCGCCACTGCCCTACGGTAACCGTCACGCTGGCGACACCGGTCGAGAAATTCCTGGAGCTTTGGATAGCCCTCGAGGCCTCCTCGGCCCTCCAGGGCAAGCACGGGGAAGCTCATCTGGATATCGGCGGCACTGAAACGTTCACCGGCGAACCACTTGCCGTTCGACAGCGCCTCCTCCCAGTACTGCCGGAGCGAGCGGATTTCCGGTCCTAGGAACGTCTGCTCCACCCCCTTGGCGAACATTCGTCCCAGTGGCCGAACAAGTGCCGGTACCGGAGGTTGGCTCAACCGGGAAAACACGAGCCGCATGACCAACGGCGGCATTGCGGTGCCTTCGGCATGGTGCAACCAGAAACGAAAGCGTTCGTGGGCCTCATCCCCCGGCATGGGACGCAGCTTCGATTCGGGATCGTGACGATCTAGCAAATATTCCAGGATTGCGCCCGACTCGGCGATGACACGCCCATCACGACTCTCATCGGAAATGACCGGCGACTTGCCCAGGGGATGAATGGCCTTGAGGGACGCGGGTGCCCTCAGCGTTTTGGGGTCCCGGCGGTATTCGATCACTTCGTAAGGTGCGCCTAGCTCTTCCAACAGCCATAACACGCGTTGAGAACGGGAATTTTGCAAATGGTGGACACGTATCATTGCACGACTCTCTTTGAAAACACGGCATAGGCTCCCGAGGAGAACAGAACCGGCCCGGAAGGTAAATGAAACGAGTGGGGGCGATGAGCGTGGCAGTTTGGCCCAAGGTCGTCTTTGCTGACTCGAACCCGCGCACTAGACTGGTGATTAACAAGCGATAAATACGCCCCGAGGAGTGATGAATGGCCAAGGTACTGGTGGTAGACGATGAACCCAACATCGTCCTGTCGCTGGAGTTCCTGATGCAGCAGGCTGGTTTCGACGTTGACACGGCCGACGATGGCGAAGGGGCACTGGCCAAGGTCGAGGCGTCTCCGCCCGACTTGATTCTTCTGGACATCAGCCTGCCCGGTATCAGCGGCTTCGACGTACTGGAACAGTTGCGTCAAGACTCACGTCATGCACGGCTCCCGATCATCATGCTGACGGCCCATGGACGCGAAGTAGAACGCGAAAAAGGGCTGGCCCTGGGCGCCGACGACTATGTCACCAAGCCTTTCTCGACCCAGGCGCTGGTGGAGAAGGTCAAATCCCTGCTGGCAGAGGACGCCTGATGAGGGGCGGAAAACTGCCCAAGCGACAACGCCTGATCGGCTTGTGGCTACTTCTCAGCGGTATCAGTCTGCTCGGCGGGGCTATTTTCGCCGCCTGGCTGGACAGCTTGTTTCAACCGGATGGTCTGGCGCGAGCCGTGCTATGGCTGGGCTGTTTTTCCGGCGGTGGAACCATCTTCCTGGTGGGTTTGCTGCTCGAACGTATGCTGTTCACGCCACTACGCCACCTTCAGGTACAGTTGGCGCGCCTGGTAGCCAACCCCGATGCCCGCGAGGACTATCCGCCCGAAGGCTGGCTCCGGGGCCTGGGGCCTGACCTGATGCGCGTGCGCGAGGCCTGGCGCAGCGACCGAGCCCGACTCGCCACGGCGCATGCCGAAGGGGCACGCAGCGCCGCGCGCATACGCCAGGAACTCGAGACGCTGTTGCAAGTGCTCGATACCCCCCTGCTGCTGTGCGATCACCACCGTCGCCTGCTGCTATTCAATCAGGCTGCCGAAGCGCTCTTCGCAGGCCACCCCGGGCTTGGCCTCGGCAAACGGCTGGATACCTTATTGCCGGTAGCGAGCCTGCAGGACTCGCTTGGCCAGCTACCCGAAGACGGCTCGCCCCGTGAACTCCTGGTGCCTTGCAACGAACGCTGGCTGCACATTGCCATGCGCCGTGTGCCCCAGAGCAATGGCGAAACACTGTTGACCCTGGACGACGCCACCGCAGCCTGGACCAGCGAGATGGGCGCCCGAGCCGACCTCGCGGAGCGCGTGGCTCCACTGCGCCGGCACGGGGCAAGTCTGGCCAGCGCCGCCGAAGCCCTGGGGAGCGTACGTCATGCCAGACACATCGATGAGACACTGCGCCTGAGGCTCGAGGCGGTGATCGATGAGGAGAGTCGCGCCCTGGGAAGCGAGATCGAGAATCTCGGTCGCCTCATCGATGACATGCAGAAGCAGGGGGAGCGGCTGGTGCCCCTCTGGTCCAACGATCTGTGGCAATCTCTCAATGAAAGACTGGGAGACAACCCCATCGTGGTATTACCCATCGGCATGCCGGCATGGTTCAAGGGCGATGCACCGGCGCTACTCGTCCTGCTCGACTCTCTTCTCAAGCGATTGAGCGCTCATACCGGGGTCACCGATTTCGAAGGCGAGATGCTGCTTGGCAACCGCCGAGTCTATCTCGATTTGATCTGGCCCGGACGCCCGTTACCCCAGCGCGAGCTGGCCAACTGGTGCGCCCAGCGTCTGGAGAGCCTGCCGCTCTCGCCGCGAGTCGGTGACCTGCTGCGACAGCACGCCAGCGATGCGTGGAGCCTGGCCGACGCGGACGGTAAGCATGCGCGCCTGCGGTTGCCGCTGCCTTCCATGGAGCGGGTCGGCGCACCGCCCAGCCAGTTACCACCGCGGCCTGAATTTCACGACTTCGGCATTGCTGACCTGCCACCTCCCGATGCCGAACTGGCCCGCCGCCCACTGCGTGCCCTCGAGATCGTGGCATTCGATACCGAAACCACGGGCCTGGAGCTGCGCCGGGGCGATACAGTCATCAGTATCGGTGCCTGTCGCATCGTCAATGCGCGGCTGCTGGCCAGTGACATCTTCGACGTGCGGGTGGATCCGGGCAAACCGATCCCCCCCACCAGTACCGCGATACATGGCATCACCGACAGCGATGTGACCGGCGCCCCGCCGCTATCGGTAGCGCTGCCACGCTTCCGCGACTTTGTCGGTGAAGCCGTGGTCCTGGCCCACAATGCTGCCTTCGACCTGCTAGCGCTTCAATCGCCTGGAAGTGGTGTCGCCCTCGAGATGCCGGTGCTCGATACGCTGCTGCTCTCCCGCGCCCTGGACGAGAGTCTCGATGGGCACGACCTGGACACCCTTGCCGAGCGCTATGATCTGAGTTTCCCACCGGGAACTCGCCACACTGCCCTGGGCGATGCACGAGTCACGGCTGAACTGTGGCTGGCGCTGTTGCCGCGCCTGGAAGCACGCGGTATCGAAACCCTCGAGCAGGCGCTGGCGCTGCAAGCCACTGCCTTCGACAGGGAGGATGCCTGTACATGAACGCCGCCCCCTCCCGAGCCAAACTGATGGCACTGATCGGCCTGGCGCTGCTGCTTTTCTCACCACCGCTGGTGCTGATCTTCGACCGGCCCGAGTCAGGTCTGTCTTGGCTTCCGCTCTATCTCTTTGTGGTCTGGCTACTGGTCATCGGTCTGACGGCCTGGCTGATGGAGCACCGGCGGGAGGAGAACTGACGCGATGAGGACGGATCCGGTGGTGCTGACGGTGGCCTTCGGCTACCTGGCACTGCTGTTCGTGATCGCTGCCTGGGGGGACAGGCGCGCCGAGCGAGGCCGCTCCATCATCGGCTCTCCCACCGTCTACGCACTATCGATTGCAGTTTACTGCACGGCCTGGACCTTCTACGGCAGCGTGGGTCGAGCGGCGGAGTTCGGCCCCAGCTTTCTGTTGATTTATCTTGGGCCCACCCTGGCGATGCTGATGGCGCCGATGATGATCCGCAAAATGGTCAGAATCGCCAGCGCACAGCGCATCACCTCCATAGCCGACTTCATCAGCGCACGGTACGGCAAGAGTTCGAGCCTCGGCGCGTTGGTCGCCATCATCGCCCTGATCGGCATCACGCCGTATATCGCCCTGCAGCTCAAGGCCATCACCTTGAGCCATGCCGTGCTCGTCAACTACCCCGACGCCGCAGACTTCCGCCTGGCCGATGAAAGCTTCTGGGTCGACAAGTCCTTCTGGGTGGCGCTGGTGCTAGCGGTGTTCATCATCCTGTTCGGTACCCGCCACCTGGATGCCAGCGAGCGTCATGAAGGCATGGTGGCCGCCATCGCGTTCGAATCGCTGGTCAAGCTCGTAGCGTTCCTGACGGTGGGTATCTTCGTGGTCTTCGTGCTGTTCAATGGCCCCGGCGACCTGTTCCGCCAGGTGGCGGAAGCGCCGGAACTCACAGGTGTACTGGGGCTCGATGCCGTTCCCGGTGGCGCCATCGGCTGGGTCGGCACGCTGGTGCTCGCCTTCCTCGCGTTCCTTACCCTGCCTCGGCAATTTCAGGTGCTGGTGGTGGAAAACGTCGATGAGCGCCACCTGGAACGCGCTAGCTGGCTGTTCCCCCTCTACTTGGTTGCCATCAATCTGTTCGTGATTCCCATTGCCATGGCCGGGTTGTTACTGCCAGTAGGTAACAGCGATCCCGACAGCTTCGTCCTGACCCTGCCGCTGTCGGCGGGGATCGAGGGCATCCCTCTGCTGGTCTTCATCGGCGGGCTGTCGGCCGCCACGGGCATGGTGATCGTAGAAACCATCGCGCTCTCCACCATGGTCAGCAACCAGCTGATCATGCCGCTCCTGCTTCGTTCAAAACGACTCCATCTCAGCTCCCAAGGCGAACTGGCCGGCTGGCTGCTGGGGATCCGTCGTGTGGCCATCGTGTTGATTTTGCTGCTGGGGTACCTTTATCACGCCCTGATCGGCGACTCCTACAGTCTGGTGACCATCGGCCTGGTCTCCTTCGTCGGCGCTGCCCAGTTCGCGCCGGCGATGCTGATAGGCATGTACTGGCGTGGGGCCACCCTCGCCGGCGCCACGCTGGGCCTGCTGGCCGGTTTCTTTATCTGGTTCTATACCCTGCTGCTGCCGGGCTTCGCTCAGTCCGGCTGGCTCGAGGCCACGTTCCTCGAGCAAGGTCTGCTTGGCCAGGCATGGCTGCGCCCCTATGCCCTGTTCGGGCTCGAAGGCTTCGATATCTACAGCCACTCACTGATGTGGAGCCTGCTGGCGAACGTGGGCCTGCTGGTCGGTGTTTCGCTCTTTACTCGCCAGACGCCGGTGGAACAAACTCAGGCAGCCCTCTTCACTGAGGCCATGAACCCCGGGCTACAGCATACCTCGCTATGGCGGGGCCAGACGACACGGGGCGAGCTGCAGAGCCTGCTCAACCGCTACTTGGGTGCCACTGCCACTGCGCGAATCCTGGCCGATCAGCATAGCAACCCGGCAGCCGATGCTCCCGCCCCGCCGGCCCTCATCGCTCGCGCCGAACAGGCCCTGTCGGGCGCTCTGGGCAGTGCCTCGGCCCGAGTCCTGATCAATTCCGTGGTTCGTGGTGAGGCGCTGGATCTCGAATCCATTCTCAGCATTCTCGATACCACCTCACAGACACTCGAGTACAACCGACGACTCGAGCAAAAATCAGAAGAGCTCGCCCGTATCGGCGAGGAGCTGCGCGCTGCCAACGAACGCCTGCGGGAGCTCGATCGCCTCAAGGATGAATTCGTGGCCATGGTCAGCCATGAACTACGCACGCCTCTCACCTCGATCCGCGCCTTTGCCGAAATCCTGCGTGACGGCAAGGACCTACCGGAGGAGAAGCGCGTACATTTTCTCGAGGTGGTGGTGTTGGAAAGCCAGCGCCTGTCGCGATTGATCGAGGAAATTCTCGACCTGGCTCGCCTTGAAAGCGGCCGGCTGACACTGAGTCCGCAACAGCTGGACCTGGTTGCTCTGATACGGCACAGCGTGGACGCCGTGCATCGCCTGCAGGAAGACCGTGGAGTCTCGCTCGAGGTCGACCTGGATATCGAAGAAGCACCGATCATCGGCGACCCCGACCGCCTGGAGCAGGTGATTATCAATCTGCTCGACAATGCCGGTAAGTTCGCCGACGACGACACTCCCAGGGTGCGCCTGCACCTGGCACGCCACAAGCAGAGCTTTCGCATGAGCGTCGAGGACAACGGGCCGGGGATCGATCTGGACGAACGCGAACGCGTCTTCGAAAAGTTCCATCAGATCAAGCGTTTCGGTGGGTCCAGCGGCAAGGCTCGTGGCCGCCCACGCGGCAGTGGCCTGGGGCTGCCGATAAGCCGCGGCATCGTCGCCCATCTTGGCGGCCGTCTCTGGGTAGATGACGCCCCCACGCTTCACGGCGCCTGTCTGGTAATGGAGTTACCGGAAGCCCTCGAAGTAGCCGAGCCCGAGCGACAGCCGACTAAATGAAAAGACATAACCTGTGTTAAAGAAATGACGAAAGGAGCCGATATCGCGAGGAGGAGAAATAAACGGGAGTAGTGCATGACACAGGGAAATCATGGTGCAGACAGTCTTCTACTGGCTTCGCAGCCCATCTTCGACCGTGCGAATGAAATCTACGGGGTCGAGCTCTTCTATCGCAATGAAGCCGGGCTAGGCGCCTTGGACGTCGGGGAAAGTCTGGCTACCTCAGAAGTCGTGTATCACCTGAGCACTGCCATTACACGCCGGGCAAATATTACGAAAGTGCCTGCCTTCATCAATGTCTCCACGAATCTGCTACTTTCTCCTCATTTCCTGCCGGTCTCCCCCAGCCAAGTCATCATCGAGCTGGTCGAGAGAATCGTACCCAGCGAAACTTTGATCCACGCCGTTCAGCGTCTCCACGATCAAGGCTATCGCTTCGCGCTGGACGATTTCGCCTTCTCTCAACAGTGGGATGGGCTGCTGTCGTTGGCTTCATACATCAAGGTCGATATCTCGACGTTATCGCCGGTGACGGTAGAGGCGTACAAAAAGCGACTCTCCCACCTGGATGTCAAATGGGTAGCCGAACGCGTTGAAACGCGAGCTGAGCACGAACGCTACCTTGAGATGGGCTTCGACCTGTTTCAAGGTTACTTCTATGCACAGCCGAAACCCGTGTATGGCAAAAAGATACCAGCCTCCACGCTTCAGGCAACCGTACTCCTTCAGGCACTCTGTCGCCCCGAGCCCGAACTGGGTGAAATCGTTGCCCTGATACAGTCCGACCCGGAACTGGCTTTGAAACTGACGCGTGTGGCGAATAATGCTTTTCATCGCCAACAGGCCCCGATCAGCTCGCTTTATGATGTCGTGACGCGTCTCGGCTTTCGCCAGCTGACCAGCTGGGTCGCCATGTTGGGTTTATTGGGCGAAGCGCAATCCGAACATGCCGAACTGGCACTGACCAGAGCCAAAGCCTGCGAACTCCTCGCGAAAGAACATGAGTTGAATGCACAGGATGCCTACTTCATTGGACTGCTCTCCACCGTCGATCTCTTGCTGGGCGTTACCGGTGAAGAGTTCTTGAAAGGGATAGAGCTAGATGCCAGCACCAGCGATGCGATACTGCATCGAGCAGGTGCGTACGGCCATATCCTGCATCGTGTAGAGGGTACGGAGCGGCAATTTGCCATGCATGACATTACACTCTACGAGGACAACTCTTCTCTTCTGGGCCTTTACCACCAAGCGAATCACCACGCTCAAGAGCTGCTGGCCTCTTTGGCGCCAGCGTGACAGGAACAGCATGCGGCTCAGACATGACGGCCTTGCGCCTGTCTGATCAGGCTGCGAATGACCTGCATATCATGCCGCAACAGGAGGCGCTGGTCTTCCTCCAGCCGGGCCAGGTCGACCCAGCCGTCCGGCGTTCCACCCGCCTTGAGGCAGTCAATTTGTGTGGTCAGCACAAGCGACTGAAGCCTGTCCAGGGCCGCCACCCCCGCCCTTGCCTGTCGAGCCGTCAGTGCATCACGGAGTACCAGCGCTGAGAGTCGCTGCCGTGTGGCCGGTGCACAAATACCACGGCGAAGGGCCAGCAACCGCACGGCATTGACCAGCGGCAGGAGCCCCTGGCGCTTGAGGTTGAGCGCATTCTCGTGGGGCGCGCCTTCACCATCTCCCGCCAGACGTCCGAATCGATCCAGCGCTACCGGTACTTCGTCGAGCAGATGGGACATTTCATCCAGGAACAAACCTGCCCTGGGCATCAGCAACGCCACATGATCAGCTAGTGAACGGGAGAGCTCGGCATCACCGAAGGCAGGATGAAAATCGAGCAGTATATTGCTTTGCTGCACGCGTTTTATCCGCCGATCCTGAGTCCACAGGTTCAACTGGTTCTGCCATTCCGAAAGGCGCTTGCGCCACATGGGCCAGCGCGCCATCACGTGGCCATTGCAAAGGGGAATCCCGGCTTCGTCGAGCCGGGTGGTGAAGCGCTCCCCCAATGACTGGAAGAAACCATCGATTTCGGTATGTCGGGCATCCGGATACTCGGCCACGATCATGGCATTGTCCTGGTCGGGACCCAACAGGCTCTCGTGTCTACCGGCAGAGCCCAGCGTGAGCACACAGAAAGCCACCGGCGGTCCGCCCCAGCCCTGCCCCTGCATCTCATTCAGTGAAAGCTGAATGGCACGCCGATAAAGCATTTCGTTGTGATCGCTGATCAGCTGGCTGATACGCCAGGCCGGCAGGTCAAGGCGCATCAGTGCCTCGACCAGTCGCAACTGCCAGGCGTGCGCGGCCGCCAGGTCGGGGTTAGGCCCCAGCGCTTCCAATGCGTCGCGCAGCGGGGCCAGGAGAGATGCCATTTCCGGCAAGGTATCGTTGGCGAAAAGATCACGCCAGGGTGAGGCCCGATGCAGCACTTGCATATCGTCTCCCATCGCACACGCGTCGGGACAAGTGTAACAATACAAGCGCCGTCAGACACTTGGGCCAAGGGATGAGAGCGAGTCCGGTCAGATCAGTGCCGGCGAATCAGCGCGGCTCGAACATGGCATCGCCAACCTGATCGATATAACGTTGCGCCTTGCTGACCATCAGCTGATCACAGGCGTCGCGGCCAGGCACCAGGTCGGAGCGTTCGAAGCGGTGCTCACGCGCCTCTTGATCGCCGCTGCCCGGCTTGCGAATCCAGCCACTGACCCGATACTGCCCGCTCTGCTCGACGGGTTCGGATACGATCTGGTAGCCGTTGTACTCCACCGGCTCGGCGGCCTTGGCATTGCCAGGCTTGGCGTCACCACCCCCGAACAGCCCACCCAACAGTTTCTTCAGCATTTGGGATCCTCCCGAAACGGTGACACCGGCCATAAGCCGGTGCCGAACATATATCCGATGACAGGCAACGCCTGATCATGTCGCGAACGAATAGAGGTTACAGAAGAACTCGAACGCAGCAATGAATCAGCGTTTTCCTTAGCTCTGCTGGCGACCCTTGCCGGCCGCGATACGCAGACGTAGGGCGTTGAGCTTGATGAAGCCCTCGGCATCCTTCTGATTGTAGGCGCCCGCATCATCCTCGAAGGTCGCGATGGACTCGTCGAACAGCGACTGCTCGGACTTGCGACCCACGACGGTGGCATTGCCCTTGTAGAGTTTCATGCGTACCACGCCGCTGACGTTCTTCTGGGTCTCGTCGATGGCGGCCTGAAGCATGCGACGCTCCGGGCTCCACCAGTAGCCGTTGTAGATCACCTTGGCGTACTTGGGCATCAGCTCATCCTTGAGGTGCGCCTCCTCGCGGTCGAGGGTGATCGACTCGATGGCACGATGGGCACGCAGCATGATGGTGCCTCCCGGCGTCTCGTAGCAGCCACGGGACTTCATGCCTACATAGCGATTCTCGACGATGTCGAGACGGCCGATCCCGTTGTCGCCACCCATCTTGTTGAGGGTCTCGAGAACTTCGTGAGGTTTCAGTGCCTTGCCGTCGATGGCCACGATATCGCCCTTGTCGAAGGTCAGCTCGACATAGGTGGGCGCATCCGGCGCGGCCTCGGGCGCCACGCTCCAGCGCCACATGTCCTCTTCGGCCTCAGCCCACGGGTCCTCGAGAATGCCGCCCTCGTAGGAGATGTGCAGCAGGTTGGCGTCCATGGAGTACGGCGACTTCTTCTTGCTCTTGGAGAAGTCGACGGGAATGTCGTGCTCTTCGCAGTAGGCCATCAGCTTCTCGCGCGACGTGAGGTCCCACTCGCGCCATGGAGCGATCACCTTGACACCGGGCTTGAGCGCGTAGGCTCCCATCTCGAAGCGTACCTGGTCGTTACCCTTGCCGGTGGCACCATGGGAAATGGCATCGGCGCCGGTCTCGTTGGCGATTTCGATCAGGCGCTTGGCGATCAGCGGGCGGGCGATGGAGGTACCCAGCAGGTACTCGCCCTCATAGATGGTATTGGCGCGGAACATCGGATAGACGTAGTCGCGAACGAACTCTTCGCGCAGGTCCTCGATGTAGATCTCCTTTACGCCAAGGGCCTGGGCCTTGGTGCGTGCCGGCTCGACCTCCTCGCCTTGACCGATGTCAGCGGTGAAGGTCACCACCTCGCAGCTGTAGGTTTCCTGCAACCACTTGACGATAACGGACGTGTCCAGGCCGCCGGAATAGGCGAGCACGACCTTCTTGACATCGGACATTCGGGGCTCCTCTCAGATAATCGGCACAAGAGCCGCAGTATAGCGTGGCTGCCTGCCGACGAATACCGGCCGCGGGACGTATCGCGACCAAGCTGGTAGACTTTTCGCCGATGAGAGTCGGCCAGGCCGTGGCGGGTCGCCACGCGGCCTGAAGCGGACCGCGACAATGACCGGATGCCATAGGCACGCAATGAGGAGAGGCGCATGAGCGAGGCGATCAGCCGCGAGATGATGGCCCAGCGGTTTCGCAGTTTCCTGCCCGTGGTGGTGGACCTCGAAACCGGTGGTTTCAATCCCGAGCGTGACGCCATTCTCGAGATCGCCGCCGTAACGCTGACCATGGACTCGGAAGGCAATCTGCTGCCGGATGCCACCTATGCCTACCATGTGCAGCCCTTTACGGGTGCCAACGTGGAGCAGTCGGCGCTGGACTTCACCGGTATCAAGCTCGACGATCCGCTACGCCAGCGCGTCGCACTTTCCGAGGCCGAGGCGCTGGGAGAGATATTTCGCCCCGTGCGCAAGGCGATCAAGACTCATGGCTGCACACGCGCCGTGCTGGTAGGCCACAACGCCGCCTTCGACCACGGTTTTCTCAATGCTGCTATCCAGCGCTGCGGCATCAAGCGCAACCCTTTCCACCCCTTTTCCAGCTTCGACACCGCCAGCCTGTCAGGGCTGGTCTATGGCCAGACGGTGCTCGCCCGTGCCTGCCGTGCGGCGGGTATTGCGTTCGATAATCAGGAGGCCCACTCGGCGCGCTATGACACCGAGCGGACTGCGGAGCTGTTCTGCGCCATCGTCAACCGCTACAAGGATCTCGGCGGTTGGGCGCTGGCACAGCGCGAACAGGGGCTCGAGGAGCTTTGAAGCCGGTGCTCAATGACGCGGCTCCTGCTCCCAGCCGGCGGGCATTTCCAGATCATCGTCACCATCCACGGAGCCCCCTACACCGGGCTTGTCAATGATCTGCACGGAGCTGGCTTGCAACCCGTCATCGCCCTCGTTGGGTTCGAAGCGCACCCGGGTGCCCACGGTCAAACGCTCGAAGTCGCTGTGCAGCACCGCATTACGGTGGAAATAATACTCCTGGCCGCTCACGCTCTTGAGGAAACCGTAGCCATCCTGGTCGAACTTGCGAACCACCATCGCCACAGGCGGTAGCGGATCACCGTCATGCTGCTTGACCCTGCCATCGCGTTTGGCCGTCTGCTTTTTTAGCTGCTTCTCCATCGCCTCAAAGGCATTGCGAATGATTGGGCGCAGTTGAACCTGTGGGTCGGTTACCTTGTCGGTCTTTTCCGCCACCAGTTCTCCCTTGGCTGGCAAGGTCACTTCCACCAGGGCACGGTAAGGATTGCCTGTCTTGTGGGGATTCTGGGTCTGCTCGATGACAACGCGGCAGGAGACGATGTCCTTGCTGAAGTTTTCGAGCTTGCTTACCCGGGTTCTGACGTACTCGTCGATCCACTCTGAGCGAGATACATGCTGATAGGTGATTTCCAAAGGCGTTTGCATCGCTACCTCCCTGCCGTTGCATACCTGAATCCATTTCAGGCTTGGTACGGTCAGCGTGGTCCCGGTGGCGCCAGAATTCAATCGACTCCGTTCGGCGTTTTGGTTACTCAAGGTAAGCACAGCTCGAGACGCCATCATGAAAGAGGCCCGCGAACCGAAGCTCGCAGGCCTTGTTTGGTCATGCCGGGCAATAGGGGTGAGGCGTAACGTCAGGCTTCGCCGCCCTCTTCGTTGGCCTTGGCACGAGCCGCGGCGTCCTTTATCAGCTTCTCGAGCTCGCCGCTCTGGTGCATCTCGCCTACGATGTCGCAGCCCCCTACCAGTTCACCTTCCACCCACAGCTGAGGAAAAGTGGGCCAGTTGGCGTACTTTGGCAGTTCTGCCCGGATATCGGGGTTGTCCAGGATATTGACGAAGGCGAAGCGCTCGCCACAGGACATCAGTGCCTGCACGGTCTGGGCCGAAAAGCCGCACTGCGGCAGTTGAGGCGTGCCCTTCATGTAGATCAGAATGGGATTCTCGCTGATCTGGCGCTGAATGTTCTCGATGGTAGTGCTCATGTGCGCTCCCTGTTGGAAGATATGGTGGCCGAGGTTATCGCAGGCAATACCCGAGCATGACACTCGGCCTTTCACTTCATGCCCCCATTCTACTTATCACGAGCGAATTGCGCATCCCCCGTAGCCTGGCTAGGATGGTGGTTTTTTCGCGCGGAGAGATCGCCATGGCGACACGCCATTTTCTGACCCTGCTGGACCTGAGCCCTGAAGAGCTGCACTACCTGATCCAGCGCGCCATCACGATCAAGAACCGCCTGCGCGCTCAAGGGCCTACCTACGCCCCGTTCGGCAATCGCACGTTGGCGATGATCTTCGAGAAATCGTCGACGCGTACCCGGGTATCCTTCGAAACCGCCATGGCCCACTTCGGCGGCCACGCACTCTTTCTCTCTCCGCGCGATACCCAGCTTGGCCGCGGCGAGCCGATCGAGGATACCGCCCGGGTGCTGGCGGAAATGGTCGATATCGTGATGATTCGCACCTTCTCTCATGCCGGTCTCGAAACCTACGCCTCCGCCAGCTCGGTACCGGTGATCAATGCGCTCTCCGACGACTACCACCCCTGCCAGTTGCTGGCCGACGTGATGACCTGGACAGAGTTGCGGGGCAGCGTGCGCGGTCGCACCGCCGTATGGATCGGCGATGGCAACAATATGTGTCACTCGTGGATCAACGCCGCACGCCAGTTCGACTTCCAGCTGCGAATCTGCTGTCCCGAGGGCTACGAGCCACGCCAGGACATCCTCGAAGCCGCCGGCGATCGGGTCACGCTGCTGCGCGACCCTGCCGAAGCCGTGACCGGGGCCGATTTGGTCACTACGGACGTGTGGGCCTCCATGGGCCAAGAGGATGAGCAAGCTAAGCGAGAAGCCGACTTCAGCGGGTTCCAGGTCAGCGAAACCCTTCTCGACCAAGCCAAGCCCGACGTGCTGTTCCTGCACTGCCTGCCAGCCCACCGCGGCGAGGAGATCAGCGAGACGCTGCTCGATGATCCGCGTGCGGTGGTCTGGCAGGAGGCCGGCAATCGGCTTCACGCTCAGAAGGCGCTCATCGAATTTTTGCTGCTGGGCCGGGTCGACCACTGACCCCATGCGCCGCCGGGAGTTACCTCCCGGCGGTAGCTGCCAACTCCCTCAGCTGCACCCTCAACGTGCTCATCGGCACAGGACGGCCGAAGAGATAGCCCTGGAAGGCGTGGCAGCCCTGCTGCTCCAGCCAGTCGCGATGCGCCTGGGTTTCCACTCCCTCGGCAATCACTTCCAGGCCCAGATTGCGAGCCAAGTCGATGATCGAGGCGCAAATCACCTCGTTGGCGACATCCTCGAAAAGCGGCCGCACGAAGGACTGATCGATTTTCAACTGATCGAGAGGCAGCCGATTGAGGTAACTGAGCGACGAGTAGCCAGTCCCGAAATCATCCAGCGAGAAACGTACGCCAAGCGCCTTGATGCGAAGCATGGTGTCACGTACGGCATCCGGCTCTTGCAGGAACAGGTTTTCGGTAAGCTCGAGCTTCAACCGTTCGGGGTAGGCGCCGGTAACTTGGAGTACTTCCTCCAGACGCTCGACGAAGTCAGCTTGCTGAAACTGTAGCGGGCTGATGTTGACAGCCATGCTCAACCCCGCAGTCTCTGCATCCCCAGCCCACTCGGCCAACTGGCGGCAGGCCGACATCAGCGCCCAGTGGCCGATAGAGATGATCAGGTAACTCTCTTCGGCTATGGGGATGAAATCGTAAGGGGGCACCATGCCATACTCAGGATGCCGCCAGCGCAGCAAAGCCTCTACGCCCGTGGCTGAGCCGTGCCGGTCCACCTGGATCTGATAATGGAGCTGCAGTTCGTTTCGCCGCTCCGCCTGACGCAGTTCACTCTCGAACAGAGCTCGCCTCACCGCAACCGCCTGCATGGTCGGATCGAAGAAGCGCCAGGTGTTACGGCCGGCCTGCTTCGCCTGGTACATGGCCATCTCGGCCTGCTGCAAGGTTTCATCGGCGTCGCTGGCCCCAGCATTGAGCAGCGTGATACCGATACTGCCGGACAGCAAGTGGCGACGCTGGCCGATCCAGCAGGGCTCGGCCAGCTTGCTCAAGAGACGGGAGGCCACTCGCTCCATTCGCTGCGAGGCATCGGCGACCGAGTGTCCCAACACCTCGACCAGTATCACGAACTCGTCGCCACCCAGCCGTGCCACCAGGGCGGAATCGCCGCTGATGTCCGCAATGCGCTTGGCAGTCAACTGCAACAGCTCATCGCCCGCCTGGTGACCAAGGCTGTCATTGACATGCTTGAAGCCGTCCAGATCAATGAACATCAGCGCCCCCTGCTCCCCCTCGTCGCTATACTTTCGCAGCGCGAGCGCCATGCGATCGAGTAGCATGCGTCGATTGGGCAGGCCCGTCAGCGGGTCATAAAAAGCGAGACGATGCGCTTCCTGTTCAGCAGCCCGGCGCAGTGTGATATCGCTGAGCGTAGCTACATAATGACTCGGCTTTCCCGCTCCATCCTTGACGGCACTTATGGTGACCCACTGGGGATAGATTTCGCCATTTTTGCGGCGATTCCACACCTCACCCTGCCAGCTGCCCTGTGCGTGAATGCCGGTCCACATCTCGCGATAGAAATCGGCATCGTGACGCCCCGAATTCAGAATGCGGGGATTCAGGCCCAGCACCTCTTCGGCCCGATATCCGGTTATGCGCTCGAAGGTGGGGTTGGCCTTGCATATATTCCCCTTGGCATCGGTGATGAACATGCCCAAGTGGGTGTCGAATGCCAGTGCCGCGATGTCGAGCTCCGTCTGCAGCGACGCATTCAATTGGCGCAAGTGCTTTTCGCTGTGAAAGAGCGCCTCCTCGGTGCGGGCCAGGCGCCGAGATTGACGCAGCAGTACGCCACCCAGCACCGCCATGACACTGCCCCCCACACCTATGGGTGCCGCCACGTCGCGCCAGTCCGCCCATAGCAGAACTGACGTCAGCGGCAATATCGCCGCGCTACAGAGGAGCGCAGCCTGCCAGGCCGGCCAACGCCGATATGACGGTGGTTTCCGGCCTGCCCCTTTTGCCGTCATGCGGAGTCCTTATAGCGAGCAACAATGACTTATTCGGCCAAGGGCCTAGTGTTCCGTCAGCTCTTGGTGCAACAGCAGTTCGACACGACGATTGGCAGCACGCCCTTCCAGGGTTTCATTGCTTTCCATGGGGCGTGTGTCCGCATAGCCCACCGCGCGAAGTCGGCCGGCATTCACCCCAATCTCGGAGAGATAACGCAGCACGGCAATGGCCCGGGCGGAAGAGAGCTCCCAATTGGAAGGAAATTGAGCCGTAGCAATGGGGATATCGTCGGTATGCCCTTCAACCGAAACATCTCCTTCAAACGTCTCGAGTACCTCATGCAGGCCGCTCAGCACCCGACGACCTTGCTCAGTCAGTGTGGCCTGCCCGCTGCTGAACAGAAGATTGTCGTCGATCCGCAGCGTAATGCCCTGCCGCCCCTCGGCCACGCTGACACCCTCTATGTTGAGACTCGGCAGCCGAGGTTGTAGACCATCTTGACGAGGCTTGAGCCCGGCCCCAGCCACCATCCGCGCCGCCGCCTCAGCCTGGGGTGAGATCGCCGAAGCCACTTCACCGGCATAGCGGCTTCCCTGTATGGCAAGGCCGTTTCCGGCCAGTGAAAGCAGCAGCACGAACAGCGTGATGAGCAAAGTCAGCACATCCAGGTAGCTGACTAGCCAGCCCTCCCCGTCACCATCCCCGCTGGCAGGAGGGTTGAGAAGATCTCGCGTGCTGCGATCAAGCATTGCGCGCCTGCTCGTCGATGGCGTCCTGCCTGGCCACGATCGGATCGCGGATTTCGTCGTGATAGTTGACCACGAAGGAGTTCAGGGTTTCTTCGATGAAGGAGGGCAGACGGCGCTTGGTGATCAATGAAATACCCTCAAGCACCATGTTCATGGCAATCAGGCGCTCTTCAGTGCGCCGCTCGAGCTTCACGGCAATCGGTTTGAAGACCAGGTTGGCCAGCAGGATGCCATAGAAGGTCGTCAGCAAAGCCACGGCCATACGCGGGCCGATCACATGCAGGTCGCCGGACTCCATCACTTCCAGCATGTTCACCAGCCCGACCAGGGTACCAATCATGCCGAACGCTGGCGCATAGGTGGCCATGGTACGAAAGATTTGCGCTTCGGCGTGTTCACGCGCCTTGAGCCGGGCAATGCGCCAGCGCAGCAGATCGAAGATCTCCTCCTCCTTGGTGTTGGCGATGACCAATTGAATTCCCGTACGCAAGAAGGGGTTTCGCGCCTTCTCGAGCGCCGCTTCGACAGCCCGCACGTCACCCTTGAACCACAGCCGAGAGATGTCCACGAGCTCCTTGATGTCATCCCTCATGTAGGTGTTTTCACGCCGAAACACCAGACCCACCAGGCGCACCACACGAACGACCTCCTTGAGCGGGTAGCTGATGAAGGTCGCAGCCATGGTGCCTGCCAGAACGATGGCAAGGCCCGGCAGGTTGAGAAAGCTCTGGGGCGATTCAGCAGTGAAGAACAGCACGCTGACCAAAAGTACGACACTGGCGAACATACCGATGAGGGTTGAAGGATTCATTCAGGCTCCTGGAGATGCGGGGCATCGAGTCTAACGATTTTTATCGGCAGCGAAAGAGGGCACTTTAAAGAAACCAAGGCGCCACACCCACTGTTCTTGATCCACATCAATTCAATGTGTCTTACTAAA
This sequence comes from Halomonas sp., assembly GCF_020832045.1. Taxonomy (GTDB): domain Bacteria; phylum Pseudomonadota; class Gammaproteobacteria; order Pseudomonadales; family Halomonadaceae; genus Halomonas. Next base: position 30,916 of record NZ_JAFIFK010000035.1, read on the forward strand.
GTTCCCTCTTTTCCTGCCGATAGGGAATAAATCACGGTTCTGTTCGCCTGCGGCACAGAAAAAACCATCAGCTGGTCGAAGGCGGCCAGAGAGGAATAGACATGCAACGGTGCGTCGAGAAAGACGGGGCCTGCGAACGCTGCGAAGGAGCACTGCCCTTCGCGTTCACCATGGCTTTCCAGCCTATCGTCGATCTGAACGCAGCCAGGATCACGACCTACGAGGCACTTGTCAGAGGTCCGGCGGGCGAGTCTGCCGCCAGCATCCTGGCCCAGGTGACCCCGCGCCTTCTCTACCGCTTCGATCAGGCCTGTCGAATCCGTGCCATCGAACTCGCCAGTCAGCTCGGCATGCAGGAGAGCCTGTCGATCAACTTTCTGCCGAATGCCGTTTACGAACCCCAAGCCTGCATTCAGGCTACGTTGGCCATTTCCAGCAAGGTTGGCTGGCCGGTGGAGCGGTTGGTGTTCGAAGTCACCGAAACCGAAAAGGTCCAGGACCAACACCTGCGCAACATCATCGAGGCCTACCGGAGCATGGGATTCAAGACCGCGCTGGATGATTTCGGCAACGGCTTCGCCAACCTCGACCTGTTGACTGAACTGCACCCGGACCGGCTCAAGATCGATCGCGCCTTGGTCATGACCTGCGACCAGGACACGCGCCGCCAGGCCATCCTCAGGGCCCTCGTCGGTCTTGCCAGCGAACTGAACATCGATCTGGTCGCCGAAGGCGTGGAAACACGTGAGGAGGCCCTCTGGCTTGGCCGTCACGGCATCACTCAGCAGCAAGGCTTCTTCCATGCCCGCCCCAGCCTCGAGAGTCTGTCTCCCGATCTCGAGCCAACTCTCGTGGCTTTGCGCCAAGCGCTGTAGAACAACCGGGGCCTTCGCCGCCGTAACATCAGCAAACATTAAATATACCTGGGTGCATCAACACTCAGCAGGGAGCCAAACAGCATGTCCGGACCTAGGGAACCAGAGCCTTTCACCATCGCCCTTCACCCGGTTCACGATGCCAGCCATCACCATGTGGCCGATCGCCTCGTCTACGGCCGGCACGTCGAAGCCGAGGACGAAGTCGAAGATCTGATGTCTGCCACGGCCCGGGCACTGGCGAGTGCTGTGTACGAGCTGGGCGATGCCGGTCTGCTGGGCGACAGAACCCTGTTCATCGACCTACCCCTGGAGTGGCTGGACCGCCCGGAGCTGCTTCCCACGCCGGCACCACGCCTGGCCCTCGGGGTCGCCGAGGTCGGCTCTATCGATGCCGATTTGCTCGAGCGTCTCGACGACATTCGTGAGCGGGGCTACCGAGTCATCATGCCTTCCCGCCTGATCAAGCAGGATGTCGGCGCCATGCTTGGCCGCTGCGATATCATTCTGCTCACGTCACCCAGCGACCTCGATGAACAGACGCTAGAGAAGCTCCCCGCACGCAACATAAAACTGCTGGTCGAAAATCTCGACAGTCGCCAGGCGCTGGAGCACTATCAGGCGATGGGCTGTGACTACTACCATGGCCAATACTTGGCACACCCCAGCTTCATTGCCTCTCAGCCGCGCGGGCGCCACGGTAACCGGGCCGCACAAATTCGTCTCATCCGCGCCCTTTACGAGGACAACAGCGACCTGAACCGGATGCACGAACTGGTGGTGCAAGTGCCGCATCTCCACGTGGCCATTCTACGCCGTGCAAATTCTTCCTATTTCAATCGCGGTGGCAAGGCAGTGGATCTGCATCGTGCGGTACAGGTACTCGGGCTGATCGAACTGCGGCGGCTGATCCTGACGCTGACCCTGGCCAGCTTGCAGCCCTCATCTCGCATCGTACTGCGCATGGCGCTTGTTCGTGCCTTCATGTGCCGAAATCTGGCAGCCCCCTTCCCCACCCTGGATCCCGAAGATGCCTTCACCACGGGCCTGTTCTCGCTCATGGACGCCTTGCTCGAGGAGGATCGCAGCACCCTGCTTGCGCACCTGCCGCTTGGCTTGCCCATCATCGAAGCCTTGAAGTACCGTGCCGGGCCGCTAGGTGCCGTACTTACCCTTTGCGAAAATCATGAGCAGCAGGTAGAAGCTGCCATCGACGATGTGCCAGCCGACCGACTCCACGCCTGCTACATGGAAGCCTTGGCGAGTACCAAAGCGCTGATGGACAACCTCTAGTCGTCGCTCTCGGCCAGGCGAACGCGCAACCGGCTCACGGCCTGGCTATGCAACTGGCATACCCGCGATTCGGTTACCCCGAGCACGACGCCGATCTCCTTGAGGTTGAGCTCTTCCTGGTAGTACAACGCCATCAGCAGCTTTTCACGCTCGGGTAACGCCTCGATGCCCTCGACCAGCTGCTGACGCTTTTCCGCATCGATCAGCATGCGGTAAGGCGTATCGATGGTGGCATCCTCGATTCCGGGCTCTACGCCTTCCGACACCAGCACCTCGAATGGCAGTAGGTGACCGCTGTTGGTGTCGTTCAACAGTTGTCGGTACTCCTCGAGTCCCATCTCGAGCTCAGCGGCAATCTCATTTTCCTCCGCCGGCCTGCCCAATTGCTGCTCCAGACGACGCACGGCTTCATCGACCGCTCGTGCATTGCGCCTCACACTGCGTGGCAACCAGTCACGGCTGCGCAGCTCATCCAGCATGGCGCCTCGAATACGCTGGCTGGCGAAGGTAGCGAAGCTGGCGCCTTGATTGGCGTCGAAACGGCCCATCGCCTCCAGCAGCCCTACCGTACCGGCTTGAATCAAATCATCGAGCTCGATACTGGCGGGTAGACGAACCTGCATCGACAGCGCCTGGCGCCTCACCAGCGGCAGGTACTCTTCCAGCAGGTCCGACTGCTCTATCTTGCCTCGTGCTGTGTACATGCTCTTACTCTCGCGGCTGACGGTGTCCTCGAGCATCGCTTCACCATGCTCGACGAGTCAGATTCACTACAGGTTATGATGATTCACTATCACCTGCAGCCCCTGCAGGGTTGCAGCACGCTGGCCACGCTCCTGCAGGGAGAACTGAAAGTAAAGTGGGGTATCGGCCGGCATACCGGCCAGCGCCTCGGTCTGTCCACGCGATCCAGGCAGTGGCACACATCCGCCCATGTGACAAAGCCAGGCATATACCTCTCTCCCTGCCAGTGGCTGATACTGCCAGTTCACCCGGCCCATCACCTGGCCTTGGGCCAGCTCCGGCGAGGGTGGTAGAAGGACGGCGGACATTGCCGGGCGTTCGCTCATCACCACCTGCACGGCAGGGGCCGTCGCTACCCAGCTACCCGCAGCCTGGGCCAAGCCCGCCCAGACTCCACATAAGGTCAGGATGACGATACCTTGCGCAACTTTTGGCTTCATCGTGCCAATACCAGCAGTTCGATACCAAAGTATGTTTCCGCCACATATTGAAGGTTGCTCAGCAGACCTTCACGCCCTACCCCCGGCGGATGCACGGCGATCAGACGCTGCGGGCCGCCCTGCTCAGCGATCTGCTGGAGCATGCGGTAGCCACGGCGAAAGGCCTCCAGGTCATCGTCTATCCAAAGCGCCCAGTGGGATTGCTGTGCTGCCAACAGGGGCAAATGTGAGCTATTGATCGGTAACGCCACGATACGCCAGGCACGAGGGTTGCCGACCCAGCGCCTACCTTCTCGAGCCCAGCTCTCAAATAGCTCGGTTACCCGGGCTGTATGCCGTTCCGCCGTACCCGCCAGCCCCAGCACCATCAGCGTCAGATCCTGGTCGCTGCGAGGCTTGGGGGGCTTGATCACCCCACTCGTGGCGACCGGTTGGGCAGCCGAGCGCTTAGTTGGTTCACCGGGAGCTATCTCCGCGGCGAGTTCGACCAGCATTTCAGCCACGTGTAACGGGCAGTCGTCCTGCGATGTACCGTTCGCCCATTGGCGCAGGCCCGCGGCCTGGTCCCATCCCATCAACTTGACTCCCTTTCACCAAGGCCAAGGTGGCGAATGGCATCGCGCACCAGAAATAGCTGTATCAATGCTTCGAGCAATGCCACGTCGCGGCGACGACGCTTGCC
>NZ_JAFIFK010000043.1 GCF_020832045.1 Halomonas sp.
GCGGGGCCCGACCCCCCCCCCCTCTCTCATTTCGCACCGATACGCTCATTTCGTAGCGGCAGCGTGATACCCAACGAGGCCGGCTAGCCCGGCAGGTCGCGCATCAGCAAGGCGAATTCGATGCGCTCCGGGGCAATGGCCTCGCCCGGTACGGGGATACGTACCACGTGACCCGAGCCGGGAGCGACCTGTACCGATTCGCCATGCTTGTTCTCGATCGACTCGAGGACGAAGCGCCGATTGCCCCCGGGGAGCATCAGCTCCATGCCGTCACCCGCCTCGAAGCGGTTCTTGACGTCCACTTCCAGCATGCCGCGATCCGGGTCGTAGCCGATCACTTCCCCGACGAACTGCTGATGCACGCCGACCGAGTTGCCACGCTCGTAGTTCTGGTACTCGTCGTGGACGTGGCGACGATAGAAGCCTTCGGTGTAACCGCGATTGGCCAGGTTGTCGAGCTCGTCCATCAGGCGCATGTCGAAGGGGCGCCCGGCCACGGCATCGTCGATGGCGCGACGGTAGACCTGGGCGGTACGCGCCACGTAATAGTGCGACTTGGTGCGCCCCTCGATCTTGAGCGAGGTCACGCCCATCTCGGCCAGGCGGGGGACGTGCTGCACGGCGCGCAGATCCTTGGAATTCATGATGTAGGTGCCGTGCTCATCCTCGAAGATCGGCATCAGCTCGCCTGGCCGCGTGGCGTCCTCGATCAGCGCCGAGAGCTCGTCCTGACCTTCCACGCCGCCGGCCGTGGCCGTGCTGTAGGTGGCACTGCCGCCACCGGAGGCGATCAGGCCGCCTTGACCGGGCGTCCAGACGCCGCTGGCCGCGTGCGCAGCAGCCGAATTGGCCGGCACCAGATCGCCGGTCTCGTCCTGAGCCGCGGCCACGGTGTTGTACTGCCAGCGGCAGGCGTTGGTGCAGGTGCCCTGGTTGGGATCGCGATGATTGAAGTATCCCGACAGCAGACAGCGCCCCGAATAGGCGATGCACAGCGCACCGTGAACGAAGGTTTCGATCTCCAGCTCCGGGCACTCGGCACGGATTTCGGCAATTTCCTCGAGCGACAGCTCCCGCGACAGGATGATGCGACTGACGCCCTGACGGTGCCAGAACTTCGCCGCGGCCCAGTTGACCACGTTGGACTGTACCGAAAGGTGGATCACCTGATCAGGCCAGCGGTCGCGAACCATCATGATCAGGCCCGGGTCGGACATGATCAGTGCATCGGGGCGAGCTTCGATCACCGGCTCCATGTCACGCAGGTAGGTCTTGAGCTTGCTGTTGTGCGGCGCGATGTTGGAGGCCACGTAGAACTGCTTGCCGCGCTCGTGAGCGTAGGCGATTCCACGGTGCAGATTGTCGATCTTGAAATCGTTGTTGCGCACGCGCAGCGAATAGCGCGGCTGGCCAGCATAGACGGCATCGGCGCCATAGGCGAAGGCATAGCGCATGTTCTTGAACGTCCCCGCCGGGGAGAGCAGTTCGGGAGCTTTCATGTCGGTCACCGTTTTCAGGACGATGGCATGCTCGGCACTTCCTGATCAGCGTCAGCGCTCGGCTGATTTTGTCAGGCCGTGCCCAGTTGCGGGCAAGAGGGGCCGAAAGTCTAGCAACTGCCACGGGGCCTGGCCAGCGTTCCTCCCAACCGGTAGACTGACGCGCGCCGGACCGGATCCCGGCGCACCGCCATGGCGGGAGTGATAAATTCTCCGACTCAGAGCCTGACTATGCCCAATGCTTCCTCCAATACCGCCGTAGTGATCTACTCCGGTGGCATGGACTCCTACACCGTTCTGCATCGCGCCCTTCAACAGGGCCGCGACGTTCACGCGCTCTCCTTCGACTACGGCCAGCGCCATGCCCGTGAGCTACAGGTAGCCGCCAGCGTCTGCGCAAAGCTGGGCGTGCCGCATCAGCTCATCGATATACGTGCCATCCACGGCCTGATCGACAACTCGGCGCTGACCGACGCCGGCCGCGACATGCCGGAAGGTGACTACGGCGAGGACAATCTCACGGCCACGGTGGTGCCGAACCGCAACATGATCCTGCTTTCGCTGGCCATCGCCAAGGCGGTCAACATCGGCGCCGGCCGGGTCGACTATGGTGCACACGGCGGCGATCACGTGCTTTATCCCGATTGCCGTCCCGAGTTCGTCGAGGCCATGGGGGCGGTGGCCGCCATCGCCAACTTCGCCCCGGTCGAGATCCATGCGCCGTACCTGCGCTCCAGCAAGGCTGAGATTCTCGCCGATGGCCTGGCCATGGGGCTCGACTATGCCGATACCTGGACCTGCTATCGCGGCGAGGCGTTGGCCTGCGGCCGCTGTGGGAGCTGCCGTGAACGCTTGGCGGCCTTTGCCGCCAATGGCGTGACCGATCCTCTTGGCTACTCCTCTTTGCAGCCCGAGGCCGCTGCCATAACGCGGCCCGAAACCGCCGCACAGCAGTTGGACAGCGACGCCTCAGCGAGAGGTGACGGCTGATGTATCACGTCAAGGAAGCCTTCTATTCACTTCAGGGGGAAGGAGCACGAACGGGGCGCGCCAGTGTTTTTTGTCGCTTCAGCGGTTGCAACCTCTGGTCGGGCCGAGAGACGGATCGTGCCAATGCCATCTGTCGCTTTTGTGACACCGACTTCATTGGTACCGATGGCCAACACGGCGGCCGCTTCGCCTCGGCCGCCGCCCTGGCAGCGCATCTGGCGGCGCTTTGGCCCAGCGAGAGCGGCGTGGCAACGCCCTATGTGGTGTTCACCGGCGGCGAGCCGCTGCTGCAACTCGATGCCGCACTGATCGCCTCCATGCAAGGGCGTGGATTCGAGGTGGCAGTCGAGACCAACGGCACCCTGCCCGCCCCGGATGGCATCGACTGGCTTTGCGTCAGCCCCAAGGGTAGCGCCGCTCTCGCGCTGACGTCGGGCGATGAACTCAAGCTGGTCTACCCTCAGGCAGAGGCGCCACCCGAGCGCTTCCATGAGCTAGCCTTCCGCCACTTCTTCCTGCAGCCCATGGATACGGCCCCCTCGGGGGACACGACCCTGCATCTGGGTGCCACACTCGCCTACTGCCTGACTCATCCACAGTGGCGACTGTCGCTGCAGACTCACAAGATCACGGGGATCGATTGATGACGCTTTTCGTCAACCGCCTGACGCAGCTGGACGCCTCCTTGTGGTGTCCGCAACGCGGCCTGATCGGTTTGAGCTGGTTCGTCGATGCCGAACTCGATGGCGAGCTCGGTGAGGATGGAATGCTGTTCGACTTCGGCCACGTCAAACCGTGGATCAAGTCGCGCCTGGACGCCAGCGTCGATCATACGCTTCTGATCCCGACCCGCGCGCCGGGCATCGATATCAGCGAATGCAGCGAAGGCATCTGCGTTCGCGCCTCGTTGCCCTACGCCATGGAAGT
>NZ_JAFIFK010000049.1 GCF_020832045.1 Halomonas sp.
GGAGTGAACCGTAACCGCGGGTTTGAATCAAGCTGCGATACACACCTTGACCAGCCAGGTATTCCGCCACGCTGTAGTCACGGAGCTGCGACAGAGGGTCGTTAATGGCATCGCTGCCGGTGCTGTCGGCGTGACCGGCAATGAACACCCGCGCCAAATCGGTACGTCCGCGAATCTGACCGGCGAGCTCGGTGAGCTCCTGGCGCGAATCGGGTCCCAGCTCTGCGCTGTTGATGGCGAACAGAGCGTCCGCGGAGAGAGTGACGTCAGGAGCGCGGGTCGGTGCCGGCGCACTGATGCCACGAGTGAAGTCGGCCAGGGTATAGCCGCCAGGGCCGTCGACGGGGCAAAGCACGCTCGGGTCGAGTGCCACACCGTCGCTTCCCAGTTCGGCCAGCGTCGGCATGTCATCACGCATTACGCCCAGTGCCTGCATCAGCTGACCCATGGCAGCCAGGGTACGTGCATCGGCCAGTGCGATGTCGTACTGGGCGTTGGCATAGGCGCGGCTGGCCTCGAAGTATTCGTTCTCGCTGTCGAGTACGTCGAGCAGGGTACGCTGGCCGATGTCGAACTGCTGCTGGTAGGCACCGCGAACGCGGTCGATCGATTGACGGTGTTCGTTGAGGTAGCGAATCTGCTCGCGCAGGCGCTGAGTGTCATTGAAGGCAATCTGTGTCGTCTGGCGCACATTGGTACAGGCCAGATCGCGCTGGTCGATGGCTTGTTCGACGCGATCGCTGGCAGCACGGAACGAAGCCAGATCGCTGCCGCCCCGATACAGATTCATGCTGGCAACGAGTTCGATGCTGTGGCGATCGCGCCGCCCGAAACCGTCGAAGCCGCTCTCGTTGTTATTGGTGCCCGTACGTCCGCGCAAATCCAGGCGCGGCTGGAACCCGGCGCGAGTGCCGGTCTTTTCTGCCCGGGCCGCTTCGATGTTCTCGATGGCGGCATGGAAATCGGGATTTCCCTGGAAGGCAAGGTTGACGGCTTCGCTGACAGAAGGCGGCAGCCGGTCGTCGAGTGCCGGCGCCGGCGCCAGATTCTCGGCCGGCAGGCTTCCTACGATGCGCAGGTAGCGTGCGGTGACGTCATGCAGGTTCGACGCCTCGGTCATCAGGTTGGACTCTGCCAGCGCCAGACGGCCGCTGATCTGCTCCAGGTCGACGCCACGCCCGGCGCCGGAGCGCACCCGATCCTCGATCTGGTTGAAAACGCGCAGATGGTCGGCGTAGTTGTCCTGAGCCAGACGCACGAGTTCGCGATAACGGCTGACATCGAGATAGGCACGCGTCGCTTCCAGGGCCACGTTTTCGCTGGCACCCAGCAGCTCGTAGTAACGCACCAGTTTGGCACGATCGAGACGCTCGACATCGCTGCGCGTCGCGAAGCCATCGTAGATCATTTGGGTCAGGCGCAACTCGGCGAAATCGGTATCGTAGCTGCCGCGCCCGTCACCCTCCCGCTCCTCGCGACCGATACCGGCCGCCACATCGATGCTGGGCAGATAGTTACCGCGAGCTACATCGACATCATGGCCCGCGGCATTCATTCCGTTCCAAGCGGCTTTGACTTCCGGGTTGGTGACCAGCGCCTGTCGCACGACCTGCTGGATATCGGATGCGCCAGGTGCTGCCAGACCGGCCGGCAGGGTCTGCGCCACCGCAGCGGACAGTGGGAGAAGCGCGAGCGAAGATCCCACCACAACGGCCTTGGCCACGCGGTGAGCGCGAGAGAGTTCATTCGAATGTTTCATGGGTGTTCCCTTTTCATGATCTGGTCGCCCCGTCTGCACAGGCGATCCGTCGAGTTGTGGAGACATATTCTTGTTATTACGGGGCTCATCCGGCCTGGCCGAATGGTGCATCCTTTCCCGATTCCCTTTCTAAAGCTGACTTAGGGTTTTGCGCCCGGCGCCATCAGATCTTTGAGGCAGATCATGAGGAGTACATAAGGAGACGGCACCAAATGACACTCTCCCTTTTTGTAAGCTAGAGTAACTGACCTTATCTGATTGTCCAATAGATTCCTTTGTGGTCATTTCAACCTTTCGCATGAGATGACGCATAACGAACTAGCATGCGGGGAGCGTGGTTCGTTCAGTAACCGAAGCGCTCTCCCGCCATCCACCAAACATGCTATCGTCAACCTCAAGAACGGCATGCGCTATCGGCATAAGGAGACTTGACATGTCAGCTTCGTCTGAAATTCAAAAGACTCGCGTCATCAACGAACTACGTGGTTTCATCAAGAAACTGTTACAGGAACCGCAAATCCTCGAACAGTCACTGGATATCGCACGTCGCCACTACAGCGAAGGCAAGGCGGATGAGGCGGCGGCCCGTATCGCCAACGAGATTTCCGACACCACCAGCGTGCACATCCCAGAGGACCCGCGGGAGCACTCCGAAGCGGATAAATTGTTTCTCGAGCTGTTGAAGGAAGTGATCAGCGAGGAGCAAGCCCTGTACTGACACGCGACAGCCCCATCCTTTCTGCCAGCGGGCGCCCTACGGCGCCCGTTGCTAGTAGCGCCCCCCTGACCGACGACCGCAGGAACGCACCCCATTCCTCGCCACTTTGGTATAATGACAAGCAATTGTTTTCCAAACCTTTTACAAGTGCATCGATCATGTATTACCTGCTCAAGCTGTTTCCGGAGATCACCATCAAGTCGCGTTCCGTGCGCCGCCAGATGACTCGCTGTCTGGTCGGCAACGTACGTAATGTGCTGCGACCGCTCGGCGAGGGAGTGCAAGTCCAGGGGGGATGGGATGCGATGAGCGTGAAGGTACCGCAGGATGCCCTACCGACTTGGCATACTCAGCTGCAGGAGATGCTCTGCCGTATTCCCGGCATACACGAGGTGCAATGCGTCGAGGAGGTCCCCTTCGTTTCCTTTGCCGATACTGCGGAGCGCCTGGTGCCGGCATGGCGAGACGTCATTGCCGGCCGCAGCTTTCGGGTGACGGTCAAGCGCCGAGGGCAGCATGAGTTCAGCTCGGAGCAGCTGGAGCGCCATCTTGGCCGTGCGCTGCTCGACGCCGCCCCCGGCGCCAGGGTGCGGCTCAAGGATCCGGACGTCGACGTGAGAGTGGATGTGGTCGAGGAGCGTCTGCGCATGGTGCGCCAACGCTGGCCTGGGCTGGGTGGCTATCCGATGGGCCTCCAGGGCCAGGCGCTGGCTCTGGTGTCGGGGGGCTACGACTCTCCCGTGGCGGCCTGGAAAATGATGCGCCGCGGCATCAAGACTCACTTCCTATTTTTCGAACTCGGTGGTGCCGGACACGAAGCTGCCGTGCGCGAGGTTACCCATCATTTGTGGGAGCGTTATTCACGCTCCCATCGGGTGAAATTCTTTTCGGTACCCTTCGAGGGCGTAGTGGCTGAGCTCCAGCGCAGCATACCCGACGGGCTGATCGGCGTTGCGCTCAAGCGCATGATGGTTCGTGCTGCCAGCCGTATTGCAACGCAGACGAACATCCCCCTGCTGGTGACAGGCGATGCCATTGCCCAGGTCTCGAGCCAAAGCCTGACCAATCTGGTGCTGATGGATGAGGCCAGCGACATCCCCATCCTGCGCCCCCTTATCGCCGAGGATAAACAGACCATCATCGATACCGCTCGCCAGATCGGCACTGCTGTCTTCGCCGAGGGCATGCCGGAAGTGTGCGGTGCGGTTTCCCAACGGCCCAATACCCAGGCACGCCATGAAAAAGTGCTGGCCGCCGAGGAAAGCTTCGATTTCGACGTGCTGGAGGACGCCGTGGAACGAGCGATCATCACCCGCTCAGACCGCCTGATGGAGCGTCCCGTGAAGGAGCCGTCGAAACTCGAGGTAGTGACCGACCTGCTCGCAGCGGCCCATGATGACACCATCAGCGTGATCGATATTCGTCCGCCTGCGGAGCGCGAGGCAGCCCCCCTGCTGCTATCTCAAATCGACTGTCTGCAAATACCCTTTTTCGAACTTCAGTCGCGTGCCGAGGCGCTGCCCGATGATCGCCGCTACCTGCTCTATTGCGCTCAGGGGGTAATGAGTCGTATGCAGGCAATGCATCTTCATGACCGTGGAATGACGCATTTCGGGGTTTATCGCACGGTATGAACAGGGTCTTGTTACAATTTCTTTTTTAGCAACTACTTTATTGCCCCACCGGACTAGGCTAAAACGAAAAGTATAAGTCGCGGTCGAGTGGGGGTGACGTATGGGTGCGCGCGGTTCTTCGTCACGCCGGGATTCGTCTACCGTGGCGTGGCTCGACAATGGCGAATCGCCTCCCAAGCGCTCGCCCTTCATACAGGAACCGAGAATCACTCCGGCTCCTCGAGCGCCATCGTCGCGCCGCGTTCTCTATGTGACGCTGGCTATCCTGCTGCTGCTGTTCGGCGTCTCCTTGGCCACGCTTCTCGTCGCCGAAGCCAAGACGTCGCATTTCCAGGCACAGGAACTCTCACGCTACGCCGCAACCCTCGACTACACAGTGGAGCCAGGCCGCAGCAGTCGCGTACTCTTTCCCCAGCACGGTCCCTTCGATCAGCGCCTCGGCTATACCCTGATGCCGGAATTCGAGACCCGCTTATACGCCCGCGGCTATGAAGTCGCCGAACAGGCTCGTTTTTCCCCGGCCCTGCTCGATTACACCCGCCGAGGCTTCTTTCCACCCTATGCCGAGAAGGCCCAAGCCGGCCTGACCATCCAGGAGTGTCGTGGCGAGTCGTTCTACCATTTCCGCCATCCTCAGCGTCATTATTCCAGCTTCGAGGCCATTCCCCCCGTCATTCTGCAGGTGCTGCTATTTATCGAGAATCGCCAATTGCTTGATGAAACTGCTCCGTATGCCAACCCTGCCGTGGATTGGCCACGCTTTACCCGGGCGGCTTTCTCACAGGTGGGCCGCGCTCTGGATATGTCGGGTCAGGCTGCCGGCGGCAGTACGCTGGCCACCCAGATCGAAAAATATCGTCATTCGCCGCGAGGTTTGACCTACTCGCCGATGGAGAAACTGCGGCAGATGATCTCTGCCAGCGTTCGCAGCTATCGACAAGGGCCGCAAACGCTGACCGCACGACAGGACGTGGCACTCGCCTACCTCAATACGGTGCCGCTGTCGGCGGCTCCCGGCTACGGTGAGGTACACGGGCTGGGTGACGGGTTGTGGGCGTGGTTCGGCGCCGATTTCGATACCTTGAACAGGCGCCTGGCTATCGGATTCGATGGCGTCGATGGAAGAGCGGAACAGGGGTTGGCCCTGCGCCAGGTACTTGCATTGATGATCGCCCAGCGTCGGCCATCCTGGTATCTGGCCGGCGGCAGGCACGCACTGGAGGAGCTGACTGACAGCCATCTTCGTTTGCTGCGTCAGGAAGGCGTGATAGCCAACGACCTCGCCCAGGCGGCACTCGAGCAGCGCCTGTCATTCCGTAACCTGACGACTGAGCCTTTCAGCCTGAATGTCGAGCCGGACAAGGGACTCCAGATGGTTCGCCAGCGCCTTGGCGGCATGCTGGGCATGTCGTTCTACGACCTTGATCGTCTCGATCTCGCGGCCAGCACGACGCTTCACGCCGAGCTTCAGCGGGACGTGACCCACTATCTCAGGCGCCTGGCAGACCCGGAGTTCGCCGCCGAGGTCGGCCTGCTGGGCGATCGCCTGCTCGCCCCGGATCGGACCCAGGACGTGAACTACAGCTTTACCCTGTTCGAGCGCAGCGAAAGCGGTTTCCACGTTCGTGTCCAGACCGACAACACCGACCAACCTTTCGACATCAGCGGCAGCAGTAAACTCGAACTTGGCTCGACCGCCAAGCTGAGAGTGCTGGCGACTTATCTTGAAATCGTGGCTGAACTGTACGATCGGCATTCGGGGATGAGCGTCGAGGCGCTGCGTGCCGTCGAAACCGATCGCCAGGACACACTGAGCCGCTGGGTGCTGGACCGACTGATAGAGACGCCTGCACTAACGCTCACGGAGTTGCTGGACATGGCCATGGAACGACGCTACTCGGCCAGCCCCGCGGAAGCCTTCTTCACCGGCGGTGGGCGACACACCTTCAGCAACTTTCGGCGTGAAGACAACGGACGCAACCCGACCCTATCCGAGTCCATGCGCGAATCCCTCAATCTGCCCTTCATTCGGCTGATGCGAGATCTGGTACGCTACAGCACTCATCATGACGAGCACCGCTCCCAACTGCTCGAGAACGACAGCGACCCCCGCCGTCAGGAGTACCTGCGCCTATTTGCCGACCGTGAAGGAAGGACCTATCTACAACGTTTCTGGCGCAAATATCACCAGCTCGACAGCGAAGCGCGGCTGACCACCTTTCTCGAGGGCTTGAACGTCTCCGCCCCCAGGCTAGCAGCCGTGCATCGCTATCTGTTCCCTGAAGCCGAACTCGACGAGTTCCGCGCTTTTCTGGCGGCTTGGTTGCCCGGTAACGATCAGCCTGGCGAGCGCGACGTTTCAGCACTCTACGAACGCTACGCGCCGGGCAGCTTCTCTCTCACCGACCAGGGTTATGTGGCTCGGGTGCATCCGCTCGAGCTATGGCTCCTGGGTTACCTGCTGGACTATCCCGAGGCCAGCTTTGCCGAAGCGGCGGCGGCCAGCGTCGATCAACGCCAGGAGGTCTATGGCTGGCTGTTCCGCACCCGCCACCGCAGCGCCCGGGACGTGCGTATCCGCACCATGCTGGAGGTCGAGGCATTCCTCGACATTCATGAGCGCTGGCAGCGTCTGGGCTATCCGTTCGGCCATCTGGTACCCTCCCTGGCCACCGCCGTGGGCAGCTCCGGCGACCGTCCGTCGGCGTTGGCCGAGCTGATGGGCATCATTCTCAACGACGGCGTCAAACTGCCGACTCTGCGTATCGATGAGCTTCACTTCGCAGCCGGGACGCCTTATGAGACGCGCTTTCTGCCGGCTACCGGACAGGCGCAGCGGGTGATGGCACCGGAAGTGGCCGCCGTGCTGCGCGACACGCTCTCCCAGGTGGTCGAAGGCGGCACTGCCCGACGGCTGCAGGGAAGCTTCACTTTGGAGAATGGCGAGCCCCTGGTGCTGGGGGGCAAGACGGGTACCGGCAACAATCGCTTCGAAACGGTCGGCAGGAGCGGCCAGGTCACCCATTCTCGCGCACGCAACCGGACCGCCACCTTCGTTTTCTATATCGGCGACAATCACTTCGGCACCCTTACCGCCTATGTCGCAGGCAGCGCCTCCGACGACTTCCGCTTTACTTCCGCCCTGCCGGTCCAGGTTCTCAAGGGCATGGAACCGATCCTGCGGCCCTACCTCGATCAGCAGGCAGGCACCTGTCCCATCTCGGACCAGGGCGAATATCACTTTGCCGACGAGAGCGAAGCGGATCAGCCACCCGCGGCCGACGATGACGGCTCGGCTTCTTCATCCCTCTCGCTCGCCTTGCGATAAGGAATACCGAAGAACAGCGAATAAAATACCGGCACCGCAATCAGAGTCAGCAGCGAGGCAAAGGCCAACCCACCCATGATGGTGACCGCCATGCTGCTGAAGAAGGCGTCGAACAGTAGCGGCAGCATACCCAGGATGGTGGTGCCCGCCGCCAGCGCCACCGGACGCAAGCGGCTGATGCTGGCATCGATCAGAGAAGCCAGGCGCTCCTTGCCCGAGCCGATCTGCGCATCGATTTCATCGACCAGCACGATGCCGTTCTTCATCAGCATGCCGGACAGGCTGAGCATGCCCAGCAGGGCCGTAAAGGAGAATGGCAGGCCTGTGACCAGCAGACCTATTACCACGCCGCAAATCGACATGGGCACCACCAGCCAGATGATCAGCGGCTGGCGCAGCTTGCCGAACAGCAGGATCGAGACGACAAGCATCGCGACGAAGCTGAACGGAAGCTGCTGCGCCAGCGATGCCTGAGCATCGGCTGAGTCTTCATACTCTCCGCCCCACGCCAAGCCGTAGCCTGTAGGCAGGGAAATATTCTCGATCTCGTCACGCACGGCGGCATGGGCTGCGGCAGCGGTGTAACCCTCTGCAGGATCGGCCTGTACCGTCAGAGTCCGTACCCGGTTGCGACGATGTATCTGCGCCTCTTCGCTTTGAGTCTCGAAGCCGTCGACGATTTGCGCGATGGGGATGAAGCGCTGCTCCGCATTGCTCCATACCATGCGGTCGTCCAGGAGTGCGACATCGCCCCTTTCGCCTATCGGTGGCCGGGCCACGATGGGAATCAGGTTGTCACCCTCACGGTAGGTTCCCGCACGCACCCCCGAGGCAGCGAACTGCAGCGTCTGCGCCAGCTCGTCTCGCGTTACTCCGGCGATGCGGGCACGTTCTTCGTTGTACTGGGGCACCACGACGGTTTCCTGCTCGCGCCAGTTCTGACGAACATCGATCACCGCAGGGTTGGTGCGCATTCGCTGCTGAGCCTCTTCCGCCAAACGACGTAGCTCAGTTGGATCATAACCATTGAAGCGCGCTTCGATCTGGGCATCGCCACCCGGGCCGAACTGGATTCGCTCGGTGCGCACCCGCGCCTCCGGGAACGCTTGCTGCAACTCCTCATAGACATGAGGATCGAGCTCAGCGATGCGATCCAGGCTGTCCGCCCGCACGATGAACTGTGCGTAGGCGGGGTTGGGCTGCTCCGGGGCATAGGTGAGCATGAACCGGGTGGCACCACGGCCGACGAAGGTCGACACATTCTCCACACCCGCCTGGTCGAGCAGATACCTTTCGATGCGTTCCGCATCCCGCTGAGTGGCACGGATGTCACCACCCTGTGGCAGTTCGTAGTTGACGTAGAACATGGGCGTGTTCGAATCGGGGAAGAACGACTGCGACACGAAGGTGAAGCCCCAGGCGCAAAGCGCCGTTATGCCCACCAACAGCGCCACGGTCAGAACGCGCAGCTTCAGTGCCGATGCGAGAAAACGGGCGTAGAGGCGATAAAGCATGCCGTCATAGGGGTCCTCGTCACTGGCGAGCTGTTTACCGTGGAACAGGTAGTAGCCGAACAGAGGGGTAACGGTGATAGCCAGCACCCAACTCAGCAACAGGGAAATACCGATCACCGCGAAGAGCGAGAACAGGAACTCGCCGGTGACATCGTCCGACAGACCAATCCCCGAGAAAGCCAGAATGCCTATCACCGTGGCGCCAAGCAGCGGGATCTGGGTACGGCCGGCGGCTTCGCTGGCGGCCTCCTTTACCGACTTGCCGCGCTGCATGTTGATCAACATGCCCTCCGCCACCACGATGGCATTGTCAACCAACATGCCCATCGCGATGATCAGGGCGCCGAGCGAGACGCGCTCCATCTCGATATCGAACAGCCACATGAAGAATAGCGTGCCGAGCACGGTCAGCAGCAGGGTTGCTCCCACCACCACCCCGACGCGCCAGCCCATGAATAGACACAGCACCACGATTACGATGGTTACCGAGGTAGCCAGGTTGACGAGGAAGTCGTTGATCGAATCATCGACCACATGGTGCTGCTCATAGATGGGATGCAGTTCGACACCAAGCGGCAGACGGTCCTCGAGCGCTTCGAGACGACGTTCGACGGCTTCCCCAACCTCGACGATATTGGCCTCTGCCGCACCGGCTATGGCCAAGGTGAAAGCCGGTTCACCGTTATGGCGGATCAGATGATTGGGTACCTCCAGTGGCTGGCGATATACATTGGCGATGTCGACCAGCGCGATTTGTTCGGTGGTTCCCGGCCGCCCGATACGTATGGCTTCGATATTGGCCACACTATCCACGCCGGCTCGGGCGACGATGCGCACGTGCCCATCGCCGATACGCATCGAACCCGCATCGGTGACCTGGTTCTCTGTCTGGATGGTATTGATCACATGATCGATGGGAATCCCCAGGGTGGTGAGCCGCTCATTGGGGATTTCGATATAGATCGTCTCGTCACGCTCCCCCGCCGTGCTGACCCGCGCCACATTGGGAACCGTCAGCATTTCCCGCTGCAGGAAGCGGGAAATGTCACGTATCTCGTCATGGCCATATCCCGGGGTGGTGACGGCATAGAAGATGCCGTACACCTCGCCGAAGTCGTCGTTGACCTGTGAGGCCGAGGCGCCTTCGGGCAGCGAGCCCTGCACATCGTTGATCTTGCGCCTCAGTTCGTCCCAGATCTGCGGCAGCTCGTCGCTGTGGTAGGTAGAAGCCACCTCGACTTCGATCTCGGAGCGCCCCGGCATGGACAGCGATTCGATCACATCGATATGCTGCAGCTCCTGGATGGCCATCTCCAGCCGCTCGGTGACTTCCTCCTCGACCTCCTGAGCGGTAGCACCGGCATACTGCGTAGTAATGATGGCGTTAGGGATGGTGAACGACGGATCCTCGAGCTTGCCGACGTTGTTGAACCCCCAGATCCCTCCGAGCAGGCACACCGCAACGATGAGCCAGGTGATGACCGGCCGTTCGATGGACGACTTGGCGATATCCATATCTGCTCCTGGCTAAAGCGTTGCTTCCATAGGGCGCACGCTGGCACCTTCATGCAGCAGATGCGCGCCCGCCGCGACGATCCGCTCTCCTGGCTGCAGCCCGGCCAGCACCGGCACCGACTCTCCGTGCAGCTGGCCCACCAGAACCTGACGCGCTTCGACGCGCTGGTCGTCGTCACGATAGACCCATACTCGGAAGCTGCCGTCGTTGTCCTTGTCGAGGGCGGCCACGGGGATCTTGAGGGCTCCGTGCTCGATGGCATCGATCAGCGATATCATCACGGAGGCCGTCATGCCCGGCATCGCACCCACCGCCTCATGGTCCGGGATGGCGAATTCTACCTGGTATGTCTGGGCGACCTCGTCGGGTTCGGTGACGTGCTCGCGGTACTCGAGAGGGAAAGTGTCGCCAGGTACCGAGAGCAGCTCGGCTTCGACCTCGAAGTGCTCAGGATCGACGACGTAGCGCACCAGGGTTTCGGGAATGTTGATTCTCACCCTCAGCTCCGTCACGTCCTGTACCCGCACGATAGCGGTATTGGGCTGTACGTTACTGTGATTCTCGACAAGTCGACGGGTGACCAGCGCATCGAAAGGCGCCTCGATGGTGGTATAGGAGAGATCCTGCCGGGAGCTGTCGCGCTGCACCTCGGCCAGCTGGTACTGAGTGCGTATTTCATCGAAAGCCGATTGAGCGATGGCATTGGTCTCGAGCAACTGGCGAGTTCGCTCCATTTCACGCCTGGCCAATTGATACTCCGCCTCGGCGCGCCGAACGGCCAGCTCGTAATCGGTCGGGTCCAGACGTGCGACGCTTTCACCTTGAGGGATGGTTTCCCCTTGGCGAGGAGGCACTTCCGTCAGCTGTCCGCCTACGCGAAACGATAGATCGACCGTACGCAGGGCTTCCACTCTGCCAACGAAGCGCCGGCTCGGCATGAGAGTATGCTCCCCTACTTCCACGAGCTTCACGACTCGTACCGTAGGCTCGCTTTCCTCGGCCTGCTCCCTGCCGCAACCGGCCAATGCCATTGCAAGAAGCGCCAAAAGCACTGCTGCTCGCCTCATCGAACGACCTCCCTGTGTAATCGACTCGCTCCGCATGACGGTTGGCTCACTCCAACCCTCTGAACGACTAACCATAGCCCATGCAGCGGAGGGCGTAAGGCATGCCAAACTGTGCTGCAAATTCAAGCATACGTTTGACTAAGAGTCGACCACCGCCGTCCACAAATGGCAAGGCCCGGTGCGTCGACACCGGGCCCTGAAAAATTGAAAGCAAGGAGTTACTGGCAGGGCACGACCTTGCGCAGCGTATCCTTGGCCCACAGTACCTGACCGTCGGGCGTCTTGCCGTGCTCGTTCCAGCGCTCGCTCACTTCCATGCAGAAGGAACCGGCGTTTTCGATACGCACGTCTGGATTGGAAGGACGTTCGCCACCGATACGCAGCTGGTCTGGGTTATCGGTGGTGTAGCGAGGTGCAATAGTGGAGTTGCCGGCACAGCCGGCAATCAGGGCGGAGGCTACCAGTACAACGGGCAAACAGCGGCGCAGAGGCATGTTCACAAACCCTCAGAATGTCGATTTTGCTCCGGCAGGCATTGCCGGTAGCGCTAAATATCATTCACCCGAGAGTAGCGTCAATCTTTTTTCGAACACCGTTCGCGCCACGTTTGTCTCGCGGCCTCCGCAACGCTTGAAAACACCTGTATCAGCGCTACGGGAGATGGTGCTCGTAGTGACCGCCTATCACGGCTAAGCTGGTGGCTACGGATAAAGACAGGGACCGACGAACGTTTCATGGCTGAAACAAGACCGGATCAGGAGTACGCCCCGCAGCCCAGCGTGTTCGAGCGCTGGGCTGGACGCTTTCTTCAGCATCACAACCAGCGCCAGACCACGCCTCGGCAGGGGCGTCGTGAGCGTGAACTCTGCGATATGAAACGCGCCTTTCGAGGTTGCGTCGCCTGGGCCGTGCTGGCCGGCCTCATCTCCGGCGCCCTTATCGGCGGCATGGAGTGGTATATGCGCCACGGAATGCTCGACGGTATGCAGGATATGTCGTTCAAGGAGCAGTTACCCTACTGGACCGGCTTCTTCATCATTGCCGGTGTCGTCAGTGCAGTGGAAATCGCCTTTCTCTACTGGAACGCTCTGCGCGGCGTAGCCACCACCAGCCGCCTGGCGGGCGCTCCGCTACATGACAGCCCCCACGCGACCTTGACGCTGCTGGGGTTGAGCCGAGTGGCGCTCGAGTTCCCAAGCCCTCGGCATCGTATCTACGGCATCGACCCCTATGCCCTGATGAATCGCTGGAAGCTGACCGCCCTATCGGTGATGTACCGTATGAAGGTAGGCGTTACGAGCTTTCTATTGCGGATTTTTCTCCGTCGCGTACTGGGGCGCGTGGCTCTGCGCGGCTTGCTACCTCTTGTCACCGGCCCACTCTACGCTCTATGGAACGCCATCATCACCTGGCGGATTCTGGTCAAGGCGCAGGAACAGGCCTTTGGCCCATTCGCCATCGAAACGCTGGTCAAAGAGTTAGCGCATGAGCCATTGAGCGAGCGCGCCCAGCGGGTCGCATTGCATGCCATCGGCGCGCTGATCATGGCGAATCAGGATGCGCACCCCAACCATATCTATCTGCTGTCGCGCCTCTTCGACGTATTCAAACGACGCGAGCACAGCATCGACGTCGATTGGCCTCAGCAGCGTTTCAACCTCAACCGCCTGGAACGTTCGGAGAAACATCGTGTTCTCGATCTGATGATCGCAGCCACGGTGCTCGCCGGTCGCTGCAAGGGCAAACGCAAGCGCTTTCTCGAGGAGCTATTCGAAGCGTGCGACCTGGCCTACCCGCAGCAGAAAGTGAGAGCTTGGCGCCGTCAGTTCATGAACGGCCAACCGTTCGGCAAGACCGAGGCGTAAGCGGCTCCATACCCCCTTGCTAACCGAAGAGCCCAAGCTGGCGATCCGTGAGACTGATGAAGTCATCACCCAGGAAAGGAAGGATGGCATTGGCAACCGGCTGCAACTGGCGGGACAAATAGTGGTGGTAGTCGATGGCGCTGTTGCGCGCCTCGAGCGGCTCCGGCCCAGTTAGAGTGATCACGTAGCGAATCCACCCCCCGTGCTGGTACTGCCTGGGCCTGCCGAGCCGGTCATTGAGTTCGTCGGCCATGCGTGCGGCGCGTACATGGGGCGGCACGTTGCGGCGATATTCGTCGAGTCGACGACGCAACCGCTTGCGATATACCAGGCGTTCGTCGAATTCCCCGGATAGCGTTCGGTTCACATAGTCGCGTACGTAGTCGCGATAGCTTTCACCGACGAAGATGCGCCGATAGAGTTCCTGCTGAAATATCTTGGCCAGAGGCGTCCAGTCGGCTCGTACCGTCTCGAGTCCTTTGAAAACGATACGCTCGCCCCCCTTGGCGTCATGCACCAGGCCTGCATAGCGCTTCTTGCTGCCCTCCTCCGCACCGCGAATGGTGGGCATGAGAAAGCGAAGGAAATGAGTTTCGAACTGGAGCTCCAGGGCGCTCGTAAGGCCATACTCCGAACCGAGATGCAGCTTCCACCAGTCGTTGACCCGCTGCGCCAGGCGCTGGCCGATAGCCTGAGCCTCCGTTTCCTCATGAACCCTTCCCAGCCACACGAAAGTGGAGTCGGTGTCGCCATAGATCACCTTGTAGCCTTCGGCTTCGATCAGCTCGCGGGTGCGGCGCATGATCTCGTGACCTCTCAGCGTGATCGACGATGCCAGGCGCGGGTCGAAGAACCGGCAGCCTCGTGAGCCAAGCACGCCATAGAACGAGTTCATGATGATCTTCAGCGCCTGTGACAGCGGTGCGTTGCCTTGATGCTTGGCAGCCTCGCGCCCCCGCCAAACTTGGGCCACCATATCCGGCAGCGCATGGCGTGTACGTGAAAAGCGGGCTCCGCGAAAGCCGGGGACACTCTGTGATTCAGGCTCCTCCAGGCCGGCCACCAGTCCTACGGGGTCGACGAGGAAGGTACGTATGATGGAGGGGTATAGGCTCTTGTAGTCGAGCACCAGCACCGAGTCGTAAAGCCCTGGTCGCGAGTCCATGACGAAGCCGCCGGGACTCTCTTCCCCCATACACTCGCTCCCTTGAGCCAGGTTCGGCGCCACGAACCCTAGTCGGTGCATGCGAGGCAGATAGAGGTGCGAGAAGGCTGCCACCGAGCCACCGCTTCGGTCGGCAGGCAGCCCAGTGACACTGGCCCGTTCCAGCAGGAACTCGATCAGTTCGGTCTTTTCGAAGATACGTGTGACCAGCTCACAGTCCTTGAGGTTGTAGCGGGCCAGAGCCGGCTTGTCCTCGGCGAACATGCGGTTGATCTCATCCATGCGCTGGTAAGGGTTGTCGATGGCCTTGCCCTCACCCAGCAGCTCCTGCGCCACGTTTTCAAGACTGAACGAGGCAAAGTGCCAGGTCGCCTGGCGCAAGGCCTCGATGCCATCGATGATCAGACGCCCGGCTGCCGATGCGAAAAAGTGGTTGGCGTTGCTGCCATGGGCCCGCCAGCCAAGTGGCTCACCGTCTCGTCCCAGGCGCAATGCCAAGCCGAGCTGCTCGGCATGGCGCTGCAGTATTCGCAGATCGAACTGCACCAGATTCCAGCCGATGATGGCATCAGGGTTGTAACGGGCGAACCAGTCATTGAGTCGCGAAAGCAGCGCCGCCCGTGTCGCGCAGTATTCAAGGGAGAAATCGCGTTGACGCTCGGCCTCGCCGTCATGGCCATTGGCCGGTCCGAGCATGAAAACATGGCGATGCTCCTCGCAGGCGATCGCAATGGAGTAAAGCTCGCCACGGGCGCTGGTTTCGATATCCAAGGAGGCCAGCTTCAGACGCGGGCGGTAATGCGCATCGGGCCGGAGCTGCACGTTGGCCCACGAGCCGTCAGCGTCCTGTTCACCGGTGAAGCGTACCGGGGCTGTAATGAAACGCTCCATCAGGTAGCGTTCTGGTGGGCGAATGTCGGCTTCCAGCAGGTCAATACCCTGTTCACGCAACTGCCGTTCGCAATACTGCAATTGTCGCTGCTGGCGACAGTAAAGCCCAACCACCGGCTGAAGGTGAAAATCACGCAGATCCAGCGTCTTGAACTCACTACCGTCTTCGAGGTTCAAGATTCGCTCGGCCTCCTGCCGCTGAGCGGCAGGCAGGAAGGCCACCGAAGGCTGTGGTGGCAGCCGCACGAGGCAAGCCCCGGCATCGGTAGCCAGCCAGTAGCTTATCTCGCAGCCTGCGGTGGTATCCCGCCAGTGCCGTGTCAGCACGAACCCTCGCTGTGCCACCGCCGACTCCCACCCAGCCCGTTGTGCCGCCATTCTACCCCTCAGGCCAAGGGCTGTCGTCACGCCCAGGTGTTACTGGTCGAGTATCGCCCTGCAGGCCGGTGGCAGCGAGCGGCTCGGGGATGGGTACACCTCGGGACGAGGCGTCGGCGTCAGCGCCTGGCAGCCCTCACCGGGCGGCGGCGCTGGCTGATCGATGCATTCGGGCTGATCCGGCGGGCATCTCAGTCGCACATGCTAGCGCTGCCACCCGAGTTGAATTTAATGCCGCCTAATGACAGCCCAGTCCATCGATGCCCATAAAAAATCGGCCTCATGCCGAAGCATGAGGCCAGTTCGCTATTCAGTCGATGCGCTGACGGTCAGTCACAGCGCACCACGGCGCGGTTGGTATCCTTGGCCCAAAGGGTCTGGCCGTCCGGCGTTCTGCCATGGGAATTCCAGGTTTCGGTCACTTCGACACAGTAGGTACCAAGGTCCTCGACGCGACGCTCGGGATCGGCGGGTCGATCGTTGCCAATGCGCATGATGTCGGGGTTTTCGCTGGTATAGCGCGGCGCAACGGCGTTGGAGCCGCAGCCCACGAGCAAAGTGGCTACCAGCAGCAGGGGCAGA
>NZ_JAFIFK010000051.1 GCF_020832045.1 Halomonas sp.
ATCTCGTCCATGATGTCGCTCACCCGCTGCACCGCGGCGACGATCTCGCTCATGGTCTGGCCCGCCTTGTCTACCCGGGCCGTGCCGACATCCACTTTTTCGAGCGACGTGGCGATCAAGGCACGAATTTCGCCAGCCGCCGAGGCACTGCGCCCTGCCAGGCTGCGCACTTCCTGAGCCACCACCGCAAAGCCTCGTCCGTGTTCCCCGGCCCGTGCCGCCTCGACCGAGGCATTGAGAGCGAGAATGTTGGTCTGGAAAGCAATGGTATCGATGACGCCGATGATGTCCGACATCTTGTGCGAGCTTTCGCTGATGTCGTGCATGGTCGAGACGACCTCGCCCACCACCTCTCCGCCCTGGGCGGCAGTGCGCGACGCGTCGGCAGCCAGTTGGCTCGCCTGACGTGCGTTATCGGCATTCTGCTCCACCGTTGCCGCCAGCTCCTCCATGCTCGAAGCGGTTTCAGCCAGCGATGCCGCCTGCTGCTCGGTTCGCGACGACAGCTCGACGTTGCCCTCGGCGATGCCCTGGGCGCCGATGTAGATACCCTCACTGCTGCTTCGCACCGTGCCGACGGTCTCGGAAAGTCCGTCCTGCATATGCCTGAGCGAAATGAAGAGACGGCCGATCTCGTTGTTGCCGCGGTTTTCCACCGGCTGGGACAGGTCGCCCCTAGCCAGCCCCTCGAAATACCCGACCAGCCGTGCAAGTGGCTTCAACACGTTGACGCTGATACCCCATACCACCACCACCATGACAGCCAGAGAGCCGGTAAGAACGGCAACGATGGCCCAGCGCATCAGTTCGGCAGTTGCCATGAACGACGCCTGATAAGCCGCACCTGACTCCCCGGCGTGGGGGGCCATGGCCGCTACAGCGGCACTGCTCTGCTGCAAGGCGTAGAGCCCGAGTCCGCTCAGTACGACGATCATGCCGCCGAAAAAGAGCAGCACCAGAAACCAACTGGTCCTGACCGTCAGGTTGTCGAGTAACTTCACGTCTTTCCCCATGGCAATAAACCGCAAGCAAACCGTCATCAATCCTGATATCGGCCTTATTATCAGAAACTTGACGCCCTCATTCAGCGACGCTTTCGACCAGCTCCATCTCATCACTTGTAAGCAGCTTGTCGATGTCGACGATCACCAGCATGCGGTCGTCGAGGCTGCCCAGACCGCTGAGGAAATCCGACGACAGCGTGACGCCGAACTCAGGCGCCGGCTTGATCTGCTCCGGCGAGAGCGTCATCACATCGGAGACGCCATCGACGACGATACCGACGACCCGATCTTCGACATTGACCACGATCACTACGGTCTGACCGCCATACTCCACCTTGTCCAGGTGGAATTTGATGCGCAGGTCGACGATAGGCACGATGACACCGCGCAGGTTGGTCACCCCTTTGATGAAGTCCGGGGCGTTGGCAATGCGGGTCACGTTTTCGTAACCGCGAATTTCCTGCACCTTTAGGATATCGATGGCGTACTCTTCTTCGCCCAGCGAGAACACGAGGAACTCACGGTTATGGGCTTCGGCCGCTGCCAACGTCGTTTCTTTCATCTGGCTCATGTTCAGGTCTCCAGCTCTTCATTGGTAAGGGCTTCGAGTGCCGGTTTGCGCTCAGGCCGGCGCTTTTCCTTCTTTTCCCGGCTGAGACGATGCAAGCCGGTGATGTCGAGTATCAGCGCGACGCTGCCATCCCCCAGGATGGTAGCGGCGGAGACGCCCGGCACCTTGCGGTAATTGGTTTCCAAGTTCTTGACCACCACCTGCTGCTGACCCACCAGGTCATCCACCAGCAGCGCGTAGCGACGCCCCTCACCCTGGACGATCACTGCGATGGTCTCGGTGAGCTCGGTCTTGGCCTTCGGCACATCGAGCGCTTCGTGCACTGCCACCACCGGCAAGTACTCATCACGAACCTTGAGCACCACATCGTCGCCGGCCATGGCATAGAGATCCTCCCGCGATGGCTGCAACGACTCGAGCACGGCGGAGAGCGGCAAGATGAACATCTCGTTGCCGACCTTGATCGACATGCCGTCGAGGATCGCCAGTGTCAACGGCAGGACGATACGGATCGTGGTCCCCTCATGGGGGCGGGACATGATCTGGACATGGCCGCCCATACCCTGGATGTTGCGCTTGACGACATCCATGCCCACGCCGCGACCGGAAACGTCCGTGACCTCCTTGGCGGTGGAGAAGCCCGGAGCGAAGATGAGCTGCCAAACCTCGTCATCGCTCATGGAATCGGAGACGGGCAGCCCGTTCTCTTTCGCCTTGCTCAACAATCTATCGCGATTGAGGCCGGCACCATCGTCGATCACTTCGATGATGATGTTACCGCCCTGATGCTTGGCCGATAGCACCAGCTTGCCGCTGCGCGGCTTGCCGGCGGCCTCGCGCACATCAGGCGGCTCGATGCCGTGATCGAGGCTGTTACGCACCAGGTGCGTCAGCGGGTCGATGATGCGTTCGGTGAGGCTCTTGTCGAGTTCGGTGGACTCTCCCTCGGTGACCAGCTCGATCTCCTTGCCGAGCTTGCTGGCAGTTTCGCGTACCACGCGGGGGAAGCGGCTGAAGACGAAATCCATCGGGATCATCCGGATCGACATGACCGATTCCTGGAGGTCCCTGGCATTGCGCTGCAGCAGGCTCATGCCATTCTGCAGGGCGCTATTGGCAACGTTGTCCATCTCACTGACGGTCTGATCGAGCATCGACTGGGTGATGATCAATTCACCCACCAGGTTGATGATCTGATCGACCTTGTCGACCGACACACGGATCGACGTCGACTCACCCCCCCCCTTGGCCTTGGCCTTGCCTTTGGCAGCGCCATCGGACTTGGCGCTCTTGGCTGGGGCGGTAGCAGGCGTGGCGGGAGCGGGCGCAGCGGTCTGTACGGATGTCGACGGCGGTGCTGACTCCAGCGCAGACGCCTGAGACTCAGCAGGTGATACCTCGCCCTCGACGGTACGAATCTTGATCTGGTCGGTATCGATGATGAAGCACATCACCGCTTCGATGTCGTCGTTTCCAACGGTCGTGCTGAGAGTGACCTCATAACACGCCTCATCGCCCCCATGGCTGACCACTTGGCCCAGTTGGCCAAGCTCTTCAACCAGCAGCAGGCGATCCTTCTCGCCGACATTGAGCAGCGACACGATACGCTGACCGGCAGCCGCCGCGTCCGATGCTGCCGTGGTGGGCTCGGGCTCCGGTTTCGGCTCTTGCTGGGGAACCGCGGCAGACGGCGCGCCACTCTCCAGATCCTGACCGATCTCTTCCAGCGCCAGCTGCTGTAATACCTGGCAGATGCGCTCGAAGGCCTCTTGATCGGGCTCGTTGCCGTTGCGATAGGCGTCTAGCTGATCGCTGAGCATGTCCTTGGTTTCCAGAAAGGTATCGACAATATCGCGGCGCAGCTTGAGCTCGCCCTTGCGGGTATGATCGAGCAGATTCTCGAACAAGTGCGTCGTTCGCTGCAGGGCCTCGAAGCCGAACGTCCCCGCACCGCCCTTGATCGAATGCGCTGCGCGAAAAATGGCGTTGAGCTGCTCGTTATCCGGCTCATCCACATCGAGCTCCAGGAGGTAGCGCTCCATGTCGGCCAGCAGCTCTTCGGCTTCCTCGAAGAAAGTGT
This sequence comes from Halomonas sp., assembly GCF_020832045.1. Classification (GTDB taxonomy): domain Bacteria; phylum Pseudomonadota; class Gammaproteobacteria; order Pseudomonadales; family Halomonadaceae; genus Halomonas. Next base: position 3,656 of record NZ_JAFIFK010000051.1, read on the forward strand.
CATAGAAATCCGTGATATCCATGCGCTTCACCACCTGGTGTCAAATTTGTCTTGCTGTCGCCGTTCCGTTCCTTATTCGGGATTCAGAGTGCGGCGCAGCCCTTCAGTAAACTGTTCTACGGGGGCCAGATCGACCTCACTCTCCAGCCGCGTACTCAGCGGACTCGGCACGCCAGGGCCGTTGAGTACGCTCGGCCGACGAATGTATTCGGCCACATCCGGCAGCAGTACCAGCAGCTCGATGCGCCGGTTGTCGGCATCGAACGGGTCGGTATCAGGCAGCATGACACGGTCGGCGAAGCCGGAGACGCGCAACAGCTTCTCCGAGTCCAGTCCGCCGATCACCAGCTCGCGGCGAGAAGCGTTGGCGCGATCGCTGGAAAGCTCCCAGTTGCTGTAGCCACGATATCCACCCGCGTAAGGACGACTATCCGTATGGCCGCTTATGCTGAGGTAGTTGGGCAGATCGTTGAGCAGCGGTGCAATGGTTCTCAGCAGACTGCGCATGTACGGCTCGACACGATCGCTACCGATATCGAACATCGGCCTAAGCTCATGGTCGAGAAGCTGAATGCGTAGTCCCTCCGGGGTCAGGTCGAAGCGCATCTGCTGGCGCAACTCCCTCAGTTCGGGATCGGCGTCGATTGCCGCTTCGATACGCCGCTGAAGATCCATGAAGAAGCGTCGCTGCTGCTCGCTGGGTCGGCTGAACTCACGTGTATCGATACGTGCCCGCTCCCCATCGCTGTGCGCCGGGTCCGGCCCGCCGCCGGGTATGGCGCGGGTACTGCCCGAGCGATCCCCACCCGTGACAGCACTGGTCAATGGTGTGCTGAAGTAGTCCGCAACACCCTGACGCTGCTCTTCACTAGCCACCGACAGGATCCACATCACCAGGAACAGGGCCATCAATGCCGTCATGAAGTCGGCAAGAGCGATCTTCCAGCTGCCACCGTGGTGGGCGTGGACGACTTTCTTGCGCCGTATGACGATTGGGCGCTTGTCTCCTCCCGCACTCATTCCGCTGTCGCACCCGATTTGGCGTTGCGCACGTACTCTTCAAGCTCAGTGAAGCCCGGGCGCTCGGCCGTGTGCAGCGCTTTACGTCCAAATTCCACTGCCAGCTGTGGTGCATAGCCGTGAAGACTGGCCAACAGCGTGATGCGAATACACTGCAGCATCTTCTCCGCTTCCTTGATCTGGCGCTCGATACTGCTGGCCACCGGATTGATGAAGCCGTAGCCCATCAAGATTCCGAGGAAGGTTCCAACCAGAGCATGGGCAATCATCTCCCCCATTTGCTCAGGGCCGGCATCGGCATAGGTCAGTGCCTTCACCACGCCCATGACCGCGGCGACGATACCGAAAGCCGGCATGGCATCGCCCACCTTGGCGATGGCATCTGCAGGTATGTGCGCCTCCTGCTCGAAGGTTTCGATCTCATGGAGCATCAATTCATCGATCTCCATCGGGTCCATACCGCCGGCAACCATCAAGCGCAGGTAATCGGTCATGAAGTTCATGATCATCGGGTCGGCGAGCACCATGGGATGCTCCTGAAACAGAGCACTCTCCTGCGGGCTATCGATATCACGCTCGATACCGAGCATGCCCTCGCGACGGATCTTGGAAAGCAGTTTGAACTGCACGGCCAGCAGTTCCATATACATGGCCTTGTTGTACTTCTTCGTACGTTTGAGTTTGGGGATGATCTTGAATGTGGCCTTGATCGCCTTGCCGTTGTTAGCGGCGATGAAGGCACCCACCCCTGCACCGCCGATCATCAGCAGTTCAGTGGGTTGGTAAAGCGGACCCAGGAAGCCTCCCGCCAGCACGAAGCCGCCGAAGACACACAGTAGGACTACGATGTAACCGAGCAGAATCAGCACAGCCGATACCTTTTAATGGATGCGAGTCGTCGTTACCCAATGTATCGGCCAGGCTCAGCAACACTTGAGGCCTGGCGGACAAAAAAGAAGGGAATTCGGATGGATAGCAGGACGCCGCCCGGATGGGGCGGCGTCCAAGGTCGAGCGAGGAGGCGCTCAGCCTTCAGCAGAGCAAGGCAGCGTAATCAGCCGGCACGTTGTACGAGCGCAGCTTGCTCGACCGAGTCGGCATCATCCTGCTCGCGGCGCTTGCGCGTCTTGCCTGCCCGGGAGGGCGGCATGCAGATGCCACAGACGTAATCGTGGTCCGGCGTATGCGCGTGGGCGACGAAATGGCCATTGCAGTGATTGCAGGTGGACAGTTGCAACAGATCGCTCTCGAAGAAGCGCACCAGGGTCCAGGCACGGGTCAGGGCCAGCACCGGCTCCGCCTGATCGATACCGACCTGCTCGTTATAGAGACGATAAGCGGTAACGAAAGCTTGCATCCTCTCGCAGCGCTGCTCTTCCAGCAGGTTGCGGTAGATGTTGTAGAATAGCGAGGCATGCACATTGGGCAGCCAGGTAATGAACCAGTCGGTCGAAAAAGGCAGCATCCCCTTGGGCGGTGACATGCCGCGGATTTCCTTGAACAGCCGGATCAAACGGGCGCGACTGAGGTCGGTCTCGGTTTCGAGCACCTGAAGGCGTGCACCCAGCTCGATCAGCTCAATGGCGAGCTGAACCTGCTGCATTTCTTCGACGAGGCTTTTGTTCGACATTCTCACACCCCCCGTGACATGGAAGCCGTCCCACGCCCTGCCATCAGCAGAGAAGCGTGGAACTGCGACAATCCATTGTCACGGGGGTTGTTGACTACCTGTTGCAGCTGCTCGACGCCCTCGAAACCGAAATGGCAGAGCAGTTGGTTGGTACGTGCTAGACGCGTCAGCTGCGCAGCACCAAGCGACAGCAGAAGGTCGGCGGTTTCGTTATCTATCTTCAGACGGAACATGGCCGCTGCGCGATCATCGCTGAGCAGCCGCTGCGCAAGAAGCAGGTAAGCTAGGTTCAACTCCTGGATTTCATCCAGGTAATTCGTATTCTTCATCGGTTTCCCTGCACGCGGTTGAGTCGCGTGTCCTTATATTCTTATCACTTGCTGTGTCAGAACTCAGACCATTAGGCTTTGCATCGATTCGCCGCTGGGCCTGATGGACCGCGAGTCCTGTTAAGGACGTTGCTTGTTGCAGGTGCATTGTGACCACTGTTCGGCAACCTGCCAACCACCCATTCAACGGTGAATCTTTCAGGAGAAAAACTGAGGCTGCTAAGTCTTAAGGACTAGTTTGTTAACGCTTTGTGTATTAACGCAAAAAAAGTGACAATAGTCTCTTGACAAGAACAAAGCGCTAATTCAAACGTTACAAAAAATTACAAAAAAGATCGTTAACGCCCTTCCTGGCCACTTGTTTCGGCCACCTCATACACCCAAACGAGCAGTTCAGCGATGACCTGATAAAGCATGGGGGGGATGCGCTCGTCGAGATCCAACCCCATCAGCAGCGCCACAAGCTCCGGCGCATCATGAACGTAGATGCCCTGGCGTTTGGCCTCGGCCAGAATTCGTTCAGCCATGTCGCCATAGCCCTTGGCCAAAACACGTGGCGCATCGTCTCCATCACGGTAAGCCAGGGCTATCGCCTGCCGACGGCGTTCGGGCTTCGGATCAGTCATGGGTTGTCCCTGGGATTTCTTGCTCCCACCGGCGGGCATCGATCAGCACTGTCGAAAGCCCCGCCGCACGCAGGCGACGCTCGAGCTCAGGCACGCCGGCCTGAAGCAAATCGAGGGACGCTTCGTCACGGCTCAGCAACTGCAACCGTACGTGTTGATCCTGGAGCCACATACCGACGCGGATTTCACCCAGGCTGGGCACGCTAAGCTGCATCTCGGAGTGCCAAGTTTCCTGCTGCGTTCCGTCGTCTGGTTGTGAAGACTCATCACCTTCGCGCCTGGCACCAGCAGGGAGCTGAATCATCAAGGCCATGAAGATGCCTGACCAAACGTCCCCCTCCCAGCGCAGAATCGGCGACACCAACATTTCGAGCTGATGGCGAACCACCCCCTGAAGATTTTCATGCACGGGATCGCCGCCCCCAGCCCGGGCGCGCAACGATGGATCCAGACCCTCTCGCATCCCGCCTTCCGAACCTTCACGGACCGCAGCAAAGCCTGTGTCTCGCCCCGGCCCGGACGCCGCGGACTGAACATCGCCCGCCGGACGTTCGCCGCGAGGAGCGGCGGGATACAAGGATTCCGTTACGCTATAGGAGTGCACCGCCTGTGCCGCCGGCCCCTGGCCGGCAGCAGCAGGCGTGGACCCGGAAAACGTCAAAGGCTGCCCGGGCATAGTCTGCGCTGCCTGAACCAGGCTTTGCGTACCATGCGCCATGGCAGGCGAGCCGCTCGCTGACCCCCCCGTTCCCTGCGCCATCGGCGCCGGCGTGAAGCGCAGCGTGCGCATCATCTGTGGCTCACGCTCCAACTGCTGGCGGCTCACCTCGCCTCGATACCAGCGAGATAGATGCGATTCGTAAAACAGACCGCTGTCGCGTATACCCGTCTGCAGCCTGTCGGCCAGACTCGAGACGCTTGTCGCCTCGCCAGAGGCCATCAACGGAGCTGATGTGCTCAGTACTGAAGGAGGGGCTGGGAAGCGCATCAACAAGTCGGCAATGGTACGAGCAGAAGGACTGAAGTGCGTCTGAGTGGAAGCGGGAGGAGGCGATCCATCGCCGCGTGCCGCCTGGCCTTCCCCTCGCTGCGATGGGGTTGTGGTGCCGGGAAGCGGTGCAATGGCAGGCCGGCGACCATCCAGGCGGGAATCGCTATGCAGGGCCCTTGGCCCCTCGCCCGGATCGACCGGCCGTACCGGCTCGGTCAAATCGCGAGGAGGCGCCGTATCGACACGCTTGCCCAGCACTTGGTGCAATAGAGTGTCCAGAAGCGGCGTAATGCCACTCACGGCGTACCCGGTCCGAACTTGTCGCTGGCATCGACAATGGCTGCCGCCTGCTTGCCATAGCTCCGGTGAAGCTCGCGCTGGCGGCGGCTATTGCCCATCAGTTGGCCAAGTTCGCTGCGCCGCGCCAGCAAGTGCTCGCGAATGGCCAGATCATCGGCAAGTATCGCTTCAAGCAGCTCGGCTTTGCGCTGCATGCCTTCGTCATCGAGTTCGGCATCTTTGTCCAGCTGCCGCAGCCGGTCCGCCAACTGGAGATAATCGGACTGCCGCTCGATCAACGCATCCCACTCGCCGGCCTTGGCCAGCTCAAGCATGATGGCAACCTGCTGCCGAAGCTGAGCATAGCCGTCCAGAACGGCGCTTGTGGTCGTCATTGCCATTCAACCTTGCGCTCCCGCGCTGCCAATTTCACGCCATGCCGAAGCAATATCCTCGAGCAAGCTCTCAGCTTGGTCGAGACTTTCCTGATCGTTGTGCCGGTTAGCGGCCAAAAGCAGCCGACCGATGTAATCGTAGAGCGAGCCGAGTCGATCGGCGATCTCGCCACCCTTCTCACGATCCAGAGCGGCCAGCAACCCATTGTTGATGATATTCAGCGCCTTTGAGATGGATTTCCCCTTCTCGGCAATGTTCCCGGCCTGCATATGTATGCGTGCTGCACGAATAGCCCCCTGGGCGCCATCGAACAGCATCACGATGAGCTGATGCGGCGAAGCCGCCATTACCCCACTTTCTACGCCAACCCGCGCATAGGCGCCGGCGCCACGGCCGTAAGCGGCTGCTCTACTCATGAAACGTTCTCCGGTAAAATGACAGAGGCTGCCTACCATTCGATATGCATAAGGTACATAGGGGGGCATATCGAGCCCCCACTAACCCGCTTATGCCAGTCTGGCAGACTTTGCGCCTAGGGTTCCGGTGAAAAGCCCGCGACCTAGGGGTTATTTCCTTCTATCGACCTAAACTGGAACAACTTTAGCGCAGCCCTTACGTGGAAACCGGCAGCTCTTCCGTTATCTCGCCCAAGCGCGATACGACGTCACCCCGCAGCAGCTCTCCCACTGCCTCTGCGGGGGGACCAACCTCCTCGACCAGCTGCACCTGGAAAGGTTTACCTTGCTGATCGAGCCGCTGAATCCAGCCCAGCGCACCACCGGAGAAGCGCACCAGCGACCCTACCGGGCGCAAACCGAAGCGCTGCACATAGCGCTTGACCCAGCGCGGATCGAACTGCTGGGGGGAAGTGAGAAGATGCCGGTAGGCGGCATCGATGCGCCAGGCGGGGCGATCGGCACGGTCCCGGCGCATCGCCTCGACCACGTCGACCACCGCGCTCATGCGAGCCAGCTCGGGAAGCCCCTCGCTAGTCGCTCCCGCGGGATAACCGCTGCCATCCAGGCGTTCGTTAGTGCAGGCCAGCACGGCATGCATGACGCTTTCGGAAAGCCAATGGCAGCGCGTCATCCGCTGAAGCAGCAGGTCGACATGCTGCTGGAGGCTTGCATGCTCCTCCGGCCCGAACGACGCCAGGGCAAGCAGCCCGGGGGGCAGCAGCCCTTTACCAAGATCATGAATCATGGCGGTTGCCGCCAGCGCCTTGCGTATGTCACGTGGCACCGAATTACTGCTGGCCAGCGCCAGCATCTGAACGGCGACACTCAAACCATGACGCACCAGTACCGGCTCCTGACCCAGACAGCGGGTAGCAAAGAGCAACGCTTCAATGTCCTCTTCGGCTAGCTGTAGCAGCATGTCGGCATGGCGGGAGAGCTGCACCGGGTCGATATCGTCGCCCTGCTGCAGTTCCAGCAACTGAGCATCGAGATACCCCGCCACACGCGCCAGGCGTCGCGCCATGGGTGTGGCGTAGGTCAAGACGTTCCGCCGTCCCACCGGAGAAGAGCTACCAGCCGACTGACTCTGAAAGAGCATGGAGGGGAGCCGGCCAACATCGGCCTCGTCGCCATAACGTAACGACTCGCGCTCGATCTCGCGGACGAAGAACCATAGCTTGCGCTCCTGCTCGGCACTGCACCTCTCGAAGTGAAAACCGACACGCAAGGTTTGGCGGTCACTGTCCGCCACCTTGTGGCGTGGAGCCGCCTCTACAGAGAAGCGGGTGCCATTGGGGAAGCAGAATTCGATCTCGACCAGCACCACTTCGGCAAGCAGCGTTGCCGCCGAAGAGGGAAGTTCCAATTGACAGCCCTGCTGGGAGAGATCCTTGAGGTCACCCTGCACAGAGAGATCGTTATCGCCCTCGGTGCTTCGCACGATGGCGCCAACTTCCATGCCCAGCCGCAAGCGGGCTCGGAAGGCTTCACGGCGTTGCAGCTCTTCCAGATAATGGGGATAGTCGCACTGGCACTGCACTCGCCCATTTGTCGTGTCGATCTCCTCGGTCTTGAGTACTGGTGTACGAACCATCTTGCCGTGCACCTGCCCCAACAGGCGAAAACCGATACCCCGCTTCAATTCGCCGACTATCTCGCGAATGGCGGTGATGTCGAGAAGCATCGATTCCGGCGCGGACTGCTCCATCACCACTACAGGTATGGGCGTGCTGTCGGGCTTGTCGAGCAGCAATGACGCCCCTCCAGGCTGAATCAGTTGCTCCAGCAACGCCTCGATTTCGCTGGGACTCCCCACCCGAATGAACTCATCCTGGACCTCCCCCATTCTTGCTTCTCCGCCCCTTGAACTGATTATTAGTCGTTTTGAGTTATTCGCTCTTGCTACAGCGTTCGATCAACCGATAGGAGTGGAACCGAAACCGGTAATCTTGGCTCGTCAAGATACGCCTTAAGCTTGTCGAATGGCATCGGGCGAGCGAAGAAAAACCCTTGGAATACGTCGCAGCCATGGGCTGCCAGGAAGTCCCGTTGCGCCTGTTCTTCGATCCCTTCTGCAACCACGGCAAGACCCAGATGGTGCGCCATGGAAATGATGGCCTGTACGATGGCGCTATCATGGCGGCTACTGGCGATGTCGCGCACGAAGCTGCGGTCGATCTTGATCTTGCCGATAGGCAACTGCTTGAGATAGCTGAGGCTGGAGTAACCGGTACCGAAGTCATCGATGGAGACTTCAACCCCCATGTCACGCAGCCGATGCAATGTCTCCACGGCCGCGGCGGAGTCGGCCATGAGAATTCCCTCGGTAAGTTCCAGCTCGAGGTACTCCGCCGCAAGACCGGTTTCCAGGAGAGCCTGCTGCAGATTGGACAAAAAGTTGGGACGCCGGAACTGCAGCGGGGAAAGATTGACCGAAACGCGTAGACGGCCGTAGCCCTCGGCTATCAATCGACACATGTCGCGGCATGCTTGTCGCAGCACCCACTCACTGATGGGGCCAATCTGGCCGGTATCCTCGGCCAGCGGGATGAACAAACCGGGAGAGAGGTAACCCTTTACCGGATGCTTCCAGCGTACCAGCGCCTCGACTCCGACGACATTGCCACTACGGGCATCGAGCAGTGGCTGATAGTGTAGCTCGAAGTTCTCCGCCTCGATCGCCTCCTGCAGATCGTTACGCAGCGCCATACGGGCGCTTACTTCATCGTTGATATCACTGGTGAAGCACTCCCAGGCGTTCCGCCCTTTCTGTTTGGCCCGATACATGGCCATATCGGCCTGCTGGATCAGCTCCACCGGATTTTCCAATTCACCCTGCAAGAAGGCGATGCCCACACTGGCACCGATGTAGAGTTCGTGCTCAGCGACGCGGAAGGGGCGGCGCAGGCAGACCAGCAGGCGCTCGACCAGACGGATGGCACTCTCCTCTCGCGTCAATTCGGGCAGCAGAATGACGAACTCGTCGCTGCCGAACCGCGCCAGCGTATCGCCGGGGTCCAGCTCTTCCCCCAGGCGCTGAGCGACCTGGATCAGCACCTGGTCGCCCACTTCATGGCCAAGGCTGTCGTTGATCGGTTTGAAGTCGTCCAGGTCGACGAACAGCACGGCGAGAACCCGTCCATGTCGCTTGGCCAGCATGACGTCGTGCAGCAGGTGATCCTCGAACAAGGAGCGATTGGCGAGCCCCGTCAGCGCATCGTGGCTGGCATGGAAAGACAATTTCGCTTCATACGACTTGCGCTCGGAAATATCATGCAGCACACCCACGAAGTGGGTGACCGGCCCCTCACCGTCTCGAACCGGCGCCAAATAGAGATTGTTCCAGAACGGCGTGCCATCTTTCCGGTAGTTACACAGAGTGACGTTGATGTCTCGCTGCTCTGCGAGCGCTTGATTCATTTTCGCCACCGTTTCGGCATCGGTTTCACTACCCTGCAGGAAGTCGCAGTTGCGGCCCAGCACCTCATCACGGGAGTAACCGGTAATATGTTCGAACGACTCATTCACGTACACCACCGGCATGCCTTCGGCGCAGGCGTCGGAGATGACGATGCCATTGTTCGTAGCCTCGACGCTGCGTTGCAAGATGCGCAGCTCCGTTTCGCGCCGATGCTTATCGGTCATGTCCTTGGCTATACCATAGAAACCGATGACCGTATCGTTGACGACGATGGGTAGGTTGGTCACGTCGAGATAGGCACTGCGCCCATCACTGCGGTGAATGGTGGCGGAGTAGCGAAAGGCTTGACCCGGGTCGGCATCGATGTACAGCGATTGGATATGTGGACGGTCCTCGGGCAAGACCAGCGCCGAGTAGTGAGAGCCGATCAGCTTGTCCATCGCGTAACCCGTCACCTCGCTGCATGCGGCGTTGACTGAGGTGAAGTAGCCCTCCAGATCCAGTGAGAACACCGCATCGGGATGGTAGGTGAACAGCGAGCGATAGCGCTGCTCGTTCTGTTTCAATGCCTCACGATTACGCTCACGCTCCACCGCCAGCGATACCAGCTCGGCAGCTTCTATCACCCGTCGCCGATCGCTTTTGGTGGGCTCGCCAGGCTCGCGATAGTAGATGGCGAAGGTTCCCAGCACCTCCGAGTTGCTTGCGGTCACCGGGAAGGACCAACACGCTCGAAGGCCGTGCTCGGCGGCGACATCGTGGAAGTCTCTCCAGCGAGGGTCAAGGGCGATATCCCTGCATACCACGAAGTCACGAATGAAAGCCGCACGGCCACAGGCGCCATTTTCAGGGCCGATCGCCACGCCTCGCGCTCGTTCACAGTAGGCTGGTGAAAGGCTGACGCTGAAGATTCGATCAAGATGCAGGCGCGCCTCGTCGCTGAGCATGATGGAGGCAATACTACCCGGCACCTGCGCTTCCACGATTCGGCAGATAGCGGCAAGGATCTCTTCCAGCGGCTGATCGCGTGCTATCAGCGTCTGTACGCGCTGCTGAGCCCGAAGATGACGCTGAGTTCGCGCCAGGGCCAAGGAGCGCCGACGACTGAGGTCGGAGATAGCCAGGCTGAACGCCAGCAAATACGTCATCACCAGACCAGCCACTGCCACGCCCAGCGGCATTAGCCCCCCTGGGCTGGAGGAAACCACAGGTCCCTCACCCTCGACTTGCAGGCTTAGCGTAGCGCCACCGGGGAGCACCAGGAGCCCCCGCTGAAGTTCGGTGTGCGTCGGGCCGACTTGCTTATTACTCACCATTAGATGGCCATGACGCCGAACGGAGAGCGAAAGCGGCGTGACCAAAGAGCGAATCTCCTGGTCCAGCAAACGACTGAGGTCGAGCACGGCCACCAGGCGGGCTTCACCGCCCCTTGGATTGTTCAAGGGAACGGACAATAGTGCCATTTCAGGACGGGAGCCATCCGGAAGCACCCAGCGAGGGTAGCTGCCCCCGACATCCAGCCAGTCCATCAGCCAATCGTGCTGCTCGAGCCAATTGAGGAGCTGAAAGCTGGTGCTGCGTTCCCGCCCCCAGAGAAAGCGTTCGCTGGCGGCATCCTGCCAATAGAGCGAGACCAAGCTCGTCATATCGCGAAAAGCTGCATCGGCCTCGCCACGTCGAAACGAGGCAGGCGGCAGTCCATCGGCCTCGGCCCAGCGCGCCGCCATACGTTGTAGCTGGCGCTGACGGCTGTCCATGATGCGCTCGGCCGTTATCTTGAAGTTGGCCAGCAACTCCCCGGCATGCTGTTGCCTCGCGGCATAGTGCTGCCAAGTGAGTGCGTACCAGGCGAGCCCGCTGACCAACACCCCACTTACCAGTGCTACCGCTACGCCGCGACTCAGGATCGGCGTGACAGATGGATGACGCGCTATCAATACCATGGCCGTGCCGGTCAGTACCGCAGGGAGCGCGGTAAAGGGCGTGGCAAAGGCGGCTCCCCAGGGGCTTGAGGGCAGCAGATCGGGTCTCAGCCCGGCAATGATACTCAGCCCACCGACGAGAAATATGCCGGCTCCTCCCAGCCACCAGACCAGGCGCATACGCGAAGTGCTGACGCCTGCCATGAAGCAGGTCGAGACGATCAACAGGGCAATGCACGTCGCCGGCGAAAGCATGAACTGAGCCGGCATGAACCCTCCACCCGTGGAGGGCAACCATGCCAAAACAGGGGCATAAAGCCCGAACGGGAGCAGCACCATCCCGCAGAATTGCGCCGTTTTGACTTTTCCAAGTAGCGTGGCCAGCAGGCCGCAGCCCACCAGCAACATGATTGGCAAACTGATCCAGGCCGGCCGCCACTCCCCGGGCAGCTGCCAGCTAGCCAAGCCATTGATGACACCCATGACCAGCAGCAGCAGCGGCACGAGCACCAGCCAGGTATGCAGCGCTACCTGCTGAGAATTGTTGGGCATCGGCCCCTCGCTCGCTAACTTCACTGAAGGCTTTATCGGCAGGAAGCAACGAAACTTGAGGTAATGGGGGCTACTCGCTGCCCGCTGCGTCCCGCCCCGAAATGACCTGATTGCGCCCTTCTCGCTTGGCGCGATAAAGCGCCTCGTCAGCGCGCTTCAGAGCCACGAGAGGTGGTTCATCCCGCTCCAGTCGGCTCACACCGATACTGGTGGTCACAGCAATGGGTTGGCCGTCGTGATCGGTAAACTCGCTCTTCTCCACGGCGCAGCGGATCCGCTCGGCAACCTCCATCGCCCTGGCTTGGCTGCTCCCTACCAATAAAATGACGAACTCTTCCCCTCCGTAGCGCGCAACGCAGTCATGGCGACGAGTCTGACGAACCAGTAGGTCGGCGAACTGGCACAGCACCCTGTCACCGACAGAATGACCATAGCTGTCATTGATGCGCTTGAAGTGGTCCAGATCGAGCATCAGGATGGAGCAGGGAATATTGCCCAAGCTGTCCTGACCCGCGGTATCACTCTGCCACGCCTGCACCTTGGCCAGATGGACCTCGAGCGCACGGCGATTGAAAAGCCCGGTCAAGGGGTCGTGGGTGGCCTGCCGGTAGAGCCGCAGCAACAGACTGAGCTGGAAATGGTTGGCCGCCAGCGATACCACCAGCAGGCTTGCCAGCAGCAGCAGGCTTTCCACACCGTTCCCGGTCAGCCAGCTGCCGTCAGAGAATTGCGCGAAAGCCAGCAGCGCCAACATCGCGAGGCCGGCCCCCAGCGACTCTAATAAGGTAAAAGGAAAGACACTGAGCGCCGCAACGAGCAGGAAGGGAATGAAACCGTAACCGATCAGACCGTTTACTTGATCCCCCGGCAACATGACCAATACGAATAGATAGAAGAACGCCGGCAGCGCCAGCAACATGCCGGCACTGAAACGAATACGGCGTATACGTTCGCGGCTGATATAAGCCAGTAGCAGCACACCCACCAACCCCACCATCAGCAAGACACGGCCAATTAGCGTGTAGCGAAGCAGTTCAGCCGGTAAAGCCAGAGAATCGACGACGATCCACAGCGGCGAAAGCAGGGCGAAGATGAGCCCGACCGCCAGCACGCGACTGCGCAAGTAGCGCGCATGGGCAAAGGAGAAGTCTTTCGAATGGTGCCGATTGCTCAGCGTATCGCCAAGGGCGCTGAGGCCGACGAAAAGCTCGTGTCCCACCTCCGGCGGTTCGGCCAGGGCATCCAGACGACGGTTCTGGTAATCGCGAGGTTCAGGCGACTTACTGGCGAACATGGTAAAGCCCCGTGAAGCGGCCGCATGCCGGCCAGTGAGAGATGCTTGATAACGCACAGAGCTGTGTTATATCAGAGCCCACTCAAGGTAACGAGACGCAAAGGTTTGACATTCGACAAATATACCGATGTAACACCGCCATTCGTGAAGCGATGCCGCCTTATTTTTTCAAACGCTCGATCGTTTGAAAGCGTCCCTCCGCGGAAAAGGAGAGACGAAAGGTGCCATGCACCCCATCTCGGGTCACCACTCTCCTCAGCGCTTCGGCAGGAAACACCACGCGCCGACCATCCAAGCTATGAGCCAGCACCTGCCCTACTCTGCCCTCATAGTGCGCCAGGCAGGCCTTGGCGGAGAGCTGGATCACGACATCGATACTCGGCATGTAACGTTGATACCCCGGACCGGCCAAACGAAGGAACTCTACCTGAACCCAGCAGGCACTGGAGTCAATCCGGCGTCTCCGGCTACGCGGATGATCGGGGAATTGAACCTCATGAACTGAATACATGGAAGTGCGGTGGGCGCCTTGACTCCCACCGCACGAGATTACAGTTCGTTTTCTCCGACCATTACGTCATTGCCTCATCGATCTTGAAGCGCTGTACCAGCCTGGCCAGTTCCTGGGCTTGATCGCTCAAGGAGTGGCTGGCCGCAGTGGCTTCTTCGACAAGCGCCGCGTTCTGCTGGGTCACCTCGTCGAGCTGGCTGACCGCCATGTTGATCTGCTCGATACCCGCCGACTGTTCGGTGGCCGCCGTGGCGATCTCACTGATGAAGCTCGAGACGCGCTTGACCCCTTCGGCGATGGTGGCCAGCTGCTGGCTCGCCGTGGTAACAAGACGCTCGCCCTCGTCGACGCTTGCCACGCTGGAGTCGACCAGTTGGCGAATCTTGCTGGCTTCGGCCGCACAGCGTCCCGCCAAGTTGCGCACCTCGGTAGCCACCACGGCAAAGCCGCGGCCATGCTCACCGGCCCGAGCCGCCTCTACCGAGGCATTGAGTGCCAGCAGATTAGTCTGAAAGGCGATGCCGTCGATGGCTTCCACGATGCTCTCGACCCGCTTGTTGGCCTGCTTGATACTGCCCATGGACTGCGCAGCCTGCTGGCCTACCCCGCTCGCGTTGCGAGCCTGCTCGTCGAGCTCGACAGTCAGCTCACGCGCCTGGGTGGAAGACTCAGCCGTCTGCCTGACGGTGGCGGTCATCTGTTCGAGGCTGGAAGCCGTTTCGACCAGCGAAGAGGACTGCTCCTCGGTCCGGCTGGCCAAGTCCTCGTTGCCTTGGGCGATTTCACTGCTCGCCACGCTTACCGACTCGGCGGTACGACGTATGTCACCCATCATCGCCTGTAGCTTCTGCTGCATCTCCTGCATATGCGCCAGCAGGCTGGTGCTATCGCCGGCTTTAACCGGCACCCGCATGGTCAGATCGCCCTGCACCACCCGCCGTACCACTTCCGCGGCGCGCTGAGGGTCGCCGCCCAGCGTTTTGACCACAGAACGCACCACCCCCAGGCTCACCAGAACGGCGACCGCTATGATCACGGTGGTGATTCCCACCAGTATCCAGAACGTACGAGACACCTCGCCCAGCGCCTCACGCTCCGGCACCTCCACCACCAGCCCCCAGTTTAGCAGCGGCAGGAAAGTATAGCTGCCGATCACCGCGGTACCAGCAGCGTCCGCATAGCGGCCCACACCGCTCTCGCCGGCCGCCAGGGCGGTTGCCGCACGCGTCTCGAGGGCACGACTTTCCCCCGCCAATGCCGCTACGGGAGTCACCGGCATACCGTCGCCACCCAACAGGTATGTATCGGAGCTACCACCCAGCGACATCTCAGCCATGCGCTCGAACAACACGTCGAGACGCACCGCAGCCCGAACCACCCCAACCACCTCGCCCCTATCGCCAAACACCGGCGCTACCACGTTGCTGACCTGATTACCCGTGGCCCGAGATATCAGCGGCTGGGAGAAGACCGGCTGACCCTGAATTGCCTCGCGGAACCAGGCGCGGTCCGCCACCTGGAACTCGGCGGCTTCCCCGGCGGACATGACCGTGGCGCTGCCATCGAAGCTCACCCCGGCCACACCCACCCCATCCGGGCCGACGAAGAACAGCGTATCGTAGTAGCCGCTCTGCTCGGCAACGCGAGCCAACAGATGTTGAATCGGCTCGACCTCGACCTGCCTGACCGGATCGAGGCCGGCTACGTAGCGAATCTCATCCTGGCGCGCACCCAGCCACTGGCTGAAGGAAGCCGCCATCATCTCACCGGTACTCTGCAGCTGATGTACCGTGGCCTGAGTAAAAGACTGGCGATATTGGGTATAGACCAACCCGGCCACCAGCATTACCGAGATCAACACCAGCGAAACGATCATCAGCGTAAGCCGCGTGCTGAAGCCCAGCCGTTCACGACGAGGTGGCTGCGAGTCATAAGCGGCTTCAGTCGCCGGCTCTGCCTCGGAATAATGGGAAGTATGGGTCACTGTGATGGAATTCATCCCTTGCTCTCCTGCCTCACGAGTACATGCGGTTCGTACGGTATGGAGGCTTTGTCGTTATCGTTGATCACGGCGCAAGCTGACGTGACTGCTATCAACGTTATCGGCATGCAAGAGAAAGAGTTGAGGGTAGCGCGGAAAAGGTTTGACAGATGTCAAACTTCTTAATCAGAGATTAAGCATGAAAAGAGTACAGGCTCGTTGCTCCTTGACCGCCTTGGCATAGATTTCATGCAGCTTGTCGTAATCTTCCGGCATCTGCGCGTCCATGCCGGCGGCTTCGTAACGAGCCATAGTGTCGCGGGTATCGCTAATCACGCGATCGAGTTCCTCGATGACCTGTAGATACTCGGCCTCATTCATGAAGCACCTCGCGCTGGTTTCTCAAGCAGGATCATAAAAAAACCGGCCCCAAGGGGGCCGGTTCGAGGCATTCAAGGGAAAGGAAACCCTTCCCCTCGAATTCAACCTTAGCCCAGCAGAGACAGCACAGACTGCGGCATCTGGTTGGCCTGAGCCAGGACGGAAGTGCCGGCCTGCTGCAGGATGTTGGCGCGGGTCATGTTGGACACTTCAACCGCGTAATCAGCATCTTCGATACGCGAGCGAGCGGCAGACAGGTTAGTAGAAGTGGTAGCCAAGTTCTCAATGATTGAATCGAAACGATTCAGTGTGGCACCAAGCGTAGCGCGCTCTGTATCAAGCGAAACAAGTGCGGCATCTACGGTAGTGATAGCAGCTTGCGCGCCTGCTGTAGTTGAAACATCAATGCCAGCGCCAAGTGCAGTTGCATCAAAAGCAGACACAGTAACACGATCATCATCGGTGTTGTTTGAACCAACTTGAATCACCAAGTCATTATCGTTATCGAGAAGCTTAATCCCGTTAAAAGATGTGCTGTTGGCGACGCGTTCGATTTCGTCAAGACGCTCGGTAATTTCAGTCTGGATAGATGTACGATCTGCCGCGGTATTGGTATCACTTGCTGCTTGCACTGACAGCTCACGAATACGCTGGAGGTTGTTGTTTATTTGCTCAAGGCCGCCCTCCATAGTTTGTACCAGAGAAACACCATCGTTGGCGTTGCGGCTGGCCTGGTTCATACCGGTGATCTGGGCAGTCATACGGTTGGCGATGGCCTGGCCGGCGGCATCGTCCTTGGCACTGTTGATACGCAGGCCGGAGGAGAGACGCTCCATTGAAGTCTGCAGGCTGGACTGCGACTTGTTCAGGTTGTTCTGGCCGATCAGGGCGGTGATGTTGGTGTTGATCACTGACATGGTGACTTTCCTTCTCTATGTTGAGGGCTCCATTGACGGGCCCACTGAACTTTTTTCTTTCAGCCCAGCATCTCGGGCCTGTCTCAACGGCGCCGTTGGCCGTTACCCTAATTAACGGCCCTTGGCGGAATAACTTTAGGGGCCGGGGAAAAAATTTTGCGCTTTTTTTTCAATTCACCTATCGCAGGATCACAAGCATGGTCGGAGCAGCAGCACGAAAGGCAACGGGCCCGGTATTCACCGGGCCCGTGTGCGATACTAAACGCGCATGCTTGGATTACTGGAGCCAAGTGAAGCTCCACATAGCTACTTTTTCCTTGGCTGCATCTGCATGCTCAGCATATCGAGCTGCTGGGTCAGATAAGAGCTGGTGGCGTTCATCTGGGCAATCAGGCCATCAAGCTGACCGAATTGCTTGCGGTAACGCTCAATGGTCTGATCGATGCTGCGTTCCATACGCTCGAAGCGATCATCGAGGTTGCTGACGCGAGTTTCGGAACTCTTGATCGAGCTCTTCACCAGACCGTCATCGCCCAGAATCTGGCTGAGCGTGCCATTCAGCCGACCGGCCATACCGCCTTCCTTTGAATCACCTGCAAAGAAGTCGGCCAAGGCTTTGGGGTTGCTGGCAATCGTTTCGTCCAGCTTGGCTTCATCCAGTTCGAGTCGGCCGTTGGGGCGCAGGCTGATGCCGAGCTGCGACATCATCGTCAGTTCCCCACCCTGTACGAGAGCGCCCAGGTCGCGGCTGAGTCGCGACTCGATGGTGCGCACTGCCCGGTCTCCCACCAGCTCGCCGGCCGTTGCGGCATCGCCCGTAACGGCCGTCATGCGGCCTATAGACGATTTCATTTCATTGTAGGCTGAAACGAAGCCGGTGACAGCTTCCTTGAGGGCCTCGTTGTCACGCTCCACGACTACCGTCGAGGTCTTGCCAACCGCGGCGGCATCGAGCTCCAGCGTAACACCCTGGATGGCTCCCTCGACCCGATTGGAGCTGCTGCTGATGGTGATGTTATTGATACTGAGCTCGGCGTCGCGACCCGCTACCCGGGTGGCGGTATCCTCGGACAGTGCAGCGCTGCCGAACTCCATGCCGGTCACGGACTGAGCCGCCCCGGTTTCCTTGGAGTTGAGTACCAGGCGATAACCGTTCGCGCTGCCATCGTTGACGATCGAGGCCGTCACCCCTGCATCTGGATCGGCGTTGATGGCATCACGGATAGCGCTAAGCGTACTGCCCTCGGCTAAGTCGATCGTAACGTCATCCTTGCCCTGAAAGCTCAATGTCAGGGTATCCCCGCCCGCCCCGACGAGGGACTGCTGCGGATCGGCGACCCCTACACTCGCAACACTGCCAGCTCTGGCGGTATGGTTAACCGTCACCTCATACCGTCCGGCACTCGCCTGCGCCCCGGCCGTGGCCTTGACTCCCTCGCCAAGCACACTGCTTTTGAGCCCTTGGTAAAGCTTGGGATCGTTGAACTTGGTAACGGCATCCTGGAATTTGGTCAGCGCCGACTGCAACCTGCCAAAGGCGGAAATCTTCGCCTGCTCCTGAGTCTTCTGAGCAACAATGGGTTTCAGCTTCTGCCGTTCCGCCGCATTGAGCTGGTTGAGCAGGCCTGACAAATCAAGCCCAGAACCCACGCCGAGAGAGGTAATCGTTGCCATCGTGCTTCACTTCCCTGAGTGATCTGACATGTATAAGTACCTTATCGACAGCCGCGACAGGAACTTTAGGCCTCACGGCACATTTACTTTACTGTCGGGAAGCGACTCGTCGCTAGCCGGCTGACATTTGCGCGTCGAGCATACCAAGCTGCTGGGTCAGGTAGTCACTGGTCTGATTCATCTGTGCAATCATGCTGTCAAGCTGGCTGAACTGAGTCTGGTAACGAGCCATGGTCATTTCGATGCTCTGCTCGGTACGAATAAAACGATCGTTCAAGTTATCGATACGGTTTTCCGCTCCGCCAATGGCTCCCTCCAG
The DNA here is from genome assembly GCF_020832045.1 of Halomonas sp. Classification (GTDB taxonomy): domain Bacteria; phylum Pseudomonadota; class Gammaproteobacteria; order Pseudomonadales; family Halomonadaceae; genus Halomonas. The sequence continues at coordinate 22,357 of NZ_JAFIFK010000051.1, forward strand.
CGCTCCGTCATCATGCAACAGCTGGTCAAGCGTAGTCCCGAGCCGACCCGCCATCCCTTCTTCTACATCCTGAGCCGCAAAAAAGGCTCCGACCACCTCGGGTCCTTCGCCAAGAGCCGCTTCAAGCGTCGTCTCATCAAGCTCCAGCGTACCATCGACACGCAGGTGGATGCCGAAATCGGCAAGCATCGTCGTTTCACCCTCGGCCATGACGACACCCGCAAGGTCGCTACGCAAGCGCGACTCGATGCTTCGCACCGCACTGTCACCGATCAGATCGCCCGCTTGACCGTCTTCGCCATTGAAGGCAGTCAGACGACCGGCAGTACCCTTGAGTTCATTGTAGGCATCGACAAAATCGACGACCGACTGCTTTACGGCTTCGGTATCCTGTGCAACCGTCACGGTACTGCTCCCCACTCCCTGCAGATTGAGCGCGACACCCTGAATGGCGTCATCCACCTGATTGCTCGCACTGGAAATGGCGATGCCATTCACCTCGAAGCTAGCATTTTGTCCGTCCTGCAGCACCGCCTCACCTGAAAGCATCGCTTGCGTCGTCAGCGCAGCAAAGTCAGCGTCGAGGATAGCCGCCTGCTCACCCGTTTCCTTGGACATCAAGGCCAGTCGGTAGCCTGCCCCATCGTTTACGATTGAGGCTGTAACCGCTGCATCGGGGTCGGCGTTTATGGCGTTGCGAACCTCCACAAGAGTGCTATTGGCAGCAATGGTGACGCCTTGGTCGAGGCTGGCATCCGCAAAGGAGAGGTTGAGAGTGGTTTCGGCATCGTTGAGTACGGTGTCGAGACTATCCACGCGCTGCGTGGCAAAGCTTCCAGCGGTCGCCAAGCGATCCACTTCAATGGCGTACTGACCAGGCGATGCTTCCGATCCGGCTGCCGCCTGTACGGCTTCGCCCTCTGTCGAGGCGGTAAGATTCTGATAAAGAGAGCTGTCGTTGAGCGCATTGACGGCATCTTGAAAACCGGTAAGCACACTTTTCAGCTCGCCGTATGCTGAAATCTTGACTTGCTGGGTTTGAATCTGCTCTGCAATGGGTACTAGCTTGCCGCGTTCGGCTTCATTGAGTTGAGTGAGCAAACCGTTGAGATCGAGCCCGGAACCGATGCCGAGGGAGGAGATGCTGGCCATGAGTAACTGCCTTGTGCCGATGAATTCGGGCGCCGAGGCATAAAAAAACCGGGTTCGGCACCTTCCTTATCCTATCCCATCGGCGGGTGGCAGCAGAACTTTAGGAAATAATCCAAATTTCGAATGGTCACGGAGTTCATTGGCCGCCTCCATGCGGCCTCATGGCTCAATTACGAATGAGCAAGCGTCAAGCGATGTTCGCTGAGCTTGAACCCGCCCACTGCCTCGGCCAGACGATCGGCCTGCTCCTTGAGCTGCTCGGCCGCCACCGTGGACTCTTCTACCAGCGCGGCGTTCTGCTGGGTCATGCGGTCGAGCTCGGCCACGGCGACATTGACCTGGCCGATACCGTCGCTCTGCTCGCTTGCCGCCACACTGATCTCACCCAGTACCTTGGCCACACGGCTAACACCGGCGACCAACTCCTCCATGGTAGAGCCTGCCTGCTGCACAAGCTGGGTACCTGAAGAGACCTTCTGCCCCGAGGCTTCGATCAGGCCGCGTATTTCACGCGAGGCTTCAGCGCTACGTGTCGCCAGCTGGCGTACCTCCCCGGCCACCACCGCAAAGCCCCGGCCCTGCTCACCGGCCCGAGCCGCCTCCACCGAAGCGTTGAGCGCCAGCAGGTTGGTCTGGAAGGCGATGCCATCCATGACCTTGACGATATTGCCGATTCGCTCGGAAGAGGCAGTGATTTCCTGCATGGTAGTGACGACCTGTCCTACGACCTCCCCACCTCGCGTTGCCACGTCGGAGGCCGACTGTGAGAGCTGACTGGCCTGACGCGCAGAATCTGCCGTGTGTTCGACGGTGCTGGTGATCTCTTCAATGGAAGCCGAGCTTTGCTGCAGGCTGGATGCGGCATTCTCGGTCCGGCGTGAGAGGTCCTGGCCGCCGCTGGCAATCTCGCCCGCGGCAACGGTAACGGATTCGCTAGCGTCACGGATGGTGATCATCACGCTCTCGATTCGCGATACGAACTGGTTGAACGCGGTCGCGATCTGCGCCACCTCGTCACGCCCCCCCTCCGGCAGACGCTGGGTCAGGTCGCCATCGCCGCTGGCGATATCCGACATGGCATCGCGCACCGACTGCAGGCGCCGAAACATGAGCTTGAGCAGTGCCCCTAGCACCAGGGCGGCGCCAAGCACCACCAACACCAGCGTTACCAGTGCATTGCTCAATACGGCACGCAATCCGGCGGTGGCCTCGCGCTCATCAAGTGCCACCACCAACTGCCAGTCGGTGCCACTGATGGGCACGCTGCGCAGCCACTTGTCTCGCCCGCCCAAGGCAAGACGAACGGGCGTGCCGACACCTATCGGGGCGGCAAAATAGCCTGCGGTGAAGGCTGACGTCAGTTGTGACGCAGGCTCCAGGGTCATCGCCGGATCGGGATGCGCCACCAAGGTGCCATCGGCAGTGACCAGGAAAGCAAAGCTGTTAGGTGTCGGTGCAATAGAGCCCACATTGCTGACAATTTCTCCGATGGCAATATCCCCACCGCCGACGGCAACCAATTGACCGTTGACATGGAAAGGGGTGGCGATGGTCACCACCAGGTCGCCAGTATCGGCATCTTCATAGGGCTCGGTAACAACGGTGCTTTCAGCTGCCACGGCCTGCTGATACCAAGCCCGTTCACGCGGGTCATAATCGGCTGGTGGCGTCCAGCCATCCGAGAATAAAACTCTCCCATCCTGCGGATACGCTAAGTACGTGGCAATAAAGCCACCAGAGGCCTCTAGCTGCAGCAGCGCATCGAACGGATCGTCATTTCGAACTACTGGCGCAAGCGCCTCGAGCATGTTGCCACGGGCGTCGATCCATTCATTGATGGCCAGGCCGTTCCCATGAGCCACTGCCGAAAGGTTACGCGCCACCTGTGCGTCGTTGTGATGTTGAAGGGTGAAGTAGCTGATAGCGGCATTGATGAGCAGTGCCGAAGCAATGACGGCGGCCGTGGCCAGAAGAAGGCGCAAGCGCAAGGAGGTGAGCATATAGAACTCTCGCAGCGGAAGGGGGACACGTTGCCGACCACGTCCGTGTGCCGGGTTTAACGTGTTATCGACTGCGAGAGCTTAGACTTTAGGCTAGTTTTTCATTGCGCATGAATGATCACCTCGACCCGGCGGTTCTGAGCGCGCCCGTCGCCCGTCTCGTTGGTTGCCAAAGGGCGGGTGTCGGCAAGGCCCACCGCACGCAGGCGCTGCGGCTCTACGCCAGAGCGCTCCAATGCGTGGACGATGGCGATAGCACGGGCGCTGGAGAGCACCCAGTTGGAGGGAAATTCATTGGTCTGGATGGGCCGGCTGTCGGTATGGCCTTCCACGGCAACCTCTCCATCATGGCGCTGAATTACCTCCACCAGCCGCTGGATCAGCGCTTCACCTTCATCGGTTAGCTCCGCGGCAGCGGTGGGGAACAGCAGCCGATCTTCCACACGCAGCTTGATGCCCTCGGCCACCCGGGTCGCCTCGACTCCCTCCAGGTCCGGCAGGTAGGGTGCTTCGTCCAGGCGTTCGCTCAAGGCCTGCTGAATCACCTGAGACGCCGCAATGGCAGGCTGCCCGACCGGCTGCATGTCGCTTGGGGGACGATCGGTCACGACCAGGATGAAATCACCACGCGAGGCAGGCAGCGCGTCATTGGCCGCCAGCAGCGGCTGGGGCAGTATCAGCGGTGGCCTTGCGGTCTGCTCCAGCAATGCCAGCGGGGAGGGGGCAACGAAGGCGAGCGAGGTCGCAGGAACCGGGGCCGGCACGACGCGACGCGGCAGGCCGGCGACGCCTAGCGCCGCCGCGATGGCCGCCTGACTCAGGCGACCGGAAACGGGCCGGGGTGCGTCGACAGCGGGCAGCGCCTGGGTTATCTCGCTAGGCAGGGGTATCGCAAAAGGTACCTGAATGGACAGCGATACGCTGTCATCATCGGAGCGGCCGAAACTGGAAAGGGTAAAAATGAGCACCATCAACGCCACCAGCAGCGTCATGATGTCAAGATATCCGATCATCCAGGCGCTATCCTGGTCGTGATCCTGGTGACTGGGCATGAGCGACTCATGGCGCATGGGGCCACGATGATCGCCGCTGCTGGATGGCAGGGAACTCATTGAAACGGCGTTACCCGTTGAAGGATATGGGCGAAGTCGCCAAGCCTAACGGGTCAGGGCGACGAGTGAAACCATGAATAGAGCGATGCATGGCCCCCTGCTCGGCTTCAACGGGCACTTTCGGGCAGATTGCTGTGAGACATCAGGTATCGGCTGGTGAAGATATCCGCCGGCTCCGCTCGTCCAGTGAGATAACCTTGGATCAATTCCACTCCGTGGCGGCCCAGAATTTCGCGCTGGGCCTCAGTCTCTACGCCCACGGCCGTCAGGCGCAGCTCCATTTCCCGGGCCAGCCCGGCGACTGCCGCCACGATCGCCGCACTCCCCTTCTGCCCACTGTCCAATCGCTGCACGAAGCGACGGTCGATCTTCAGCATGCTGACCGGCAATTCATGCAGGAAGCCGAGCGAGGCATAGCCGGTGCCGAAATCGTTGATAGCCACTTCCCCACCGAGGCGACGCAGCCGCTTGAGCACGACGGCGGCCTGATGGGGCTTGTCCAAAAGCGTGCGCTCGGCGATCTCGAAACCCAACAGACCGGGCGGCAGGCCATGCTGCTTGAGCTTGGTGGCCACTCTCACGGGTAGGTCATGCTGCCAGAACTGACGCGCTGAGAGATTGATGCCGATAGGCACCGGCCCGACCCCGGTAACGCGCCAGGCGGCAAGCTGGGCACATATTTGATCCAACAGGTAATCGTCCAACTGCGGCAAAAGCCCGGCGCGCTCGGCCAGGGTCACCACGCTGATCGGCGGCACGGTACCCAACAGAGGATGATGCCAGCGTAGCAGGGCCTCGGCGCTATGCAGCCTGCCACTTGCTCGCTCGAATATCGGCTGATAATGAAGCTGCAAGCCTTCACCGGAACCGAACGCTTCGCGCAGCGCTTTTTCGAGGGCGCGCTGTCGATCGTCCTGGAGGTTCATCTCGTTGCGATAGAGGCGATAGCCGTTGCGCCCCTCCTGCTTGGCCCGGTACATGGCCACATCGGCATTGTGTACCAGCGTTTCAGCGGTGGTGGCGTCGTCCGGGTAGAGGCTAATGCCGAGGCTGCATCCCACATGAAATTCCTGACCCTCGAGCACACAAGGCTCGCCCACGGCTTCCACCAAGCGTCGGGCAACGCGAGTCACCTCATCGACTTCTTCCAGGTCGGGAAGCAGCACGAGGAACTCATCGCCGCCCAGGCGAGCCAGGGTGTCGTCCTCGCGCAGGCGCAGCTGTAATCGCTCGGCCATCATGACAAGCAGTTCGTCGCCGAAAGCATGACCCAGCGTATCGTTGACCTCCTTGAAATGATCCAGGTCGATGAAGATCACCGCTAGGCGGGTCTGGTTGCGATGGGCATGGCGTATCGCCAGCTCCAGGCGGTCCTCAAGCAGACGCCTGTTGGGCAAACCGGTCAGCGCGTCGTAATACGCCAGCTTGCGAATCCGCTCTTCGTTCTCACGCAGATGGGTGATGTCGCTGAACAACGCGGCATAGTGTGTCACCGCGCCGTTATCGTCGGTGATCGAGGTGATGGTCAACAATTCGAGATAGAGCTCTCCGCTCTTGCGTCGATTCCAGATTTCACCGCGCCAATAGCCGCTGCGCTTCAGCGCATCCCACATCTCACGATAAAAGGCCGCATCGTGGCGTCCGGAAGAGAGTATTTCCGGGGTCTTCCCTACCGCCTCCTCGGCGGTAAAGCCAGTCATGTGGGTAAAGGCACGGTTGACGAATTCAATACGATTGCTGGGGTCGGTGATGATGATGCCTTCCAGCGAGGAGTCGATCACCCGCTCCGCTAGCTGTAGGTTTTCCCGTGACTGAGCGAGTGCACGATCCCGCTGCTCGAGCGCGTCGCGCAGGTCCTGCATGTAGAGATGCTCGGCGCCGGCCAGCATGTCGCGAAAGCCCAGCAGTCCCACTACCTCATCCGTTTCATCCAGCACCGCCAGGTGACGAACTCGATGATTCATCAGCAAGTCGCGGGCAGCGATGAGGGTATCGTCCTGCTGGACCGTCAGCAGCGGCCGGCTGGCCAGACCTTCGATGGGCGTATTGCCCGGATGGCGGGCTACGAATCTCACCAGATCGCGCTCTGTCAGTATGCCCAGCTCGCCATCGGCACACTTGACCACTACGGCGTCGCACTCGGAAAGCCGCATGGACCGTGCGGCCTGGGCCAGCAGTTGGCTGCCATCGAGCACCAGGGCACGCTGACGCATCGCCGCCTGCACCTCGCGCAGACGCAGGTAGGGTTCCAGGCCCTGATTCAAGGCGACGTCGGTCTGCGACAAGATGCCCTTTGGCGCCCCGGCGTCATCGACCACCAGGAAGTGGCGACGCCGCTCGGCATTGAAACGCAGGGCCGCGTCGCTTACCGACGTCGAGAGATGAAGGCTCGCAACCGGCTGACTCATGACCTGTGAAATCGGCTGACGGACGGCCTCGGGATCTGCGAAATTGATGGCAAGTGCATCATGCTCGGTCCAGATACCCAGCGCCATTCCCGCCTTAACGACGATGATGGAGCTGCACTGACGCGCTGCCATGCGTTCGGCAGCCATCCACAGCGGCGTCTCGGGCTCGCAGGTGAGAAGCCCGGTTTGCATGATGCGTTCGATGGGAAGCTCTTGGCTCATATCGTCTCGCTGGCTGGATACTGCAGCTCGAGAACTACGGCACTACGCCTCGAAAGCGAGAGTAACCGCATGCTTTTGTCTGACAGCTCAGTATTGTCTCGGATTGAAATGTATCCAAACTGTTACTGTATTTTAGCCACTTGGCTTAATATTGCACCAACAAATACCTCCACCCGCCAACGCTGCGACAGCATGCCGTCAAAAAAATTTTGAAAAGGGCTAAAGGTGCTGCGCTACCGGCCGATATCCCTGATGGGAGAGACCGTCTGCAGACTGTCTCGGGGAACGATGCTGGGCACCAGCATCAGCAAGGGCATAAATAAAAGGAAAACGACATATGTCTTCGCCACTGACCGATGCTACCAACGCCTTGAGCACTTCGGCACTACACGACCTGACGCCCCGCCAGCGCAAGGAAACCGTACTGGCTTCACTGCCCAGTGCCGGCACCATGCTGGCACAGGCCGAGAGCCACGGGCTTTCTCCGAGCCAGGCCGACCTGGTGGAGCCGATCAAGCGAATCAACGAAGTGCTGCGTCAGTATGGCGTGGAGTTCGAACTCAATGACACGTCACGAGTCATTACCCGCATCGTGGATCGGGAATCAGGCGAGGTGCTGCGCCAGATTCCCGGCGAGGAGGTACTGGCCATTGCCGAGCGACTGGATGAGATGAGAGGAAGCCTGATCAGCCTTACGGCATAAGAATGGCATAAGGTCAGTAACCACAAGCATAGCCGTCCGATCACGGCCATGCCCATCACACCTGCATGTTCATGACATCCCGGTATGCCGACACCAGGCGGTTACGAACCTGCAGGCCCATCTGGAAGGCCACGCTCGCCTTCTGCATGTCGACCATGACATCGTTGAGTTCGACATTGGGGTCGCCGGCCTGGAACGCCATGGACTTGGCGGCGGAGGCTTGCTGCAGACGATTGATACGTTGAATCGAGGCCTGTAGTTCGCCGGCGAAACCGCCCTGCCCCACCTGAGTGGAGATCTGCTGGCCCTTGGCGACCGACCCGCCGGCCTGGGCAGCCAAGGTCTGCATCTGCGCCAGTGCCGACTGGATGGCAGGTGAACTCATTGTCCGCACCCCTCGTCTCGATGTTCGTAAGTTTGTTACCAGCCTGTTGCGTATCGGGCCTGAAACCGACCCCGGCCGAATGTAGAGCAAGACTATCAGGTTACCAAAACTCACCAAACGACCAATTGGAAGGTAAAAAAGGGGCTTTTCCCGCCTTTGGACTGGATGGCTGCTCGCATAATAGCGTTCATCACAGTTGCGCCCCCTGCGGGGCAGCCAGAACGCGGTGAACGGATGCAGTCGATGCCATCTACGGGTAACACTTTCATGCAGCTCCTAGCGCAAGCGCTCCTTTGCGGAGGCGTAAATGAGTAATGGCGCCACGACGCAAGAGCGTCAAGACACCTCGACCAATGCCTCTTCGGCAGCCCTGATCGAGCGACTGCAGCAGCAGCTGCGCGGCAATCCGATGATCGCCATTCTGATCGGCGGCGCCGCCATGGTCGCAATCGTGATCGCTCTGCTGATGTGGGCACGCGAGCCGGATTATCGCGTCCTTTACAGCAACCTCACCGAAGCCGATGGTGGGCGCATCATCAGCGAGCTGGATAGCCGCGGCGTTCCCTACCGTTTCAGCGAAGGCGGCACGGCCTTGCTGGTGCCTGGCAACGCCGTGCATAGCCTGCGCCTGCAACTGGCCGAGCAGGGCCTGCCCCGTGGTGGCAACGTCGGTTTCGAACTGATGGACAACCAGGCCTTCGGCGTCAGCCAATTCGCTGAACAGGTCAATTTCCAGCGCGGTCTCGAAGGGGAGCTTTCACGCTCCATCGAGTCGCTGGGGCCGGTGTCGCGGGCGCGCGTACATCTGGCCATGGCGCGCTCATCGGTATTCGTACGTGACCGTGAACCCGCCAAGGCTTCGATCATCGTTACCCTGGAGTCGGGTCGCGTCATGGGCGACAGCCAGGTCAACGCCATCGTTCACATGGTATCCAGCAGCGTTCCCGATCTGGCCGCGGAGAACGTCACCGTGGTCGACCAGAACGGTCGTCTCCTGTCGCAGCCCAGCTCACAGGGCCGCGGACTTGATGCCACCCAGCTCGACTACATTGCCGAGGTGGAACGCTCCTTCCAGCAGCGCATCGAAAACATTCTGGCCCCGATTCTCGGCCGTGAAAGTGTCAGCGCCCAAGTGGCTGCCCAAATCGATTTTTCCCGCCGCGAGGAAACGTCAGAGCGTTTCGGCCCCAACCAGCCCCCGAATGAGGCGGCGGTACGCAGCCGTCAGTCTAGCCTGAACTACAATGGCGGCGACGGCTTGGCGCTGGGTATTCCCGGAGCGTTGAGCAATACCCCCCCTGGCGTGGCGCCCTCTCCTATCGAGCTGCCCACCGATGAGGACGGCGAGCTCACCGAAGAGGCTCAGCAGAGTCTGCAGGCACTCAACAATCTGCGCCAGGATGACGTGGTCAACTACGAGGTCGACCGCAACATTCAGCATATTCAACATCGCCAAGGCGCGGTGACTCGTCTGACCGCCGCGGTGGTGGTGGACTATCGCGAAGAGCGCAACGAAGACGGCGAGTGGCAGCGCGTTCCGCTCAGCGAAGCGCAAATCGCCCAGATCGAACGACTGGTACGCCAAGCCATTGGCTTCTCCCCCGCTCGGGGCGACGAGATCGAAGTCGTCAACAGTCCGTTCAGCCGCGACGTGTTCGAAGCCGAAGAGTACGAGTGGTGGGAGTCTCCCGAGATTCACACGCTGGCCCTGACCATCGGCCGCTACCTGCTGATAGCGCTGGGGATCCTGCTGGGCTACCTGTTGGTACTGCGTCCGCTCATCAAGCGTCATACGCAGCAGCCCGTACTGGCGAGCGCACCGGGAACCGGTCTGCAGGTTCGCTTGGGTGACGACGGTGAACCGGCCGAAGGTGAGCTGCAAGCGGCAGGTGAAAACGACGACCTTCAGCCGTACCAGAAACCGAAGCGCAAGCGCCGCTCTTCCGCCTATGAAGACCATCTCGCCGACCTGCGCGAATTGGCTCAGGAAGATCCCCGCATGATCGCCATGATCGTTCGCAGCTGGATGAACAAGAATGACTAGCGCCAAGACCATTACCGGCCTGCGCCGCAGCGCCATCCTGATGCTGGCTCTTGATGAGGACAGCGCAGCCGAAGTGTTCAAGTTCCTGAGTCCTAAGGAGATTCAGCAGCTGAGCATGGAAATGTCCGAGATGGCCCAGGTATCCCACGAGGACATGCAGCAGGTGTTGCTGGAGTTCCACCGTGAGACTGAGGAGTTCATCGCGCTGAACCTGAACTCCAGCGACCATATCCGCTCGGTCCTGACCAAGGCTTTGGGCAGTGAGCGCGCTACCAGCCTGATTGAAGACATTCTGGAGTCGACTGGCTCCAGCAGCGGTATCGACTCGCTGAACCTGATGGAAGCCTCGATGGTGGCAGAACTGATCCGCGACGAGCACCCGCAGATCATCGCTACTATCCTGGTTCATCTGGAGCGTCATCAGGCCGCCGATATTCTGGAGCTCTTCGACGACAAGCTGCGCAACGACGTGGTCCTGCGTATCGCTACCTTCAGCGGTGTGCAGCCCGCAGCGCTGCAGGAACTGACCGAAGTTCTTTCGGGAATGCTCGACGGACAGAATCTCAAGCGCAGCAAGATGGGCGGCGTGAGGACTGCCGCCGAGATCCTCAACCTGATGAATTCTTCGCTTGAAGAGACCGCCATCGAGACGGTGCGCGCTCACAGCGAAGACCTGGCCCAGAAGATCATCGACGAAATGTTCCTGTTCGAGAATCTCATGGACCTGGACGACCGCAGCATTCAGCTGGTGCTCAAGGAGATCGACACCAATTCGCTGGTGGTGGCACTCAAGGGCGCCCCCGAGGCGCTCATGGAGAAATTCCTGCGCAACATGTCGCGTCGGGCCGCCGATCTCATGCGCGAGGACATGGAAGCCCGCGGGCCGATTCGCGTCTCCCAGGTGGAGGCCGAACAGAAATCCGTGCTTCAGGTGGTGCGCCGACTGGCAGACTCCGGCGAGATCGTGCTGAGCGGTGGAGACGACACCTATGTCTGAGCGCTCCGCCGGCTCTTCCGAACGTCATGCCCCCTGGCGGCGCTGGCAGATGGGCGAGCTGGAGTCCGAGCGCGCCGAAGAAGGCCAGCGCCCGGCCCAGGACCCCGCCGTGGAAGCCAAGCGCCGCGAAGCTTTCCAGCGCCAGGCGGAGCTGAAGGCACTGCGCGAGAAGGTGATGCAGGAAGCTCGGGAGGAAGGGTATCGCGCCGGCTTCGAAGAGGGACGTCAAGCGGGACATGCCCAAGGGCTGGAGGAGGGACGCGCCGAGGCAGAGGTTGAGTTGAGGCACAAGATCGGCGAAATCGCCGCTCCCCTCAAGCCACTCGCCGAGCAGTTCAACACTGCACTCGAACTGCTCGACGAAGAGGTTGCCAACGACCTGGTGGAGCTGGCCCTCGCAACAGGCCACCAGTTGGCCGGTGAAGCCCTTAAGGCGCGTCCACGCCAGGTGCTCGAGCTGATCAAGGGGCTGCTGCACACAGAACCGCCCTTGCTGGGCCAACAGCGTCTGTGGCTGCACCCCCTCGATCACAAGCTGGTCGAGGAACACCTCGGAGCCGAACTGGGAGCGGCAGGCTGGAAACTGCAGCCCGACGCCCAGCTCACACGCGGTGGGTGCCGGGTCACCAGCGCCAATGGCGAACTGGACGCGACCTGGGAAAGCCGCTGGCAAGCGGTGAGAGCGCAAATCAGGCGACGCCGCTCGACTACCGCAGACGGCAATGACGAAGAGTAGAGACCCGGAAATGACTGAAGCGGCAGCACAGACCACCAATACGCATCACGCACGCTGGCAGCAGACGCTGCGACACGTGCGTGCGCGCGTGGAAACGGTGCCTGGCTATCGCAATAGCGGTCGCGTATTGCGTGCCACCGGCATGGTGATCGAAGCGGTTGGACTGCGCGTTGCGCTAGGCAATGCCTGCCGTATCGAACTGTTGGCTCCGGGTGGCAACGAACCGCCACGTTTCGCAGAGGCAGAGGTGGTCGGTTTCAACGGCGAACGACTGCTGTTGATGCCGCTAACCGAGATTACCGGACTGATGCCCGGCGCTCGTGTATTTCCGCTGGGCGACGGCCCGGACCATGCCGCACGGCGCTTTCCGCTGGGAGAAACGCTGCTGGGACGCGTCGTCGACGGCAACGGCGAGCCCCTTGATGGGCTAGGACCGCTGGACGAAGCCCCGCGCGCGCCGCTGACCACCCCCCCGCTCAATCCACTCAAGCGTGCTCCGATCGACGAGCAGATCGACGTGGGCATCCGCGCCATCAATGCGCTGCTCAGCGTCGGACGCGGCCAGCGCATGGGGCTCTTCGCAGGTTCCGGCGTTGGAAAATCGGTTCTGCTGGGGATGATGGCCCGCTATACCGGCGCCGAAGTCATCGTGGTAGGCCTTATCGGCGAACGGGGTCGTGAAGTCCAGGATTTCATCGACAACATCCTCGGCCCCGAAGGCCGGCGCAGGGCCGTGGTGGTGGCGGCTCCCGCCGATACCTCGCCCTTGCAGCGCCTGCAAGGGGCCGCCTATGCCACGCGACTGGCCGAAGGTTTCCGCGATCAGGGCAAGAACGTGCTGCTGATCATGGATTCCTTGACCCGGTACGCCATGGCGCAGCGCGAGATTGCCCTGGCCATCGGCGAGCCCCCTGCCACCAAGGGCTATCCACCTTCGGTTTTCGCCAAGATCCCGAGCCTGGTTGAGCGTGCCGGCAACGCCGAGCGCGGCCGCGGTTCGATCACGGCTTTTTACACGGTATTGACTGAAGGCGACGATCAGCAGGACCCCATTGCCGATTCGGCGCGCGCCATCCTCGATGGTCACATCGTGCTGTCGCGCACCCTGTCCGAAGCCGGTCACTACCCGGCCATCGATATCGAGGCCTCGATCAGCCGAGTGATGACCCACATCATCGACGACCAGCAGCTGAGCATGACGCAAGGGTTCAAGCGCCTGTTCTCACGTTACCAGCGCAATCGCGACCTCATCAGCGTGGGGGCCTACAGCCCGGGTCACGATCCCCAGCTGGACGAAGCCGTACAGCGTTACCCGCAGCTGGAGCACTTTCTCCAGCAGGGCATGAACGAGAACGCCTCGATCGAGGCTTCCAGACAGGTTCTGGCCGAGACACTAGGAGTCAGACAATGAGTGCATCGTCACAACT
>NZ_JAFIFK010000056.1 GCF_020832045.1 Halomonas sp.
CCCTTCCAGTTCGTAGAGCAGCTCTTGGGTGCGGCCCACGCTGAAGGCGGGAATGATTACGGTGCCGCCGTTGGCAAGGGCTCTGTCGATGGCGGCTTTGAGTCGCTCCCGGCGGTGCACTCTGTCTTCATGCATGCGGTCACCATAGGTGGCTTCCAGCACCAGCACGTCGGCCCGGTAGGGCGGCTTGGGTGCGGGCAGCAACGGTGCGTGGGGGGCGCCAAGATCGCCGGAAAATACGGTGCGCTGGCATTTTCCTTGGGACTGCCCGCTCTGCTTCTCCTGTGTATCCACTTCTACGTAGGCGGAACCAAGAATGTGCCCGGCGCGCTGCAGCTTCACACGAATGCGGTGGCGTTCATCGTCGATTACGGTGTGCCACTGCTTGTAATCTAGCGCCACCAGCCGGCTCTGCACTTCGTCAAGGAAGCGTTCGATCAGGGCGCGGTCGCGGGTGAAGCCGATCTTCAGGGCGTCTTCTATCACCAGCGGCAGTAGCCGGGCCGAGGGCACCGAGCAGAGTATCGGCCCCTTGTAGCCCGCCGCCAGCAGGTAGGGCAGCCGACCGATATGGTCGATATGCACGTGGGTGACCACCAGCGCCAGCACGTCTTTTACGGGGAAGCGCACGGTGTGCTGGTCGAGGCTGTCGAGATGGTCGGCGTCTTGCCCCTGGAACAGGCCGCAGTCCACCAGCAGGGCGCGGTCTTCGGCTATCTGCAAACGGTGGCAGCTGCCGGTCACGCCGGCAGCGGCGCCGTGATGGCTAACGCTGGGTAGAGGATTCACGCTGGGTAGAGGATTCACGCCGGCTAGGCTTTCCTGATCTTCTAAAAAAAGCTTTCTGGGAAGAGCTTGCTGAGAAGTGCTTCGGAAGAGAGCTTTCTAAAAGGGCTTCCATCGTTCAGGCACGCTACCGCCCTGGGATTGTTCCGGGCGCTTCCCTGGCCCTGGTCAAGAAGCGATGCCCTGTGCAGGGACGGAGCGTGCGTAAAGCATACGAGATAGCCACAGGACATGGCTTGCCCTGGGCAGTGCTCTCACGGTCCCTCATCGAGCTGGTACTCGACTTTCGGAAGCACAGCAATGCCAATTGCGCTTCGTGTCCACGTGCCGGGTATCGTTATTAAAACCATACAATTCTACGGGACTCGGGGGCGATGCTCTACCGCCGTATCCGTACAAATACCCCGAACCTTCAGATGCTTGTTGATATTTTACGAAAATATGACGACAAACCAGCCGCAAGGATTAGGCTAGCCCCACAACGTTGCCTCAACGGCAACGCCAAGCCGCCAGACGCTGCAGCAACGCCAGTAGGATCAAGCTGGCCGAGAGCCAACCGAGGCCGGTCAGCAACGTTTCGAAGCCGCTGGGTAGCGTATGGGGCGGGCGATAGCTCATGCCGTGCTCGGCAAGGCGTGCCACCAGATAGGTGAATGCCGCCACAAGCGCCAGCGGCATGCTGGAGCGCCATTCGGCCAGGAGGCGGGTAATGCGCCAGGGCTCGCCAACGGGCTTGGCCGCAGCCCTTCCCCTAGTGCCGGTCTTGGCCTTGGGCTTGGCGGCTGCTTTGGCACTGGTTTTCGAGCCGGCTCGGGGCTTGGTTGCTGAGCGCCGCGGCTTGGCCGCCCTCTTCCCGCCTCCTGGCGAGAAGCCGTAAGCCACCCAGCGCAGCAGGCGTAAAAGCGCCCAGCCAAAGGTAAACAGGACGGATAGCGCCAGGCTACCCATCACCAGGAAATAGGTCATTGCAACTCAGGCGATACGCCCAAGCGATTGCATGGTCCGAAGCAGAATGGCCACGCTCTCCTTGGGCTGGGCATATTCATTCATCAGCGTCTTGAGTCGTTGTTCGAAAACTACCTGACGCTGCTGCTGCTCTTCCGCCTCGAGATCCGCCAGGCTGCGCACGGGCGGCCCGGTGGGAATATCCAGTTTTGAATTGGGCTTTTCCAGCTCGCGCAGGGCCTCGGCGAAGGCATCATCGAGCTCGCGGAACTTGCGCAGCTTCTCGCGCTCATCCATCGATCGGTTGGGTTTCTGGTTTTTCATCTTTATCCGATTTTACTCAAGTACCTGTAGAAATTTTGCCGGTACCTGCGGGTGAAGGGCCCGAGTATACCGCCAAACCTGCGAGTAGCGAAGGCTTGCACATGCACTACGCTGAGCGCTATGGGAGCCCGCCAAAGGAAGATGCGTATCGTTCCCGTTAAATATTATGCACAAACGGTCAAACTCTGTATCCAAACTTGCCTTTGCATCCCGCGTAAGCGCATAAATAGATGCAGAAAAGCAATAAAAAAAGCAGGGGTTATGCCTGTAGGGCACTGCCCGGGCGCCATTGAGGGCACCAGTGTTTGGCAGATGCAGTACACAAGACGTTGCTGCTGAATCACGCAAGGGATAGTTATGTTCAACGAGATGATGCGGGCGGAGATCTGGCTGCAAGACCACCTTGAAAGCCAAAAGGGTATAGAAGACCTCGCCAGCCGACTCGGTTACTCTACCTCTCAGGTGCGGCGCAGGTTCAAACAGTGCTTTGGCTTGTCCCCGAGCGCGTACCGCGACAGTTTGCGGCTGGAGAAGGCGGCACGCTTGCTGGCCTTTACCCCTTTACCGATACAAACCATTGCCACCCGGTGCGGCTATCAAAATCACTCTGCCTTCAGCCGAGCCTTCCAACGATACCACAATCAAACGCCACGCCAATACCGTCAGGCGATACGTTTGAAACTAGGCGGTAACCCTTTCTGCATGCAGGACACTCGAGAGGCACCTGCGTTTGAAATACAACAAGTGCCCGTTCGCCACGCTCTGGTGACGCGGCTCTATCACCCTACACGCAGCTCCAACCTGAGCATGCTGAAAAAGTGGCACCATCATGCTAAAGGCACCGAGGGGCTTTCCGAGCGCTTGAAAAATGGGCGAATGCTTGCCTTGATGCATAACATACCGCTGCCTTCCGACACGGAGCGAATCGATGTAGGGCCGCTGGTCAACCAGCATGAGGCACCGGGCATACCCGTACCGCCCTCATTCCGAGTAGTGAAAGTACCTTCCCAGTATTACGCCTGTGTCGCGCTCGAAGCCCTGGAAGACATAACCGATGTCCTTCATTACTTGATATCCGAAGGACTGCCGGCCAAGCACTACCATGCCACGGGTGAAGCACTTCAGGTGGAATGGGCGGCGGATGACATCGTAATGCGGCTGCCCGTACAGAAGATAAAGAAGCAACGGTACGAACAGTAATCGGCTCCAGAAGCCGGGCCCAGGCGGCCCGGCAACAGTACCTCAAGACTCGACGCGTACCAGCCAGCCTTCCACGGTGTCGGAACCGTGCTCATCCTTCCACGCCTTGAGCGTCTTTTGATTGCCGCCGCGAGTTTCCACGACCTCACCCGTCTGCGGGTTCTTGTAGATTTTCAGCTTACGCTTGCGACGGCCGCTACCGGTAGCGGCGGCTGACTTGGCCGGCGCCGACTTGCCACCCTGCGGCTCCAGCAGGTTGATGACATCGGAAGAACTCTTGTTGAACTCACGCATGAGAGACTCGAGCTTATCCTTGAACTGCAGCTCGGCCTTCAGGCGATCGTCGTTTTGCAGCCGCTCCATTTCAGCCTGAAGCTGCTTGAGCTGCTGCTCTTTCTGCATGAATTCGCTAAGAAGGGACATCGGCGTTCCTGTAAATGATTTGGGAGATTTGCGGGATGCGGCCTATAAATACAACAACCCGGACAAAATGACAACTCTTCAGGTTATTTTCAACCACATTATCGGCAACGTCAAATAGACAGGCTAAATGCTGTCGAGAACCCGCGATACCTAGTGCCGCCACAGATAAAAAACGATTGCTGTCGCCAAAGCAATTCATCTCTAACCCGCACGGCTTTCAACCCCGTGGCGCATTGCCGCAGCGCTTAGCGAGGGTCGCATTGTCCAATCGGCCAGGTTGTTGCCGCTTGGCCATTTGCTACACTGAGTGAGACAGCAATACTGATGGAAGCGCACAAGGAAGGTATGTATTTGTTTCATAACTTCAAGGCTCGCAAGGACTTATGCGAGGAAGACAAAGAGCTGTTCGATAGCCACACCAGCTCCATACGGGAGGTGAAGAAAGGCAGCCACTTGGCACGTGAAGGCGACGTGCTTGATTGCCTACACCTCATCGATGCGGGCTGGGCCTGCCGCTACCGCGTACTGCGTGATGGCAGCAGACCGATTACCTCTCTTCTACTACCCGGCGATGTAAGCGATAACGGCCAGGGCCTTTCCAATACCCTGGATTTTTCCATCCGAGCCATTACGCCGGTGCGCTACATGACCATCGATTCGGAGAGCGTGCAGCGTCTCTTCGAAAGGCCGCGTATATTGCGCTTGTTCAAGGCATCGGCACACATGAGCTACAGCGTGGCAATGAACTGGATCGTCAACGTTTCACGGCGCAGCGCCGAAGGGCGGATCGCCAATCTGCTATGTGAATGCTATGCCCGCTCTTATGCTGCCGGCCTGACATTTCAGGGGCGTTACTTCTTCCCCTTGACGCAAACGGAGATCTCCGACGTGCTTGGTCTTTCGAGCGTTCATGTCAGCCGTTCCATGAGCAAGATCAAGAGCAAGGGCCTGATCGAGAATGAGCATCACAAGCAGATCCGTATAATGGACTGGCCTGCCTTGGCGGCACTGGGAGATTTCAAGCAGGAAAGCCTGGCCGAACATCCCTAGCAACCGCCACGACAACTGCTCACGACAACCGCCACGACAACTGAGATGTCAGTAGAAAATATCGCGCAGTATTTCGTGGATAATGGCGTTGGCGGCTTCGACCAGGACGACATCGGGGCCGACTCGCTGCCACTCATAGCCTTCATAACGCGGCAGGTCGAGCAATATCCGCTCGTCGAGCCGGCTGGCGATTCCCGGCGGTAGCGGCTTGCCCCGTTCGAGGTTCATGCGGATACCCGGCGGCAGGTTGTCTCGGCTGCGATCGAGCTCGACCCAGTCGCGGCGCTCCAGCAATAGATGGCGTATTTCGCGCTCATCGATACGCGGGCCGTAACCGGCCTCACGCCCCGAGCGGGCTTCGGCTTGCCTAACAGCGCCCCCCTGGGACGCGCGTTCGCCGGAAGGGCCACGTCCCTGCTGGCCCGGAGCCGACTCGTGAGCCTGTCCCCTTGACTGTCCTTGACCTTGACCTTGACCTTGGCCTTGACCACGGTTGTCAGCGGGCTGAGCATGAGCGGAAACGGTAGCGGCCAACATCAGGGCCATAGCGCCTTGTAGAAGGGTTCGTCCGGCCATATTCATCGTACTCCTTACCGCTGGGTTTCTTTCAGCTTAGATAAGGAATGCGCAGGGAGTGTGAAACGTAGAGAGCCGATAGTACCGACGTAAGCCGGTTAGCCCATCCAGATTCCTTGCAACCGCGGCAATACGATAGCCCCACCACCGCCAACACCACCCTCGGTTTCTCCGAAAGCTTCGTCATAGTGAAAGCCCCCGGCGCCTTTGATTTCGACGCTACGCCCCATGACCTCACCGAAGAACTGACCGCTACCGGTCACCTCGACGTTGGAATACGGCGCTACGATCTGGCCGTGGAAATTTGATGCGCCACCAATAAACACGCCGGAGCGATTGTGTGGACTGTCGTCGTGAACGGATATGACCGAGAGAATTGGACTTACGCTGCCGTCGTTGGCAACACGTGTAGGCTTTCCATCCCCGACGTGAATAGCGCTCGCAAGCCTAAACTCACCTGCGGTTACGATGGTAAGACGGCTCCCCTCGGCAATACGAAACGAACCGCCACCGCCGATATCGATATCGCCTGTTACCACCATCACCATATCGACCGGGTTTCCCACACTACCAACATTAAAGTTGGCGCTTCCACCAAGTCTGAAAGAGTCGAACCGCACTACCGACTTGTCCCGATACTGAACAGGACGATCAATATTGGGGACCGCGTTGTCAGGGTCGTGTAGGCCATTGGCATCGAGAACGATATTGCGAGAGCCACCTTGCATATCAAGCACGCCCGAAGAGGTACCGACCTGGGCCAGGTACTCGGCGTATCGCCCGGTTTGCACTGGCACATCGCAATCCGAAGAGGACGCCACGGAGTGTACCGGGACCAACCCTTGAGGGCCGCCACTATCGGCGTTCAATACGCCCCCTACCTGATCGGCCGCGTTACGCACTGAGCTCACGGCGGATACCAGCGCATTACCCCCGATCCAAGAACTCCAATTACCCAAGATGAGTGTGCCAGCCGCTTGAACGTCACCATGCACTCTACCGCTACTGGTGATAGCCACATCGCCAAGGCCTGTCACGTCGCCATACACATTGGCGCCGCCTCCACTGATGGTCACCGTGTCGTTGGCACGGATATTTCCATGCACGGATGCCGAGCCCGTGGCAGAGAAACGGCCGCTCGAGGCGACATTGCCGTAGATGGGGGAAGCGCCGGTAACGCTAACTTCGGCGCCTTCAGTCTGCGTTCCCACTACCACATTACTGCGCCTAGCATTGCTGCCGCCGTAAGCACCATTACGTGAGTCGTAGCTGTCGATTATGCCGCTGCCAGTCACCTGCACTCCATCGCAGCTCATCAGCCCACGCGAGCCGGGCGGTGGCAGGTCCGGCACGACGACAAGCCCAACAACGGTGCGCATGGCTTCCGCGCCTTCGGCACCGAAGTAACCTTCGCTTTCTATACGCACGCCGACCTGGCCCGCCAGCAAGATATCGTCTTCCGGCAAGGCTGGGGAGAGACGCCAGCGATGGTAACCGCTATCGGAAATTTTACCCTGCAAGGACCATTGGCCCGGCAGCGCCCCTTGCAACGCTGCCCGTGCTTGCTCAGGCGTGGATGCATGGCGGGCCTGGTTGGCAGCGTTACGCAGAGCTCCGACGAAGCCGGAACCGTCATTGGCGAATACGGGGGGTACAGGGGGTTCATTATCGTTTAGCGCACGCACGGCACTGCGAAGCTGATCGTTGAAGGCGTAAAGCCCCGCCTCCGCTTCGTTCTGGGCCATGATCGACGAGCGATAGTTTCCCGCCAGCTGCTCGTTGACCAGACTGCCGCTCAGCCCGGACAAGCCCAGCATCAGGGACATGCTGAGCATGCCCAGCACCAGTACGAGCGCAGCACCCTGCTGGTGTTTTGCCCCCTGCATGGCCATCTCCGTGTGAAGCTGTGTACGAATAGATACACAATTTTACACAAAGAGTGCCCAACGGTCACTCTAAGGCCGGCTAGACAGAGCGATGCCATGCAGCCATGCAGATTTGAGCAAGTGCTAGCTAATTGAGAACGCAGCATTACTATAAATCTAGGCAGAAAAAAGGCCAGCATTTGCTGGCCTAAATTTACCTTACTAAAATCAGCCTTCACCGTCGCCGCCGCCATCACCACAATTCTGGAGCTCAGTTGCAAAAGTATTGGTACAATTCCAAGCCCCCTCAGCTGTGCGTGCAAATGTAACAGCGCCACCTTGCTTATCTGACACAATATTCCCTTCACCATTCGCAGCAACAGTTATAGTTACGCTGTCGGGTGTCACAATATCGGCTGAAGGGTCATCACCATCTAAAAGTGCAGCTTCCACGGGCGTGCGGAAGCTTGATGCTTCTTGGAAGGCAGCATTAGCATTAGACCTATCTACATAGTTTTGATACTGCGGTATCGCTATCGCTGCCAAGATCCCGATAATCGCCACTACGATCAGCAGCTCGATCAGGGTAAACCCGCCCTGGCCGTGCTTGGCCGTCGTCTTTTCCTGCATCAATTCTTTCATGATCATCGCCGTTGTCCCCTGCTCTCTGGTGCCCACATGGCTGCCCCGGCAGCCCTTGGGCGATTAGGCAGCGACCTGTCGGTCGCTTTTTTCGTCGTGAGCCTGCTCACGGCCTTGCCCCACCCCTTACCGCTCTTGCTCGAGCTTCGTACCGCGTGCGCTCGAATCTGCTTCACTGCAGCGACCTTAGGTCTTGTCGCCACATTAATTTACACATCCTGCCCTCGCAAGCACTCCCTACGAAGGCATGAGATTCATCTCATCATAATGCATGCATGCGTTAATTACGCAAGGTACTAGAATGTTAATGCGGGTGGGATGTCCTCTATCAACGGGCTAGAATGCTGGCATACCTTACGCTCACGCCCGCGTGGCCCTGACGACTGAGGCGCCATGAACGACTATCGAACCGAGCCTAACGCCTCTTTGCATGCACCGGCCGGCAATGCGGCTTCCGAACAAGCCCCCAACCTCGATGGGTTGCGCGGTTTCACCCGGCGCCTGGTGGAATATGCCCTGCTTTCCCGTCCGGCGGCGGAGCGCGCCGAGCATGAGGCCCGCGAGGCCGAGATCAGCTTGATGGAGCACGTGATCGAATCCGGCCTGGTGACCGCACGACCGGCGACGCTGTGCGCAGCCTGGGAGTACGGCCTGCCGGTCATCGATCTGGATGCGCTGCGTCTTGCCAGCCTACCCGCCGCCAACGAATACCCCGACAAGCTGCTGCGCAAGCTGTGCGTTGTGCCGCTTACTCGTCGTGGCCACCGGTTGACGGTGGCAGTGCCCTACCCTTCCACCCTCGCAAAGCTGGATGAGCTGCAGTTCGCTACCGGCCTGAGCATCGAGGCGGTGCTGTGCCCGGTCGATCAGCTCATGCCGGTACTCGAAGCCTACCTGGCCCAGAGCGAAGCCAGCATGATGGAAGAACTGGCCGGCGTGGACGATGCCGTCAGCGAACTCGAGTTCGAGCAAGGCGTGGATATCAGCGAGGAAAGCGCCGCCGCAGCCTCCAGCGGCGCCGACGAAGCGCCCATCGTCAAGTTCGTCAACAAGATACTGCTGGATGCCATTCGGCGCGGCGCTTCGGACATTCACTTCGAGCCCTATGAAACCAGCTATCGGGTGCGCATGCGGGTAGATGGCATGCTGATAGAGGCCGCCCGCCCGCCTTTCGCCATGCGCGCACGCATTGCTGCACGCCTGAAGGTGATGGCGCGGTTGGATATTTCCGAGCGGCGCTTGCCCCAGGATGGCGCCATCAAACTGAAGGTGTCCAAGAGCCGGTCGATCGATTTTCGTGTCAACTCGCTGCCTACGGTGTATGGCGAGAAAATCGTACTGCGTATTCTCGACCCCACATCGGCTCAGATCGGTATCGATGCCCTGGGTTTCACGCCGGAACAGCGCCAGCTCTACGAGGGCGTATTGGATCATCCCCAGGGCATGATTCTTGTCACCGGCCCAACCGGCAGCGGCAAGACGGTAACGCTCTACACCGGACTGAACATCCTCAACGAGGTGCAGCGCAATATCTGTACCGCCGAGGATCCGGTGGAAATCAAGGTGCCGGGGGTCAATCAGGTCAACGTCTTGCCCAAGATCGGCCTGGATTTCGCCAGTGCTCTGCGCGCCTTCCTGCGCCAGGACCCTGACGTGGTGATGGTAGGCGAGATACGCGATCTGGAAACCGCCGAGATTGCAGTCAAGGCATCGCAGACGGGCCACCTGGTACTTTCCACGGTGCATACCAATTCCGCCGCTGAAACACTGACGCGCCTGGCCAACATGGGCGTGCCGCCATTCAACATTGCCAGTTCGGTAAGCCTGATCATTGCCCAGCGCCTTGCCCGCAGGCTGTGCAAACAGTGCAAGCAACCTGCGGAGATTCCTCGCGAGGCACTACTTCAGGAGGGCTTCACCGACCAGGAAGTGGATAGCGCCACCGTATACGAAGCGGTAGGCTGCAAACACTGTACGCATGGGTACAAAGGACGAGTGGGTATCTACGAGGTAGTACCGATCAGTAATGAGATGAGTCAGCTGATTATGCGTAACGGCAATTCCATGGATTTCGACCGACTGGCGCGGGAAGAGGGCCATCCTGACTTGCGGCGCAGTGGCTTGCTGAAGGTAATGCAAGGGGTCACGAGCTTGACCGAGGTCAACCGCGTCACCAAGGATTGATAAATCAAACGTTCAATTCGCGCGGATGTTCGCCGGTGATATAAACATCTCATGAGCAGCAGGGAACCTATGGCTACCAGAACGGCAAAAAAGCCACGGAAGCTGAAACTGTATCGCTGGCGCTGGACGGGCAAGGGTCCTGGCGGCAGGTTGGTGAGCGGCGAGGTCGTCGCCGCCGAGAAGTTCGAGGTGGAACGCGAACTGGCCAGCCAGAACATCATCGTCAAACGGGTGCGCCGCAAGGGTGGGCTGGGCAGCGGCATGGGCACCATCAAGCCTCGCGATGTGATGCTGTTCGCCCGTCAGATGGCCACCATGATTCGTGCCGGTGTGCCGGTATTGCAGGCGTTCCAGGTGGTCGCCGAGAGTATTCGCAAGCCGGCCATGAGCGCCGTGGTGCAGCAGATGATGAACGAGGTCGCAGCCGGCTCAAACTTTTCACAGGCGCTGCGCCAGCACCCCGATCACTTCGACAGCCTTTTCTGCAACCTGGTGGAGGCCGGCGAGAGTTCCGGTTCGTTGGACCGGATGCTGGATCGGATTGCCACCTACAAGGAAAAGGTGGAGTCGCTCAAGGGCCGCGTAAAGAAGGCCCTGTGGTACCCCATTGCGGTGATCCTGGTGGGTATCGGCGTAACGGCGCTGCTGCTGATCAAGGTGGTGCCTCAGTTCGAAAGCCTGTTCCATGGCTTTGGCGCCGAGCTGCCGGCCATGACCCGGGTTACCATCGCCCTTTCCGAATTCGCTCAGCAGTATTGGCTATGGGGCCTGGGCGCAATGATCGCCTTCGTTTATCTGATGCGTCTGGGGGTCAAGCGTTCGTCATCGTTCGCTTACCGCGTTCATGCGTTCCTGCTCAAGGTACCGGTGCTGGGGGATATCTTCGATAAATCCGCCGTGGCGCGCTATTCCCGAACGCTGGCCACTACCTACGGCGCCGGCGTGCCCATGGTGGAAGCACTGGATATTGCTGCCGGTGCTACCGGCAACCTGGTGTATGAACGTGCCACACGCCAGGTTCGCGAAGATGTGTCCAATGGGCAGCAGCTGCATTTTGCCATGCGCCTGACGGAACGCTTCCCTGCGCTGGCGGTGCAGATGGTGGGCATCGGCGAGGAGTCCGGCGCGCTGGATGCCATGCTCAATCGGGTGGCCGATTACTACGAAGAGGAAGTCGACAACAAGGTCGACGCCCTTACCTCACTGTTGGAACCGCTGATCATCGTGGTGTTGGGTGTGCTTGTGGGCGGCCTGGTGGTGTCGATGTATCTGCCGATCTTCGAGCTGGGCACGGTACTGTGAGTTTGGAGTTGCTGTTGGTGGCCCTGTTCGGCCTCTGCCTGGGTAGCTTTCTCAACGTGGTGATCGTGCGTCTGCCGGTGATGCTGATGCTGGGATGGCGAGCCGAGGCCCGAGAGGTGCTGGAGCTACCCGGCGAAACCTCGTCGCGCTTCAACCTCCTGGTGCCGCGCTCGATCTGCCCGCACTGCGAAACGCCCATTGCCTGGCATGACAACATTCCCGTTGTCGGCTGGATCAAGCGACGCGGCCGCTGTGCCGCCTGTGAGGCTCGAATCAGCCCGCAGTACCCACTGGTGGAACTGGCCGGGGCCGGTCTGGCACTGGCTGTAATGGCCATTCATGGCGTTACCTGGCCGGGCCTGTTCGTGTATGCCGCTTGCCTGGCACTGCTCGCTCTCGCGGTGATCGACCTGCGTACCCAACTGCTGCCGGACGTGATAACCCTGCCGCTGCTGTGGGCCGGCCTGCTCTATCAGTTGCTGTACCAACCGCTGATGCTGCCGAGTGCGGTGATTGGCGCGATAGCGGGCTATCTTGCCCTGTGGAGCGTGTACTGGCTGTTCAAGCTGGTAACCGGCAAGGAAGGCATGGGCTACGGCGATTTCAAGCTGCTGGCGGCCCTGGGCGCCTGGCTGGGCTGGCAGTATCTGCCCATGGTATTGATTCTCTCCGCCGGTGTGGGCGCTATCGTGGGTATTGCCCTGCAGCTTGCCTTGCCACGCCTGCGCGGCGCTCCCATGCCCTTCGGCCCCTTCCTGGCCAGTGCCGGCATGATCGCGCTGCTGGTCGGCGAGCCGCTGATGGCGGTCTATATCGGTTTTACTTTCTGATGTCTGGAGACTCGCTTTGATCGTTGGGGTAACGGGCGGTATCGCTTCCGGCAAGAGTACCGTGGCACGCGCCTTCGCAGCGCTGGGCGTACCTTGGGTGGACGCCGACGACGTGGCCCGCGAGGTGGTCGAACCCGGCGAGCCGGCACTGCGGGAAATAGCCGAGCGCTACGGCGAGCGCGTGCTGCAGGCAGACGGCCGCCTGAACCGACGTGCACTACGCGAGATCGTGTTCGCCGACGAGCGCGAGCGGCGCTGGCTGGAATCGGTGACCCATCCGCGCATTCGTCAGCGTATCATTGGCCAGCTGGAGCGAATGCAGGCCGAGGGAGCGCCTTACGTGCTGCTGGTATCGCCGCTGCTGTTCGAGTCGAGGCAGAGCGAGCTGGCGGACCGCTGCCTGGTCATCGATGTGCCGGAAAGCCTACAGATCGCTCGCACCGCCGCCCGTGACGATGTCGACGAAGCCCAGGCCCGCGCCATCGTGGCCGCCCAAATGCCACGCAGCGAACGCCTGGCCCGCGCCGACGATGTGATCGACAATGCCGGTAGCGAAGACGAGCTTGCCGTCCAGGTGGCCGAACTGGACCGACGCTACCGAGAAATGAGGATTCCATGAGCCAACATAATCAAAGCCCGCTGACGGTCGCCTGCCCACAATGCAGCAAGAAGGTGGCATGGAGCGAAAGCAACCCTTACCGCCCCTTCTGCAGCGAGCGTTGCAAGCTGATCGACCTGGGCGCCTGGGCCGATGAGTCGCACCGCATTGCCGGCGAGCCTGCATTGGACGAAAGCAACATCGACGAGTGGTTGGCTCGCGCCGACCGTGGCGACGACCGGTGACATTGGCGCCGGCGCCGAGTTACCGGCTGCTCGCTGAGCTCGAGGCGGCTTTCGACAGGTTGATAGAGCGAAGCGAGGCTTTGCTGGAAACCTATGCCGCCTCGCCGGCCGAAGCCTGGGCCTTCCAGGCCGAGGCCAGCACAGAGTGGCTGCGCCGAGCATTGCTCGACTTCTGGTACACCGATGGCCAGGATGGCCGCGCCACCCGTAGCCATGTGGGTCTGGTGGCCGCTGACGATGCGCTCATGGCCGGCGTGGCCGAGGTAAACGCCGCCAAGGCCGAATTCGCCGCCCAGCTGGCTCATGTGCGCGACCATCACCCGCCACTGCTGGCCGAGGCCAAGGCAGTACTGCCCTTCCGTCACCCGCAGCTGCACGATCACCTGCGGGGTAGCGGCCTGGCCCGGCTACACCTCAAACAATGCTGGCGGGCCATTCCCGTGGCGGAAGCTCCGATGGCCCGGGTTCGTCTCGCCTGGTACTCGAGCGGGCGCTCCATCAAGCGGCTTACGGTGCGCGAGGTGGAACAGAAACTGCTGGCACTGGACAGCGACGCCCCCCACGTTCGCATACAGCTGCGCAAGCTGGCCGCCCTGCCCTCCAGCGAACCGCTCGCACAGGTACAGAGCCAGGCACCGCTGATGCGCGCCAACCTGTTCTACTGCGAACCGCTGGAAGATGGCCGCACCCGCCGCGCCATGAACGTGGCTCTCCCGCTGTTTCTACCCGCCCCTCGCGGCCGCTTGCCCGACCACAACCTTCCACCGGCTAACCCGCCGCAGAGCCGCACCCGAGCACGGCGCAGCGACGAAAAGCTGGAAGAGACCCCCTATCTCCCTTCCCTCAGGATCTATCGCTACCGCTAAGCTGTGTCTGAAAAGTCGGCGAAATCACTCCTCGTCATCCATCCGCGCTTCGTACCAGTCGAGAGCTTGTTCCATGCGGTCATAACCCCAGAAGGGCTCGTTGCCGGCCATGAAGAACGGCGCGCCGAAGATTCCCAGCTCCTGGGCCTTCTCCGTGGCTTTGCGCAATGACTCCTTCACCTCGGGTCGTTGACTCTGCTTCAGCAGCACCTCGGCGTCGAGATTGAGTTCCGCCAGGCAGTTACCGATGACCTCAGGCTGGGAAATATCCTGGTCGTATTCGAAATTAGCGCGGTACACGCTGCGCACGAAGGCCGGCACCCAAGAGGCGTCGGCGTGCCAATTGGCGATACGAGCCGGCAACAGGCCGCTGCGCGGGAACTGTGAGGGCTGCTGAAAGCGAATGCCGTCGCGATCGCACAAACGCTCCACATCGCGCCACATATAGCGGCCCTTGGCCGGGAAAAGCTTGAAGGGCGTATCGTTCCAGCCTTGAGCTTGGAAGATCGGCCCCAGCAGGAACGGTTGCCAGCGCACCTCGATGTCCCGCTCCGCGGCCAGGTGCTCTAGCTTCATCGCGGCCGGATAGGAGTAGGTGCTGGCAAATTCGAACCAGAAGGTGAACGTCATGTTGACTCCTCGTGTTTCGCTACAGCCTCGGCCTCCTTGGGCCTGAGCGCAAGTCCCTTTACAAGGCTTGACCGAAGTCATGCACTAGGCTCTCGGGTCCTCCATACTGTGCTCTATTAGAAGATTTGGAGGAAAACCGGTGCCCCCCATGGAGCCTTTGACAGCCACTCAGGTGTATCGCGCCTGCCCCGAGGACGCCTTCGACTTCGAAGTGACCAGCGAACTGGAATCGCTGGACATGCTCACCGGCCATGCCCGTGCCCGCGATGCACTGGATTTCGGCACCGCCATGCGCAGTGAAGGCTTCAACCTCTATGTGCTGGGCCACCCTGGCCACGGCAAGCACCAGATGGTGGGCCGCTTTCTCCGCGAGCGTTCACGCGACGAGCCCACCCCGCCGGATATCGCCTATCGCTACAACTTCGATGAACCCAGCCAGCCCCGGCATCTGCTGTTGCCCACCGGCATGGGCCGCGTGCTGCGTGCCGACCTTGAGCAATTGGCCGAGGAGCTGCGCAGTGCCATACCTGCCGTGTTCGAGGGCGATGAGTACCAGAACCGTCTACACGAACTGAAGCAGGCCATGGGCGAGCGCCAGCGTGACCTGATAGAGGCGATACGCCGCGAGGCATCGAAGCACGACATCATGCTGCTCTCGACACCCAACGGCTTCACGTTCGCCCCGGCCACCGCCAGTGAAGAGTTGATGCCACCAGAGGACTTCGAGAAGCTCGAGCGCGACGAGCGGGAGCGGATCGAGGGCACGGTCCACGTGCTGCAAAAGAAGCTCACCCAGGCCATTCGTCAGATGCCGCGTTTGGCCAAGCAGCTACGCGAACAGGTAACGGCGCTCAACGAAGAGATGCTGCTGACTGCCATCGCCGCCCCCTTGGCGGAGCTGGAAGAGCGCTACGCCGACCACGACGGCATTCAGGACCACTTCAAGGCACTGCGCGAGGCGATGCTGCTGTACGTCGATTCCTTTATCGCCGATGAACCGGAGATTTCCCCGGAGGCGATTTTCAGCCGTTTCCTGATCAACCTGCTAGTCGATAACACCAGCTGTGAAGGAGCACCGGTGGTGTATCTCGATCTGCCTACCCACCAGCATCTTGTGGGGCGTATCGAGCACCACGTACACAATGGCACCCTGGTCACTGATTTTTCGTTGATTCGCCCCGGCGGCTTGCATCGCGCCAATGGCGGCTACTTGGTACTCGACGTACGTGCCCTGCTGATGCAGGCAGGGGCCTGGGAAACTCTCAAGCGTGTACTGCGTGCCGGCGAGATCCGCACCGAGTCGCTGGAGCAGGCCTACGGGCTGATCAGTACCACGACGCTGGATCCCGAGCCGGTACCGCTGGACCTCAAGGTAGTGCTGCTCGGCGAGCGCCTGTTCTACTACATGCTGTGCGAACAGGACCCCGATTTCCTCGAGCTGTTCAAGGTCCAGGCTGACCTGGAAGACGAGCTGGAGCGCAACCACGATAACCAGCCGCTTTTTGCCCGCATGATCGCTACTTTGGCCCGCGAGGCTGCCCTGCGACCGCTGAACCGCAGCGGTGTCTCGGCCGTGATAGAACGAGCCAGCCGCCTGGCCGACGACCAGAGCAGGCTGACGGCCCGACAGCGAGCCCTGGGCGACCTGCTGGAGGAGGCCAACCACTGGGCCGGGCAGCAGAATGCCGCCGTGATTTCACGGGCTCATGTCGAAAAGGCGGTAGCCCAACAGCTGTGGCGAGCGAGCCGCATTCACGAACGCAGCCACGAAGCGATCGTTCGCGGCACCGTGGCGATCCAGCTGGAAGGCGCCCAGGTCGGCCAGATCAATGGTCTTTCCGTAATGAGCTTGGGCGACTACGCCTTCGGCCAGCCGGCTCGAATCACGGCCACCGCGCGGCCCGGAACCGGCCAGGTGGTGGATATCGAGCGCGAAGCACGGATGGGCGGGCGTATTCACTCCAAGGCGGTGATGATCCTGTCGCGCTTCCTGGCCAGCCGCTATGCGCCGGATACGCCGCTTTCGCTCTCCGCCAGCCTGGCTTTCGAGCAATCCTATGGCGGCATCGAAGGCGATAGCGCTTCCGTGGCAGAGGTATGTGCTCTGGTTTCGGCCATTGCCCGGGTAGGTCTAGAGCAGCGCTTTGCCGTGACCGGCTCCATCGACCAGTTCGGCCGTGTGCAAGCGGTGGGCGGGGTCAACGAGAAGATTGAGGGCTTCTTCGATATCTGCCAGGCCCGTGGCGGTGTGAAAGGGCACGGGGCGCTACTCCCCGCCACCAACGTGGAGCACTTGATGCTCAAGCAGGAAGTACGCGACGCCATCGCCGCCGGGGACTTTCACATCTATGCCATCGAGCACATCGATCAGGCACTGGAGCTGCTTACCGGCATGACGCCGGGCGAGCGTGACGACGGCGGTCATTACCCCGCCGACAGCCTCAACGCCCGAGTGGTCGAGCGTCTGGAAGCCTTCCACCAAGCCGTGAAGAAGCGCGCTGACAAGACCCGGCAGAGCGGCCCCGCCGATGAGGAGCACAGCGATGACGACTGACGACGCCCTCGAAGATGACCCCAACGTGCCCGACTCAGGTGGCATGCCACCGTGCAAGGCCGCGCGCGTGCTGGCTCTGCTCGATGCCTCGCGCCATAGCCTGGGGGCCCTGGAAGCGGCGGTGGAAGTCGCCAGCCAGGGCCAGACGGAGCTAGTAGCGCTTTACGTGGAGGATGTGGACCTGCTGACCTGCGCCGCCTTTCCCTTCTCCTGCGAGATAGGCGCGCAGACGGG
The DNA here is from genome assembly GCF_020832045.1 of Halomonas sp. GTDB lineage: Bacteria > Pseudomonadota > Gammaproteobacteria > Pseudomonadales > Halomonadaceae > Halomonas. The sequence continues at coordinate 17,255 of NZ_JAFIFK010000056.1, forward strand.
CTTACCTCGCCCGCTCAGTCCGGCTTCGCTGGAAACCAGCATTGCCCGGCAGCTGCAGCGGGTGCATCGCGCGCTGGCCCTCGCCGTGGCCGGGCGTAGCTTGCCTCACCGCCTGGAAGTCGCTCGCGGCCAGGTCGCCGCCGCCGCCTTGACCATGGCCGGACCGAATGACCTGCTGGTGCTGGGCAAGGCGGGCACCACCGAACGCTGGGGTACCCGGCTCGGCTCGACCAGTCGCCAATTGATCATGAAGGCCCCCTGCACGGTGCTGCTTTGGGACGAACGCCGCCCCTTCAAGCGTGGCCCACTGCGCTGGCTGGACAACGCCACCGGGGCGAAAGGCAACGCCGGACACGTGACATCGCCTGGTATGGCAGAGTGGGTGTCCGCACTGTTCGAGACAGGCACTCCTCTCTCCTTGTGTCGCGCTAGCGAGCTTTCAAGGCGCCTCGCCCATGCCGATGCGGGGGGATTGCTGCTTCACCGCCATGAGCTGGAATACCTCTTGAACGAGGACGCTGAATGGCTGGCAAGGGTGCCGTTACCTATCCTGGTCGTGCCCTGAGCCTGTCTTCAGAGCTCCTTGTTCTCTTCCACCCGCCTTCTCATCCATGCGCCGATGAGCAGAAGCAAGGCCAAGGCGATAAGCGGCAGCAGAAGATCCAGGGTGATGGGGTCGTCGCCTCGGGAAACTGCCTGCAGGCCGCTGTGAATGGCACTGGCGTACACGGCCCATTTGATGCCCAGACCCAGGGCAGCCGCCATGATGAAGGTGACGAGCGGCAAGCGGCACAGACCGGCGGCATAGTTGATCACCGAATGCGGAAAGCCGGGCAGGACACGCAGGGCGCACTGCGTCAGCAGGTCGCCTCGCTTCGTGAGCATCTCCATGATCTTGCGGGTCAAGCCTTCCGGGTTCCAGCGCTTTCCGACCCGCGCAGCCAGGTAGTAGGCGCCCAGCGCACCGCTCACGCTGCCGAGAATCAGCATGGGGGTGGCGATATGGGGAGGATAGAAAGGCGCGATGAGCCACAGGCCGATACTGCCGGGCAGGCCGATGGCCAGCGTTACGGCCATGATCAGCATGACGCCGATGAAGACCATCGGGTAGTGTGAGGCCTCTTCTAACCAATGACGCACGGCCATGAGATCAGGCGAGTGCCAGAACCACACGTAGACGGCCATGACGGCACTGGCGCCCACGGCAACCCAGCGCCAGTGTCGGCGAAGTGACGAGTCATTCGGCATCGGCAAGTGTCCATTCGGTTTGCGCCAATGGTGCCATGCCCACTTCAAGAGGTCACTGCCTGGCCGGGCTTAGTTCACCGGAGCTGGATCAGGCGTCGAGCCCAGCCTGCTTTTCCAGTGGCGCCTCGATCGCTACCGAACCTTCGGCAGGCTCGAGTGGAGGCTCCTTCAGGCGTTGCATCGTGGCGACGCGCAGGTCGATATAGCGCAGCAGCCCGAGTTGAGCGAACAGCACCGCCAGGCACCACATAAAACCCTTGATAACGCTCACGCTGGATTCCTCTCAGAGACCGACGCGGCCTCGTCAAGACGAGTGTAGTCCTCGCCGAGGAAAAGAAAAAGATAGCCGTCTAACATTTTTTCCGGATCAGAGGCGCTCTTCCACGCGCTCGAGAATCTGTCGGCTCACCTTGCTCACAAGCGGCTTGGCTGCCTTGCTGACGGCCTTCTCGACCAGGCGATTGCGCAGCGTGTAGGTCAGGGTGAACGACACCTTTGTGCCCTCCGGCACCGGACTGAGCCGGTAGCAACCCTGGTTGTACACACCTTCCACCGACTCCCACGCCAAGACTTCGGGCGGCCGGTTTTCGGTAATGGCCACATCGAAGGTCCAGTCCATACCCACGGCATGTACGTGCCAGCGATAGCGCTCATCGCCAAGGGGCTCGATCCGTTCGATCAGATCGGAGTAGTCGACGAAATCCTCGACCCGCTCCAGCAGGGCGAAGACTCGTTCCGGCGGTGCCGGGAGAATTGCACTGTGTTCGATCGTGGCCATGCGGTTCCCTTTACACTAAAATGGCTCGCCTTCATCCGCAGGGTAACTGCCCTGCCCGACATCGGGCCATACTTGATTCAGCCTTTTCTGAAACAGGATGGTTCCAGCTTTATCCAAGAGGTTCTGCATGTCCACACCCAAGGTCGGTTTCGTCTCACTGGGTTGCCCCAAGGCGCTGGTGGATTCCGAGCGAATCCTGACTCAGCTGCGTACCGACGGCTACGAGATCGTGCCCAGTTACGACGACGCCGATGTGGTGGTAGTCAACACCTGCGGCTTCATCGACAGCGCCAAGGCCGAATCGCTGGATGCCATCGGCGAGGCCATTGCCGAGAACGGCAAGGTGATCGTCACCGGCTGCATGGGCGTGGACGAGAACGCGATTCG
>NZ_JAFIFK010000059.1 GCF_020832045.1 Halomonas sp.
GTATCATTTCCATGGTCCGCAATGCTTAGCCTGTATGTTAAATGGGCTTCGGCCGGGGGTGGCGCCGGGCCCGATTCATGTGTGCCGTAGGTTCGTGCGCAGATGAAGGTTAGAAGGTATAGCTCACACCGATGACGGCCACCGGGTAGACCGGCCATTTCTTGGCTTCGTCCTCGAGTCGACGCTCCTCCTGGCGGATATCGCTGCGTAGCTGAGCGGAAAACGGGTTGTCGAGGTTCTCAAAGCCCTCCGATGTGCTGAGCGACACATTGACGTCGGTGGCCATTACACCGACTTCCGTGAAGAAGCCGAAGCCGCTGCGATGCGACTGGCGCCAGCCCAGACCGGCGTAAGGCTGTACGCCATCTGCGAGGGTCAGAGTGCCGTTCAGGGTGCCCAGGAGTTCGGCGTCGTAGTCACGTCCGTTGAACTCGTAGCTGTCATTGCGCGGGCGACCTACCACGTCGGCATCCATGTCCGGCAGCATCACACCGGCACTGAGGAAGAAGCCGCTGGCGAAGGGATAGTAGTCCAGCGTCAGCTTGCCTGCCGCTAGGCTGATATCGCCGTCGTAATGAACGTCGTCGGTGCTGTAGTCGGTGCTCCAATCGAGCCCACCCGTATAGCGGGCAGAGACGCCCAGCCGTTCGCTGAAGCGCCACGACACGTCCGCGCCCACGCCGGTGGTGCCGGCAACGGCTCCCAGGGTCAGACGGGGCTCCTGGGCATGCGTGTGTGCCGTGCCAAGCAGGCACAGGGTGGCGACCAGGCCGGTGGCGGTCATCCTTTTCATCAGCTCGTTCCTCGTTTTTCATGTTTCGCGGTGCAGTGCCGCTTCGTCTCGTCGTTTGCATTATCGGCAGGCAAGGGTGTGGGCTTGAGCCGATAAATGTTTTCTTTTGTTCCGATAGTCTTGGCTGATTGGCGACTCCGCCAGGCGAAGCTACCTTGAATGTCGATGCTAGAAGATCTGCGCAGAGCCAATAGGCCATGGCAGAGCATCGCTTGATGCAGATATGGACGGACCGACACGCCTAAAGGAGCTCGAGCATGGCGAAGAACCCCCACACCACCTCAAACAGTGGCAAGCCCAACGACACGGACTTCAAGACGACCGAACACAGCAAGTCCGAAGCCCTGGAAAAATATCGTAGCGATGCCACGGGGCACGACCTGCGGACCAATCATGGTGCGCGTATTGCCGACAACCATAATTCGCTGAAGGTGGGCGAACGGGGACCGACGCTGCTCGAGGACTTCATCTTCCGCGAGAAGCTCAACCATTTCGACAACGAACGCATTCCGGAGCGAATCGTGCATGCCCGCGGAGCCGCGGCGCACGGTTACTTCCAGCCTTACGAGAATGCCGCTCAGTACTCCAAAGCAGGGGTGTTTCAGGATGCATCCAAGAAGACGCCGGTATTCGTGCGCTTCTCCACGGTTCAGGGCGCGCGCGGTTCCAACGACACGGTACGCGACGTGCGCGGATTCGCCACCAAGTTCTATACCGACGAGGGCAACTGGGACCTGGTGGCCAATAACATGCCGGTGTTCTTCATCCAGGATGCGATCAAGTTTCCCGACTTCGTTCATGCGGTGAAGCCAGAGCCGCATAATGAAATCCCCCAGGGGCAATCGGCTCATGACACCTTCTGGGACTTCGTCTCGCTGATGCCCGAGTCGACTCACATGGTGCTGTGGACCATGTCCGACCGCGCCTTCCCGCGCCACTATCGCAACATGGAAGGTTTCGGCGTGCACACCTTCCGACTGATCGACAGGCTGGGTACATCGCGCTTCGTCAAGTTCCACTGGAAGCCCCTGGCCGGCACCTGTTCGCTGATCTGGGACGAAGCGCAAAAGCTGTGGGGCCGCGACCCCGATTTCAATCGCCGCATGATGTGGGAGGATATCGAGAACGGCGACTTTCTCGAATATGAGTTCGGCATTCAGGTCATCGAGGAAGAGGACGAGCACAAGTTCGACTTCGATCTGCTCGACCCCACCAAGCTCATTCCCGAGGAGCTGGTGCCGGTCATCCCCATCGGCAAAATGGTGCTCAACCGCAATCCGGATAATTTTTTCGCCGAGACCGAGCAGGTGGCCTTCAATCCCGCCCATATCGTGCCGGGGATTGATTTCAGCAACGACCCGCTGTTACAGGGTCGGCTGTTTTCCTATCTTGATACCCAGATGCTGCGCCTGGGTGGGCCCAACTTCAACGAGCTCCCCATCAACCAGCCGGTCTGTCCGGTGCACAACAATCAGCGCGACTCCATGCACCGCCAGACCATCAACAAGGGTCAGGCTTCCTATGAGCCCAACTCGATCGATGACGGCTGGCCCACTGAGACCCCGGCGGGGCCTGAAAACGGCGGCTTCGAGTCCTATTACGAGCGCATCGACGCACACAAGGTACGTGCCCGCAGCCCTTCGTTCGGCGACCACTACTCCCAGGCCACGCTGTTCTGGAACAGCCAGACCGAGGTGGAGAAGGAGCACATCATCGCGGCCTATACCTTCGAACTGTCCAAGGTTCAGCGGCCCTGGATCCGCGAGCGAGTGATCAAGGAGATACTCCCCAACATCGACCTTGAGCTGGCGCGCCGAGTAGGTGAGGAACATGGCATCGAGGCGCCTACCGAGAAACCTGCAGTACCCGAGCAGCTGGGCAAGAGCACCCAGCTCGAATCGCCCGCCTTGAGCCTGATGGCCCGCCTGCCAGGCAACATCCAGTTCCGCAAGGTGGCGATCCTGGCCGCCGACGGCGTCGATGCCGATCAGGTCGAGACGCTCAAGAAGAAGCTCGAGGCGGAAGGAGCCGAGGGCTTGGTCATCGCTCCCAGCATGGCGCCGGTAAAGGCTACCGGTGGCAAGAGCGTCACGCCCGATGCCATGCTCAACGGCATGCCTTCGGTGGCGGTGGATGCGGTTATCGTGCCCGGTGGCAGCGATAGCGTTGATGCGCTGGCACAGTCGGGGCTTGGACGCTATTACGTGCAGGAAGCCTACAAACACCTCAAGGCCATTGCCGCCGTGGGTGACGGCCAGGTGTTACTGGACGCGGCGGGAGTTCCCACCGGCGAAGAGGGCGTGCTGACAGGCGCGGCGGTGGACGATGTATTCACCGCGTTGCGTGATGCCATGGGACAGCATCGGGTGTGGTCGCGCGATGCCAAGGCGAACGATATGCCGGCCTGATGGCCTGTTTCGCCTAGACTCGTCCCTACAAGAAAGCGCCTGCCTTCGGCAGGCGCTTTTTCGTTGAGCGGTGCTCAGGCGGTGGCCTTGCTGCCGACCAGTTCCTTGAGAGCGGCTTCGACAATTTCCAGGCCCTCTTCGAGTATCTCGTCCTCGATGGTGACCGGCATCAGGAAACGGATGGTGTTGCCGTATAGCCCGCAGGAGAGCAGAATCAGCCCCTTTTCTCGGGCCTTCTTGCACAGCGCGGCGGCAAGGTCGGCATTCGGCGTGTGCTTGGCCTTGTCAGACACCAGGTCGATGGCTGCCATGGAGCCCATGGTGCGGCCATTGTCGACGCAGTCGAAATCGCTCTGCCACTGGGAGAAGCGTTTGGCCAGCTTGTCCCCCAGCGCCTGGCTTTTCTCGAGAATGTTCTCCTCCTCGAAGACGTCAAGCACGGCCAGGGTGGCGGCGCAAGAGAGCGGGTTGCCGGTGTAGGTGCCGCCCAGAGAGTTGCCCCCGGAAGCATCCATCACCCGGTCGGTGCCTACCACGGCGGAAATCGGCATGCCAGCGGCCATGCTCTTGGCCATGGTGATGATGTCCGGCTCGACGCCGCTGTGTTCGATGGCGAACATCTTGCCGGTCCGACCGAAGCCCGACTGCACTTCGTCGACGATCATCAGCATGCCGTGCTCGTCGCAGATCTCGCGAATGGCCTTGAGGAAGCTGGCCGGTGCTGGGTAGAAACCGCCCTCGCCGAGCACCGGCTCGAGCACGATGGCGGCGGTATCGCGGGGGTTGGCGTCAGTCTTGAGGGTCATCCTGAGGCCGCGCAGCGCCTCGTCTTCGCTGACCCCGTGATAAGGAACAGGGTAGGGGGCGCGGAAGACGTTGCCCGGCATGGTGCCGAAGTCAGTGGCGTAGGGCGCGACCTTGCCGTTCATGGCCATGGTCATGAACGTGCGGCCGTGGTAGCCGCCGTCGAAGCAGATCACGTTGTTCTTGCCGGTGGCGGCACGGGCAATCTTCACCGCATTTTCCAGTGCTTCGGCGCCGGAATTGGCCAGCATCACCTTGGCGTGGCCGCGAACGGGTGTGATCTGGCTCAGGCGCTCGGCTACCTTCACATAGCCGTCATAGGGCATCACGGTCTGGCAGGTATGCATGACGCGGTCGAGCTGCGCCTTGACGGCTTCCACCACCTTGGGGTGGCGATGGCCGATATTGAGCACGCCGATGCCGCCGGCGAAATCGATGATGCGGTTGCCGTCGGCGTCCCAGATCAGTGCGTTCTCGGCGCGATCGGCGAACTGGGTGGCGGGGCTGGCGGCGCCGTTGGCGACATAGCGCTGCTTGAGTTCGTTGAGCTGTGCGTTGTTCATTTGTCTACCTCCTTGGAAAGACACTGCTGGCGATCACAAGCCGCCGACACAAACGTATTTTAGTTCAGTGAATTCATCCAGGCCGTGGTGTGAGCCCTCACGGCCCAGCCCCGACTCCTTGACGCCGCCGAAGGGCGCAAGCTCGGTGGAGAGAATTCCCTCGTTGACGGCCACCATGCCATATTCGAGCCCCTCCATCACATGCCAGATCCGGCGGTAGTCGCGAGCGTAGAAATAGGCCGCCAAGCCGAATTCGGTAGCATTGGCCATGGCGACGGCCTGCTCATCGGTTTCGAAGCGAAATACCGGCGCCAGCGGGCCGAAGGTTTCCTCGCGTGCCACACGCATCTCGTCGGTGACATCGGCCACCACCGTCGGTTGGAAGAAGGTGCCGCCCAAGGCGTGGGGCTTGCCACCGCACACCAGCCGCCCGCCTTTCTCCAGGGCATCGGCGATGTGGGACTGCACTTTGTCGACCGCCGCCTGATTGATCAGCGGGCCCTGGACCACGCCATCCTCGAGGCCGTCGCCGACCTTGAGCTTGGCCACGCGGGTGGCGAGTTTTTCGACGAAGGTGTCGTAGACGCCGTCCTGAACCAGTAGGCGGTTGGTGCAGACGCAGGTTTGGCCCGAATTGCGATATTTCGATGCCACTGCGCCCTCCACGGCAGCGTCCAGATCGGCGTCGTCGAAAACGATGAAGGGCGCGTTGCCGCCGAGCTCCATGGACGCTTTCTTTACCGTGCCGGCACACTGGGCGAGCAGACGTTTGCCTACCGCAGTGGAACCGGTGAAGGAGACCTTGCGTACTCTTGGGTCGGTGGTCAGCACTTCGCCGATCTCGGCGGGACGGCTTGCGGTGATCACGTTGAGCACCCCGGCAGGGAAGCCGACATCCTCGGCGAGCTTGGCCAGGGCGAGCGCGGTCAGCGGCGTGGCCTCGGCAGGCTTGATCACCACCGGGCAGCCTGCGGCCAGGGCGGGCGCGCACTTGCGCGTGATCATAGCCAGTGGGAAATTCCACGGCGTGATCGCCGCCACCACGCCTATCGGTTCGCGAAATACCAGGATGCGCTTGTCGACGCCGTGGCTCGGCAGGGTCTCGCCGGCCATGCGCTTGGCCTGCTCGGCATAGAACTCCACGAAAGAAGCGCCATAAGCCACCTCGCCGCGGGATTCCGCCAGCGGCTTGCCTTGCTCGAGTGTCATCAGACGGGCCAGCGACTCCTGGTGGGCCATGATGGCGTCGAACCAGGTGCGGAGCAGGGCTGAGCGATGCTTCACGGTTTGACGCCGCCAGGCCGGCCAGGCCGCTTCCGCTGCCGCTACGGCTTCCCGAGCATCGTCTGCAGTGAGGTCAGGCACGCTGGCTAGTGTCTCGCCGTTGGTGGGATTGGTCACGGTGAAGCGCCGTTCGGCGTCGCGCCACTGACCATTGATATACGCCTTGTCGCTGAAGATGTCGTCAGGGAGGGACATGGAGTCTCCGGTGTTGATTATCTTGTTTCGTGAGTGTGCATTATTTAAAACGCCCAGCCAAGAGCCGAAGAGGGGCGAGACACGCTTTTTTCCTCTGCCAGGTCATCGGCGCGCGCGACGCTTTCCGCTACACTAAGCGCCGGTTCGGGTGGCCTTAGCCACCCCTTATGCAGTTAGAACGTCGAGGTGAGACTTGGTCGATCCCCTTTCCGCCTGGTGGGCTCAGCAGCTGGTCCTGTGTGACTGGGCTTTCGAGCCCGAGCCCGACATGATCGAGGCCCACGTGGCCAGTGCCAGGCTGCATGCGCTGGGCGTTACCGATCGCGGTGAACTGGGCTGGCGGCTGATCGAAGCCTTCGGTACGGAGACGGCCGATCCTGCTCGTCTATTGTCGTCTCTTGAGCTGATCGCTCTGGCTGGGTCGGCCAACTGGCTCAGCCAGCCGCGCCTGCGCAGCTGGCTGGTGCGGCTGGCCGAGGAGATCACCAGCCGCCACGCCAATCTCGATGCCTGGCTCGAGGCGCTGCGGCACGCCAAGAGTAGTGAGGGCTGGGTACGTGGCGACGATGGCTTTTGTGACGCCTGTGAAGCCTTGGCGGCGCTCGAGCGCGATGGCGAAGGCGTTACCTGGGGGGCCGTATCCGAGTGGGTCGCCCACCAGCGTAATGACGCTAGCCTGGCGCTTTGGCCCAATGCACCGGATGAAGGGGTGTGGCGCCTGAGGGCGGCTTTTTCACCGATACTGGATGTTCCCCCCGGCGAGATGGATTGGCCCGACGTCATCGAATGGATGGGTCGCTTCTGGCAGCTGCAGGGGCGCGACGACCTGGTTCAGAGCCTGCTGTGGCTGGCCGGCTACGGCCATCGGCAGGGCTGGGATCTCGATGCGGCTCGCCTGTTGGCGGCTTCCAGCGCGGAGCGGCAGGATTGGCTGGCCGGACTCGAGGCGGCCGAGGGAGACTACGGCCGTGTGTTGCTGGCTTTTGTGGAGCGCGGCGAGCCGCTGGAGTGGGCGGCCTGGGACTGGCTGCGATTGGTCGATCTGGCTTGGGCCGGTGCCTGCGCCGGATGGCTTGAGGTCGCCGAGGCCCAGGCATTGGCCACCCATGCCGCCGATCTGATAACGCGCCGCTATAGTGATTGGACGGCGCTGGCACGTGCCTATCAGCGGGGCTGTAGCCTGTTCGAAGGGCGTGACCGGCTGAGCGACATGCAGCGTGACTGGGAGCTCTTGCTGAATGCTTCGGTCAGCCCTTGGCGGGTGCCGTTGCCGCAGCTGCTCGATGAAGAAGAGCGCGAGGCCTCGCGGAAATCGATCAAGGCCTGGCGGCAATCGGCCAGGCACTGGGTGTTGGCAATCGCTTCGGTTCGTGAGCCCGAGTACGGCATGCGCCAAGGGGTAGCCATCGGGGTCTCCAAGGAGAGGCGCGACGAGGCGTTACGCTATCTCGAAGAGACTCTCGGCCTGCATCCCGATGAGGGCGTGGAAGCCTTGACGCGTTACTGGCTACCCGCACAAGCGCATCACCTCAATCAGCTGGCTGCAGATGCCGCCCATGCCGCCTTGCCTGGCGCCGAGACGCCGTTTGGCCGCCCCGCATCCTCAGACCGCGCTGCGCTCGAGGCGCTGAAGAAGGGTAGTCGCCACGCGGCTACCATCCACATGGCCGAGAAGTACGCCTTCTATCTTCAGATGGCCATGGACAGCGAGGCGTTCGACTCCCAGGCGCTGGCGGCTCTCGCCGATGCCCTGCGTGGCACCCTGTGTCGGTTCTACCCGGACGCCCGGCGCCTGCTCGAGGCCTGGGCACAGTGGGAGGTGTTGCTCCCTGAGGGAGAGCATCCGCCGCTGGTCAACGAGATACGCTGGCACCTCGAGGATCCTGGCAGCCCATTTCATTGGCTGGACTGGCGTGCATCTCAGTGGCAGGAGCCCGGGCCGCGTCCGAGTCTTTCCCGCTTTACGGCAATGGCCTTGGTGGGGCCGCTCAACAATGCCGCCTGGAGCGAGCCGCATGTCGAAAGCGAGCGCGAGGCGGTGTCGATCCGTGAGTGGATTGACGGCCATTACGGCCTGCATGGGCAGCGTGAGCTGAGCGAGTTCCTCGATTTTCTGCTCGAGGCGGGCGATCGTCAGGAGTATCTGATCAATTACGCACCCTATACCCTGAATAAGCAGCGGCTGGCATCGGAGATTGCGATGCTTGATAGCGGCGACTGCAGTGAGGAGGATCGCACCCACCTGCTGCGCTTGCAGCGGGTACGCGACGATACCGATGGCTGCAACGATCTGGACATGACGGCGTGGGACGTGGCCCAGGCGGTCGACCTGGCCATTGCCGGGCGCCAGCTGGGCTGGCTCGACGGAGAAGCTTTCAGCAGCGTGCTCGAGCGTGCCCATGCCCTGGCAGCCACCCACTACGGCAGCTGGGAAGCCTATGCCACTGGCCTCTACACCGGTTTCTCGTTCTTCATGGGCGAAACACCCGAGCGAGAAGCCTTCCTGGCCAGCTTTCGTCAGGCTCTCGTCGCCTGGCTTTCCGGCGCGCCGCCCCTGGCGGGTCCTTGGGCGAGCCTGGACTTTCCGGGCGCGAGAGCCAGGCACTGGGCACCCATGCATATCGATACGTTACCAGGTGATGTCAAAACGCTACATTAGTACTCGCCCTCGTCAGGAAGTGTGGTTTATAGTCAGCGGGTTTAGAGATGCAGCCCCTGTTCGTGGGGCTTGACGAAGAACAATTGCGAGCCGGCGCAAGGCCGCTTTGGCAGTGGTACGGGCAGCAGCGAGGCCAGGCACCACTACCACAGCGATCCTCTCGGGTTTTCAGGTAGGGCTTTTGCTCGACCCGAGCCTGCGCGCGGTTCAGGGAACGAGGACCACGCAAGATGGTTGCCACGAGATCGAGTCGTATTGCTGTGCTCGGTATATTGTTGGCGTTGTTGTCCGGCTGTGCCGGCACTTCGAAAAAGGCCATGGAGGCACCGGACGATTACTTTGCACGACAGCTGCCTGGTATGTCGTCTTCCCACAACCCGATGATGTCGCCGGTAGATAACCCCATTCTACGCGTCAGCAGCCTGCACAACCCACCGCCCGAGCTGGTTCGCGAAGCGCTGCTGGCTCAACACGAACGCTGGGCGGGCACACCCTACAGAATCGGCGGCACCGGTCGTAGCGGAATCGACTGCTCGGCGCTGGTGCAGACGGTGTTCAGTGAAACCTTCCGCCTGCAGCTGCCACGCTCCACTGGTGAACAGGTACGCCAGGGCACGCAGATTTCCCGCGACGAGCTTCAGGTCGGCGATCTGGTGTTCTTCCGGCCGCCGGGGCGTTACGACCACGTCGGCATCTATGTTGGCGACGGCTACTTCCTGCACGCCTCCACGTCCCAGGGTGTGATGCTCTCCGAGCTCGATAACAGCTATTGGCAGCGCTACTACTGGCAGGCCCGGCGTACGCTGGAGCCGACCACCTTGGCGCAGCGTGTCACCGCCACGGACGAAGGCTGAGATTCAGCGCGGCAAGCGCCAATAGCGGGTCGAGTTACAAGACCTCGCGCTGTGCGATGACGTAATCGACAAAGGCGCTTTCTGCCCGCGACAGGTAAGCGCCTCGCGCCCAGGCCAGCGACAGCTCGAGCCAGGCTGGGTTGGCGAAGGAAACCGCGGCGAGCTCGGGTTCGTCGACCACCCGGCGTAGGAAGGTGGTGATACCGAAGCCTTGGCGCACGATCGCCTTGGTCAGTGGTATCAGGTTCGACTGAAAGGCGACGTTGGCATTAAGCCCGGTTTCCCGCGACAGCGCATCGACGAACTCGCGATGAAAATAGCCGTCCTGGAACAGCACCAGCGGCTCTTGAAAGAACTCTTCCGCCGTCACGCTGCTACGGCCGGCAAAGTTATGGGTGCGTGACACGCACACTACCATCTCCTCACGCAGTAACCGACGCCGCTCCAGGTGATGGCTCTCTTCATCGTCGATCACCACGCCTAGATCCAGCTCGCCAGCGGCAATCATGCGCTGCAGCCGCCTCGCACCAGCCTCTACCACGGTGAGGCGTATGCCGGGGTGCTGCGCCTTGAAACCCATCAGCAGCGGCGGGAAGTAATAAGAGCCTAACATCGAAGGAATGCCGATTCGTACCTCGCCTTTTACCAACCCGTGGAGTTCCCGCATGGCCAGATGGGCGCTCTCGGCACGCTCTAACAGATCGCGCGCGTGGGCATAAAGCGCTTCACCCTCAGGCGTCAAGGCAATGCGTCGTTCGTGACGGTGTAGAAGAGTCAGTTCCAGCTGTCGCTCGAGGTTGGCGATGGTCTGGCTGACGGCGGACTGGGCCACATGCAGCTCGCGGGCGGCGGCGCTGAAGCCGGCCCGGTCGGCGACCGTGATGAAGACGCGTAGCGCGCGCAGATCGAAAGGCAAGGCCATAAAGAGTCCTTGATAAGATAAAGAGATAGATACGATCTTTTTATTCTGTTTGGCTTATCATAAGGCATGGCGGATCATGGTGGCCAAGCCTTTCCACTCAGGATTCGTGCATGATCGTCGCTCGCTCCCGCGCCTGGTGGCGTGCCACCCTGGCACTCTGTCTCGGTTCCATTCTGGTGTTCGTCAACCTGTATGCGCCACAGCCATTGCTGCCCGATCTGCGCCAGGCGTACGGCGTCTCGACGCTGGGGGTCAGCCTGATCATGTCGGTCGCTACGCTGGCGTTGGCAGCGGCGCTGCTGGTATTCGGCCCGCTGTCCGATGCCATCGGACGTGGCGCTATCATGCGAGTGACACTGCTGCTAACCGGGCTGTGCTCCCTGGGTCTGGCCTTTGCACCCAATTTCGAGTCTCTGTTGGCGCTGCGCCTGGTTCAAGGATTCGTACTCGGCGGGCTGCCGGCAGTGGCCATTGCCTGGATGGGCGATGAATTCGATCGACCGGCATTGATGGCGGCCGTCGGGCTCTACATCGGGGCCAATACGCTGGGCGGCATAGGTGGGCGTCTGATTGGGGGAGGCGTCGGTGAAATCGGCGGTGCCAGTGCCGGTTTCCTCGTCGTGGGAGTAGTGACGCTGGTCGGGGTGGCGCTGTTCTGGAGGCTTCTGCCAGCGCCACGACAGTTCAAGCCGCGTCGCTTCGAGCTGCGCGGCGCACTGGCCGATCTGAGTGGCCACCTGCGCCATCCGCTGCTGCTGGCGGCCTATTTGCTGGGCGGTATCAATTTCCTCATCTTCATCAACCAGTACAGCTATATCACCTTCCGCCTGGCCGAGGAGCCCTTCGGCTTGAGCGCGCGCTGGCTGGGAATGATCTTCCTCACTTACCTGGGCGGCACTTTGAGCTCCGCACTTTCCGGCCGGCTGACGCGACACTTGAGTCAGCCGGCCTGCATGACGCTGGGCATACTCATCCTGATGAGCGGTACCTTACTGACGCTGGCCGATTCCCTGGCCTGGATCATTACCGGCTTGACCGTCAATGCCGTGGGTTTCTTTCTGGCCCACTCCATGGCCTCGAGCTGGGTCAGCCGGCAGGCGGAGCGGGCGAGGGGCAGTGCATCAGCGCTCTATCTGGTCTTCTATTACCTGGGAGCGAGCCTCGGCAGCCTGTGGCTGGAGCCGTTCTGGCAGCGGGGCGGCTGGTTCGGCGTGGCGATCGGCTCCTGGCTGCTGCTCAGCCTGACTCTCGCCATCGCCCTCTGGCTGTGGCGCGGTGAGCGTGGCTTCGAAAGGCTACCACTGGTGCGCTAGCCCCCCGGCCTCGTCGCCCCATATCTGCTCCAGGCGGCGCTCGCGACCGCAGGCCGCCTTGTAATAGTTGTAGCGCACCGGATTCTTGCGATAGTAGTCCTGATGGTATTCCTCGGCGGGGTAGAAAGCTTCGAAGGGAGCAACTTGGGTGGCGATGGGGTCGTCGAATCGCCCCGCCACCTCATCCAGGCTGGCCTCGGCCAGCTCCCTTTCGGCATCGCTCGAGTAGAAGATCGCGCTGCGATAGGCCTCGCCCACGTCGCAGAACTGGCGATCGACGGCAAAGGGGTCGATGTTGCGCCAGAATACATGCAGAAGCGTGGCGTAGTTCACCGCCGAAGGGTCGTACTCCACCAGTACCACCTCGGCGTGACCGGTCGTGCCGTTGACTACGTCCTGGTAAGTGGGGTTTTCCACGTGCCCACCGCTGAAGCCGGATGTGGTCGCCACCACGCCCTCTACCTTGTCGAAAGCCTCCTCCACGCACCAGAAGCAACCGCCGCCGAATACGGCAGAGGCGGTTTCGCTGCTCGCCATGCTTTTTCCCAAGGGCAAAACCAGCAGTACCAGCGGTATCAACCCGCTCAGTAGGCTATGTCGCATTCTGATCATGTCGGATTGCCTCGTGTTGTTCCTCTGCGGACTGTAAGGTTTGAAGCTGTTACGCGACTCAGGTTCCGTATAACCTCTGTTTAATCTACTTCAAGTCGGGAGTCTTTCGTGACGCGCCGTCGTTTGTTGCTTGTCTTCGTGCTGATCCTCACCGTGGGCGGATATTTTCTCAGCGGTGCAGACGAGCTGCTGACACTGGCCAACCTGCAGGCCGAACAGGCGCGCTTTCAGGCCTGGCTGACTGAGGAGCCGGTCATGGTCGTGGGCGGTTTCTTTGCGCTCTACGTGCTCATGGCGGCACTCTCACTGCCCGGTGCCACGTTGTTGACGGTGCTCGGCGGGGCGCTGTTCGGCTTTGGCTGGGGACTGCTGATCATCTCTTTTGCCAGTACGCTGGGTGCTACCCTGGCAGCCCTGATAGCCAGAACATTGGCGCGTACGCCGCTCGAAAGGCGCTTTGCGCCCCAGCTCGAGCGTATCAATGCCGGTATTCGTCGCGAAGGGGCCTTCTATCTCTTTACTCTGCGCCTGATCCCTCTGTTCCCCTTCTTCGTCATCAATCTGGTGATGGGCCTCACTCGCATGCGCCTGTTGACCTTCTATTGGGTCAGCCAACTGGGCATGCTGCCGGGCACGGCGGTGTTCGTGAATGCCGGGCGCGAGCTTGGCAACCTGCAGTCGCTGGGGGATATTCTCTCTCCTGGGCTGATCGGCTCGTTTGTGCTGATCGGCCTTTTTCCATGGTTGGCGCGTGGGCTGGTCGCTTTTATCAAGCGTCGCCGGCTGGCGCGGCGTCATTCACGCCCGACACGCTTCGATTACGATATCGTGGTGATTGGCGGCGGCTCGGCGGGCCTGGTGGCCAGCTACATCGCAGCGGCGGTCAAGGCCAAAGTGGCCTTGGTGGAGCGTGATCGCCTGGGCGGCGACTGCCTGAACACCGGCTGCGTGCCGTCCAAGGCGTTGATCCATGCGGCTCGGATAGCCGAGGAGATTCGCGGTTCGCAACGCTACGGTATCGAAGCGGGTGAGCCGCGAATCGATTTCCAGGCCGTCATGGCTCATGTGCATCGCGCCGTTCGTGAGATTGAACCCCATGACAGCCGTGAGCGATACGAGGGGCTCGGGGTCGATGTAGTGGCCGGTGAGGCCTTCTTGCAAGACCCATGGCGAGTGCGGGTCACGGCCGAAGAGGCAACGCAGCTGCTCACCACACGGCACGTCATCATTGCCAGCGGGGCGAGGCCGAAGGTGCCATTCTTGCCCGGCCTCGAGGCCATAGAGGTGCTCACTTCGGAAAATCTATGGCAACTCGACAGTCTGCCCGAGCGGTTGGTGGTGCTGGGTGGTGGGCCGATTGGCTGCGAACTGGGCCAGAGCTTTGCCCGCCTGGGTAGCCGGGTGGACCTGGTGGAGGCGGGGGTACAGCTGCTACCCCGCGAGGACCTCGATGCTGCCGAACTGCTGCGCCTGCGGCTCGAGAGGGAGGGCGTGTCAGTGTGGTTGGAAACGTGTGCGATACGCGTCACGGCTGCTGACGAACTGGAAGGACATGTGCTCGAGGTCGAACGGCGCCTTGCCTCTGGCGAGGTCGAGACGAGGCGGCTGCCCTTCGACCGGTTGCTGGTGGCAGTGGGACGCCAGGCCAATGTGGCGGGGATGGGGCTCGAAGCACTGGGGGTAGAGACACGCGAGGACGGCACACTGGCGGTGAATGAAAGCCTGCAGAGTGTACTCCCCAACGTCTGGGCCTGCGGCGACGTGGCCGGGCCGTTCCAATTGACCCATGCCAGCGCTCACCAGGCCTGGCACGCGACGGTGAACGCGCTGTTCGGTGAGCTCAAGCGCTTTCGGGTCAGCTATCGGGCGCTGCCGGCGGTGACCTACACCGACCCCGAGGTGGCGCGGGTCGGCCTCAGCGAGCGCGAGGCTCGCCGCCAGGGCATCGAATTCGAGGTAACGCGTTATTCACTCGCCGAGCTGGACCGGGCCATTACCGAGGGGCGTACCGAGGGATTCGTCAAGGTGCTGACGGTGCCGGGCCGGGACCGTATTCTCGGTGCCAGCGTGGTGGGGCAGGGGGCCGGCGAGCTGCTGGCCGAGTTCACCCTGGCGATGACACACGGTATCGGTCTGAACAAGCTGTTGGGAACGGTGCATCCGTATCCCACCTGGTCCGAGGCGGCCAAGGCCACGGCCGGCGTATGGAAGAATGCCCACAAGCCCGAGCGGTTGCTGCACTGGCTGGCGCGCTACTTCGCCTGGCGGCGAGGGGCCCGTCGGAGCGTGGCGGCCGAGGCGCCGTCAGAAACGTCGTCTGAGAGGAGGAGCAAGGATGCTTGACCGCTGGACCATGCCGCTGACTCAGGCACCGTTGCAACTCGTGGCGAAGCAAATGCAGCGCTGGGGGGTTCGTCCCGATCAGGTGACGCTTGTCTCCTTCGGCATCGGTATGCTCAGCCTGCCGCTGCTGGCGCTGGAGCTCTATCTGGCCGCACTGGTGACGATTCTGCTCAACCGCCTGGGCGACGGCGTGGATGGCGCCCTGGCTCGTTTGACGGATTCCGCTAGCGATGCCGGGGGCTTCCTGGATATCGGACTCGACTTCGTCTTCTACGCTGCGGTAGTACTGGGGTTCGCCTTGGCCGACCCTACAGCCAATGCCTTGGCAGCCGCTTTCCTGCTGTTCGCTTTCATCGGTACCGGGACGTCATTTCTTGCCTTTGCCATCATGGCGGGCCGGCACGGCCTCGAGCGGCCGCGATTTCAGCGCAAGGCGTTCTACTACTTGCATGGTTTGACCGAGGGCACGGAAACCATCCTCGCTTTCGTGCTGTTCTGCTTGCTGCCGGGCCATTTTCCCCTGCTGGCCGTGTTGTTCGGCGCAGCCTGCCTCATCACCACGGTCACGCGGTTATGGGGCGGCTACCGCACGCTGCGACGCTTCGAGGCCCGTTCATGAACGACAAAAGGGGCAGCCAGAGGCTGCCCCTTTGCAGGGAGTCTGCGGGTCGGGAAGCGTTGAGTCAGTGCTCGACGCCGCCTTCACCGTGCACGTGGCCGTGCTCGATCTCGTCCTGGCTGGCTTCACGTACCTGGGCGATCTCGACGTCGAAGTTGAGCTTCTGCCCGGCCAGCGGATGGTTGCCGTCGACGGTGACGGTATCGCCTTCCACCTTGGTGACGGTAACCATCAGCGGGCCACCCTGGGTCTGGGCCTGAAATTGCATGCCGGGCTCTACGGCCTCGACGCCCTGGAACGAATCACGCGGAACTTCCTGCACCAGTTGAGGCTGCACTTCGCCATAGCCTTCCTCGGGCGAGACGGTGACGTTGAGCTTCTCGCCGGCTTCGCGGCCTTCAAGCTGCTTTTCCAGCCCGGGAATGATGTTTCCGGCGCCGTGAAGATACGTGAGCGGTTGACGTCCTTCCGAGCTGTCCAGCACCTCACCTGCATCGTTGGTCAGGGTGTAGTGAAACGCGACAACAGAATTCTGCGCAATCTGCATTGATGAACCTTTCGGTGAGTGCATGTACTCCCCATGGTAACGTGCGACGCCCTGGCTGTCAGGGTGCATGCGGTATTTTCAGTTTTGGCTGACACTCCCTGAACTTCGTTCACGCCCTTTGGTTGAGTTGCGCCAGTAGGGCCTCGCGGCTACCCTAGCGGGATCATTTTTTCCTACCCACCGTTATCGACTCATAATGGAGCGAGCCCATGACCGAAATCGTGATCTGGCTGATTGCCTTTGCCCTGATTCTGTTCTTCTGCATCAAGACGTGGGAGACGGCCGTAAGTGCCGGTTTGAACAAGGTGGTTCCCCGTGTCCTCAAAAGCGATGACGAAAATCGCTGGGTCTGGGGCGTGGCGCTTGCCGTGCTGGGAGCCACCGCGCTAGTGCGTCCCATCGACATGCTGCTGACACTGATCATCATTGCCATCCTGGCTTTTGTCGTCAAAAAGCTGGCTGACTGGGCGATGGGCAGAACCAACTTCCACTGATCGTATTAGAGGCGCAGGGCTCCCTGGGGGGATGCCCTGGGCCGATGCCGGATCGATTCTACCGGCAGCGCTATAACGACGAGGGCCCGCGGTCGATACCGCGGGCCCTCGTTTTGTGCTCAGGTTGGATAATGCAGTCAACCGGGTGGAGAGGATTGCAACTCAGTAGGGGGCGACGGTCACGTTGGCACCGCTGCCGATGATGCGTACGCGCTGCCCGACCTGGAATGCCTGATCGGCGCGCTGCACGACCACCACGTTCTGGCCGTCGTCGCGGCGAATTTCCATCTCCCAGGCGCGTACCCGGTTGGTTGAGTCCTCAATGGCGCTACCCGCCACGGCACCGCCGATCACACCAGCTGCCGTTGCTAGCTGCCGGCCGGAGCCGCCGCCCACTTGACGGCCGAGCATGCCGCCAACCACGGCGCCACCACCGGTACCCACAATGCCGCCCATGCGGCTGTCCGCCTGGATCTGCACTTGTCGCAGTGCGGTGATGTTGCCGAACGTCACGGTCTGGGCAGTCCCGGCCTGAGTGCCACGGTATACGTTGCCGCCCATGGTCGAGGTGTTGGCACAGCCAGCCAGGGTCAACATACCGATAGCCAGCAAGGGAAGAAGACGCTTCATGTACACCTCCTGTGGGCAAGTCGATGTCAGGGTCAAAATCGTCCATGCCATTTTTAGGGAAACACTGTTTGCTAATCAGCTTAGCGACTCATGCTGCGTTTGACCAGTACAAGGCTGCGTAAGTGCCGCTCCATACGAGTTTAAACCGGGTAAAGAAAATGCAAGCTGCTGGTACGACAGGCGGTCGAGCTGCAACGGGAGCCTGACGGGCTGGGATTATCGATGGCTATCGGCAAAGGGACAAGAAAAAAGGGAGGCACAAGGCCTCCCAAGGGTTCCAGTCGTTCTACCGTTTCGCCATGTCAGCCGAACTGGTTCATGGTGTTGTCCTTGCCACCGGCCTTGAGTGCCGCTTCGCCGTGGAAGAACTCCTTGTGGTCATCGCCGATGTTGGAGCCGGCCATGTCCTGGTGCTTGACGGTGGCGATGCCTTCGCGGATCTCGCGGCGCTGCACGCCAGCCACGTAAGCCAGCATGCCTTCGTCGCCGAAGTAGCCCTTGGCTAGGTTGTCGGTGGACAGGGCGGCAGTGTGATAGGTCGGCAGTGTGATCAGGTGGTGGAAGATCCCGGCTTCACGTGCGGCGTCGCGCTGGAAGTTGCGGGTCCACTCGTCGGCCAGTTGACCAAGCTCGGTATTGTCGTACTCGGCGCTCATCAGGCTGGCGCGATCGTAGGCGGACACGTCCTTGCCTTCCTTCTGCCAGGCATCGAACACCTGCTGGCGGAAATTCAGGGTCCAGTTGAAGGAGGGCGAGTTGTTGTAGACCAGCTTGGCGTCCGGCACCACTTCACGGATACGGTTGACCATGCTGGCGATCTGGCCGACGTGGGGCTTTTCGGTTTCGATCCACAACAGGTCGGCGCCATTCTGCAGGCTGGTAATACAGTCCAGTACCACGCGGTCTTCGCCGGTGCCGGGTTTGAACTGAAAGAGACCGGAAGCCAGGCGCTTGACCTTGACCAGCTTGCCGTTCTGCTTGATGACCACATCGCCGTTGTCGATGTCGGAGGCCGAGGTGATCTCGTCGCCGTCGAGGAAGCTGTTGTACTGGTCACCCAGGTCGCCCGGCTCCTTGGTCACGGCGATCTTCTGTGTCAGGCCGGCGCCCAGGGAGTCGGTACGGGCGACGATCACGCCGTCATCCACGCCGAGTTCGAGGAAGGCGTAGCGAACGGCATTGATCTTGGCCAGGAAGTCTTCATGGGGGACGGTGACCTTACCATCCTGGTGGCCGCACTGCTTCTCGTCGGATACCTGGTTCTCGAGCTGGATACAGCAGGCACCCGCTTCGATCATCTGTTTGGCCAGCAGGTAGGTGGCCTCGGCGTTGCCGAAACCGGCGTCGATGTCGGCAATGATCGGCACCACATGGGTCTCGTGGTTGTCGATCTTGGCGATCAGCTCTTCGGCTTTCGCCTTGTCGCCGGCCTTCTGGGCTTCTTCCAGGTCGCGGAACAGGTGGTTCAGTTCCCAGGCATCGGCTTGGCGCAGGAAGGTGTAGAGCTCGCCGATCAGGCTCGAGACGGAGGTTTTCTCATGCATGGACTGGTCGGGCAGCGGGCCGAACTCGGAGCGCAGGGCAGCGACCATCCAGCCAGAGAGGTAGAGGTAGCGACGCTTGGTGGTGCCGAAGTGCTTCTTGATCGAAATCAGCTTCTGCTGGCCGATGAAGCCGTGCCAGCAACCCAGCGACTGGGTGTACTGAGCACTGTCGGCATCGTAGGCGGCCATGTCTTCGCGCATGATCTTGGCGGTGTAGCGAGCGATGTCCAGACCGGTTTTGAAACGGTTCTGGGCACGCATGCGGGCGGCATTTTCGGGGCTGATGCTGGCCCATTTGCCTTGCTGGGCTTCACGCAGTTGAGCCAGTGCCTTGATGTCGTCTTTGTATGACATGTTTGCCATCCTTCCGATCAGGTGGGGTCGTCGGTCGCTTGCTTGCGGCATCGTCCGGGCTGACCGGTTATGCTGCACGTGCGAATTAGTGTCAGATTCAACCACTACGAACTGCTTGTCTCTACGGCCTTGGTCGAATCTACCCCGGCACGAAAACGGTTCTTGAACTCGTGGCTTTTCGAGTGTCATCGAACGGTCGTTTTAATGCCGGCTTGGTATCACTATGCCGCATGATGCCTGCACTTCACAATCATCACTTGGGGGGAGGTAGCGTTGTAGTTCGACTACAAGAGCAGGAGAAGCCCTATGATTCCTGTAGTCGAATTTCGCCCTTGAAACTGCGGGAGAGAGGTTTAGACGTTCAATGAGAGGCGCATGTTGCGGTGCGGTATGCCGGCATCCATGAAGACGTCGCCGAAAGCGACGAAACCAAGGTTTTCATAAAAGGCGAGGGCGTGGGTCTGGGCAGCGAGCTCGACCTGCGGATGACCCAGGCGGCGTGCCGTGGCGATGGCGGCCTGCATCAGCGCCGCACCGATGCCCAGCCCACGTGCTTCATGCAGTACGGCGACGCGACCGATATGCCCGTCGGGGAGCAGCCGTGCGGTGCCCAGCGGTGTTCCTTGGCGCAGGGCAAGGAAATGCCGGCACTCAGGGTCGCGGCCGTCCCACTCCTCTGAAAGCGGTACGCGCTGCTCCTCGATGAACACCACACGGCGTATGTCGCTGGCGAGCTCGCCAAGTTCTTCCCAGCTCCCTTCGCGAATATCGACACGCTCCGTCATGCTGTCATTCCTCCTCTTCCTCCGGCCAGGCCAGCGTGCCTGCATCGACCAGAGCCGCCAGCAGTTCGGTGGCACCTTCATGCCTCAGCAAGGCGGCATCCAGGGCCGCGTTGCCGGCCACTGCGCGCGCTAGCGCTGGCGCGCAGTGGAAGCCGTCACCGTCAGCGAACAGCGTGGCATGCGTTGCGTCGAGCATACGCCAGGCGAAGCGCGAACCGGCGCTGCGCAGCAATTCCTCGCCATCCTGTAGTAAAGCGACAAGCTCGTCGACGTCGGTAGGGGTCTCGCTGGGTGCCAGCTGGTCGACGTATTTGGGCTGGGTCATCACACGACCGAACCACTGTGCCAGTTGAGTCGGATCGTCGAGCGTGGCGAGAATGAGTTCGCGCATGCGCTCGAGGGCGTCGTCATCGAGCTCCGCCGGGTCGGTAGGCGGTGTCATGCCGGCATCGCCGTAGCGACGCGAAGCGGGTAACTGCTCGCCCAGGTAGTCCGCATAGGAGGTGATCGCCTCATCGGCCGAAGGGGCGCGAAAGCCCACCGAGTAGGTCATGCAGTCATCGGATTGGCTGACGCCATGATGCGCCCAGCCCGGCGGCAGGTAGAGCATGTCGCCGGGCTCCAATATCCAGTCGTCGTCAGATTCCACGTCGAAACGCTCGAGAATACGCAAATCGATACCGGTCAGAATGGGGGCGTCATCGGACACCTTGCCGCCGAGTTGCCAGCGCCGCCGGCCAAGGCCCTGGATCAGGAATACATCGTACTGGTCGACGTGAGGGCCGACGCTGCCGCCAGGGGGAGCGTAGCTGATCATGATGTCGTCGAGCCGCCAGCGGGGCAGGAAGTCGAATTGGTCGAGCAGTTCGGCCACCTCGGGGACATAGTGGTCCACGGCCTGCACCAGCAGGGTCCAGTCGCGCTCCGGCAGCTCGCTGAAGATGGCCTCGTCGAAGGGGCCGTGGCTGACCTGCCAAGGACCGTCAGGGCCGTCCTCTTCTACCAGGCGGGCCTCCACGCCCTCTTCGCAGGCAAGCCCGGCCAGTTCGTCGGGGTCGAGGGGGCTCTCGAAATCGGCAAAGGCGCCGCGAATCAGCAGCGGTTTGCGCTGCCAGTAGTCGCGCAGGAACTCGGCGGCGGTAAGGCCGCCCAGCAGGCTGAGGGGGGCGTCGCTTGGCATGGTGTCTCGCTATCCGACAGAAGCACGAAGAATCGCAGGGCGATTGACGGCCCTGCGGGATAAAAGAGTAATGGTAGCGTATCGCGACGCCTGAGGCTCAGCGGTTGGCGCCGGGTACCCAGAGCACGTCGCGCTCGCCGTTGCCGTTGGCACGGCGGGCGAGGACGAACAGCAGGTCGGAGAGGCGGTTGAGATAGCGCAGCACCTCGGGGTTGAGCGGCTGTTCGGCCATCAGTGCCGTGACCATGCGCTCGGCGCGGCGGGTTACGGTGCGTGCCAGGTGCAGGTGAGCGGCAAGCGGGCTGCCACCGGGCAGGATGAAGGAGCGCAGCGTGGCGAGTTCGGCGTTATAAGCATCGATTCTCGCCTCGAGATACTCCACCTGTGTCGCCGTGACTCGCAGTGGCGGGTACTCGGGCGCCTCCTGCTCGGGCGTGCACAAGTCGGCGCCAACATCGAACAGGTCGTTCTGTACCCGGGCCAGGACCTCGTGCAGTTCACCCTCGGCGTGGAGCTGAGCCAGCCCGAGGGTGGCGTTGGCTTCGTCCACGCTGCCGAAGGCTTCCACGCGCAGGTCGTGCTTGGCCACGCGGCTGCCGTCGCCGAGGCCGGTATCGCCTTTGTCACCGGTGCGCGTATAAATCTTGGTCAGCTTGACCATCGTTCTCTCCTGCGACGATTTTGCGTCTCTCAGAGCCGGCGGGCCTGGGCCTCGGCGTTGCCGATATAAGTGGCCGGGGACAGCGCCTTGAGTTCCGTCTTGACCTCGCCCGGCAGTTCTAGCGTATCGATGAAAGCGGCGAAACCGGCCTGATCGATGCGCTTGCCACGGGTCAGTTCCTTGAGCTTCTCATAGGGCTTCTCGATGCCGTAGCGACGCATGACCGTCTGGATCGGCTCGGCGAGCACTTCCCAACTGGCATCGAGGTCCTCGGCCAGGCGTGCCGGGTTGGCCTCGAGCTTGGAGATCCCCTTGAGGGCGGCATGGTAGGCGATAAGGCCGTAGGCCAGGCCCACGCCGAGGTTACGCAGCACCGTGGAGTCGGTGAGATCGCGCTGCCAGCGTGAGATCGGCAGCTTTTGGGCCAGATGACCCAGCATGGCGTTGGCCAGGCCCAGGTTGCCTTCGGAGTTCTCGAAGTCGATGGGATTGACCTTGTGCGGCATGGTCGAGGAGCCGATCTCACCCTCGACGGTCTTCTGCTTGAAGTAGCCCAGCGAGATGTAGCCCCAGACGTCGCGATCGAAATCGATCAGCACGGTATTGAAGCGGCAGAACGCATCGAACAGCTCGGCGATGTAATCGTGGGGCTCGATCTGCGTGGTATAGGGGTTGAAGGTCAGCCCCAGGCCCTCGACGAAAGTGCGCGCATTCGCTTCCCAGTCCAATTCCGGGTAGGTCGCCAGATGAGCGTTGTAGTTGCCCACTGCGCCGTTGATCTTGCCCAGGATCTCGACGCTTTCGATCGCCTTGAGCTGGCGACGCAGACGGTAGGCGACGTTGGCCATCTCCTTGCCCAGGGTGGTGGGGCTTGCGGTCTGGCCGTGGGTGCGCGAGAGCATCGGCTGGGCAGCGTGTTCATGGGCCAGCTTGGCGATCTCTTCGGTGACCTGATGCATCACCGGCAACAGGGTCTTGAGGCCGTCAGCCAGCATCACGCCATAGGAGAGGTTGTTGATGTCTTCGCTGGTGCAGGCGAAGTGCACGAACTCGGTGATCGAGTGCAGTTCCGGCTGTTCGGCGATCTTTTCCTTGATGAAGTACTCCACCGCCTTGACGTCATGATTGGTGGTGCGCTCGATCTCCTTGATGCGCTCGGCGTCGGCCAGGGAGAAGTCACGGAGCATGGCCTCAAGGAAAGCGGTAGCCTCGGCCGAAAGGGGGGGCACCTCGACGATGCCGCCTTGCTCGGCAAGACGCTGGAGCCAGCGGACCTCGACGACCACACGAGCGCGGATCAGCCCGAACTCGCTGAAGTGCTCGCGCAGTGCCTCGGCCTTGTTGCCATAGCGACCGTCGACAGGAGAGAGGGCGGTGAGTGCGGTGAGGGGCAGAGAAGCGGCTTGCATGGTCGTTTATCCAATACGTGTAGGTGGAAGGCGTGAACGGAAGGCGGATTGGCCAAAGGGTCTCAGCCCAACTGATCCAGGGCTTTCTTCAGGGCGCCGCGCTGGAAGACCAGCTTCCAGCGCCGGCCTCCCTGCTGGTGCCAGAGCAGGGCGAAGCGGATGCCGGCGAGCAGGATGGCGCGCACTCGCTCGGGCATCATGCGGCTCTGCAGCATCGAAGGATCGCCCTGTACCACGATGCGCGTCTTGAGCGTCGAGAGCGTCTCCTGGTAGGCCTCGCCTAGGCTGGCAATGACGTTCTCGTGGGTGGCGCCGAAGTGTTCGGCCTGACCCTGGATGCGGGTCAGGTGCTGCCCCAGGTCGGCCATCATGGCGTCGTCACTGCGTAGCTTGCTCATCAACAGCAGCAGTGAGAAGCCGTAGCGCAGCACCGCCGGGTTGGCCTGCTTGCGGCCCACGACTGCCTCGAGCACATCGAGGCCTCGACGCAGGTTGTTGGGATGGCCGCCGTAGATCGCCTCGAAGCTTTCGGGGTTGGTATCCAGGGTGGCGCGTATCAGGGTTTCCCATGGACGCGGCTCGATCTGGCCGGTGCGGGCCAGTTCGTCGACCAGGCTGGCGGCCTGAAACACGCCGGCCAACGCCAGGGCTTGGCGTGTATTGGCGGAGTCAGGGACACGATGAATGGGGGTGGTGTTCATGTGCCGGTCTCCGTGGCGTTCCAGATAGCGCGGATCACGCCGCCTCCGAGGCAGATATCGCCATCGTAGAGTACCAGCGATTGGCCCGGGGTGACGGCGCGCTGGGGCTCATCGAAGCGCACCTCCACGCCGCCGTCTTCTCGTGTGTGCACCGTACAGGGCACGTCGCTTTGGCGATAGCGGGTCTTGGCGGTAAAGCGACCTTCGGGGGCGGGCGGCTCACCTGCCACCCAGTCCATCGCCTCGGTTGCCAGCGAGTCGGTATAGAGAAGCGGGTGGTGCTTGCCCTGAACGGCGACCAGCACGTTGCGTTCGAGGTCCTTTTCCGCCACGTACCACGGCGCCTCGGGGTGGTTGGCCAGTCCGCCGATTCCGAGCCCCTGACGCTGACCCAAGGTGTAATACATCAGCCCCATGTGCTCGCCGATCACCTCGCCTTCCGGCGTTTCGATGGTGCCCGGCTGGGCGGGCAGGTATTGCTGCAGGAAGTCGCGAAAGCGGCGCTCGCCGATGAAGCAGATGCCGGTGGAATCCTTCTTGCGTGCCGTGGCCAGGCCGTGGCGCTCGGCAATGGCGCGCACTTCCGGCTTTTCCAACTCCCCGACGGGGAACAGGGTGCGGGCGATGGCAGCCTCCGGCACGGCGTGCAGGAAGTAGCTCTGATCCTTATTGACATCGATGCCCTTGAGCAGGCGTGGGCGCCCGTGGCGCACGCCGCCACGGACGTAATGGCCGGTGGCGATCTTCTCGGCCCCGAGCATCTCGGCATATTCTAGGAACACCTTGAACTTGATTTCGCGGTTGCACAGGATATCGGGATTAGGCGTGCGGCCGGCCTTGTACTCGGCCAGGAAGTGCTCGAACACGTTGTCCCAGTATTCCGCAGCAAAATTGGCGCTATGCAGTTTGATGCCGAGCTTTTCGCACACGGCCTGGGCGTCCGCCAGGTCGGCCTTGGCGGTACAGTACTCGGTGCCGTCGTCCTCGTCCCAGTTCTTCATGAACAGGCCTTCGACCTGATAACCCTGCTCCATGAGCAGCAGAGCGGAAACGGAAGAGTCGACGCCGCCGGACATGCCGACGATCACCTTGCCTGAGGTGGCGGTCATGGGCGCTCTCGGGTTGAGTGGGTCGCAAATGGGCGGGGATTATACCCCATGTTGCAGCGGCGCTTCATCAGCTGAGGGCGTCGTAGGCGTAACGCAGACAATTGACCGGCCGGCCAGTTAGCGCTATGGTCGCCTCATGAGCCAACGAATCCAGACCCGTGACCCTGAGCTGACCCGCACGCGTATTCTCGACGCGGCGGAAACCCTGTTTGTCGAGCTGGGGTTCTCTGCCGTCAAGCTGAGCGCGCTGGCGCGCTCGGCGGGAGTTACCAAGAGCCTGATTCACCACCATTTCGGCAGCAAGGAGCAGCTGTGGGAGGCGGTCAAGAATCGCGCCTTCGAACGCTATTTCACCGCCCAGATGGCCATGCTGGAAGAGGCCGGAGAGCCGAACGCAGAGTTACTGCGCAGTTCGGTGGTGGCCTACTTCAACTTTCTGCGTGATAACCCCGGGGTGGTGCGGCTGTTTGCCTGGACTCACCTGGAGGGGGACTCCCATTGCAGTGACCTCGACAATCAGCTCGTCGGCGCGGGAGCCGAGTGGGTGCGCCAGACCCAGGAGCGCGGTCTGCTGCGTCAGGACATCAATCCCACCCATGTCATCGCCATCTTCGTGATGACCTGTACCCAGTGGTTCGAGGCGAAGTGCCATCACGAGAACTGGCCGGGCATGGGCTCTGACGAGGCGTTTTTGGAGGACTTCCTGAAGATCTTCATGGAAGGGGTAGTGCCTCGTGAGTAAGCGTTTTTTTACATCAATAACTGACCGGTCGGCCAGTTTATGGGACCGGTGCGAATCGACAGAGGATGGTGAGATGAGGAGGGGTTGGCGAGAAGGGCATGAACGGCAAAAGGGAGGGGTGAAGCAAGCGGGGAGAGCGGGTCTGGCGCTTTTGCTGATGCTGTCGGCGGGGGCGCTGATGGGCTGTGACAGGGCGCCGGCGCAGGAGGAACGCGTCGAACAGCTGCTGCCCAGTGTGCGCAGTGAGACTGTTCGTCTGGCCGAGGACGAGTCGAGATACCAACTCCCCGGCGTGGTGAGGGCCCGCGAGCGTGCTGCTCCCGCTTTTCTACATGGTGGCGTCCTGCGTGACCGGCACGTGGTCCACGGCCAGCGGGTCGAGCGGGGTGAACCATTGGCTATCCTGCACAATCCGGCTCTGGCTCCGGCACTCGCTGCCGCCGAGGCCCGCGTGCGAGAGCTCGATGCCAACTTGAGCCGACTCGGGCGAGACGTGGAACGTGCCCGCCTCTTGCGCGAGCGCAACCTTAGTGCAGAGGAGGAGCTGGATAGGCTGCGCGCAGAACGCGAGGCCCTGGCCCAAGCTCGCGAGCAAGCGCTGGCGCAGCGCGATGAAGCCAGGGCCCAGCACGATGAGCTGGTGCTGCGCGCTCCGTTCGCCGCTGAGGTGACCGACCTCAAGGTCGAACCCGGCGATTTC
This sequence comes from Halomonas sp., assembly GCF_020832045.1. Lineage (GTDB taxonomy): Bacteria > Pseudomonadota > Gammaproteobacteria > Pseudomonadales > Halomonadaceae > Halomonas. The sequence continues at coordinate 26,226 of NZ_JAFIFK010000059.1, forward strand.
GTGACGGCCGGTCAGCCTATCGTTCAGCTGGCCGGTATCGCCGAGCGGGAGGTGGCGATCCGCGTTCCTGCCAGTCTTGCCGCACGTCTCGAGTCGGGACAGCAGGTGAGCGTCGTTCCGGCGTTCGGTGCACAGCGTTTCCCAGGAAGGGTTGCTCACATCGGGCGTGCGGGTGAGGCCATGGCTCCGGTCATCGTCGTCATCGACGCCACGCCCGCTCCGGCATTGGGTGAAGCGGTGCGGGTGCAGCTCATGCTCAATGGGCCTTCGGTCATGCAGGTACCACTGATGGCGGTGGTCGATCCCGCCGGCAGTGCGCCCTATGTGCTGGCGTTGACCCAAGACGACACGGTTCGACGTGTTCCGGTGACGCCAGGTCGACTCAACGGCGGTTGGGTATCGGTCAGCGCAGAGGCGCTGGGGCCGGACGATAGAGTGGTGACGGCTGGTCAGGGGCGCCTGGAAGATGGTATGCGGGTGAGGGTGCTGCCATGAGCTGGCTGCTCGCCTCGCTGCGTCACAAGCGTCTGATCCTTACCGTCACGCTGCTGCTGGCCGTGCTTGGCTTGGCAGCCTGGGCCACGATGGATCGCCAGGAAGACCCTTTCTTTCCTTACCGCTTCGGTCAGGTGCTGGTGCCTTACCCTGGTGCGGAACCGGAGCAGGTCGAGCGGCTGGTGCTCAATCCGCTGGAAGAGGAGTTGGCCCAGGTCGAAGAGGTCAACGACATCATCGGTACGGCACGCCTCGGTGTGGCCCATGTCACCATCGAGATGCACGAACACGTCTACGATACCGATGCTGCCTGGGAACGGGTTCGCATTGCCGTGAGTCGGGCGACTCGCCAGTTTCCCGAGGGCGTGGGCGAAGCCGAGATCAGCGATCGCGATTCCGATACCCATGGTATCGTGCTGTCGGTAACCGGATCCGATGACGTCCTGGAGCTGCGCGAGGCGGCCAAGCGTCTACGCCGCGACCTGTTCCGCCTCAATCAGATTGCTCGCATCGACCTGCTCGCCGATCCGGGCGAGCAAGTGGTGATCGGTTGGGACGATGCGCTCGCCGAACTGACCGGCCTCGATGCCCGTGCGCTTGGCGATCAGCTCGCCGTGAGAAATCTGACCTCTCCCGGGGGCACGTTGGCGGTCGGTGGACGTTCACTGGTGCTCGATCCTCACACCGAGTTCGCTTCGTTGGAGGAGCTCGCCGCCACTCCGATACAAACCCGGCGAGGTGAGCTGATACCGCTGGGCGAGCTGGCCGATATCAGTCTTGAGCCGGTCCAACCCGCTGCTGCGCGCATGTGGCACGATGGCCGGCCGGCGGTCGCTTTGGGTCTGGTGCTCTCCAATGATCGGGTCAACGCCGTGCGTTTCGGCGAACAGCTGCGGTCACTGGTCGATGAGCTGCGCCCGGCCTACGCTCCCTTGGCTATCGAAGAGACATTCTACCAGCCGTATTGGGTCGAGCGACGCCTGGCGGAGCTGGGGTTCTCGCTGCTGTTGGGCATTGGCATTCTCGGTCTGCTGCTTTTTCTGGCCATGGGAATTCGGCTGGGGCTGGCGGTGATGGTGATCGTACCGCTGGTGACCTTCTCCTCCTTGGCCGTCTACGCCATGGGCGGTGGCGTACTGCACCAGATTGCCGTGGCGGGCATGGTGATTGCACTTGGTATGCTGGTGGACAATGCCATCGTCATGGTCGAGAACATCCAGTACCACCGCGACCAGGGGCGATCGGCTAATCAGGCTGTGACTCTCTCGGTGAAGGAGCTCGCCACGCCGCTGCTGGCCGCGACCGGCACCACGCTGGCCGCTTTCGTACCGCTGCTGCTCTCTAGCGGCAACACCGCCGACTTCACTCGCGCCATCCCCATCATGGTGATGCTGACTCTGACGGTGAGCTATTTTTATGCCGTCTTCGTGACGCCGGTGTTTGCGGCCAGCATTCTCAGGCCGAGGGTTGGGGCTCGTCGTGAACGGCTCCAGGCGGCAGGCCAACGTATCGGTCGGCTCGCCGTACGCTGGCCGCTTGCCGTGCTGGCAGGGGCGGGCCTGCTGCTGGCGGGTTCCCTCGTCATGTTGCCGCTGCTCAATCATGACTTCTTCCCCGATACGGACCGCAACCAGCTGGTCGTCGACCTCAACTTTCCCGAGGGCACTCACCTCGATTACACCGCCTACCAGGCCGAAGTGCTGGCCGCTGAGCTGGCGGCCCGACCGACGGTGCGTGCGGTGCACCGCTTCGTCGGCTTCAGTGGCCCGCGCTTCTATTACAACCTTGTCGAGCAGCCTCGCCAGTCGCACCTGGCACGTCTAGTAGTGGAAGCCGACCGCGCCGATGACCTGCCGGGGCTGATGGCTTGGGTTCGAGCCGTAGCGCCGGAGTGGCTACCCGAAGCCGAAGTGGTGGCACGTAGGCTGGGGCAGGGACCACCGTTGCAAGCGCCGGTGGAAATCCGCGTATTCGGTGAGGATCGCGCAGAGCTATCCGATGCCGTAGGGCGGATTCTCAGCGTGGTGCGTGAGGCAGAAGGGGCGCGCGATGCGCGTCATCTCCTGGGTGAGGGGCTGGCCACGCTGCGGGTCGAAACCGACGACGCTCGCGCGGCTGAATATGGGCTCTCGCGGCGTGACGTAGCCAGTGCCCTGGCAGGTGCCAGCCGTGGGGTTGAGGTCAGCACATGGCGGGCCGGACGGGATCCGGCGCCGCTGCTGGTGCGCGCGCCGGAGGGTGAGCGATTTTCCATCGAAAGGCTCGAAGGGCTGCGGCTGACCGGTGCCGACGGCGATTCGCTGCCGCTGGGAGAGATCGCCGAGGTGGCAGTCGCCTGGCGTCCCGCCGTCATTCAGCATCGTGGCCTGCGCCGCATGACCATGGTACTGGCCGAGGTCGGCGATGGCTGGACCTACGATGGGGTACTGGGGGAGATCCTGCCGCGCCTGGAGGCGCTGAAGCTTCCGCCCGGGGTCAGCTATACCGTTGGCGGAGCGGCGGAATCCGCCGGCGATGCCAACACTGCGCTGTTTCAGACGCTGCCGTTCGGCGGGCTGCTGTTGGTAGTGTTCCTGCTTGCCCAGTTCAACTCTTTTCGCCAGCTCCTCATCGTGCTGACTACCGTACCGCTGGCGATCATTGGCGTGGTGCCGGGGCTTTGGTTGACCGGCCAGCCGTTCGGCTTTACCGCCATCCTGGGTGTGGTAGCGCTGGTAGGAATCGTGGTCAACAACGCCATCGTGCTGATCGATTTGATGAATGCCAATCGGCGTCAGGGGGAGTCGGTGCGCGAAGCCGTGGTATCGGCAGTCGCCCGACGTACGCGGCCTGTGCTGCTCACTACCGCGACAACCGTAGCCGGCCTGGTGCCACTGACCCTGACCCAGTCGACACTGTGGCCACCGATGGCCTGGGCGATCATCTCCGGGCTGGTGGCTTCCACACTGCTGACCCTGCTGGTGATCCCGGCGCTGTATCGGCTACTGATGAGGGGCTAGAGTTCGTGCACCGTATCCATGGGATAGAAGCGCGCCGCCAAGGCGTCGCGAATTCGTCGCAGCACCAGTGGGCTGCGCATGCGACCTTGGCGATCGAGCTCCTCGACCTCGTCAAGGGTCAGCCAGTGGGTGGCGATGATGTCCGGGTCGAGAGGACTGCCCAGGTGGGCCAGGGCCATGCCGAAGAAGCCGTGGCTGTGAAAGGTCTCGCCGTTAGGCGCCTGGTAGACATAGAGCCCTAGGTAATCGGTGATGCCTACCTGCCAGGCGGTCTCCTCGCGCAGTTCGCGCAGTGCCGCTTCCTTGATTCTCTCGCCGGGCTCGAGATGGCCGGCGGGCTGGTTGAAGAGTGTGGTCCGGCTGCCTCTGGGCGCCTCTTCCACCATCAGGAAACTACCGGCGCGCTCCACCACGGTGGCCACGGTGACGTGCGGATGCCAGCGGCTCATCGTTGCTCTCCTTTGCTCCGCCGACGTAGCGGTCGTCTGGTCGCGTTGCGCGGGGCGTGCAGGATCTCGCGGCGCCACTTACCTGGCGGCAGCCCTTCGAGACGCCACGGGCCGATAGCAACGCGCACCAGGCGTAGAGTGGGGTGCCCTACGTGAGCCGTCATGCGTCGTACCTGTCGGTTGCGTCCTTCACTTATGGTTAGCTCCAGCCAGGTCGTCAGTGGGTGTCGCTTCGGATCCAGCGGCGGCGTGCGCGGCGCCAGGCCGCTCGCCTCCAGGCGGCGCACCTTGGCCGGCCGGGTCATGCCATCGCTGAGTTCGATGCCTTGGCGCAGCGCGGCCAGAGCCGCCTCGTCGGGCATGCCTTCCACCTGTACGCGGTAGGTCTTGGGCTGCTTGTGGCTCGGGTCGCTGATACGCTTGATCAAGTCACCGTCATCGGTCAACAGCAGCAGGCCTTCTGAATCATAGTCCAGCCTCCCGGCGGCATAGATGCCTGGAACTTCGATGACGTCTGCCAGGGTCGCACGCGGCGTCTCCCCATCGCCGCGACGATCGGTGAACTGGGAGAGCATACGGTACGGCTTGTGCAGCAGATAAATGGCGCTCATAGGGGCAAGCTTACCGGCAAGCGAGGCGGGATGGGAGTGGGGGCGTGTCCACCTTATTGATCATACGCCGAGGCGGGGCGGCTGATATAATGCGCTCGCCGCCGGGAGCGCCCTCGTCGCTACGGGGCCTGCCGTGACTCCGCCACCGGGTCGATGCCCAGCGCATTCCCCGCCAGATGAGAACCGTAGGTAGAGCACGCCGGGACCCCGTTTCAGACATAGTGAGCGCGCGCGACCGTTCCAGTTATTGCTACCGCAGCGACCAGAGAGATCAACGCTACCATGTCAAAAACGCCGAAGATTATCTACACCTTCACCGACGAAGCGCCTGCGCTGGCGACCCACTCGCTATTGCCGATCATCGATGCCTTCACCGACGCCGCCGGTATCGAGGTGGAAACCCGCGACATCTCCCTGGCGGCTCGCATTCTCTCCCAGTTCCCCGATTATCTTACTGCCGAGCAGCGCGTCGAGGACCACCTCGCCGAACTGGGCGCCCTAGCCAAGACGCCGGAAGCCAATATCATCAAGCTGCCTAACATCAGTGCCTCCATGCCGCAGCTACGTGCGGCGATCAAGGAGCTGCAGGGGCAGGGCTACAAGCTGCCGGAATATCCGGTCGAGCCGAAGAACGACGAAGAGAAAGATATCAAGACGCGCTACGACAAGGTCAAGGGCAGTGCCGTCAACCCGGTGCTGCGCGAAGGCAATTCCGATCGTCGTGCCCCGAAGGCGGTGAAGGAGTACGCCCGCAAGTATCCCCATTGGATGGGCGAGTGGAGCCAGGCTTCGCGCACCCACGTCTCGCACATGCACGGCGGCGACTTCTACCACGGCGAGAAGTCGATGACGCTGGATCGCGCCCTCAACGTGAAGATGGAGCTGATCACCAAGAGCGGCGAGTCAGTGGTGCTCAAGCCCAAGGTCTCGCTGCTCGCAGGCGAGATCATCGACAGCATGTTCATGAGCAAGAAGGCGCTGTGCGAATTCTACGAGCGCGAGATCGAGGACGCGCGCAAGACCGGGGTGATGTTCTCCCTGCACGTCAAGGCGACCATGATGAAGGTCTCGCATCCGATCGTCTTCGGTCACTGCGTCAAGATCTTCTACAAAGAGGCCTTCGAGAAGCACGGCGCGCTGTTCGAGGAGTTGGGGGTCGACGTCAACAACGGCATGGTCAATCTCTACGACAAGCTCGACACCCTGCCGGAATCCCAGCGTGAGGAGGTCATCCGTGACCTGCACGCCTGCCACGACCAGCGTCCGGAATTGGCCATGGTGGATTCGGCCCGTGGCATCACCAACTTCCACTCCCCCAGCGACGTGATCGTCGACGCCTCCATGCCGGCCATGATCCGCTCCGGCGGCCAGATGTACGGCGCCGATGGTCGTATGAAGGACGTCAAGGCGGTGATCCCGGAGTCCACCTTCGCGCGCATCTACCAGGAGATGATCAACTTCTGCAAATGGCACGGCGCCTTCGATCCGGCCACCATGGGCACCGTGCCCAACGTCGGCCTGATGGCGCAGAAGGCGGAGGAGTACGGCTCCCACGACAAGACCTTCGAGGTGCCGGCGGACGGCGTCGCCAACATCACCGATCTGGAAACCGGCGAGGTGCTGCTGTCCCAGGACGTGGAGCAGGGCGACATCTGGCGGATGTGTCAGGTCAAGGACGCGCCGATCCGCGACTGGGTCAAGCTGGCCGTGGAGCGCTGCCGCGATTCCGGCATGCCGGCGGTGTTCTGGCTCGACCCCTACCGCCCGCACGAGAACGAACTGATCAAGAAGGTGAAGACCTACCTCAAGGATCACGACACCAGCGGCCTCGACATCCAGATCATGTCCCAGGTCCGGGCCATGCGCTATACCCTGGAGCGCGTGATCCGTGGCCTCGATACCATCTCGGTGACCGGCAACATCCTGCGCGACTACCTCACCGACCTGTTCCCGATCATGGAGTTGGGCACCAGCGCCAAGATGCTCTCCATCGTGCCGCTGATGGCCGGTGGCGGCATGTTCGAGACCGGGGCCGGCGGCTCAGCACCCAAGCACGTGCAGCAGCTTCTGGAAGAAAACCACCTGCGCTGGGACAGCCTCGGCGAGTTCCTGGCGCTGACCGCCTCCCTGGAGCATCTCGCCAAGCGCTTCGGCAACGATCGCGCCGCGCTGCTGGCGGACGCGCTGGACAAGGCCACCGGCCAGTTCCTCGAGCATAACAAGTCGCCCTCGCGCAAGGTAGGAGAGCTGGACAACCGGGGCAGTCACTTCTACCTGGCTCTGTACTGGGCCAAGGAGCTGGCCGCTCAGGACGAAGACGCCAAGCTCAAGGCGCTGTTCAGCCGCCTGGCCGAGACCCTGGAGGCCAACGAGGCGATCATTCTCGAAGAGCTCAATGGTGTGCAGGGCCAGTCGGTGGACATCAAGGGCTACTACCATGCCGATTCTGAGCTGGCCCGAGCGGTCATGCGTCCGAGCAAGACCTTGAACGAGGCCCTGGCAATGGTCGCCAACGGGTGACCTTGCGGTAGCTCCCTGTGACCCCCGTGTGCCGATCGGCGCACGGGGGTCCTTAGGTCATATGGGCCAGTTGGGTGGGCGATGCTATACTCCGCGCTCCACTGAACATACCAGACAGGGGAGTTCTCAATGGGGTATCAGAAAATTGTCGTCCCTGAAGGCGGCGAGAAGATTACCGTCAACGCCGACAACACCCTGAACGTGCCGAACAAGCCTATCATTCCCTATATCGAGGGTGATGGCATCGGTGTCGACGTGACGCCAGCGATGATGATCGCTATCGATGCGGCCGTGCAGAAGGCTTACAACGGCGAGCGCAAGATCGAATGGATGGAAGTCTACGCCGGGGAGAAGGCCACTCAGGTCTACGACGCCGATACCTGGCTGCCCGAAGAGACTCTCGAAGCCGTCAAAGACTACGTGGTCTCCATCAAGGGCCCGCTGACCACCCCCGTGGGCGGCGGCATCCGCTCTCTGAACGTGGCCCTGCGCCAGAAGCTCGACCTCTACACTTGCCTGCGCCCGGTGCGCTGGTTCGAAGGCGTGCCGAGCCCGGTCAAGAAGCCTGCCGATGTCGACATGGTGATCTTCCGTGAGAACTCCGAAGACATCTATGCCGGTATCGAGTGGAAAGCGGGCAGCGCAGAAGCAGACAAGGTCATCAAGTTCCTGCGCGACGAGATGGGCGTCACCAATATCCGCTTCCCGGAAAACTGCGGCATCGGCGTCAAGCCCGTTTCCGTAGAAGGTACCAAGCGTCTGGTGCGCCAGGCCCTGCAGTACACTGTGGACAACGACCGCGAGTCGCTGACCCTGGTGCACAAGGGCAACATCATGAAGTTCACCGAAGGTGCCTTCAAGGATTGGGGCTACGAGATCGCCAAGGAAGAGTTCGGTGCCGAACTGCTCGACGGCGGCCCGTGGATGCAGTTCAAGAACCCCAAGACCGGCAAGAACATCGTTGTCAAGGACGTCATTGCCGACGCCATGCTCCAGCAGATCCTGCTGCGCCCGGCCGAGTATGACGTCATCGCCACGCTGAACCTCAACGGTGACTACCTCTCCGACGCTCTGGCGGCGGAAGTGGGCGGTATCGGCATCGCGCCGGGCGCCAACCTGTCCGACAACGTCGCCATGTTCGAAGCCACTCACGGCACCGCGCCGAAGTATGCCGGCCAGGACAAGGTCAATCCCGGCTCGCTGATCCTCTCCGCCGAGATGATGCTGCGTCACATGGGGTGGGTCGAGGCTGCCGACCTGGTGCTTCAGGGCATGGAGAAGGCGATTTCCAAGGGCGAGGTCACCTATGACTTCCATCGCCTGATGGACGATGCCAAGCTGTTGAAGTGCTCCGAGTTCGGTCAGGCCGTCGCTGACAACATGTAAGCGAACGCCGAAACCATCGGGGCCCTCGTTCGCCAGGCGGACGAGGGCCTTTTGCGTATCAACCTGAACCCTGTCGGTCGGTTTACGTCTAACCTGAGACGTCAATTGGTCGCCTTGTCGAGATGGTGTGTGGCTTTTATGTTCGAGAATGAAGACCCGAGCGCATGGGAGTCGGTCGGTGTCGTGGCAGGCATGACGCGGCCTCCGCGTCCCGAAGAGCAGGATGACGGTGACCTTGCCGTGCAGCCTGCCGATCCGGAAGTGGCACGGCCACCGATGTTCAAGGTGCTGTTGCACAACGACGACTACACCCCCATGGAATTCGTTGTGGAAGTGCTGCAAAGCTTCTTCCACATGGATAGCGAGACTGCCGTGCAGATCATGCTTACTGTGCACACCCAAGGGAAAGCCACCTGTGGCATCTTCACCCGCGACATTGCGGAAACCAAATCCCACCAAGTCAATCAATATGCAAGAGAGTGTCAGCACCCGTTGCTTAGCGATATCGAGGCGGCGGACTGACTACCGGTCTGCTCGAGACGGGGTAGAGATGGCAGTCGTTGAGTGAAGAGACTTGCAACTGCAGCGTTTGTGCCCGATGTTGAATATGCCGGACCACGAAAGATCCGATGCAAGCCCTATGCGGCGAGAAGGGGACTGCCATGCTGAGCAAAGAACTTGAACTGACCCTGAACACGGCTTTTACCGTGGCCCGCTCCAAGCGCCACGAGTTCATGACCGTGGAGCACCTGCTGCTGGCATTGCTCGACAATGCATCAGCGGCTGACGTGCTGCGAGCCTGTGGGGCCAACCTCGACAAGTTGCGGTCCGACCTGCAGGATTTCATCAACTCCACCACCCCTCTGATTCCCGAGGACCAGAGCGATCGCGAGACCCAGCCAACCCTGGGATTTCAGCGTGTGCTGCAGCGTGCGGTCTTTCACGTGCAGTCCTCCGGCAAGAGCGAAGTCACAGGGGCCAACGTGCTGGTCGCCATCTTCTCCGAACAGGAGAGCCAGGCGGTCTACTTCCTCAAGCAGCAGAATGTCGCGCGGGTCGATGCAGTGAATTACATCGCCCACGGTATTTCCAAAGTGGCAGGTCATGGCCAGAGTCCCTCGTCGTCGCCGAGCGATGCCGAGGAGGCTGAAGAGGGCGCCGGCGAGAGCAGCGCCAACCCGCTGACCGGTTATGCTACCAACCTCAACGAGCAGGCGCGGATGGGCAAGATCGATCCGTTGATCGGCCGTGAGCACGAGCTCGAGCGAGTGATTCAGATACTCGCCCGGCGGCGCAAGAACAACCCGCTGCTGGTGGGTGAGGCCGGTGTCGGCAAGACCGCCATCGCCGAGGGGCTGGCCAAGCGCATCGTCGAAGAAGATGTGCCCGAGGTGATCGCCGATGCCGTCGTCTACGCTCTCGATATGGGTGCGCTGCTGGCAGGTACCAAGTATCGCGGCGACTTCGAGAAGCGCTTGAAGAGCCTGCTGGCGGAGCTCAAGAAGCAGCCGAACTCGATTCTGTTCATCGATGAAATTCATACGGTGATCGGCGCCGGAGCGGCATCCGGTGGGGTCATGGATGCCTCGAACCTGCTCAAACCGCTGCTCTCCTCAGGGGAGTTGCGCTGCATCGGCTCCACGACCTTCCAGGAGTTCCGTGGCATCTTCGAGAAGGATCGTGCACTGGCGCGTCGTTTTCAGAAGGTCGATGTTATGGCACCTTCGGTGGATGACACCATTCGCATCCTCAAGGGGCTGCGTTCGCGCTTCGAGGAGCATCACCACCTCAAGTACACCGATGCGGCCCTGGAGAGCGCGGCGCGGCTGGCGGACCGCTATATCAATGACCGCCATCTTCCCGACAAGGCCATCGACGTGATCGATGAGGCCGGTGCCCACCAGCGGTTATTGCCGCCGGAGGTACGGATCGACACCATCGACGTCGATCAGGTCGAAGCGGTCGTTGCGTCCATTGCGCGGATCCCGCCAAAGAGCGTCTCCAGCTCCGATCGCAAGCTGCTCGAGAATCTCGATCGCGACCTCAAGATGCTCGTGTTCGGCCAGGACGAGGCCATCGACGGTCTGTCCGCCGCCATCAAGCTGTCGCGGGCCGGTCTCAAATCCCCCGACAAGCCGGTGGGCAGCTTCCTCTTCTCCGGCCCCACCGGGGTGGGCAAGACCGAAGTGGCCCGGCAGCTTTCGCGCATCATGGGTATCGAGCTGGTGCGTTTCGACATGTCGGAATACATGGAGCGGCATACCGTGTCGCGGCTGATCGGTGCCCCACCGGGCTACGTCGGCTACGATCAGGGCGGGCTGCTAACCGAGGCGATCACCAAGCAGCCGCACTGCGTGTTATTGCTGGACGAGATTGAAAAGGCTCATCCCGAAGTCTTCAACCTGCTGCTGCAGGTGATGGACCACGGTAGGCTCACTGACAACAACGGCCGTGAGGCGGACTTCCGCCACGTGATCCTGATCATGACCTCAAACGCCGGTGCTGAGCAGCAGGCTCGCCGCTCGATCGGCTTCCAGACCCAGGACCATTCCACCGATGCCATGGAGGTGATCCGCAAGACCTTCTCACCGGAGTTCCGCAACCGTCTAGACGGCATCATCCAGTTCCACTCTCTGCCCACTTCGGTGGTGCGCAGCGTGGTCGACAAGTTCCTGGTGGAGCTGCAAGCGCAGCTCGACGAGAAGCGGGTCCAATTGGATGTGGACATGGAGGCGCGCGACTGGCTGGCCGAGCAGGGTTACGACCCCAGCATGGGCGCAAGGCCCATGGCAAGGCTGATCCAGGAGAAGCTCAAGAAACCGCTGGCGGAGCTGATCTTGTTCGGAGAGCTATCCGAACATGGCGGCGTAGTCCACGTGACGGTGGAAGAAGGCGAGCTGCACTTGTCTACGGAGACGGAAATGGCCGACGCGCCCTGACGTCTCGGGGGTTGCTTCGACCTTTGCACAGCGCCCTGTCTCCGGACGGGGCGTTGTCGTGTCGGGGCCGGCAGCGCCGCCGTCGGATACCCTGCCGCGTTTCAGCGTGAGCGGTAGACGATGCGACCCTTGGTCAGATCGTAGGGAGTCAGTTCGACCTTGACCTTGTCGCCGGTGAGAATGCGGATGTAGTTCTTGCGCATCTTGCCCGAAATGTGGGCAGTCACGACGTGGCCGTTCTCCAGCTCGACGCGAAAGGTGGTATTGGGAAGGGTATCGACGACGACGCCTTCCATTTCGATATGGTCTTCACGTGCCATATAGGCGGTTCCTCGCTGATGACGTTAGTCTTTATGAATCTTGCCCTTATGGGCATTTACGCCTGGGCTGCCGCATGCCGGAGCGCCGGTCGCACCCAATGAACGGCGCGCCCATCCCAAGGATAGCGCGATATTGTGCCGCAAGCCGGGCGTCAAGGCAAAGAAGGGCGTGTCATGTCGAGGTTTTCAGTGGGAGCAGGCGTCGCCAATGGCGCCCTTCCAGGACTTCCAGCGGGCGGTAGGCTTCCTTGTAGGCCATTTTGCGGCATTCGCGGATCCAGTAGCCTAGATAGACGTGGGGCAAGCCCTCGCGGTAAGCCTGATTTGCCAGGCTCAGCACGGCATAAGTGCCCAAGGACCGACGCTCCAGATCAGCGTCCGGGTCGAAGAAGGTGTATATGGCCGAGAGCCCGTGTTCAAGACGATCGAAGGCCGCTACCGCCATGAGCCGCTCTCCCAGACGGAACTCGAGCAGTCGCGAATAGGGTTCATCCAGGGTAAGGAAGGTGCGGTATTGCTCGCGAGTTGGCGGGAACATGTCGCCGTCCCAATGACGCGTGCGTATGTAGCGTTCGTAAAGGGCGTAATGCTCGGGGTCGAACAGCGCAGGACGCTCAATCAGTTTCAGGTCGAGATTGCGTTTCGCGATTCGCCGCTGGCTGCGGCTGGGCTGAAAGTCGTCGACCGGTATGCGCACCGAGACGCAGGCGCTGCAGCCTTCGCAGTGCGGCCGGTAAAGGTGCCGGCCGCTGCGGCGAAAGCCAAGCAGGGCAAGCGAATCGTAGACCCCTTGACCGTGGGACTCTTGGGGGTCGAGGAACAGTGTCGTGGCTTCGTGCCCCTCGAGATAGCTGCAGGCATGAGGCACGGTCAGGAAGAAGCGCAGATCCCTGATCGGATGACGAGGCGTATTGCTGCTCACGTGGGTCGCCTCCTAAGTAAAAGCGGTCAAGCTATGGACGCGAGTTGGGTCTTCCGGCAGTGCCCAGCACGGTAGTGGGTAGTGGTCATCGCCATGACCGGGCGCCACCAGACATGATTCAAGATAGTTGATGAACTCTGAGCGAGCGATGTCCCGTGCCCCGAGATTGGCCAGGTGCCGGGTATGCATCTGGCAATCGATCATGCGGCCACCACCGCTGCGCATGGCGTGAACGAGGTGGACCAAGGCGACCTTCGACGCATCGCTGGTGCGGGAAAACATCGACTCACCGAAGAAAATGGACCCCATGGCAACTCCGTAGAGCCCGCCGACCAGCTCGTCGGCTTGCCATACTTCAACCGAGCGTGCGTAGCCGAGTCTCTGCAGCGCCATATAGGCGTTATGCATCTCCTTGGTGATCCAGGTGCCGGGCTGGCCTTGACGGGGGGCGGCGCAGGCGGCTACCACGGCTTCGAATGCCCTGTCGAAGGTGACATGAAAGCCACCGTTGCGCAGCTTCTTCGTCAGGCTGCGGGTGATGCGAAGCTCGTCGGGAAACAGCACCATGCGTGGATTGGGGCACCACCACAGAATCGGTTGATCGTCGCTGTACCAGGGGAAGATGCCATGGCGATAGGCGGCCAGCAGCCATTCCGGCGTCAGTCCACCGCCAGCGGCCAGCAGGCCCGGGGGCTCACGCAGTGCCTCGGAGACGGGCGGGAAACGCACAGGATGCGCGGGCAGCCAGGACAGCATTCGGATGGCGCTCCTCGTAAGCGTATTTCCCATAGTCTGCCGTCGCCGAGGATTTGGCTCAAGCGACTGTCGTGAGCACTGGGCCGGGGCGGGTAGTACCGGTATGATGGCGGCTGAATTCATTCTGCTTCATGCAAGTCAAGGAAAGGCACCGCCTAAGATGCGGTGCGAGGGGGTTGGCGAGTTGAGTGCAAAGGAAAAGGGCGCGCCGCGGCGCGCAACGGAGGAAAGCCCCCAGCAGCCGACCACACGCTTGGCGATTCATTTGCAGGGGGTGGCCCGGGAAGGGGCGACCATCGTACTGCTGGCGGCGTGCGTGTTCCTGCTGTTGGCACTGTTCAGCTATCAGCCTGCCGATCCCGGCTGGTCCCATCGCGGTCCGGAAACCGATGTCGATAACTGGATGGGACCGTTCGGCGCCTGGTTGGCCGATGTGCTGTACTCGCTGTTCGGTGCCAGCGCGCTGTGGTGGCCCGGCATGCTGGGTTTTGCCGGCTGGTGGATGATTCGCACTCGGAGGGTACGGTTCGAGTGGGACTCCACGGCCGTTGCCGTGCGCCTGGGTGGCCTGGTACTCCTGCTGTTGGGCACCACCACGCTGGGTGCGCTGCATTTCTACAGCCCCGACAGCGTATTGCCCTACGCATCCGGGGGCATTCTAGGGGAGGGGCTGGTAGGCGCGCTGGTGCCGCTGGTGGAGTCGGGAGGTACCGGCTTGCTGGCCGTCGCGGCCATGCTATGCGGCTTTCCCCTGTTCACCGGACTCTCCTGGTTGGCGGTAATGGATGAGCTCGGGCATCGCATGCTGCGTCTATGGCGCTGGGCAGCCTCGCCATTCGGTCTGGTGCGTGACCGCCATGAGCCGCATTGGGATGAGGAGGAAAACCTGACCGACAACGAGCCGGAAGCGTTTGCCCAGGAAAGCGAGTCGCCTCGTCGCCGCTGGCGTTTCTGGCAGCGCCGTAATGCCAAGGCCGACGGTCAGGCACCATCGCTGCGCGAGCCGGGCTTGGAGCCCACCTTCGGTAACGATGGTGAAACCGATATCCCGTGGGACGTGCCCGAGCGTACGCCCTCGGCAAAGCGTCCCGAGGCCGCCTACACGGCACGGCAGGAGGAGACGGCCGTTACCAAGCCCCCTGCTGGCGTGCCGCCGGCATCGAAGCCTGGCGACGACGCGCGACCCCTTGCTGCGGCTGCACTGAAAGCCAGCCGTGACGACGACCCACCCCCCGCCGCGGCCATGCCCCTGCGGGCCACGGAGGAAGCGGAATCGCCCGCCCCCGTCGCGGTGCCGCCACCCGGTATGCAGCCGGCCGACCCCGTCGTGGCGCCGCCGGCCCAGACACGTGAAGCCACGATGCGCGACAAGGGACATGGGGAGAAGCGGCGCGAGCCCGGACTGGGCGACCAGCCTCAGCAGGAACCTGCCGACGCTCAAGAGCCGCGCCTGAATTGGAACGATATCGGTGGTGACGAGTACGAGGAGGACGGCGAGATCCAGGAAGAGGACGTCACGGCGGCCGATCCGGTTTCTCCGGTTCAGGCGGCGCCTGACTCCGACGTGCGCCCAGCCGCCTACGGCGACCAGGCGGAGGGGCTGCGTGCCTGGCGTGAGTCGAGCGAAAAAGTGTCCACCGCCGAAGCCGACGCAGCGGATGAAGGGGAAGACAAGGGCCGCCTGGCTACCGCCGAGCAGGCACGCGCCGCGGCTGCCGAGCCCGATGGCCCAACCCTGTGGACGGTAGAGCACCTGCAGAGTCAGCGCCCCGTGCTGGACGACATGCCGGAGCCGGACGGTGAGCTGCCCAGCCTGCGTCTGCTCACGCCGGCTGAACCGCATCAGCAGAACTATACCGAACAGCAGCTGGCCGACATGGCCGAGCTGCTCGAGACGCGGCTACGCGAATACGGCGTAAAGGCCGAGGTGGTGAATACGTGGCCGGGCCCGGTCATCACCCGCTTCGAGATCAAGCCTGCCGCCGGTGTGAAAGTGTCCAAGATCAGCAACCTGGCCAAGGATCTGGCGCGCTCGCTGATGGTCAAGAGCGTGCGTGTGGTAGAGGTGATTCCCGGACGACCCACGGTGGGCATCGAAATTCCCAACCCGCACCGGGCCATGATCCGCCTGCGCGAGGTGATCGACTCCGACCGCTACCAGCAGGAAGCCTCGGCGCTGACCATGGCACTGGGCCAGGATATCGGCGGTAGCCCGGTAGTGGCCAACCTGGGCAAGATGCCTCACCTGCTGGTGGCCGGAACCACCGGCTCGGGCAAGTCGGTCGGGGTCAACGCCATGCTGATCTCGATGCTGCTCAAGGCGACTCCGCAGGAGCTGCGCCTGATCATGGTCGATCCCAAGATGCTCGAGCTGTCGGTGTACGACGGGATCCCGCACCTGCTGGCGCCTGTCGTCACCGACATGAAGGAAGCGGCCAATGGCCTGCGCTGGTGCGTGGCCGAGATGGAGCGGCGCTACAAGCTGATGGCAGCCATGGGGGTGCGCAACATCGCCGGCTTCAATGGCAAGCTCGATGAGGCCGAACGCGCCGGTGCTCAGGTAGCCGATCCGCTGTGGGAGCCCCAGCCCTGGGAGATGCACGAACCGCCACCGGTACTGGAGAAGCTGCCTTATATCGTGGTGGTGATCGACGAATTCGCCGACATGTTCATGATCGTCGGCAAGAAGGTCGAAGAGCTGATCGCACGTTTGGCGCAGAAGGCCCGTGCCGCCGGTATCCACCTGATTCTAGCCACGCAGCGCCCCTCGGTGGACGTGGTCACCGGCTTGATCAAGGCCAACATTCCCACGCGCATGGCCTTCCAGGTGTCGTCCAAGGTCGATTCGCGCACCATTCTCGATCAGGGCGGTGCCGAAAACCTGCTGGGCCACGGTGACATGCTCTACCTGCCCGCTGGTTCGGGGTTGCCGACCCGCGTTCACGGCGCCTTCGTCGACGACGACGAAGTGCACCGCGTGGTCGAGGATTGGAAACGTCGCGGCGAGCCGGAATACATCGATGAAATCCTTGCCGGAGGAGTTACTGCCGATGCCCTGACAGGGCTCGAAGCCGACGGTGGAGAAGGGGGTGGTGACGCGGAGCAGGACGCGCTCTACGACGAAGCGGTTCAGTTCGTTACCGAGAGTCGACGTGCTTCTATCTCGGCAGTGCAGCGTCGCTTCAAGATCGGCTACAACCGTGCCGCTCGTCTGGTAGAAGCCATGGAAGCGGCCGGCGTGGTCTCCTCGATGGGCACCAATGGCGGCCGCGAAGTGCTGGCGCCGCCACCGGTGGGTAACTGACGCTGGCGTCGGTTACCGCCGACAACCATGCAGCAATCATGAAAGCGTCGGCGCATATGCAACCCGCCGGTGCGAAGCGGGTCCGAATGACAGGATCCATTCAGGACCTTCGTTAGGGAGAGACATGATGAGCGTTAAGAAGACACTGACTGCATTGGCCCTTACCCTTGTCATGCCGGCAGCTGCCTTGGCCAGTGAAGGTGCCGATCGCCTGACTCGCATGCTGGAGCCGCTGGAGACCTACGAGGCTCGCTTCGAGCAGTTGATTCTCGATGGCAGCGGCGAGCGCCTGCAACAGGCAAACGGGCAGATGTGGCTGTCACGTCCTGGCAAATTCCGCTGGGAGGTCAACGCCCCCTATCAGCAGGAAGTGATCTCGGATGGCAGTGAGGTCTATCTCTACGATCCCGACCTGGAGCAGGTCACCGTTCAGGCCCTCGACCAGCGGGTTACCCACACCCCGGCGTTGCTGCTTTCCGGCAGTGCCCGCGAGCTGACCGAAAGCTACGAGGTCACGCGCCAGCAGCAGGGCGGTAACGAGACGTTCCGGCTGGTGCCCAAGTCGCCCGATACGCTGTTCGAAGAACTGCAGATGACCTTCCGCAGCGAACGGCTTGCGGCGCTGCAGATGATCGACAGCACCGGTCAGGAAACCGTCATCGAGTTCAGCGACGTGCGGACCAACCATGCCATCGACGAGAGCCGTTTCGCCTTTCAGATCCCCGAAGGAACCGATGTGATCCGCGATACGCAGTGAGTCCAAGCCCAGCCCGAAAGCGCCGCCCTTGAGGCGGCGTTTTCAATTCTATTGGCTTTCGCCGCCGTCAGCCTGGGCATCCAGCTCGGCGCGCCAGGCCATCAGCTGGGCGTAGCGTTTCTCCTGGCCATGGTCGCTGGGCCGGTAGAACGCCTCGTGGGCCAAGTCCTCAGGCCAACAGTCGTGGGCGCTGCCGGCCGGGTAGCCTTGCGGCTCATTGTGCGCGTAGCGATAGCCGTGGCCGTGCCCCAGCGACTCCATCAGCTTGGTCGGAGCGTTGCGCAGATAGGTGGGTACTTCCAGGCGCGGTTGAGCGGCGACGTAGGCCTTGGCGCGCTTCCAGGCCTGATCGATGGCGTTGCTCTTGGGGGCGATGGAAAGATGGATGGCGGCATGGGCAATGGCGCGCTGACCCTCGTAGTCGCCCAGGCGCAGGTAGGCGTCCCAGGCTGCCATGACCAGCGGCAAGGCGCGCGGGTCGGCGTTGCCCACGTCTTCCGAAGCGATAGCCGCCAGCCGACGTACCACGTCGAGTGGGTCGCCCCCGCCTTGCATGAAGCGGGCGATATACAACAGGGCGGCATCCGGGCGCGATGAGCGCACCGATTTGTGAATCGCCGACAGCAGGTCGTAATAGTAATCGCCCTGCTTGTCGAAGGCGCTGGCCGTGTGGCCAAGGGCGGCATTCAGCGCTTCACGTGGCAGGCGCTCGGCGTCTCCTTCGGGCACGGTAAAGTCGCAGGCGGTCTCGAGCATGCCCAAGGCGCGCCGAGCGTCGCCGGCGGCGGCACGGGCGAGTATTTCCAGTACCTCGTCGTCGGCAATGATGTGGCGCTTTCCCAGGCCGCGCTCATCGTCCTGTAGCGCGCGTTGCATCACCTCGACGAGCTCGCCTTCGTCCAGCGAGGTGAGCACGTGTACACGAGCACGCGATAGCAGGGCGGAATTGACCTCGAACGAGGGGTTCTCGGTGGTAGCGCCGATCAGCGTCAGCAGCCCTGACTCAACGTGGGGCAGCAGTGCGTCCTGTTGGCTCTTGTTGAGGCGGTGGATCTCGTCGAGGAAGAGCAGTGTGGGGCGTCCCTGACCCTGCATGGCCCGAGCCCTATCGACGGCGGCCCGTATATCCTTGACGCCAGCCATCACCGCCGAGAGTCGCTCCAGGCTGGCGCCGGAGTGTTCAGCGAGAATCTCGGCCAGAGTGGTCTTGCCGGTACCGGGTGGGCCCCACAGGATCATCGAGCGCACGCTGCCGGCTTCGGCCATGCGCCGAAGCGGCTTGCCCGGTCCGACCAGCGCCTGCTGGCCGACATAATCGTCCAGGTGGCGCGGACGCATGCGGTAGGCCAGCGGTGCGGATTCGTCAGGCGCCTGACCGAACAGATCCATGCGCATACTCCTTCCTGATTGAAAATTCGACCTTGGATGGTGTGCGGAACCGGGATAAACGGTCTAGGGTGACTGAACCTGCTCCCGTCCCACGACTCCAACACTATACCCGCTCATCGTTAGAGGAGGCCTCGACATGCCCATGCTGACCCAGCTGCGTCAGGATCAT
This sequence comes from Halomonas sp., assembly GCF_020832045.1. Taxonomy (GTDB): domain Bacteria; phylum Pseudomonadota; class Gammaproteobacteria; order Pseudomonadales; family Halomonadaceae; genus Halomonas. The sequence goes on from NZ_JAFIFK010000059.1 coordinate 45,242, forward strand.
GCCAATATGGCGCGCATGTTGCACGTGCTTCAGCTCAAGCAGAAGGCTCTTGCTGCCGGAGAAAGGCCCAACTTTCAGTTGGTTCGTGAAGTCGTCGATTACATTCTCGACTACATGGAGGGGTTCACCGTTCCCCTGGAGCGTGTCTGCTCGGAGCGGCTTCAGGCCCTGGCTCCCGAGACCAGGGACCTGACGGAACGGCTGTCCAGCGACTACCAGGCGCTGCGTCGGCGCCTGATTCGGCTTTCCAACGATATCGATATGATATTGATGGATGCCGTCATGCCGATGGATCGCTTTGCCGCAGACCTCAAGGCCTACCTCGAAGCTCATCGAACCTATCTTCGCGATGAGCGGGAACTGCTGTTCCCGCTGATTCGCGAGCATTTCAATGATCGCGACCTGGAGCTTCTGGCCCAGGCCCTGCCTGAGGGGGCTGCGGCCCAGTTGGAGCGGCTGCAGGAGGCGTATCCGGAACTTTACGCCGAACTGCGAGAAACCGCCGAGCCGGCTGCCTGAGGCCCGCTGGCGAAACGAGGGCTTCAGCTCGCTCGGCATGCTGCTAGAATAGGGTCCCTTCGTAGCAGCCGAGCGAGTCTCATGATCGCCGTTTCGCCATGCCCGGCCCGATACTGATCTTCGATTCCGGCGTCGGCGGTCTATCCGTCGTATCGCATTTGCGGCACCGTTTACCCGGCGCCGCGCTCATCTATGCCTGCGACAATGCCATGCTGCCCTACGGACTCCGGCCCGATGAATGGCTGGTGGCACGTATCCTGGCAGTTTGCCAGGCTGCCGTGGCCGCCAGCGGCTGCAGTGTGTTGGTGGTGGCCTGTAACACGGCCAGTACGTTGGCCCTCGATGCCCTGCGTACCCATCTGTCGGTGCCGGTGGTGGGTACCGTGCCGGCGATCAAGCCTGCAGCGGCCGTGAGCCGTAGCCGGCACATCGGGCTGCTGGCGACCAGTGCCACCGTAGCGCGCCCCTATACCGACCGGCTGATCGAAACCTTCGCCAGCGATTGTCGCGTGACGCGGGTGGCCGCCGACCCCCTGGTACACGAGACCGAGCGTCTGCTGGCAGGAGAGCAACCCGACCAGTCCATCATCGATCGTGTGACGGCCCCGCTCTGGGAAACCGCCGACCTCGATACCGTGGTGCTTGGCTGCACTCATTTTCCGCTGCTCGGCGAGCGTCTCGTTGCCGCAGCCCCGAGGCCTGTCCGCCTGATCGACTCCAGCGAAGCCATTGCCCGGCGCACCGCCCAAGTCACGATTGAGCCAGCGCCTGCTGTCGGCCGCGATCGCAGCCTGGCCACGGCCCCCGACGCCAGGCTGGCTCGAGCGGTGGCCACTCTGGGCTTCGATGAACCGCGCCTGCTGATCGTCGGCTGACTCCCTTTACCCTTTCCATCCTGCCCACGACAGGAGATGCCGTGTCCATTCCCGTTGTCGACCCCGAACGCTACGACCAGCAGCTGACGGCCAAGCGCGAGCGTATTCGTCAGCAATTCAAGCGTTTCGCCCCGCCTGAGCTTGAAGTCTTTCCCTCGCCGCCGAGCCATTATCGCCAGCGCTGCGAGTTTCGCCTGTGGCACGAGGGCGAGGATCTCTACTACGCCATGTTCGAAGTCGATCCCGATGACCCGAAGCAGAAACGCGTGATTCGGCTGGATGACTATCCGGTGGCGAGCCGGCGCATCAATGAACTCATGCCGAGCCTGCGAGAGGCGCTGCTGGAATGCGAGGTGTTGCGTCGGCGGCTGTTCCAGGTCGAGTTTCTGACCACGCTCTCGGGAGAGGCTTTGGTCACGCTGATCTATCACCGCCAGCTGGATAGCGTATGGGAAGAAGAGGCCCGGCGACTTCAGCAGCGCCTTGATATAAGCCTCATCGGTCGGGCGCGCAAGCAGCGCCTGGTGCTCGACCGCGACCATGTCTGGGAACGGCTGGACGTGGAAGGGCGTACCTTTCACTACCAGCAGGTGGAAAACAGCTTCACCCAGCCCAACGCCCAGGTCAGCCGTGCCATGCTGACCTGGGCCCGAGACGTCACCCGAGACAGTCAGACGAGCGACCTGGTAGAGCTCTACTGCGGCAACGGCAACTTCACCGTGGCTCTGGCCGAGAATTTCCGCCGGGTGCTCGCCACCGAGATCTCGCGCACCTCCGTCGCCAGTGCGCAACAGAACCTGGTGGCCAACGGCATCGATAACGCGGTGGTGGGGCGCATGTCGGCGGAGGAGTTTGCCGCTGCGCTCAAGGGCGACAAGAGCGGCAGGCGAGTCGAGGAAATGGCGCTTGAGGATTATGGCTTTTCCACCGTGCTGGTGGACCCCCCGCGGGCCGGCCTAGACGAGGCCAGCTGCCGTCAGCTGAGCGAATACTCGCGAGTCGTCTATATTTCATGCAACCCGGATACGTTGGAGCAAAACCTCGAGTCGCTGAGCCGCACTCATCGGATTGCCCGTTTCGCCTTGTTCGATCAGTTCCCCTGGACCCATCACTGTGAATGCGGTGTGCTGCTGGAGAAGAGGGAAACCTGATGACCTTGCACCTGAAGGAAGCGGTGTTTGTCAAGTAGCGTAACGTTCGGTGCCGATGCACAAGCGACATGCACCATGAGAAGGCTGGCAAGTCGATAGGGTGTGGCGCAGCGCTGAAGTAAGCTTCCCGACACGTGGCCGCAGGTCACGCCGATTCTTTCCCAGGGCCGAGACACGGCCCCAGGCAGCCGAGGTGAGGGATGCAATACGAGACGATCGAAGTTGGCCGGCAGGAAATACTCAAGCAGCTGCGCGAACGCCTGGATAGCCGACTCGAGAAGGCGCGGGCCGAGGAGGTGGAAGCCTTCGCGCGTCACTTCTACGCCACGGTGCCGCTGGAGGACCTCGCCGACCGTCGGTTGGACGACCTCTACGGGGCCACACTGTCGGTATGGCATTTCATCCAGAATTTCGATCACGCTTCGCCCAAGGTGCGCGTGTTCAACCCCGACTTCGAGGAGCACGGTTGGCAGTCCTCCCACACCTTCGTCGCCGTGCTGCATGAGGACATGCCTTTTCTCGTTGACTCGGTGCGTATCGAGCTCAACCGCCGTGGCCTCACCGTGCATGCCATCCACAACGCCGTGCTCGCCGTGGAGCGCAGCGGCACTTACAACCTGCAGCGCGTAGGTTCGCCGCGCGATGCCGACGCCCCGGAGCATCGCGAATCGCTGATTGCCATCGAGATCGACCGCCACTCCAACCCTGAGGTGCTGGCCGATATCGAGCAGTCTCTGCATGAGGTGCTCGGCGACGTGCGTATCGCCGTTGGCGACTATGAGGCGATGAACGAGCGCGTCAGTTCAGCGATCACTGAACTGAAGGCAGGGCGCCCCGAGCAGATCGAACCCGGCGATCACGAGGAAGCCGTTGCTTTCCTGGAGTGGCTGGCACGCGACAACTTCACCTTCCTTGGCTATGACGCCTTCACCATCGAGTCCGGTTCCGACGGCGACAGGCTGGTCAAGGAGTCCGGCAGCGAACTCGGTGTTTTTCGACTGGACCTGCCTCGCTACCAGGAGCGTATTCGCACCGAACTGGGCATCGAGGACAACCGTTTCGTACTGGTGCCACAGCTGCTCTCGTTTGCCAAGAGCTCGCATCACGCACGCGTGCATCGCCCTACCTACCCAGACTACATCTCCATCGATCGCTATGATGAACATGGGCGGGTGATCGGCGAGCATCGTTTCCTCGGGCTGTTCACCTCGAGCGTCTACAACGAGACACCGCGCAACATACCGCTGCTGCGGCGCAAGCTTAAGTCGGTGATGGACATTGCCGGCTTCAATCCCAAGGGTCACAACGGCAAGCAGCTGCTGCAGATCCTCGAAGTCTACCCCCGTGACGACCTGTTCCAGATCGACACCCAGGAACTTGCCCGCACGGCGCTCGGCATACTCGACATTCGCGAGCGGCGACGCGTGCGACTGTTCGTGCGCACCGATTTCTCAGGGCGCTTCCACTCATGCCTCGTATTCGTGCCGCGAGACGTATTCTCCACCGATCTGCGCCTGCGTATACAGAACCTGCTGTGCGAGGAGCTCGACGCCACCTTTGGCGACTTCAATACCTATCTCTCCGAGTCGATCCTCGCACGTATCCAATTCATCCTTCGCTTTCGTGGTGACAGCCCCCGCGAAGTGAACCTCAGGCGACTCGAGGCCAAGGTGGCGCAGCTCTCCCGCAGCTGGCGTGACGAACTGCACGAAGCGCTGGTTGAAGGCTTCGGTGAAGAGCGGGCCAATCGCTTGATGGACGGTTTCCGCGATGCCTTCCCGGCCAGCTATCGCGACGACTTCGGTTCCCGCACGGCGGTATTCGACCTGCAGCACCTGGCGGATCTGGATGCCGGCGAGCCGCTGGCACTGTCCCTCTATCGTCTGGTGGAAGAAGAGGGCAGCGGCGTCAATCTGAAGTTGTTCCAGCGGGACCGCACCATTCCTCTCTCCGATGTTCTGCCGGTCATGGAAAACCTGGGCCTGCGCGTCATCGGCGAGCGCCCGTATGAAATCGTCACGCCGGACGTGCGCTACTGGCTGCACGACTTCGATCTCGAGCATCACACCACCACTGAAGTCAGCCTGCAGAAAATGCGCGAACCCTTCATCGAGGCGTTCAAGCGTATCTGGGTCGGCGAGGCCGAGAACGACGGTTTCAATCGCCTTGTGATTGCCGCCAACCTGGACTGGCGCGAAGTGGCCATGCTGCGCGCTTATGCCCGCTACTTGAAGCAGATCCGCTTCGGTATGTCCCAGGACTACATCGCCACCGCGCTGACCAACTATCCTGAGATCACTCGCGAGCTGGTGACGCTGTTCCGTCTGCGTTTCGACCCGGACCGGCGCCCCGCCGAAGACGAGATCGAAGCCTGTATCGAGCGTATCAATCGCCATCTCGACGGGGTGGCCAGCCTGAATGACGATCAACTGCTGCGTCGTTTCATGGAGATGATTCAGGCGACGCTGCGCACCAACTACTATCAGCGCAATGCCGATGGCAGCTTCAAGGACTACATCGCCTACAAGCTGGAGCCCAAGCAGATCACCGGCATGCCAAAGCCGCGCCCGGCCTACGAGATCTTCGTCTGCTCGCCGCGAATCGAGGGCGTTCACCTGCGCGGCGGCAAGGTCGCCCGCGGGGGCTTGCGCTGGTCGGATCGCCACGAGGATTTCCGCACCGAGGTGCTGGGCCTGGTCAAGGCGCAGCAGGTCAAGAACGCGGTGATCGTGCCGGTGGGCGCCAAGGGTGGCTTCGTCTGCAAGCGCATGCCCGAGGGCGGCGATCGCGATGCGATCCTGCAAGAGGGTATCGCCTGCTACAAGACATTCATCCGTGCGCTGCTGGATGTGACCGACAACTTGGTCGGCGGCGAGGTGGTGCCGCCCAAGGGCGTGGTACGCCACGACGATGACGACGCCTATCTGGTGGTGGCGGCCGACAAGGGAACCGCGACCTTTTCCGATATTGCCAACGAAATCTCCCTCGACTATGGCCACTGGCTTGGCGATGCCTTTGCCTCGGGCGGAGCCAACGGCTACGACCACAAGAAGATGGGCATTACCGCACGTGGCGCCTGGGAGTCGGTGAAGCGCCACTTTCGCAACCTCGGACTGAATACTCAGGAAGAGGAGTTCACCGTGGTGGGCATCGGCGACATGGCCGGCGACGTTTTCGGCAACGGCATGCTGCTCTCCGACAAGATCCGCCTGGTGGGTGCCTTCAATCATCTGCATATCTTCGTCGACCCGCAGCCCGATGCGGCGGCCACCTTTGCCGAGCGCCAGCGTTTGTTCGCATTGCCACGCTCGAGCTGGGAGGATTTCGATGCCTCGCTGATCTCCGAGGGCGGCGGCGTGTTCAAACGCAGTGCCAAGTCGATCGCCATCACGCCGCAAATGAAGGAGGTCTTCGGTATCGTGGAAGACCGTCTCTCACCCAATGATCTGATACAGGCCATGCTCAAGTCTCACGTCGACCTGTTGTGGAACGGCGGCATCGGTACCTACGTCAAGGGTAGCGGTGAAACCGATGCCATGGTCGGCGACAAGGCCAACGACGCACTGCGTATCGACGGTCGCGAACTCAATTGTCGCGTGGTCGGCGAAGGCGGCAACCTGGGCCTGACCCAGCGTGGACGCATGGAGGCAGCGGCCAGAGGGGTGCTGGTCAACACCGACTTCATCGACAACGCCGGCGGCGTGAATTGCTCCGACCATGAGGTCAACATCAAGATCCTCATCGACGAGGTGGTCAAGCGCGGCGACATGACCGAGAAGCAGCGCAACCAGCTGTTGGCCGACATGACAGAAGAGGTGGCCGACCTGGTCATCCTCGACAACTATCGTCAGACCCAGGCGCTGGATCTTTCCCAGATTCTCTCGCGTCATGGCATCGACATCTATCGGCGCTTCATCAGCGAACTGGAAGCTGCCGGCCAGCTCGACCGCGAGCTCGAGTTTCTCCCTTCGGACGAGGAGCTCCAGGAGCGTGCCGGCAGTGACCAGGGCATGACCCACCCGGAGCTCTCCGTACTCATCTCCTACGCCAAGAGCGTGCTCAAGGGCCATGTGCTGGCTTCCGATGTGCCGGACGATCCTTATATCCAGCAGTACGTCGAGCGCATCTTCCCGAGAGTGCTCGCTGAGCGCTTCGGCGACGAGATGTACGATCATCGGCTCAAGCGTGAAATCGTCACCACCCAGGTGGCCAACGATCTGGTCGATCACATGGGCATCGTCTTCGTACGCCTGTTGACCGACTCGACCGGCGCCAGCCCGGCCGACATTGCCCGCGCCTATGTCATCTCACGCGACAGTTTCCAGCTCGCGAGCCTGTGGGAACGTATCGAGGCGTTGGATAACCAGATCCCGAGTCATGTGCAGTACGGCATGATGGTCGACCTGATGCGCCTCATGCGTCGTACCACCCGCTGGTTCCTGCGTCAGCGGTTGGGCCTTTCCACCCGCGACGCCATCGAGTACTTCGCGCCGCGTGTCGCTCAGCTCCAGGAAAGCATCGGCGAGCTGCTGCGCGGTGAGGAGCGTGAGCGCTGGGAGCAGAAGCGCGCCGAGCTGCTCGAGGCCGGTGTGCCCGAGGAGCTGGCGGCCACCGTGGCGGCCTCGGGAATCTTGTACGGTGCGCTGGGCATCATCCAGGCGGCCCGCCAGGCCGACGAAAAGCCGCAGCGTGTCGCGGAAGTTTTCTTCGAGATAGGCAACCGTCTCGAGCTGCCCTGGATGATCCAGCAGGTCAGTAATCTCGATGTTCGAGACAGCTGGCAGGCTCAGGCGCGTGAGACCTTCCGAGACGACATCGACCGCCAGCAGTTGGCACTTACCGTCAGCGTGCTCAAGACCGAGGATGGCCGCGAACCCGATGAGCGGGTCGATAACTGGTTGGCCATGCACGCCTCGCTGCACGAGCGCTGGTGTCGGTTGATCGCCGAGGTAAGAGGCGGCAGCCAGGCGAGCTTCCCGCTCTTTGCCGTGGCTGTCCGGGAGCTGGTCGACCTGGCCGAAAGCAACGGCGAAGCCTGATCGGCCCGGGCAATTCATCGACACCCCGTGAACCCCGCCTATGGCGGGGTTCGTCGTTTTGAGCCGGAGGCGCTGTTATAATTCGCCCGCTTCGTCACTCGCCATCGTCAATCGCCCTGCCAGGAGTTGCCATGTACGCGCTTGCCCGATCGTTCCTGTTTCGTCTCGATGCGGAAACCGCCCATGGCCGCGCGCTCTCCGCGCTGGACGTAGCCCATCGCCTGAAACTGGTGGGGCTCATGGCTGGGGAGCACATTGACGATCCGGTGGAGCTGATGGGGCTGCGCTTCCCCAACCGGGTCGGACTGGCTGCCGGGCTGGACAAGAACGCCGACCATCTCGATGCACTGGGCGCGCTTGGCTTCGGCTTCGTCGAGGTGGGCACCGTGACGCCCAAGCCGCAGGAGGGTAACCCCAGGCCACGGCTGTTTCGTCTGCCTGAGCGTGGCGCGATCATCAATCGCATGGGGTTCAACAACGCCGGAGTCGACCATCTGGTGGCGCGGGTCAAGGCGGCGCGCTACGAGGGCGTGATCGGCATCAATATCGGCAAGAACCTCACCACGCCGGTGGAGCATGCCGTGGACGACTATCTGATCTGCCTGGAGAAGGTCCACGCCCACGCTCACTACGTGACGGTCAACATCTCCTCACCCAATACGCCAGGGCTGCGTAACCTGCAGTTCGGAGAGCAATTGGACAGGCTGCTGGGGACCTTGCGCGAGGCGGGCCACCGTTTGGATCAGGCGTCGGGTCGACGTGTTCCTCTGGCGGTCAAGATCGCTCCTGACATGAGTGCCGAAGAAGTAGGCCTGGTGGCCGAGAGCATTGCACGCAGCGAGATCGATGCGGTGATTGCCACCAATACCACGGTTTCACGAGAGGCGGTGGCCGGATTGCCCCATGCGGAAGAACAGGGCGGGCTCTCGGGGCGGCCGGTCTTCGAGGCCTCCAATCGGGTGATCCAGGCGCTTCGCCGCGAGCTTCCCAAACTGCCTATCATCGGCGTGGGCGGCATCGACAGCGGAGATTCGGCAGTGGCCAAGGTTGAGGCTGGCGCCGACCTGGTGCAGCTCTACTCCGGCTTCATCTACCGTGGCCCGGCGTTGGTGAGGGAGTGCGCCCGGGATCTCAAGGCGGCAGCGGCAGCCAAGAACGAATAAAGCCCGTGCCTGGCACGGGCTTAGCTCCTGTCTTTTCCGCCACGTGGTGGCGATGGGACGAAGGGTGAGTGAGTAAGAGGGCTACAGCACCATGGGATTCTTGTGAATGCCGGAGACGCCGGTCATTCCGGCCCATTGGTCGCCTCGACCTTCACGCCAACCACTCATCCAGTATTCACGTATGTTGACATCCTGACTGGGACAGTCGTCGCGGGAGCGCCCGGAAATTCCGGCTTTGTAGCCATGGAGGTAGGCGCGTTGGAAGCGATCACGTTTCTGTCTTTTCATCGGATGACCTCTTGTAAAGGTACCAATTTGGGACGCGCGACATGCACGCCCCGGCGTTTCACTATTCGCCAAGCCGTTACTCAGTCCCTTAACGACGGCAGAGCGAGGTCATGCGAGGCTGATGCCCCGCTGAGTGAACACATGCGTCTTTACAGTAGCTACCATGTCTACTCTTAGCCCATCATGGGGGCCATTGTCGACCTATGTTTCGTCATAAGATCGAGACAAATTTGTAACGAAAGGAATATGCCCGGCCGAAGGGGGCGGGAACACAGCATGAGTGAGCTAATGCAACGCGAAACACGCGCCTTTCTCGCCACCTGCCCCAAGGGGCTGGAAGAGTTGCTGGCCGACGAGCTCCGTACGCTGGGGGCCGAGGTCGACAGAACGACGGTGGCCGGCGTCCATTTCCACGCCGATCTGGCGGGTGCCTATCGTGCCTGCCTGTGGTCGCGACTGGCTAACCGCATCGTGCTTTGCCTACTGCGTGAAGAGGGGGTCGAAGCTCCTGAGGAGCTGCATCGGGCTGTCGGCGGGGTGGATTGGCCGCGACATTTGCGTCCTGATGCCACCCTGGCGGTGGATTTTCATGGTCGCAGTGAGCAGATTCGTCATACCCGCTTCGGCGCCCAGACCGTCAAGGATGGTGTAGTGGACGCCTTGCAGGCGCGGGGTCTGCCGCGGCCCGGCGTCGACTTGCAAAATCCCGATCTGCGGCTGTACGCCCACCTGCATCGTGGACGCTTCACCTTAGGCCTAGATCTCTCCGGTGAAAGCCTGCATCGGCGCGGTTATCGGCGGGACGTGGGCCATGCCCCGCTCAAGGAGAATCTGGCGGCAGCCTTGCTGATCCGAGCCGGCTGGCCGCAGCGGCTGCGCGACGGTGCGCCGCTGGTCGATCCGCTGTGCGGTGCCGGTACGTTGCTGATCGAGGCCGCGCTGATGGCAGCCGACATGGCACCCAATCTCAACCGTATACGCTTCGGCTTCCACGGTTGGGCTCAGCACGATGAAGCGCTGTGGGCCGAGCTTAAGCGTGAGGCCGAAGCGCGTGCCAGCATCGGCCGCAAGCGCTGCCGCAATCGCCTGTATGGCTTCGATCAGAGCCCTCCGGCGCTGGCAGCGGCAAAGTCCAACGCCATGCGAGCGGGGATTCCAGCCCTCGTCGATTTTCAGGGGGCATCGCTCGGCCAGCTCCAACGCCCGGAAGGATTGGAAGTAGATGCGCGCGGCCTGATCGTCACCAACCCCCCTTATGGCGAACGGTTGGGCGAGCTGCCCGAATTGGTCACGCTCTACCGGGACCTTGGCGAGGGCGTGCGCCGTGCGTTTCCCGGCTGGCGTCTGGCCGTTTTTACCGCCAATCCCGACCTCGGGCATCGTATCGGAGTGCGCGCCGACAAGCAGTATTCGCTGAAGAACGGCCCGCTCGAAGCCCGACTGCTGTTGATGGACGTACCTCTTGAGCAGGAAGGGCAGGGTGGAACTGAAGCAGCAGCGGTGGGTAGCGCACCACGCAGTGAAGGGGCGCAGATGTTCGCCAACCGCTTGGAAAAAAATCGCAAGCGGCTCAAGAAGTGGCTCAAGCAGTCGGGTGAGACCTGCTATCGGCTCTATGATGCCGATATGCCGGAGTACGCCCTGGCGGTAGACGTCTACGACGGCCGTATTCACGTGCAGGAGTATGCGCCACCGCGCTCGGTGAACCCCGCTCAGGCTCAGAAGCGGCTGTTCGACGCGCTGCAGGTCATCCCTGAGGTCCTCGAGGTGGACCCCGGTCAGGTGGTTATCAAGCGCCGCGAGAAGCAGAGCGGCAAGGCGCAGTACCGCAAGCAGGCCGCTACCGGAGAGCGCTTTCAGGTCCGCGAGGGGCGCGCCAGGCTATGGGTCAATCTGCGCGATTACCTCGATACCGGCTTGTTTCTCGATCACCGGCCGGTGCGGCGAATGTTGGGCCAAATGGCGGAGGGCAAGCGCTTCCTCAATCTGTTCTGCTACACCGCAGCGGCCACGGTGCAGGCGGCGCTCGGTACCGAATCGGCAGCCGGTGCCACCGATAGCGTCAGTGTCGATCTCTCCAACACCTACCTTGAGTGGGCACGGGACAACTTCGCTCTCAACGGGCTCGACCCGGCGCGCCACCGGGTGGTGCGTGACGACTGCCTGCGCTGGCTGGAAACGGCAGGGGCGGAGTTCGATCTGATCTTCCTCGACCCGCCGACGTTTTCCAATTCCAAGAAGATGGAGGGGACCCTGGACGTTCAGCGTGACCATGAGCGCCTGGTGTCGCTGGCCATGGCACGTCTGGCGCCTGAAGGCACCTTGGTGTTTTCCAACAATCAGCGCCGCTTTCAACTCGCCCCCGGCCTGGCCGACCGATTCGACGTATCGGACATCTCGTCGCGCACCTTCGATCCGGACTTCGCTCGCCGACCCGATATTCATCACGTGTTTCTGATCCGGCACCGGGAGAGGACATGACAGCTTTCGTATATCCTTCATTTTTGCGACCCCGTGCCGATAGGGTAGTGACAGATGGGGTTCGCCAGGGTGGGGTGTCATGACGGCACTTACCTTGTACACCACGCTGGGCTGCCACCTTTGCGAACGTCTCGAGGCGCTCTTGGCTGCGCTGCACCGCGGTGAGTATCGACTGAACAAGGTCGAGATCAGTGAAGACGAGGTGCTGATGGCGCGATACGGCGTGCGTATCCCGGTACTCGTGGACGAGGCGGGGAGCGAACTCGACATGGGGTTCGAGCCAGCGCGGCTGGCGAGCTGGCTGGCTGAGCGCAAGCGTCTCGACCCCATCGCCTGGCAGCAGCTGCAAACGGAGGGGCACGAGCTCCACGGCATCGAGGAGAGCCCTAAAGGTACCGGGGTGCAATCATCCGGGCGGCGTTATTTGAAATGAAGCTGTTACGTTGATCCACCGGACATCAGCATTACGTTTCATGGCGGTGCCGGTCGGCCACACTGGTGACAATCAAGAGGCATGGGCTCTATAGCGCAGGGGGTGGGGATGAATGCACCGCAACGCAGGCGGTGGCAGCGCATCGCTCTGGGCGGCATTCTGCTGGCATCGGCTGGCACGGTGTCAGGCGCTGGCGATAACGGGGGAATTGTACTGACCGAGGAGGAACGCCACTTCCTACGGGACAACGAACCCATCGTTTTCGTCAGCCAGACGCGCTATCCACCTTTCGAGTTCATCGATGCCAACCAACAGCGTCGCGGTATGATGGTGGAACTGGCCCAGTGGATCGCCACCGAAGCCGGCTTCCATGCCCAATTCACCGATACTGTTTTCCAGCAGGCCCAGCAACAGGTCCTCAATGGCGAGGCCCACGTCCTGACCAGCTTCTTTTACAGCGAGGCTCGGGACCGGGAGTTCGATTTCACCCAGACGGTTTTCGAGGTGCCCGCTGCGATCTTCGTTGCCGCGCAGCGGCCCGATATTGCGTTGGTATCGGATCTCGACGGCAAGCGAGTGGCCACCCAGCGTGGCGACTATGCCAAGGAGTACCTGGCCAGCCTTGACCTCGGTCTCGAGCTGATCCAGACCGATGATTTTGCGAGTGCGGCACAGGCAGTGTTGGATGGCCGTGCCGATGCCATGGTCGGCGACGAGCAGATCGTGCTGTATTACCTCTACAGCAGCGGTTTGTACGAACTCATGAAACGGGTGGGTGAGCCGCTGTATGTGGGTCGCAACGCCATGGCGGTGGTGGAGGGAAACCTTCTCCTCCAGTCGATCCTGAACAAGGGAGTGGAGTATGCCCGCAGCAGCGGCACGCTGGATCGCCTGCAGGAGAAGTGGATAGGGGCCGCGTTACCGGGGGCCGGGTCCGACTGGCGCGATTACTGGCATTATGCCGCTGGGCTGGCGCTACTGCTTGCTTGGGTTGTGGCCTGGAACGTCAGGCTTCGACAGCTGGTGGGGCGCAAGACCGCGCAGCTCGAGCTGGCTGCCAGCGTTTTCCGGCACGCCAGGGAGGGGATTGTCATCACCGATGCCCGGGGTGACATTCTCGATACCAACGATGCCTTTACGCGGATAACGGGCTATCGCCGTGACGAAGTGCTGGGCAAGAATCCACGTTTATTACAGTCGGGGCATCAGGGCGATGCCTTCTATCAAATTCTCTGGAAAGAGCTGCTGGAACAGGGGGCTTGGGAGGGAGAGATATGGAACCGGCGCAAGAACGGTGAAGTTTTTCCGGAACTCCTGACCATTTCGAAAGTGAGCGGGAGGCAGGGGCAAGTCTCCCACTTCGTAGGGATATTCACCGATATCAGTCGTCAGAAGGAGTACGAGCAACAGCTCCAGAACCTGGCCTTCTACGATAGCTTGACGGGGCTTCCCAATCGCATCCTGCTGTCCGACAGATTGCGCCAGGCCATGCTGACTGCGCGGCGAAGCGGCTGCAAGGTATCGCTGGCTTATATCGATCTGGATGGCTTCAAGGAGATAAACGATCGGCTCGGCCACGCGTTTGGCGATCGCGTGCTCGTTACCGTTGCCGAACGTCTGACCTCGGCTCTGCGCGAGGCCGATACGGTTGCTCGCTTCGGTGGCGATGAGTTCATACTGGTCCTGCCCGAGCAGAACGACGTCTCCAGAGTCAATGGGCTGATCGCTCGCCTATTGGGCCATATCGCCGAGCCGATCGATATCGAAGGAAATTGCCTGTTAGTGTCGGGCAGTATCGGGGTGGTCCACTACGATCCCGATGTTGACATCGAGCCCGAGCAGCTCGTTCGACAAGCCGATCAGGCCATGTACCAGGCCAAGCAGGCGGGCAAGAATCGCTTTCACGTTTTCGATGCCGAGCACGATCGGGCGGTACGAGGCCACCATGAAAGCGTCGAGCGCATGCGCGATGCTCTGCTCAACGAAGAGTTCCTTCTCCATTATCAGCCCAAGGTCAATATGGCCACCGGTGAGGTGGTCGGGGTGGAGGCGCTCATTCGCTGGCAGCATCCCGAGCGGGGGTTGTTGCCGCCAGCGACCTTCCTCCCGGTCATCCAGCAGCACCCTCTGGCCGTCGATCTGGGCGAGTGGGTGCTGGCGCGGGCTCTGGCTCAATTCGAGACTTGGGTAGCAGCGGGCATCCGGATGCCGGTCAGCGTCAACATCGACGCTCTGCATTTCCAGCAGGTCGGCTTCGTAGAACACCTGCGTGCTGAGATCGAACGTCACCCGAGTTTGACGCCTGGCGATCTCGTTCTGGAAGTACTCGAAACCAGTGCGCTGAGCGATGTAGCCCACGTCACCTGCCTGATGAAGGCATGCAGGGCGTTTGGCGTCGAGTTCGCCCTCGACGATTTCGGCACTGGCTATTCATCGCTGACCTATCTTCGCCACCTACCTGCAAGCGTGCTCAAGGTCGATCGCAGCTTTGTACGCGACATGCTCGAGGATCCGGAAGACCTGACGATTCTCGAGGGTGTGCTCGGCCTGGCCGTCGCGTTTCGCCGCGACATCATCGCCGAGGGAGTGGAAACCCTGCTGCACGGGCGTCTGCTGTTGGCGATGGGCTATCAGCTGGGGCAGGGTTACGCCATTGCCAGACCCATGCCGGCCGACTCGATTCCGGGGTGGCTCGAGTCATGGCGACCCGATCCTTCCTGGAGGCAACGCCAGCGTGCCCAGCCGGAGGAGCTGCGGGCCATCTACGCCATGGTCGATCATCGCTCCTGTGCGGCAGGTTTGCTGCACTATCTGAGGGGCGAGCGCAATGAACCACCTGAGTCGAATTGCGCCAAGTGCCGCCTGGGGCAGTGGCTGTCTACGCTGGAACGCGGCCCGGGTCAGGTAGGCTCCCCCATGGGACAAATTGCCAGACTGCACGCCACCTATGACCGTCTGGCACGTGAAGCGGTGAAACTCAAGCAGGGCGAAAGCAGGGAAGGTATGAAGCAGCGCACTCGGCAGGTAGCCGAAGTCAGCGAAGAGCTGCAAGGGCTTCTGCAGCACTGGATCGATGACAAAGCGGTGAACCGGGAAGACCTATAGCAAATCCAGAAGCGAGAGCTGGCGCACCGCGGCTTGACCCTCGGCACTTTCGGCTTCGACCTCGAGCACCTTGCGCAGGCCTCGGGCAGCCTGGATGGTGGTCTCGTCGGCGAGCCACATCATGGCCTGGTCGCGATCGTCGGCGAGCATGTGCCTGAGACCGCCGAACTGAGTGCCAATCTGCCCCCAGGCGCGGCTGAAAATCCAGTCGCCGAACATGTCCTGATGAATATGCACCAGGACGTAATCGTGGTCACTTTCCCAGCGGACGATCACGAAGGCTCCACTAGCATAGAGGCGCTGCCGGGAGGCAGCGCGAAGGGTTCGTGCGGTATTGTAAGGGCTAATGTCGATGGCACAAGGCGTGTCTGTCGTTTTTGTCATGAAAGGGAGCGGGAGAGAGGGAGCGTGAGGATTCTCGTCGATGCCAACGTGCCCGGCGCCGAGGCCTGCTTCGGCCCGCTGGGCGAGCTGGTAAGGATGCCAGGACGCGAAATTGATGCGTCTTCGCTGCAAGACGTCGATGTGTTGGTGATTCGTTCCGTCACTCGGCTCGATGCGGCGACCATCGCTACTGCCATGGCGCAGGGTTCGAGGCTGCGCTTCGTTGGGACTTGCACCATCGGCACCGATCATGTCGACCAGGCGGCCCTGGCGCACCATGGCATCGGCTTCGCCAGTGCACCGGGCTGCAACGCCGAGGCGGTGGTCGACTACGTTCTGAGTAGCCTGCTCACCCTGGCCGAGCGTCAGGGCTGGAGGCTGCCGGAGCGGCGCGTGGGGATCGTTGGGGCGGGCAACGTGGGCGGCAGGCTCTGGGCGAGACTTGCGGCGATGGGCATCGCCACCCTGGCCTGCGATCCACCCCGAGCACAGCGCAAGGGCGGCGAGGGTTTCGTCGATCTCGATACACTTATCGATGAATGCGACGTGATCTGCCTGCACACGCCGTTGGTGCGCGGAGGCCCTCATGCCACCCGCCATTTGCTCAATGCCCAACGCATCGCCGAGCTGGCACCTAACACACTGCTGCTCAATGCCGGCCGCGGCGACTGTGTGGACGGAAGTGCGCTGCGCCAGCGCCTGTCCAGTTCCGGCGATATCACCGCGATACTCGACGTGTGGGAGGGTGAGCCTGGCATCGACCCTGCTCTACGTGACCTGGCTGCCATCGCCACCCCTCACATCGCCGGCCATAGCCTCGATGGCAAGCTGCGCGGCACCCATCAGATCTACACCGCTGTGTGTCGCGACTTCGGTTTGCCGGTGCGGCTTGCCCTCAGCGACCTGTTGCCGGAGCCTGCCGTCTCGCGTCTGACGCTCGAGGGGGGGCTCGATGCAGAGGAGGCGCTGCGGCTCTGCCTGCGTGCGGTGTACGACGTGCGTCGTGATCACGACAGCCTGCTGCGTGAAAGTCGCCGGCTCGGCATGATGCCCGGCTTCGACGCCTGTCGTGCCCATTATCCGCTGCGTCGCGAGTTCTCCACCCTCGCGGTCGAGCTGAAGGGCCACGCTGCGACCCATGCCGCTTGGCTTCAAGCTGCGGGGCTGACCCTTGTGTGACGGTTCCGACCAAACGAAGAAGGGTCCGTCGCAGTGACGGACCCTTCCGGTCTAAAGCCTGCCGGCTTTACCGGTAGGCGGCTTCCTTTAAGGCCCGGATACGGTCGTCCAGCGGCGGGTGACTGGCAAAAAGCCGTTCCATGATCTTGCGCGTCTGACCGGCATTGATACCGAATGCGGTCAGGGTTTCCGGCATCTGGTTGGGCATGTCGCTCTCGGCCTTGAGCCGTGCCAGGGCATTGATCATGGCACCGGTGCCGGCCAGCTGCGCGCCTGCCGCATCGGCGCGATATTCGCGGAAGCGCGAGAACCAGGCAACGATGGCCGAGGCGATCAGCCCGAACACGATTTCGGCGACGATCACCACTGCGAAGTAGCCCATGAAACCCAGGCCACCGCCGTCGCTGCGCGAGCGCAGGAAGTTGTCCACCAGGTGTGCCACGGCACGGGCGAAGAACATGACGAAGGTGTTGACCACGCCCTGAATCAGCGCCAGGGTGACCATGTCGCCGTTGGCCACGTGACCGATCTCATGGGCCAACACCGCGCGCACCTCTTCAGGACGCATGCGGTTGAGCAGCCCGGCGGATACCGCCACCAGGGCGTCGTTCTTGTTCCAGCCGGTGGCGAAGGCGTTGGACTGCTGTGCCGGGAAGATGCCCACTTCCGGCGTCTTGATGCCGGCTTGCCGAGACAGCTCCTCGACGGTGTCGAGCAGCCACTGTTCGGTGGCATTGCCTGGCTGGGTAATGATCACCGTGCCGGTTCCGCGTTTGGCCATCCACTTCGACAGGAACAGCGAGATCATCGAACCGGCCATGCCGACGATGAAACAGAAGATCAGCAAGGCATTGAAGTTGAAACCTTCACCGCGCAGGTAGCCCTCTACCCCCAGCAGTCTCAACGTAATGCTGGCGACGAGAATCACCGCCAGGTTGGTGCCCAGGAAGAGCAGAATTCTCATCATCGTTCGGAATCTCCGGTCATATCGAGGAAGTGAGGGCCGCGCCGGGGCGGCCCATAAAATCTGTTGATTAGATACGGCTGGTTAACGGAGGTTTCAAGTCCGAGCCGAAAATCCAGGCCTGGGCTGCGGCTATTGACGGTAGCGCGACAGGAAGCGGGCGAAGCGATCCAGGGCGTCACCGAGCTGGTCGGCCCAGGGAAGGGTGACGATGCGGACGTGGTCCGGTTCGGGCCAGTTGAAGGCGGTGCCCTGCACCAGCAGGATCTTCTCCTGCAGCAACAGGTCGAGCACCAGCTTCTGATCGTCTTGTATCGGATACACCTTGGGATCGAGTCGAGGGAAGGCGTAGAGTGCGCCCTTGGCCTTGGTGCAGCTAACGCCGGGAATGGCGTTGAGCTTTTCATAGGTGATGTCGCGCTGCGCCAGCAGCCGCCCACCGGGCAGGATCAGATCGTTGATCGACTGATAGCCGCCGAGCGCCGTCTGAATGGCATGCTGGGCCGGCACGTTGGCGCAAAGGCGCATTGAGGCCAGCATGTTGAGCCCCTGGATATAATCCTGCGAGCGCTGCATGGCCACGCTGCCGGAGAGAATCATCCAACCCGAGCGAAAGCCGGCACAGCGATAGCTTTTCGATAGCCCGTTCAGGGTCACCACCAACTGGTCCTCGTCGGCCAACGCCCCGGTAGAGACGTGTTCGGTGCCGTCATAGAGGATCTTGTCGTAGATCTCGTCGGAGAACACCACCAGGTCGTGCTCGCGAGCGATGGCCAGCAGCTCGCGCACCACCGCGGGGGGATAGACCGCTCCAGTGGGGTTGTTGGGGTTGATGATCACGATAGCGCGAGTATGGCTGGTGACCTTGGCGCGCACATCGGCGATGTCCGGCGCCCAGTCGGCCTGCTCGTCGCAGCGATAGTGCACAGCATGACCGCCTGACAGATGAGCGGCGGCGGTCCACAGCGGGTAGTCGGGAGCGGGAATCAACACCTCGTCACCGTCGTTGAGCAGTGCCTGCAGCGCCATCACGATAAGCTCGGACACGCCATTGCCGATGAAGATGTCCTCGATGCCGACGTTGGGTATGAGCTTGCGCTGACACTCCTGCATGATCGCCTTGCGCGCCGAATAGAGCCCCTTGGAATCGCAGTAGCCCTGGGCAGTCGGTAGGTTGCGCATCACGTCCTGAAGGATCTCTTCCGGAGCCTCGAAGCCGAACGGTGCGGGGTTGCCGATGTTGAGCTTGAGGATGCGCTGTCCTTCGTCTTCCAGCCGCTTGGCGTGCTCGAGCACGGGGCCGCGGATGTCGTAGCAGACGTTGTCTAGCTTGTGCGATTTCCTGAACAGGGAGGGCGTGTCCATTGAGGTGTCCGAGATTCCAGTGGTGTCCGATGGCTCCGGTCAGTGCGCTGCCGGAGCTCAGTGATTATGCGGGGTTGTCGGCGCTGCCGCTATCGTTGATCGCCGCTTCGTCGGCACTCTCTTCTACGGCCTCCGGCAGCGGTATGTCAGCGGGGGTTTCCAGTGTCAGGCGGCCCAGCTTACCGTCGCGCAGTTCATGCAGCAGCACCTCGGCGCCGCGGTGCAGGTCGATCTCGCCACCGGGCCTCAGGCCGCCGCGGCGGCTGGCGATGTCAGCGAGAATCGCATGGCCGTCGAAGCCGGCGAGGGCGAGCAGATCGATGCGCCGGGGGCCATCGGCCTCGACCTGTTCCGCCAGGGGGTTGGGCGCATAGGGCGGCAGAGCCGTCAGCTTGTAACGCGCCTTGAGCGCTTCGGGGTAGCGGCGAGCCAGTTCGGCAGCGGTGACCACGGCCACGTCGACATAGTCGATGGCGGTGTCGCGGATAGCGCCGGAGGCGGCCAGGCGATAGGCGCTGGCCTGATCTTCGATCTTCGGCCACAGCACGCCGGGGGTGTCGATCAGTGCCACTCTGCCCTGAATGCGCACTTTTTGCTGGCGCTTGGTTACCGCCGGCTCGTTGCCGGTCTTGGCAATGGCCTTGCCGGCCAGCCCATTGATCAGAGTTGACTTGCCGACGTTGGGAATGCCCATGATCATCACCCGCACGTCGCGGTCGGCACGTACCTGACCTGCCAGCTCATGGCACAGCTTGGGAATGCGCTTGAGTTCGCGGGCATTGGTGGTGGTCACGGCCAGCGCCCGGGTGTCGGGCAGCGAGTCAAAGTGCGCGACCCACTCGCGGGTACGCTCTGGGTCGGCCAGGTCTGCGCGTGAGAGAATCTTGAGCACCGGCTTGTGACGGGTCAGACCGGCCAGCATGGGGTTGGCACTGGAGTAGGGTAGACGGGCGTCGAGCACCTCGATTGCCACGTCTATCTCCGGCAGCGCTTCCTGGATCTGGCGGCGCGCCTTGTTCATGTGTCCCGGAAACCAGCCGAGCATGGTCACTCCTGCAAACCGTACGAGGCCGCCCATCATAGCAGAAGGGCGGCCTCGGCTGGCCAGAAGGGTTATTCGCCGGGGTGGAAGGCAATGGCCACCGAGTTGATGCAATAGCGCAGGCCGGTGGTCTGGGGTGGGCCATCGGGAAATACATGGCCCAGATGAGCATCGCAGTGAGCACAAACCACCTCGGTTCGGCGCATGCCATGGGTGTCGTCGAAGCGCTCCTCGACGGCAGACTGGCCCAGGGGTCGGTCGAAGCTGGGCCAGCCGCAACCGGCTTCGAACTTGTGCTCATTCTCGAAAAGCGGGGCGTTACAGCAGACGCAGTGGTAGATGCCGTGCTCATCGGTTACTTGATAGTCGCCTGAAAAGGGTCGTTCGGTACCCTGCTGGCGCGTTACACGGTATTGCTCCGGCGTTAGCTCGGCTTGCCACTCGGCATCGCTCTTGACGATCTTCTTGCGCATGACCTCTCTCCTGCTGTTACGGCTCGATCGGACACAGTAAAGCTTGGCTGCTTTCCCTCTTTTCGGCCAACCGAGGCCGACAGTTGACAGCCTCGGAGCCCTTGAGTAACATTCGCGCCACCTCGTTGAGGCAAGAGCGAGACGGCTGCGTCCCATTCGTCTAGTGGTCCAGGACACCGCCCTTTCACGGCGGGAACAGGGGTTCGAACCCCCTATGGGACGCCACTCGTTTGCAGCTGGTTTCAACAGGTACCGGAGTGCGGGAATAGCTCAGTGGTAGAGCATCGCCTTGCCAAGGCGAGGGTCGGGAGTTCGAATCTCCTTTCCCGCTCCAAATCCTGCTTCGGCAGGTGAGCAGGTCGAGGTGAGGGTCGGGAGCTGGTACGCCAGTCCGATCGATCTCCTTTCCCGCTCCAGTTGCGTCCCATTCGTCTAGTGGTCCAGGACACCGCCCTTTCACGGCGGGAACAGGGGTTCGAACCCCCTATGGGACGCCATCTTCCGGTTGCGATTGAGGTTGCTTTATCGATAGCATGGATTTTGTGCATGCGGGAATAGCTCAGTGGTAGAGCATCGCCTTGCCAAGGCGAGGGTCGGGAGTTCGAATCTCCTTTCCCGCTCCATCATCATCTCGATGACGTTGCACGAAATTGCTTTTGCGTCCCATTCGTCTAGTGGCCTAGGACACCGCCCTTTCACGGCGGGAACAGGGGTTCGAACCCCCTATGGGACGCCACTTCGATACGCTGTGCTGGCTGTGCTGAAGGACAGAACCGAAAAGCGGGAATAGCTCAGTGGTAGAGCATCGCCTTGCCAAGGCGAGGGTCGGGAGTTCGAATCTCCTTTCCCGCTCCAATTCTTTCCCTATCTCATTGATGCCAAGGCTCGGGCCGGAAGCCGGGGCGCCGGACCGTCGAATCTCCTTTCCCGCTCCAATTTCTCATATTCGAAGATGCCAACCCCCCTAATTATTTGATGACCTTGCCTGTGGGCGAGGCTTCTGCGTTTTTCCCGACCGCGACTTGAAAAAAACCTTCGCGCCCTAATGTTCTGAACTCCTTACCCATCCAACGCAAGGATGTCTCATGGCCGAACCGGCGCTGTCGATACGTGGCCTGACCAAGGTCTACGGCAACGGCTTCCACGCCCTGAAGGGCATCGACCTGGACGTGGAGCAGGGCGACTTCTTCGCGCTGCTGGGCCCCAACGGGGCCGGCAAGTCCACCACCTTGGGCGTGGTGTGTTCGCTGGTGCAGAAAACCGCCGGGCAGGTCTCGATCTTCGGCATCGACATCGATCGCGATTTTGCTCGCGCCAAGTATCACCTTGGCGTGGTGCCTCAAGAATTCAACTTCAACCAGTTCGAAAAGGTGCTCGACATCGTGCTGGCACAGGCGGGCTACTACGGCATGCCGCGTCGCGAGGCACTGCCACGCGCCGAAACGCTGCTCCGCGACCTCGGGCTGTGGGACAAGCGCAACGGTAGTGCTCGGATGCTCTCCGGCGGCATGAAGCGTCGGCTGATGATCGCTCGGGCGCTGATGCATCGCCCCAAGTTATTGATTCTCGATGAGCCTACCGCTGGGGTCGATATCGAATTGCGCCGCAGCATGTGGGAGTACATGCGCCGCATCAACCGTGATGAGGGCACCACCATCATCCTTACCACTCACTATCTCGAGGAGGCCGAGAGCCTTTGTCGCAACGTGGCGATCATCAACCATGGCGAGATCGTGCGGAATACCGGCGTGCGCGAGCTGCTCGCTGAACTCGATACAGAGACCTTCCTACTCGACCTGGCTCATCCCGTTACCGATGTGCCGCGTATCGAGGGCTTCGAGGTTAACAGGGTGGAGAGTGCCCAGCTGTCCGTGGTGGTACATCGTGGTCAGAGACTCAATGACGTATTCGGCGCGCTGGGTAGCCAGGGCATCGAAGTCGTCTCGATGCGCAACCGGGCGAACCGGCTCGAGGAGATGTTCGTCTCCATGGTGGAGCAGGGCAACGACGAGCGCCGCGAGGCCGCACAGGCGGAGGCAGGCAAATGAACGCCACCCAGGTCGCCATCGCCTTGTATACCCTGGTCATCAAGGAGATCAAGCGCTTCACGCGCATCTGGCCGCAGACGCTACTGCCGCCCTCGATCACCATGGCCATGTACTTCATCATCTTCGGTAGTCTGATCGGCCCGCGTATCGGTGAGATGGACGGCTTCAGCTACATGGACTTCATCGTCCCCGGGCTGATCATGATGGCAGTGATTACCAACAGCTACTCCAATGTGGCGTCGAGCTTCTTCTCCAACAAGTTTCAGCGCAGCGTGGAAGAGATGATGGTTTCGCCGATGCCCAACTGGGTAATCCTCACCGGCTTCGTGCTAGGCGGTATGGCGCGAGGGTTAGGGGTCGGGGCCATCGTCACCATCGTGTCGCTGTTCTTCACACGCATCAGCGTGGAGCATCCGCTGCTGACCGTGGGGGTCGTGGTGCTTACCGCGGCGCTATTCTCCATCGGCGGTTTCATCAACGCGCTGCTGGCCGACAAGTTCGATGACGTCTCCATCGTGCCTACCTTCGTGCTCACGCCGCTAACCTATCTGGGCGGGGTGTTCTATTCGATCTCGCTGCTGCCGACCTTCTGGCAGAACGCTTCGCTGCTCAACCCCATTCTCTATATGGTCAACGTGTTCCGTCACGGCTTCCTGGGGGTATCCGACATACCGGTAGGTTGGGCGCTAGCCGCCATCTTCGCTTTCATCATCGTGCTCTTCGCCATCGCCTTGTGGATGCTTGAGCGCGGTAAAGGAATACGTTCATGAGTCACCGACCCGATACGCTCGAACATGCCCCGCTGGGGCGCGAGTCCGCCTACCCCGAGCGCTACGATGCCGGGCTGCTCTATCCTATCCCTCGTGCCGCCAATCGCGCACCGCTGGGCGTCGAGGAGGGCAGGCTTCCCTTCGTCGGCGAAGACGAGTGGCACGCCTTTGAAGTCAGCTGGCTCAACGCACGCGGTAAGCCGCTGGTCGCCGTGGCGCGATTCCGCCTGCCGGCGGAGTCGCCCAACCTGATCGAGTCGAAATCGTGGAAGCTCTACCTCAATAGCTTCAACCAGACCCGCTTCGACAGCCGCGAGCGGGTCATCCAGACCCTAGAGCGCGATCTGGAGCAGGCCGCCGGGGCGCCGGTCTCGGTGGAGCTGTTCGACGTCGACGACGCGACACTCGCCGTTTGTCGACTGCCAGGGGAGTGCCTTGATGGACTCGACATCGATATCGACGCCTACACGCCCAGCGTCGAGCATCTCGTCGTCGGGGGCGAGGTCGTCGAGGAGACGCTCTATTCACACCTGCTCAAGTCCAACTGTCCGGTGACCGGCCAGCCAGACTGGGGTAGCGTGCTGATTCGTTATCGCGGCCGCAAGCTCGACCGCGAAGGCCTGTTGCGTTACCTGATCGGCTATCGCCAGCATCAGGATTTCCACGAGCACTGCGTGGAACACATCTTCATGGATCTGATGGCCAAGGCGCGACCCGAGCGGCTGCTGGTGCTGGCGCGCTACGTACGCCGCGGCGGGCTCGACATCAGCCCCTGGCGTGGTACCCCCGGCGAGCGTCCGCCCGAGCCCCTTCGCTTGTCGAGGCAATAGCTCTGTCGAAACAGCAGGCCCGGCACGACAGCAAGCGAAGCAGTTGGTAGAGTTTGATCGATCTTTTTCGGTGATTCGCGCGCGCAGACATTTGTGCAGTGTTTCCGTAAGGGGAGTGGTATGGACGCAATACACCTTCTGCACCAGCGCAGTTCGATGGGCAAGTTGATGGGCCCGGCACCCGGTCCCGAGCAGATGGAAGCGATCTATCGTGCCGCGCTCAGGGCGCCGGACCACAAGGAACTTCGACCCTGGCGCT
>NZ_JAFIFK010000061.1 GCF_020832045.1 Halomonas sp.
CGTCGAGGCGCTCGCCCACATCATTCAATACGGTATTCCCGGCAGCGCCATGCCCGGCTGGAAGGCCCTGCTCAGCGACGCCGAAGCACGCTGGCTGGCGGAGCATCTGCGTACCGACAACCGCCTGAAAACGCTGCAACAAGACTGATCGGAGACTCCTCATGCCTATTCGAAATCCGCTGAAGGCCTTCATTGCCGCCGGCGCCCTGACTCTGCTCACTACCGGCCATGCCATGGCCGAGGTTCCCACCTGGAACGGGGAGCTGCGTGGCACCGGCGACCTCGGCGTGGTCATCGAGAGAGCCACCGGCAGCGTGGCGCTGGTCGATACCACTCACAAGACGGTGCTCAGTCATATCGAAGGCTTCGGCGATCTCTCCCACGCCTCCGTGAAGTTCACCCGCGACGCGCGGCGCGCCTTCGTTTTCGGGCGCGACGGCGGCTTGACCCGGCTTGATCTTCTCACCGGCGAGATCGATGGGCGTATCATCCAGGGCGGTAACAGCATCGGTGGCGCCATCTCTCAGGACGGCCGCTACGTGGCGGTAGGTAACTATGAGCCGGGCGGCGTGAAGGTGTTCGATACCGAGACCATGGAGCTGGTGATCGACGTGCCGGCCACCTATGAGCGCCCTGACGGCACCAGTGCCCAGGCCAAGGTGGTGGGGGTGGTGGACGTGCCGGGCAACGTCTTCGTCTTCAGCCTGTTCGAGGCCGGCGAAATCTGGACCCTGGACATGTCCACGCCTGAGCCGGAACTGACCAAGTACCGTGATGTGGGGAGCATGCCCTACGACGCCCTGATCACTGCCAATGGGCGCTATTACATTGCCGGCCTGTTCGGTGAGGACGGCATGGCGCTGTTGGACCTTTGGCACCCCGAGAACGGCGTGCAGCGCATACTGCCCGACTACGGCCAGGGTGAGCAGCGCCTGCCGGTTTACAAGATGCCCCACCTGGAAGGCTGGGCCATGGCCGGCGACCAAGCCTTCTTCCCTGCCGTGGGGCGCAACGAGGTCCTTGTGGCCGATACCCGTGACTGGTCGCTGACCAAACGCATCGAGGTACACGGCCAGCCGATCTTTGTCATGAGCCGCCCCGACGAGCGCCAGGTATGGGTCACCTTCGCCCACCCGCTCAACGACCGGGTGCAGGTCATCGATACCCAGACTCACGAGGTGATTCAGACCCTGGAGCCGGGCGCATCGATCCTGCACAAGGAGTTCACCCCCCGCGGTGAGCACATCTGGATCTCAGCTCGGGACAGCAACCAGGTGGTGGTCTACGACACGCGTACCTTCGAGGAGCTGGCGCGGCTGCCGGCGGAGTCTCCCAGCGGGATATTCTTCACCAATCGGGCGCATCGCATAGGCCTCTGAGCGCGCGATCTTGACAGGCTCTCGCCTCGCGGCTAAACCAAGGAAAATTATAATATTTTTCCTGACGCGAGAGCCTCTTGATGGATATCAACCATATCCTGCAACTGCCCTTTACCCAAGAGGGTGGCTGGCAACAGCTTCGTCAAAGCCGCCCTTCCCTTAATGCGCTTATCCTGCGCGTGGTGCTGCCGCTGTCACTGCTGCCCCCGGCCATGCTGCACTACGCCATCCATCAGCATGGTGATGCCCTTTTACCGGGGCTGGGCGAGCGTCCCTGGGCGCTCATTGCCCCGACGCTCTTGACCGCTGAACTCCTCACCTTCCTGATCATGGGCTGGCTGATCCACGGCGTGGCGGGCGCACACCGTTTGAGGCTCTCCCAACACAGTGCCTACCTGCTGGCGGCCATGGCCCCACTGCCGCTGTGGTTCTCCTCGCTGACGCTGTTCGTCCCGGATATGCTCTTCATCGTCAGCGGCGTGCTGTTGGCCATGATGATCTCGTGCGGGCTGGTCTATCACGGCCTACAGGCGCTCGCCGAGCGCGAGGAGGCCGATGTGATGGTGATGTCGGCCACCTATACGGTGATCGCCTTCGGCCTCATGGCCTGGGGCGTGCTGCTGGCTCTGGTCTGGGCGCTCTAGGCTCCATCCGTATTGCCCCCGTTCGGACAACTCACAAGTGCACCGCGACAATGCGTCTCAGGATATGGCGGGATTAAAGATGTATTTTATATGCATATTATAAATCCCCCGACCAAGGAGAGCCGCATGCTCACTCTGCAACAGGAGCAGCTCATCGAAGCCACCGCCCCGGTGGTCGCTCAACATCTCGACGCCATTACCCAGCGCTTCTATCCGCTGATGTTCGCACGCTATCCCGGCGTGGCCTCGCTGTTCAACGCCGCCCACCAGCAGAGCGGTGCGCAGCAGCGTGCCCTGGCCGGCGCCGTGCTGGCCTACGTACAGCTGCGCCAGGATCCCGCCAGGGCGCGAGAAGTGCTTGGCATCGTGGTCGAAAAACACGTATCGCTGGGAATTCAGCCCGATCAATACCCCATCGTCGGTGAGTGCCTGATGGCCGCCATCGGCGAAGTACTGGGCGATGCGCTGACGCCGGAAATCGCCGCTGCCTGGGCTGCGCTCTACGAAGAATTGGCCGGCCTGCTGATCGAACTCGAAGAGCGGCGCTATCAGGCCTTCGCCCGGCAGCCCGGAGGCTGGCGCGGCCTGAGACGTTTTCGCATCGTCAGCACCCGTCAGGAAAGCGTGTTGATCCGTTCGTTCATACTCGAACCCGAAGACGGCGGGCCTGTCGCCGAACATCGGCCCGGCCAATATATCGGCGTGCGGTTCGGCATAGCAGGCGAGCCTGTCTATCGTCACTACAGCCTTTCGGACCTGCCCAACGGCAAGCACTATCGTATCTCGGTAAAACGTGAAGCCGAGGGCCACGCCAGCCGTCACCTGCACGACGTTATGGCGGTAGGGGACACCCTGGAGCTGCTGCCTCCCGCCGGCGAGCTGGCCCTACAGGACGGCGACGAGCCGCTGCTGATGGCCAGCGGCGGAGTGGGCCAGACACCGATGCTGCCGATGGCCAAACAGGCGCTGACTCAGGGGCGTCGCGTGGTCTACCTGCACGCCGCCCTTGACAACGAACACCACGCCTTTCGTGACGACATCGCCGCGCTGGAGCGGCAATACCCGGACAGGCTCACGAGCGTATCGATCCATGAACGTGGCAGCTCCGCCGACCATATCGGACGTATCGACCGCACCCTTCTCGAGCACTACCTGCCACCGGGCAAGCCGCGCTGCTACTTCGTCGGTCCACAGGGCTTCATGAGTGCAATGGATCAGGCCCTGGCGGAGCTCGGTGTCGACGAGAGTCGCCGTCACTTCGAGCACTTCGGCCCTTCACGGCCGCTCGGCGCTGCCTGATCGCCAGCGGCTGTGTTGTCGCCCCGGCCTAGCCGGGGCGCTCGTGGACAGGACCGAACCCAAGCAATCAGTACATGTCGAGACGCGCGATATCGCGCGACTGAAGGCGCGCCTCCGCGTCCTGCTGCTCGGCGAGCCGCTCGAAGAGCTCTGTCTCCTGGGGAATGGAGGACAGTTCGGCCCGCAATCGATACATGTCCTTGAGGGTCTGATGGGCCGTCATTACGTTCGCCAGGATGGCATGGATATCCTGACACCCCAGGCAGTCGGGAATCCGTTCCAGCACCCGGGGATGAACAAATTCCTGGCTGTCGATCAGCCAGGTAGACAAGAGCCCCTCATCGGCGTCCTGCAGATAAGCCACCATGCCCTCCTGCATCCGCCGCTCACGGTCGGCCAGAAACACCAGCGCCATTTTCATGCGCTCATCCTGCTGCAGCTCGGCGAGCCGGGTATATTGCTCGCTAAGTTTTTGATGGAATTCATGAATCCATGCCAGCAGATCCTTCACCTGGTGAAATGCCATCTTGTCTCTCCTTCCCCTTCGACTGCCGGCTCGGCTCAGCTGCCCCTCGCCAGGAGCATTGCCTTGATCTGACCGATGGCACGCATGGGGTTGAGCCTTTTGGGACACACCCAAGTACAGTTGGCGATCTGGCGACAACGGAATACGCTGAACGGATCATCAAGTTCTGCAAGGCGCTCGTCAGTGGCGGTGTCGCGACTGTCGATCAGGAAACGATAGGCCTGGAGCAGCCCTGCCGGGCCGATGTACTTGTCGGGATTCCACCACCAAGAGGGGCACGCCGAGCTGCAGCAAGCGCAGAGAATGCACTCGTAGAGGCCATCGAGCTTCTCGCGATCCGCGGGACTCTGCAGCCGCTCGATGGTAGCGGGCGGCTCATCGTTGATCAGCCACGGGCGAATCTTCTCGAACTG
>NZ_JAFIFK010000020.1 GCF_020832045.1 Halomonas sp.
GGGGTGCGCGTGAGCGCCCGGGTGGGTCAAGCGGCCCGCTGCCCTGCCGGCCAGGGCGTTAAAGCAACCGTCCGCGCTGCCCGACAATAGCGGAAAGCGCGCTCTCCAGGGTCGGGTAGCGGAACTCGAAACCCGCCTCGAGCAGGCGCGCCGGACGCATGTCGGCTCCTGTTAGCAGCAAACGCGCCATTTCGCCAAAAGCGGTTTCCAAGGCGATAGCGGGCACCGGCAGCACGGCCGGCCGATGCAGCTGCTTGGCCAGGACACGGGTGAATTCTGCATTGGTCACGGGATGCGGTGCGCTGCCGTTGAAAGGGCCTTCGAGCTCATCTCGTTCCAGCAGGAACAGAATGCTGCGCACCAGATCCTCGCGGTGGACCCAGGGCATGTATTGCCGGCCGTCGCCGAACCTCCCGCCCAGACCGAGCTTGAAGGGTGGCAGCATCTTCTCGAGACTGCCGCCTCCCTGGTCCAGCACCAGCCCGGTCCGCAGCAACACGACCCGAGTACCGAAATCGGCGGCTTCACTGGCAGTATCTTCCCAGCGCTTGCACAGCCGATGGGCGAACTCGTCGTGGGGTGGTGTCTGTTCGGTAACCTCCGCCTGCCCCTGGTCGCCGTAATAGCCCATGGCCGAACCTGAGATCATGACGCGTGGTGCCTGTCCGTTGGCCTGCTGCAGCTGTTCGCAGAGCATCACCAGATCACGGGTGACGTTGACCCGCGAGTCGATCAAGCGGTTTTTCTGCTCATCGCTCCAGCGCTTGGCAGCGATGGGCTCTCCCGCCAGATTGATGATGGCCTCGGGCGGAGAGTCGACGAAGTCGAGCACCGAGCGGCGAATGTCGGCCCCGCCGGGCAGCTTGTCTCTGGCCGACCCGGGGTCGCGCGAAACGACCTGCAGGCGATGCCCCGCCTGCTTCAAATGCAGACATAGCCGCTGCCCGACGAAGCCACTGCCACCCGTGATCAGTACACGCATTTCTGCCACCCCTTGTATGCTTGGTGAACAACGTTATACAGCCTTTGTACACTTCTGCTATGGTAGTGCAAACGTCCTCTAGCATGCGAGGCCAGCGCAGTGCGCCCATCGCCACCCTCTACCGCCATCATCGGGGCCGGCATTGCCGGTCTTGCCTGTGCACGGGCGCTTCACTCCGCAGCCTATCCCGCGACACTGTACGAAAAATCGCGTGATCCTGGCGGACGACTGGCCAGCCGGCAAATGGACGAGGCCACCTTGGACCTCGGCGCTCAGTTCTTCAGCGTACGCCACGACAGCTTCCGGCGTGAAGCCATGGCATGGCTGACACACGGCGTCGCAGCTCCTTGGCCAAGGCGCCTGTGGCGCGTCGAAGGGCGCCAATGGCAATACCGGCATGATGATCGCGAGCGCTACTGCGGGCAACCCGGCGCCGGCCAGGGCCGATTGCCGGCTCTCTTCCCTAGGCCTAGGGCTCTGCAGCGACAGCTGGCGCGGGCCGCGGGTGGAAGACGCCTGGCTCTCGGGCCATCACCTTGGCCTGACCTGGGCTAGCCTGGACGGCCCCCCACCACAACAGGAGACCCTCATGACCTATAGCCTGATTTTGCTCGCCCACGGCTCCAGCGACCCCAAGTGGCGCGCGCCT
The DNA here is from genome assembly GCF_020832045.1 of Halomonas sp. Lineage (GTDB taxonomy): Bacteria > Pseudomonadota > Gammaproteobacteria > Pseudomonadales > Halomonadaceae > Halomonas. The sequence continues at coordinate 1,632 of NZ_JAFIFK010000020.1, forward strand.
TTCGAGCGTCTTCATGACGCCTTGGCCGCACGCATGCAGGTCTCCCTGAAGTTGGCATACATGGAGCTCAGCGAACCGTCACTGGAGAGCACCGTGGCGGAGCTCGCCGCGTCGGGCGTTCGCCGCGCCGAAATTCTGCCGCTGTTCTTTGCAGCCGGCCGCCATCTGCGCAAGGACGTCCCGGCCCAGGTCGAGGCGCTGCAGTCCCTGCATCCCGGCATGGATCTGAAGCTGTTGCCTCCTGTCGGCGAACACCCGGCCTTCATAGAAGCCCTTGCCGCGGTGATCGCCGAACAGGCTGGGGAAACCCTGTCCACTTGACGCTGCACCTCATCAGTTGTACACCGAGCAGTTAGTGTACAATATTCCAAAGCCGTCGCCGGGGCGACGGCCGGGCTGATGAATCCACGCCACGGAGTGGCCAAGCAACAAGCAGAGGCACGCATGACCGAGAAGGGGGCCCACCCGGCCGACACACCGCTCTACCCGATTCGCGAGGTGTCTCGAATCACCGGCGTCAACTCGGTGACCCTACGCGCCTGGGAGCGCCGCTACGGGCTGATCCGGCCTCAGCGCACACCCAAGGGGCATCGGCTTTATGCCCGTGAGGATATCGAACGGGTCGAACGTATCCTGCAATGGCTGAGTCGCGGGGTACCGGTCAGCCAGGTCAAGGAACTGATCGACCAACCCGAATCGGCTCCGGCCCCCGAACCTGCCTCGGGCGACTGGCAAAGCCAGCAGCGCCAGCTGGTAGCGGCCATCGAGGCGCTCGATCAGAGCCAGATGGAAACCCTCTTTACCCAAAGCCTGGCGCTTTACCCCGTGGCCACCTGCCTGGCGGAACTGTGGCAGCCGGTGGTGCGTGAGCTCGAAGAGCGCTGGAACGACCAACTGGGCGCCACTCTGCAGCGCCGATGCCTGGAGGCTTTCCTGCGCACGCGCATCGGCATACGTCTTTACCATGCCAACCTGCGCACCAAGGGCCCCGTGCTGCTGCTCGTCCCGCTGCCCGACGATCCCGGACCGCTTTGGCTGCTGCTGGCAGCTCTTGCCGCCAGCGATGCCGGCTATCGCATCCAGCTACTCGACAGTGCCCTGCCCTTCAGCGAGCTACCCCTCGCCGTGGAACGCCTACACGCCGCGGCCCTGCTGCTGGTCAGCGGCCGCGCCGAACGTGCCGACCTGATTCGACGCCAACTGCCTCGTCTGGCCGAGCAGCTGGATGCTCCCCTTGGCCTTTGTGGCCCGGTTGCTCGTATTCGCGACAACGACCTGACGAACAGCCTGGTGGAGCTGCTGGGCGATGACTTGCCACAGGCGATTTCGCGCCTGCGTGCGTTGATCCAAGTAGCCTGAGCGGAGAGGCACTCTGCATGGCCCGTACGCTGGTATGGTTTCGTAACGACCTGCGCATCCATGACAACACGGCACTGGCTGCTGCCGCTCGCAGGGGCCCGGTGGTGGCGGTTTTCCTGCGCAGCCTGCCACACTGGCAACGTCATGGGCACGGCGCCAACAAGCTGGACTTCTGGCACCGAGGCGTGGTCGCCTTGAGGGATGCGCTGGCTGGCATCGGCATCCCCCTATTGCATCGCGACATCGACGATTTCAAGGAAGCTGCCGCGACGCTGATGCGGGTCGCTCGCGAGGTGGACGCCGATGAACTGCACTTCAATCTCGAGTATCCCCTGGACGAACAGCGCCGCGATCAAGCCGTAGCGGCCGCCTTCACCGAGGCAGGTCTCGTGGCCAGGGGCCACCACGATGGCGTGGCCTATCCTCCAGGTGAACTTCTGACCGGCAAGGGCAGTTTCTACACCGTCTTCACTCCCTTCGCCAAGGCCTGGCATCGCCAGCTGACGGCCCAGCATCTGGCCCTGAAGGAGGGCCCCGCGCCTCAGGCAGACCTCGGTATCGCCAGCGACCGCCTCGAGCCGCCCACTCTGAACGAGGTACCCGTCGAAGCCGAACGCTGGCCTGCGGGGGAGTCCGCCGCCGGCGACCGCCTGGCACGCTTTTTACGCTTTCGCGCCCGCCATTACGCCACGCAACGAGACTTCCCCGCTCTCGCCGGCACCAGCGAGCTCTCCCCCTACCTGGCACTGGGCATGATCTCGCATCGCCAATGCCTGCAGGCGGCTCTCAGCGACAACGATGGCAGCCTGGCCGAAGGCGATGCCGGTACCATCAGCTGGGTCAACGAGCTCGTCTGGCGCGAGTTCTATCGGCACGTGACAGCAGGCTTCCCGCGTGTTTGCCGTCATCGAGCATTCCAGCAGCACACCGAGGCGCTGATCTGGCGCAACGATGAGGCCGGCTTTCGCGCCTGGTGCGAAGGGCGCACGGGCTATCCCATCGTCGATGCCGCCATGAGGCAACTGGTCAGCACCGGCTGGATGCACAACCGACTGCGCATGATCACGGCCATGTTCCTGAGCAAGCATCTACTGATCGACTGGCGCCGCGGCGAAACCTTCTTCCTACGCCATCTGGTGGACGGCGAGTTCTGCGCCAACAACGGCGGCTGGCAGTGGGCCGCCTCGACCGGAACCGATTCGGCACCCTATTTTCGCATCTTCAATCCCACCACCCAGTCGCAGCGCTTCGATCCGGACGGCCGATTCATCGCCGAATACCTGCCGGAGCTGGCCAAGCTGGCGCCCCGGGATCGCCACGAACCCAGTGCGGCTCAGCGTAGCCAAACCGGCTATCCCGCACCCATCGTGGATCACAAGGCGGCACGTAGCCGGGCACTGAACGCCTTCAAGTCGCTGCCTCCGAGTTCCTAGTCGCCTTCACGAGAAAGGAGATGAACGCATGCACCGGGACGACTCCCTGGCGTCTTTCTGCGCCGCCTTCAAAAACTAGACAAAAACTGTACAAAATTATTGTACGAGTTATATACTCCCGACATTGTCTTTATCGACCCGTTTTGCCGGGTGGTCGGCGTAGAGGAGCTAGAATCTCACTTCATCAAGCTGTACGAAAACGTGACAGCATGTCGCTTCACGTTTCACGAGCGCCTGATGAGCGGGCAGCAAGCCTACGTTACCTGGACGATGCAACTGACCCACCCGCGCTTGGCCGCGGGCAGGCCCGTTGTGGTGGAGGGCTGCTCGCAGCTGACCTTCTCGAGCCGCTCCCCCCACCGGGTATGCCGACACCGCGACTATTTCGACGCCGGGGAAATGCTGTACGAACAACTACCCGCCATTGGCAATCTGGTGCGCTGGCTGAAACGGCGAGTCGCGGGCTAGCAGAAGTAGATGAAAAGTAGCGGAGGAATGCATGGCGACACTCAGCGGGAAACGACGGATCTGGCTGACCGGAGCCACCTCCGGCATTGGTCGGGCTCTGGCCGTTCGCTTGCTCGACCAAGGCCATCTGGTCGCTCTGAGCGGTCGCAGCGAAACGGCACTGAGGTCGCTAAGCAAAGGCCGCAGCAACGCCCTGCCGTTACCCCTCGACGTGACCGACCGTGACGCCATCGACACAGCCGGACGTCACCTGGGCGATCTCTTCGGTCACCTCGACATGGCGATCCTCAACGCCGGGACCTGCGAGTACCTCGATCCGCCTCATCTCGATAGCGCACTGGTCGAGCGCGTCTTTGCAGTCAACTTTTTCGGCGCGGTGTACTGCACGACGGCAGCCCTACCGCTGTTACGACTGGCTCGCGAACAAGGCGGCAGACCCCAGCTGGCGGCAACCTCCAGTGCCTCGGCCTATCTGGCACTGCCACGCGCCGAAGCCTACGGTGCCTCGAAGGCCGCCCTGAGCTACTACCTCGAATCCCTGCGGCTGGATCTGGCCCATGAAGGTATCGATATCAGCGTCATCCATCCCGGCTTCGTCGCGACCCCGCTGACCGAACGCAACGATTTCGCCATGCCCATGCGGATATCGGCGGAGGCTGCGGCCACGGCGATCATTGCCGGCCTGGCCAAGCGCCGCTTCGATATTCATTTCCCAAGACGTTTCACCCTTGGCATTCGCCTGCTCGGCTTGCTGCCGCCATCGCTACGTTTTCGCCTCGGCAGGCAACTGGCACGTCATGCCGCCATGGAGTCCTGAACCATGACCGCATCTTTCCCACCGGGTGGGAACCGCACCCTGCCGGCCCAACGTATTGCCGTCGTCGGCAGCGGCATCAGCGGCATGGCCGCCGCCTGGTATCTCAGCGTCCGGCACCAGGTCACCCTGTTCGAAGCGACGGACCGCCTGGGGGGACACACCGCCACGGTGGATGTGGAAATCGATCGTTGCCGCTACGCCATCGATACCGGCTTCATCGTCTTCAATGACTGGACCTACCCGCATTTCCAGCGCCTGCTCAAAGAGCTCGGCGTTGCCGTGCAGCCGACGGAGATGAGCTTCTCGGTTCACGAGACTCAGCGTGACTTCGAATACAACGGCCACAGCCTGGGCTCACTGTTCGCCCAGCGGCGCAATCTCGTCAGCCCACGCTTTCACCGCCTGCTGGCCGATATCCTGCGTTTCAACCGCCTGGCCACGGCCGATCTTAAGAATGGGCGATTGCCTGAGACACTCACCCTGGCCGAATACCTGACGACCAACGGCTTCGGCGTCGACTTTCAGCGACGCTATTTGCTGCCCATGGGAGCCGCCATCTGGTCGGCGAGCCTGGGAAACATGGGCGGCATGCCGGCACTGTTCTTCGTCCGTTTCTTTCATCATCACGGCCTGCTGTCGGTGCGCCACCGTCCTCAGTGGTACACCCTCGTCGGAGGCTCGCGCGCCTATATCCCGAGGCTGACGGCCCCTTACGCCGAGAGGATTCGGCTCGCAACGCCGGTACGAAGCATTCGCCGCACCGGCAGCGGGGTCATGCTGACGACTTCGGCGGGACGCGAGCACTTCGATCAAGTAGTGCTGGCCTGCCATGCCGACCAGGCCCTTCGACTGCTCGACGATGCCAGTCCGGTCGAGCGGCAAGTGCTGAGCGCGCTGCCCTATGGCGACAATGAAGTGGTACTGCACACCGATACGCAGCTGCTACCACGTCGCCGACGCGCCTGGGCAAGCTGGAACTACCGCCTGGACGGCCGCGATGACGAGGCCCGCGCGTCGGTCACCTACCACATGAACATGCTGCAGAGACTCGAAGCGCCACACACTTTCTGCGTGACTCTCAATGACAGTGCCGCCATCGATCCTCGCAAGATCCTGGGCCACTTTCGCTATGCCCACCCCCAGTTCAGCCTCGCCGGCCAGCAAGCCCAGGCTCGGCATGGCGAGATTTCCAGCGTCAGCGGCCGCACCCATTTCTGCGGCGCCTACTGGCGCAACGGTTTTCATGAAGATGGGGTGTGGAGCGCACTGCGGGTAGCCAATGCTCTGGGCTGCGATGAGAGCGGCACGCGGCTCGTCGCCGCCTCTGCTGTGGCGGAGGTCCTTTCATGACGACATCACCGCGCTCTCGTATCTGCCACGGCACGCTTCAGCATCGCCGCTACTTGCCCCGCAGCCATCAGTTCGAATATCGGCTCTGGATGATGTGGCTCGATCTGGACGAGCTGCCCCAGCTGTTCGATGGCGTACCGGGTTTCAGCGCCCGACGGCCGGCACTGGCCCGCTTCCGCCGTGAGGATCATCTGGCGCCTTACGAGCCCCTTCTGGCCGACGTCGCCCGGAATGAGGTAACCCGCCAGCTAGGACAGGCACCGCAGGGGCGAGTCTGCCTGCTGACCCAGCTGCGCACGCTCGGTTCGGGCTTCAACCCGATCTCTCTCTATTACCTCTACCACCCTGAGGAAGAGGGTGGGGCCCTAGGTGCCGTACTGGGCGAGGTGACCAACACGCCGTGGCGGGAGCGCACTCGCTACGCCTGTAGCGTCGAACCCGGGCGCCACACCCACCAGGCTGAATTTGCCAAACAGCTGCATGTCTCGCCTTTCATGCCGCTGGACATGCGCTATCGCTGGCACTTCAACACCCCCGGCGAGACGCTCGCACTGCGAATGGAGACTTGGTACCGGGGCCAGCGCCACTTCGATGCCCACCTGTCGCTGAGCAGCAGGCCGGCAACGCGCACCGCCCTGATCGCGGCTCTGGCACGTCTGCCCTGGATGAACCTCAAGACCCTGGCCGCCATTCACTACGAAGCGCTGAGGCTATGGGCCAAGGGGGTACCCATACACGATCACCCGCAGCGCAAGGAGACTACGCCGTGAACACGCTTCGATCTCACTCCGACCAGCCGGCGCGCGAATCCGAGAGCGCGCTGGTTCGTTGGCTAAGGCCGCGTATGCTGGCGCAGCTCGGCTCGCTCGCGGGTGGGACCATCACCTTGATCGAAGGCAACCAGTGCCACCGGCTAGGCCAGGGGGGCTCGCTCCAGGTCACCCTTGTGGTACGGCGATCACGGACATGGCATCGCCTTGCCCTGGGTGGCAGCCTTGGTGCGGCCGAATCCTACGTGGATGGCGACTGGGACGTGGATGATCTGGTCAGCCTGATTCGCCTGTGCGCCATCAATATGGAGCCGCTCAACGGTGACGTAGGCTCCGGTCTGGCACGGGCGGGCATCTGGCTGATCAGCCTGGGGCAGGGTCTGCTGCGCAACACCCCCCGCCGAGCGCGACGCAACATCGCCGCCCACTACGATATCGGCAACGAGCTGTTCGCTACCTTCCTCGACGAACGTCACTTGATGTATTCCAGCGCCGTCTTTCCCTATCCCGACGCCAGCCTGGAAGAAGCATCGACCCACAAGCTCGACCTGCTGCTAGCGAAACTCGACGTGCAGCCGCATCATCATCTGCTGGAAATCGGTACGGGATGGGGCGGACTGGCCATCCATGCCGCGCGAACTCGCGGTTGCCGGGTCACTACCACGACGATATCCAACGAGCAGTATCACCATACATTGCGGCGTGTACGTGAGGAGGGATTGGAATCGCAGATCGACGTACTGAACCGGGACTATCGTGAACTCGACGGCCACTATGATCGACTGATCTCGGTGGAGATGATCGAGGCCGTGGGTCATCAATACCTCGACACCTATCTTGCCACGCTCGATCGTCTGTTGAAGCATGATGGCCTGGCCATGCTCCAGGCCATCACGATTCGCGACCAGCGCTTCGAGGCGGCTAAGCGCGAAGTGGACTTCATAAAGCGTCACATATTCCCGGGCGGTTTTCTGCCTTCACACCGCGCCATGCTCGACGGGCTGACGCGGCGCACGTCGCTGAACGTGTTGGGGCTCGACGAGATAGGCCCCCATTATGCCCGCACCCTACGCGAGTGGCGTCACCGCTTCGAAGCGAACCTCGATACGGTGCGACGCCTGGGCTACGACGAGCGCTTCATTCGCCTATGGCGCTACTACCTGTGCTACTGCGAAGCGGGATTCTCCGAGCGCACCATCGGTACCTGCCAGCTGCTATTGGGCAAGCCCGGCGCACGCCCCTTACCATGGGCGTGAGTCAGTCCCGTTACGCTATACGCTCGGCTCGGCGCGCAACATCATTCCCGAGGATTCCGTTTTGAGGGCCTGCCACTGCGCCTCGATCACCTCTGCCGGTCCCGGCCGTGCATAGAGGAAGCCCTGCACCAGGCGACAGCCGGCCTGCTGCAGGAACTCGAGCTGGCCATGAGTTTCCACTCCTTCGGCCACGACATCGAGCCCCAAGCCGCGGGCCATTGCCAGCACCGCACTGACGATGGCCGCGTCGGCGGGGTCATCGGGAAGTGAACGAATGAAGGCGCGGTCGAGCTTCAGCTTGTCCAGCGGCAGGTTCTTCAGATAGCTCAGCGAGGAGTAGCCCATACCGAAATCGTCGATGGCAATGCGGTGCCCCTTGGCGCGCAGGGCTTCCAACCGCGGCACGATGTCCCCAGCTCGCTCGTCGAGCAGCACCGACTCGGTCAGCTCCAGGCCCAGCTGTGACGGCTCGATGGCATGGCGAGCCAGACTCGAAGCCAGCGCGTTCTCCAGCTCGCCCTGAAACATCTGAATTGCCGAGATGTTGATCCAGACCGGCAGCTGGGGCATCCCCAGCTCGCGCCAGCGTGCCATTTGGGCCAACGCCTCATCGATGACCCAGTTGCCCAATGGCCCCATCAACCCGTGGCGCTCGGCCAGCGGGATGAAATCCGCCGGTGAGACCATGCCATGTTCCGGATGGCGCCAGCGCAGCAGCGCCTCCATGCCCACCACGGCCCCATCCATGATACGGTGCTGGGTCTGGTAGTGCAGTTCCAGCTGTTCGCCGTTGGCGAGTGCATCGCGCAGGCTGTAAACCAGCGCCATCTGCGGCGAGTCCTGCACATCCAGCGCCGGGCGAAAACGCTGGTTGACGTTACGCCCATGGCGCTTGGCCGAATAGAGTGCCGACTCCAGGCGCTGGAACAGCACGCTGGACTCCTTGCCATCTTCTGGAGCACGGCAACTGCCGATGGAGAGGCCCAGACGCAGTGTCTTGGTTCCCACCTCGAATGGCCCACCGAGGTGCTCGCGCAGGCCGGCAACCCATTTGTCATGGTCGTCGAAGGTGGTGGTGCGGATTACCAGAAACTCGTCACCGCCCAGGCGCCCTACCACACCACCGGCCACGTAATGGGCAAGGCGCTGACCAAAGCGAGCCAGCAGCCGGTCGCCCTGTTCCACGCCGAGGCTGTCGTTGACCGACTTGAAGCCATCGATATCGATGATCGCCATATCGAGACTTTCGCCGGCTCTCAGGTGGCGCAGGCGCGACGTCATCAGGTCATGCAGGCGACGCCGGTTGGGCAAACCGGTGAGAGGGTCCTCGAAGCCAATGCGCCGCAGGTCCTGCTCGCGGGCCTTGTGTACCGAGATATCGGTGAAGGTGCCGACGTAATGGGTGATGCGTCCGCGGCTGTCGGCTATCGCCTTAACGCGAAGCCATTCGGGAAACTCATCCCCCTGCTTGCGGCGATTCCAGATCTCGCCCTCCCAGCGCCCCTTGCTGTGCAGGGTCTGCCAGAAGCGCTTGAAGAAGGCCGAGTCGTGGCGAGCCGCCGCCAGATTGGCAGCGTTGATTCCACGAACCTCGTCTTCGGTGAAACCGGTAATTCGGGTGAAGGCGGGGTTGACAGCGAGAATATGGTTCTCGGCATCGGTGATCTGTACGCCTTCCTCGGAAAGCATCAGCGCTTGCTGCATCAGGTCAGCGTTCAGGCGATCGAGCTTCACCTGGCGCCACACCCCCCAGAGGCCAGCCGCGACGATGGCGACGGCCACCATGCGCAAGCCGGGACCGGGCAGCCAGATACAGGCTGGCAGCGCCACCATGGCGGCCCAGATCAGCGGGCGGTTGAGTGCTAAGGATGGCCGCATTGGATATCCCGGAAGTACCGAAGTGAGAGAAATAGTGCGCCCATGCTATGCATCGACTCTGCATTGAATATCGACACCTGGCGCCAACACTTTAATCACAGGTTGCCGTCCCGTCATGCCTGACGTGCAATCAGGGGCCTCGGCCATTAGACTAGGCAGGCCGCCCGGGCGGGTCGGACCTCTGTGTTTCGCGCCGCCGCTGCATTGCATGCGAAAGGGCCAACTACAACTGCGACTCGGAACGACTCAGTGACCAAGCAACACTCTTTCGACCGCGAAGAACTGCTGGCATGCAGCCGCGGAGAGCTTTTCGGCCCCGGCAACGCCCAGTTGCCCGCGCCCAACATGCTGATGCTCGATCGCATCACCCGCATCTACGAGGACGGTGGTGACTTCGGCAAGGGCGAGCTGATCGCCGAGCTGGATATCCATCCCGACCTGTGGTTCTTCGACTGCCACTTCCCCGGCGACCCGGTGATGCCCGGCTGCCTGGGCCTGGATGCCATGTGGCAACTGGTCGGCTTCTACCTCGGCTGGTTGGGCAATCCTGGCCGCGGCCGCGCCCTGGGCTGTGGCGAGGTGAAGTTCACCGGCCAGATCCTGCCCGATGCCAGGAAGGTCACCTACAAGATCGACATCAAGCGCATCATCACGCGACGCCTGATTCTCGGCATTGCCGATGGCACCGTGTCGGTCGATGGCCGCGATATCTACCAGGCCACCGATCTGCGCGTCGGCCTGTTCACCTCTACCGCGAATTTCTGACACAGGAGGCTCCCATGCGACGAGTGGTGGTCACTGGTCTGGGCATCGTATCCTGCCTGGGCAACGACTCGCAGACGGTCGTAGAAGCGCTCAGGAACGGGCGCTCGGGCATTCGCTTCAAGGAGGAATACGCCGAGCGCGGCTTTCGTAGCCAGGTCGCCGGGGTCGTGGATATCGACCTCGAAGCCCTGGTTGATCGCAAGCTACGCCGCTTCATGGGCGATGCCGCAGCTTATGCCTACGTAAGCATGGCCCAAGCCATCGAAGATGCCGGGTTGACGCCCGAGCAGGTCTCCAGCGAGCGTACTGGCCTAATTGCCGGCTCCGGCGGGGCTTCCAGCGCCAACCAGGTCGAAGCCGCCGACATCATGCGCGAGAAGGGTCTGCGCCGGGTCGGACCCTATCGGGTCACGCGCACCATGGGTAGCACGGTGTCGGCGTGTCTTGCCACGCCGTTCAAGATCAAGGGCGTCAACTACTCGATCTCTTCGGCCTGTGCCACCTCGGCCCACTGCATCGGCAGCGCCATGGAACAGATCCAGATGGGCAAGCAGGATATCGTCTTCGCCGGCGGCGGCGAGGAAGAGCACTGGACCCTCTCTTGCCTGTTCGACGCCATGGGCGCCCTGTCGACCCAGTACAACGACACCCCCGAGAAGGCCTCCCGTCCCTACGACAAGAGCCGCGATGGCTTCGTCATCGCCGGTGGCGGCGGCATGCTGATACTCGAGGAACTCGAACACGCCAAAGCTCGTGGGGCGAAAATCTACGCCGAACTGGTCGGCTACGGTGCCACTTCCGATGGCCATGACATGGTGGCCCCCTCCGGGGAAGGGGCGGTGCGCTGCATGCGCCAGGCTCTGGCCACCGTGGATGGCAAGATCGATTACATCAATACCCACGGCACCTCCACGCCGGTTGGGGATGTCGCCGAACTGAAGGCCATCCGCGAGGTCTTCGGCAACTCCACGCCCGCCATGAGCTCGACCAAGTCCCTTACCGGTCACTCGCTGGGCGCTACCGGCGTGCAGGAGACGATCTACTCCCTGCTGATGATGGAGAATGACTTCATCGCCGCTTCGGCCAATGTGGATGAGCTGGACGATCAGGCGGCCGGTTTCGATATCGTCACCAGCCTGCGCAGCGATGTCAGCATCGATCGCATTCTCTCCAACAGCTTCGGCTTCGGTGGCACCAACGCCTGTCTGGTACTGCAGCGTTACCGCGACTAGTCGGCTCCGTCGCTCAACGCAGAAGGCGCCCCGTGGGGCGCCTTCTACGTTCGTGTAGGCCATGACGATCAGCCAAGCCCGGTTCCGACGGCGGGTTTGGCCACGTCCGGACGCGGTACTTCGGAGATCTCCGTCAGCCTCGCCTCGATCCAGGCCTCGACTTCGATCAGCACTTCTTCGGGCGTGCGCCCCACGGTCTCGATGGGCTCTCCCACCACCACATTGAGCAGTCCGGGGTTCTTGATCCAGTGGCGGCCCGGCCAACGCTCGCCGGCGTTGTGTGCCACCGGCACCACCGGCACTCCGGCGCGGCACGCAATGACCGTACCGCTCTTGTTGTAGCGCCGCCTTTGGCCCGGCTCGACCCGAGTGCCTTCAGGGAAGATCAATACCGATAATCCTTCGTGCAATCTCGCCACGCCTTGGGTCAGCACCTGGCGCATGGCTCGGGACGGCTTCGAGCGGTCGAGCGCGATGGGATGCAGCAGCCTGAGTCCCCAGCCGAATAGCGGTATCCGCAGCAGCTCCTGCTTGAGTACCGTGCATACCGGGGGTTTGAGAATCTGCAGGAAAATGGTCTCCCACTCGCACTGGTGATTGGCCAGGATCACGCAGGGCCCGTCGGGAAGATGTTCACGGCCGCGAACCCGATAGCGCACACCGCACGTCCAGCGAAACCAGGCGGTAAGAAAATGGTTGTAGAGGTTGAGTAGTCGATACCGTGCCGGCAGTGCCAGCAGCGGGGCCACAGGCAGCAACAGCGCACCGAAGACCAGAATGGCAAGAAAGTAACCGACATAGAACAGCAGGCTGCGCAACACATTCATGGGGTCGTGCCGCCCTCTTCATCCGACTGGGTGGCGCGATGTACCTGACACCACTCATCGAGCAGGCGCCCTACTTCCAATCGCCAGGGTTTTTGATGCACCCCGAAGGCCTCGAGCACACGGCGACAGTTGAGTACCCGTCGCAGCGGCTGGTCGTGATGGTGTTTCAGCGGTTTGACCTCGCCCAGAGCAATCTGCTCGCCAAGCCCTTCGAGTCGGGTCGAGAGCTGAGTGCGCACCATGGTGGTAAAGGTATAGGCGCTCACCGGCTCCGTGCCTGCCAAGTGGTAGGCTCCCCAGGCACGGGAACCACACACCAACTGGTGCAGCATACCCACCAGGGCCATGGCCACGGCATCGGCAGAGGTGGGACAAAAGATGACATCCTGCGCTGCCCGCAGCTCTTCCCCGGCGATGAGACTGTCGATCACACCGCTTAGCCAGGCGTGCCCACCCTCCAGCGCGAACAGCGGCCCCAGACGCACGATAAGATGGCGTGGGTGGCTTTCACGGATACGATCGCCGATGGCGATCAGGCGCCTGAGGCTCTCATCACGTGGCGCCGGAATCACATGTTCGTCGATGGGCGTCTCGAAGCCATCCTGGTAGAGCTGGTCGGAAACGCACCATACCAGCGGCGTGCCTGCCTCGCGGCACGCCGCCAGGCAGGAGTGGACCCCCTCGCCATGTGCGACGACGGCGGCAGGCTCGATCTCCATCGGCGCCGAGAGCGGCGGAATGACCACGGCGTCCGGCGCCAGCTCACGCAGCAACGTGGCGTCGATGTTCAGGCCGGGCTCGATGACGAGCTCGGTGTCACCACGCCTGTGCACCAGCCTGGCCAGGGCCAGGTTGAGACAGTGGCCGGCATCCAGTACCAACAGCTTCACACAATAGCCTCCGGCAGCCTCGGTAAGGCAGCGTCAGAACGGGATTTCGTCGTCGAAATCGTCGAAACTGCCCGGATCGGGCGCACCGTAGTTGCTGCCCTGCTTCTGGCCGCCTTGCTGGGGCTGGCCGCCCTGGGGGGGGCGCTGCTGCGGTTGACCACCGCCATAGCCGCCCTGCTGGGGGGCATTGCCGAAACCGCCGCCTTGGGGAGGAGCGCCATAGCCGCCCTGCTGGGGCGCCGGAGCCTGCGCCGGTGCCCCCTGAGGAGCGCTGTAGCCGCCCTGCTGCGGTGCTGCTCCGGCTCCAGGCTGGCCAGCGAAGTCACCGCCACGGGTATCGAGCATCTGCATGTCATTGCACACGATTTCAGTGGTATAGCGATCCTGTCCGTCCTGCCCCTGCCACTTGCGCGTCTGCAGGCGGCCTTCGAGATAGACCCGCGCCCCCTTCTTAAGATACTGCTGAGCGATCTCGGCCAGTCGGTTGAACAGCACCACCGAGTGCCATTCGGTGCGCTCTTGGCGCTGGCCGCTCTGCTTGTCGGTCCAAGTATCGGTAGTGGCGACGCGCAGGTTGGCGACGGGACTGCCGGACGGCATGAAGCGCACCTCGGGATCCTGCCCCAGGTTGCCGATGAGAATGACCTTGTTGACGCCACGGGCCATGCTGGACTCCCTCTGTTAAATGTACATATGCATTGTAATGAACCGACCGCCAGCCTGCGCTTGACGGGCAGGCTAGCCATCCTGTCTGCGATTCGATCGAATCAGGCGCGCCAGAGCATCCTCGTCGAGGCGGCGCCGATCCACCTTAAGATACGCCACTCGCTCTTCGGGAACGACCAGAACGTCCTCAACGCCGGCCACCTCGGCAAAGCTGGCCATCAGCGTGTCGAGGGCATCTTCGTGTTGGTCGTCATCGAGCGCCACCACCTCACTGGAGAGGTGCGGCGGCGTAGGCATGCCGAGCATCAGCAACCACCATACGGCTGCCAGCGCGGCGCAGCCAACGAAGACCGCTGAGAGCCCCCACTGTTGCGCCAGAAAACCGCCCAGTACGCCGCCAAAGAAGGCCCCCAGGAACTGACTGGTGGAATAGACACCCATCGCCGTTCCCTTGGCCCCGGCAGGCGCCAGCTTGCTCAGCATCGAGGGTAACATCGCCTCGAGCAGGTTGAAGGCCACGAAGAACAGCAGCAACCAGGCGAACAGCGCCCAACCGGCCCCGAATCCGGCCAGACCGACCAGGCTGAGGGTGATTGCCGCTATTGCCACCAGACTCATGCCGCGCATGCGCTGACGCTTCTCGGCAATGATCACCAGCGGTACCATGCCGATGAAGGCCAGCGCCATGACGGCGAGGTAGGTCAAACCATGACGCTCCGCCTCGATGCCGGCCTCGACCAGGCGAAACGGTACGGCGACGAAGATCGCCATCAGCACCAGATGCAGGGCAAATATCGACAGGTCAAGCCGCCACAGGTCGGCGCGGGTCAGCGTAGCGGCTAACTGACGGCGATCAATGCCCACGTCGCGATGCCTCAGCCGACGCGGTGCAGGCGGTACCACCTTCCATAGCACCAGCATGCCCAGCGCGGCGAGCAGTGCAGTGAACCAGAATACCGAAGAGAGCCCGAAGGTTGCCGCCAGCCAGGGCCCCAGCACCATGGCAACGGCGAACGCCACGCCGATGGAAAGGCCGATGGTGGCCATGGCGGCGGTACGCACCTGCTCACGGGTCTGGTCGGCGAGGAGCGCCATGATGGCGGCGGCTACCGCCCCACTGCCTTGTAGGCAGCGCCCCACGATCACCCCGCCGATGGTATCGGCAAAAGCCGCCACGACGCTGCCCAGCAGAAACAGCAGCAGGCCGCCGGCGATGACCGGCTTGCGGCCAAGCCGATCGGAGAGCAGGCCGAAGGGAATCTGCAGTACCGCCTGGGTCAGGCCGTAGATCCCCAGCGCCAGGCCCACCAGCAGCGGCGTAGAGCCGGCCAGCTCGTCGGAATAGAGCGCCAGCACCGGCAGCACCATGAACAACCCCAGCATACGCGTGGCATACAGGCCGGCCAGGCCGGTGATGGCACGCCGTTCGGAGGCTAGCAGCAGTCCAGTGAGCTTGCGCATAGGGAACAGACGATTCCATGGGTAGGCGGGCCGGAGCCCTCTCGATGAGCCGACCATTCTAACGATTCCGGCCCCTACAGGAAACGCCCCGTCCAGAGGCGCTTTGGCGCGTGGTGGGCTGGAGGCGTATAATCGAGGTTTTGCCGAGCGCCATGAGGTGTGAATGGACAGGATCGTGGTCAGGGGTGCGCGCACCCACAACCTCAAGCAGATCGACGTCGAGCTGCCCCGCGACAGCCTGATCGTGGTCACCGGGCTTTCGGGTTCGGGCAAGTCGTCGCTGGCCTTCGACACGCTCTACGCCGAAGGCCAGCGTCGCTATGTGGAGTCGTTATCCACTTACGCCCGCCAGTTCCTGTCGATGATGGAGAAGCCCGATGTCGATCATATCGAGGGGCTGTCACCGGCGATTTCCATCGAACAGAAGTCCACCTCGCACAATCCACGTTCCACCGTCGGCACCATTACCGAGATCTACGATTACCTGCGCCTGTTATTCGCACGCGCCGGCACGCCGCGCTGCCCCGAGCACGATGAAGAGCTGGAAGCCAGCACCATCTCGCAGATGGTCGATCAGGTATTGGCCCTGCCGGAGGGCAGCAAGCTGATGCTGCTGGCACCGGTGGTCAAGGGACGCAAGGGCGAACACCTGCAGCTGCTCGCCGAGCTGCGTGCCCAGGGCTTCGTCCGCGTGATGATCAACGGCCAGGCGCTGGAACTTGACGATATCGCCCCGCTCGACAAGAACAAGAAGCACGACATCAGCGTGGTGGTGGACCGCATCAAGGTTCGCGAGGGCCTAGCGCAGCGCCTCGCGGAGTCGTTCGAGACCGCCCTGAACCTGGCCGACGGCATCGCCGTGGTCCACTTCATGGACGGCGAGGCAGAAGACATCATCTTCTCCGCGCGCTTCGCCTGCCCGGTGTGCGGCTATGCCATCGCCGAGCTCGAGCCACGAATGTTTTCGTTCAACAATCCGGCCGGTGCCTGCCCTACCTGTGACGGCCTGGGCGTACAGCAGGTATTCGATCCCGACAAGCTCATCAGCCATCCGGAGCTGTCGCTTGCCGAAGGCGTGATCAAGGGCTGGGACCGCCGCAGCGTCTACTATTTCAGCCAGTTGCAGGCGGTCGCCGACCATTATCGTTTCGTTCTCGAGACCCCATGGCAGGACCTCGCCCGCCATGAAAAGGACATCATCCTGTACGGTAGCGGTGATGACGACATCGCCTTCAGCTACGTCAATGATCGCGGACGCCGCGTGACCCGCGAGCACCCCTTCGAGGGTGTTCTGCCCAACATGCAGCGGCGCTATCGTGAAACAGAGTCGAGCATGGTGCGCGAGGAGCTGGCGCGCTACATTGCCGACCGCCCCTGCCCCAGCTGTCACGGCTCGCGCCTGCGCAAGGAAGCTCGCCACGTCTTTATCGATGAGCACACGCTGCCGCAGATCGTGCAGCTGCCCATCGGCGAGGCCTGGGACTACTTCCAGCGCCTGACCCTGCCCGGTCGCAAGGGCGAGATCGCCCAGAAGGTGATCAACGAGATCCATGCCCGCCTGGAGTTCCTGGTCAATGTCGGACTCGACTATCTCAACCTGGAGCGTAGCGCCGAGACCCTCTCCGGCGGCGAGGCCCAGCGTATCCGCCTGGCGAGTCAGATCGGCGCCGGCCTGGTAGGCGTCATGTACATCCTCGATGAGCCCTCCATCGGCCTGCATCAGCGCGACAACGATCGCCTGCTCAAGACGCTGATTCATCTGCGCGACCTGGGCAATACCGTGATCGTGGTCGAACACGACGAGGATGCGATCCGCGCCGCCGACCACGTGCTCGACATCGGGCCCGGCGCCGGCGTCCACGGCGGGCGCATCGTGGCTCAGGGCACGCCCGAGGACGTCATGGCCAGCAACGACTCCTTGACCGGCCAATACCTCTCCGGCAAGCGGCGTATCGAAGTGCCCAAGTGGCGCATTCCCGGCAATCCCGAGAAGCAGCTACGCCTGACGGGCGCCCACGGCAACAACCTGCACAACGTCAGCCTGACTCTGCCGCTGGGCCTGTTCATCTGCGTCACCGGCGTCTCCGGCTCGGGCAAGTCGACGCTGATCAACTCGACCTTGATGCCGATCGCCGCTCGTGAACTCAATCATGCCACCACCCTGACGCCGGCGCCTTACGACCACATCGAAGGCCTCGATCAGCTCGACAAGGTGATCGACATCGACCAGAGCCCCATCGGTCGCACGCCGCGTTCCAATCCGGCTACCTACACCGGCATCTTCACACCGATACGTGAACTCTTTGCCGGCACCCAGGAAGCACGCTCGAGAGGCTACAAGCCAGGGCGTTTCAGCTTCAACGTCAAGGGTGGGCGCTGCGAGGCGTGCCAGGGCGAGGGCATGATCAAGGTCGAGATGCACTTTCTGCCCGACATCTACGTGCCCTGCGACGTATGCAAGGGCAAGCGCTACAACCGAGAGACGCTGGAGATCGAATACAAGGGCAAGAGCATCGATGAAGTACTGGGCATGACCGTAGAGGAAGCCCTCGAATTCTTCAGCCCGGTACCGGCCATCGCCAGACGGCTGCAGACACTGCTCGACGTGGGCCTTTCCTACATACGCCTGGGGCAGAGCGCCACCACCCTGTCCGGAGGCGAAGCCCAGCGCGTCAAGCTGGCCCGGGAGCTGGCCAAGCGCGACACAGGAAAGACGCTCTACATACTCGACGAGCCGACCACTGGCCTGCATTTCGAGGACATCCGCCAGCTGCTGGTCGTGCTGCATCGCCTGCGCGACCACGGCAATACCATCGTGGTGATCGAGCATAACCTCGACGTGATCAAGACCGCCGACTGGATCGTCGACCTCGGCCCCGAGGGCGGTTCCGGCGGCGGTCGCATCATTGCCGAGGGCACCCCAGAGCAGGTGGCCGAGATGGAGGTTTCCCACACCGGCCTCTTCCTCAAGCCGCTGCTGGAGAGGGCCAAGAGCAAGCAGGTAGAGCCAGCGACCTCCAAGTAGGTGGCCGACAAGCGCAAAAAAAACCCGGCTTCGTCAGAAGCCGGGTTTTTCGTATTGCTACAACATTGCCGGGCCAGGCCCGCTGCCGGGGATCACTCCTCGGTAGCGGCTTCCTCGGCCTCCTCGACGACCGGACGGTCAACGAGTTCGACAAAGGCCATGGGGGCGTTGTCGCCGGTGCGGAAACCGCACTTGAGAATACGGACGTAACCGCCCGGACGCTCGACGTAACGCGGACCCAGCTCATTGAAGAGCTTGCCGACCGCTTCCTTCGAGCGGGTGCGGCTGAAGGCCAGACGACGATTGGCAACGCTGTCCTGCTTGGCCAGGGTGATCAGCGGCTCGATGACGCGACGCAGCTCCTTGGCCTTGGGCAGGGTTGTCTTGATCACTTCGTGCTCGATCAGCGACACGCTCATGTTCTTGAACATGGCCTGGCGATGCGAGCTGGTACGATTTAGGTGACGACCACTCTTACGATGACGCATGGTTGCAATTCCTTACCAAACTGGGACTCGAGTCGACGCTCACGCGGAGGCCTTGTCGTCCTTCAGGCTCGCCGGCGGCCAATTTTCCAGCCGCATGCCAAGGGAAAGACCACGAGCAGCCAACACGTCCTTGATTTCGTTCAAAGACTTCTTGCCGAGGTTCGGCGTCTTCAGCAGCTCGACTTCGGTGCGCTGAATCAGATCGCCAATATAATAGATGTTCTCGGCCTTCAAGCAGTTGGCACTGCGGACGGTCAACTCGAGATCGTCTACGGGGCGCAGCAGGATCGGATCGACATGATCCTCTTCCTCCTCGACCTCCTGTTCCTTGTCGGCTTCCAGATCGACGAACGCTGCCAGCTGCTCCTGCAGGATGGTGGCGCTGCGACGGATCGCCTCTTCGGGATCCAGGGTGCCGTCGGTTTCCAGATCGATGATCAGCTTGTCGAGGTCGGTACGCTGCTCGACACGAGCGGCATCGACGGCGTACGAGACGCGACGCACGGGACTGAAAGTGGCATCCAGCTGCAGGCGACCGATGGCGCGCGACTCGTCGTCGGCTCCCATACGGGCATCCGCCGGCTCATAGCCACGACCACGAGCGATCTTGAGCTGCATCTTGAGCTCGGCACCCTCATTGACATGGGCAATGACATGTTCCGGATTGACGATTTCGACGTCGTGATCCAGAACGATGTCACCCGCGGTCACCACGGCCGGGCCCTGCTTGTTCAGCGAGAGCACCGCCTCGTCGCGACTGTGCATGCGGAGGGCCACGTCCTTGAGGTTCAGGAGAATCTCGATGACGTCTTCCTGAACACCCTCGATTGCGCTGTACTCATGCTCGACACCCGCGATCTCGACTTCCACCACGGCGCAGCCGGGCATGGACGAGAGCAGAATGCGACGCAGCGCATTACCCAGGGTATGGCCAAAGCCACGCTCGAACGGCTCGAGCACGATCTTCGCGTGATGCGCGCTGATCTCTTCGACCTTGATATCGCGCGGACGGAGAAACTCTGTCACTGAACGCTGCATAACTACACCTTTGAGGCTGCCTAACGGTTACTCGGTACTCGTTGCCGGCCCCGAAGGGCCGACACGACGCGATTAGCGACGATTACTTCGAGTACAGCTCGACGATCAGGTTTTCATTGATGTCGGCCGACAGGTCGCCACGTTCCGGGATAGCCTTGAAGGTGCCTTCCATCTTCTTCGCGTCAACCTCGATCCAGGCGACGTCGCCACGATTGGCAGCGATGGAAAGCGCACTCTGGATGCGCGCCTGGTTCTTCGCCTTCTCACGAATGGAAACCACGTCACCGGGCTTGACCTGATAGGAAGCCACGTTGACGGTACGGCCGTTGACCGAGACCGCCTTGTGGCTTACCAGTTGGCGTGCCTCGGAGCGGGTCGAGCCGAAGCCCATGCGGTAAACGACATTGTCCAGTCGGGATTCGAGCAGCTGCAGCAGGACTTCGCCGGTGGCGCCGGAGCGACGGGCGGCCTCCTTGTAGTAGCTGCGGAACTGCTTTTCGAGTACGCCATAGATACGACGTACTTTCTGCTTCTCGCGAAGCTGCAAGCCGTAGTCGGAAAGACGCTGACGGCGCTGGCCGTGTACACCCGGAATCTGCTCGGATTTACACTTCTTCTCGAAGGGAGTCACACCACTCTTGAGGAAGAGGTCGGTGCCTTCACGACGAGACAGTTTGCACTTCGGTCCAATATAACGAGCCATGAATCTGTCTCCTTAAACGCGGCGTTTCTTCGGCGGACGGCAGCCATTGTGGGGAATGGGCGTCGCGTCAGTGATGCTTTGCACGCGGAAGCCGGCGGCACTCAGAGCGCGCACGGCGGATTCACGGCCAGGACCGGGGCCCTTGACCAGCACGTCGACGTTTTTCACACCATACTCGGCTGCAGCAGTCGCTGCACGTTCGCTTGCCACTTGAGCAGCGAACGGGGTGCTCTTGCGAGAACCACGAAAACCCGAACCACCGGCAGTTGCCCAAGAAAGAGCATTGCCCTGGCGGTCTGTGATCGTCACGATCGTGTTGTTAAAAGAGGCGTGGATGTGCGCTACGGCGTCCACTACCTGCTTTTTAACCTTTTTACGGTTGCTACGCGGGTTAGCCATGTTGATGTCTATTCCTGTCTTTACGCCAGAACGTGCGTGTTACTTGCGGATCGGCTTACGCGGGCCCTTACGGGTACGCGCGTTAGTCTTGGTCCGCTGACCACGCAGCGGAAGACTACGACGATGACGCAGACCACGATAGCAACCCAGGTCCATGAGACGCTTGATATTCAGCGTCACATCACGACGAAGGTCACCTTCCACGGTGTACTTGCCAACCTCGGCACGCAGGGCATCAACCTCCTCAGAGGAGAGCTCCTGAATCTTAGTGGTCGGCGCGATGCCGGTTGCAGCACAGATTTCCTGTGCACGCGTACGGCCAATCCCGAAGATATAGGTCAGCGAGATCGCCGCATGCTTGTTGTCCGGGATATTGACGCCTGCAATACGGGCCATCAGCTTTCTCCGAAATTTGAGCGGCTTGCTCGATTAGTTACTACAAAAGGCGCAACAGCATACCCCTTTACCCATCTCAGGGCAAGGGGTATGCCGGCACCACTTATTCCACAAACGCCAGAATCAACCCTGACGCTGCTTGTGCCGCGGCTCGGTGCAGATGACGCGTACCGCGCCATTGCGCCGAATGATCTTGCAGTTACGGCACATCTTCTTGACGGAAGCTCGAACTTTCATCGTTCCTTCTCCAAAATCGGCACGCGGCGCGCCGTATCAACGACGGTACAGCTCAGCGCATGATCCCGCCGCTGCCATAGCCTTTCAGGTTGGACTTCTTCATCACCGACTCGTACTGATGCGACATGAGATGCGACTGCACCTGGGCCATGAAGTCCATGATCACCACCACAATGATCAGCAACGCGGTACCGCCAAAGAAGAACGGCACATTCCACGCCACGATCAGAAACTGGGGCATCAAGGAAACCGCAGTGATGTACAGGGCGCCGCACAGGGTCAGACGTGTCATGACCTTGTCGACATAGCGAGCGGTCTGCTCACCAGGACGAATACCCGGGAGGAAGGCCCCTGACTTCTTGAGGTTGTCAGCGACATCCTTGGGATTGAAGACCAGTGCTGTGTAAAAGAAGCAGAAGAATATCACCGCCGCGCCGAAAAGCAAGATATAGAGCGGCTGTCCCGGGCCCAAGGCCTGGGAGGCACGCTGCAACCACTCCATGCCGTCGCCCGCCCCGACCCACTGGCCGATGGAGGCGGGGAAGAGCAGAATGCTGGAAGCGAAGATCGGCGGAATTACGCCGGCCATATTCACCTTCAGCGGCAGATAGCTGCTCTGCCCGGCATACATCTTGTTACCGACCTGACGCCGCGGATAGTTCACCGTGATACGACGCTGGCCGCGCTCGATGAATACCACGAAAGCAACGGTCGCCACGCCCAGCACGGAGAGCGCCAGCAGCGGCAGCACGTTCCACGCGCCTTCGTTGCGAGCCAGCTCGAACGCCTGACCCACCGCTCCCGGCAGGCCGGCAACGATACCGGCAAAGATCAGCAGCGAGATGCCGTTGCCGATACCCTTTTCGGTGATCTGCTCGCCCAGCCACATCAGGAACACTGCACCCGACACGAAGGTGACGATGGCAGTGAAATAGAAGCTGAAGTCAGCGGTATAGGCAATGCCCTGGCTAGCCAGGCCCACCGACATACCGGTCGCCTGAACGAAAGCCAGCAGCACAGTACCGTAGCGGGTGTACTGGCTGATCTTGCGGCGGCCTGCCTCGCCCTCCTTCTTCAACTGCTCGAGGTGGGGCGAGACGGCGGTCAGCAGCTGCATGATGATCGACGCGGAGATGTAGGGCATGATACCCAGCGCCATGATACTCATGCGCTCCAGGGCGCCACCAGAGAACATGTTGAACATGCCCAGAATGGTGCCCTGCTGCTCCCTGAACAAGGCAGCAAGCTGGTCAGGATTGATACCGGGAACGGGGATATGGGCACCGATGCGGTACACCACGATGGCGAGGAGCACGAAGCGCAAGCGCGCCCACAGTTCACTCAGACCGCTGCCCATCGCCGGCATGTTTCCTGACTTGGCCATTTAGTCCTCTACCTTGCCGCCGGCGGCTTCGATCGCAGCACGGGCACCCTTGGTGACCTTGATGCCGCGAACGGTGACCGCCTTGTTAACGTCGCCGGAAAGAATGATCTTCGCGTGCAGCGTGGCATCCTTGAGCACGTTGGCCTGCTTCAGGGTCTCGAGAGTGACTTCGTCACCCGCGACCTTGGCCAGCTCGCTCAGGCGCACCTCTTCGGAGACCAACGACTTCATGGAGGTGAAGCCGAATTTCGGCAGACGACGCTGCAACGGCATCTGACCGCCCTCGAAACCGGGCTTGACAGTGCCGCCACTGCGCGACTTCTGGCCTTTGTGACCACGACCGCCGGTCTTACCCAGACCGGAGCCGATGCCACGACCGACGCGCTTTTCAGCGTGCTTGGAACCCGGAGCCGGGCTCAGCGTGTTGAGTTTCATGGATTACTCTCCCTCTACCCGCACAAGGTAGTTGACCTTGTGGATCATGCCGCGCACGGCAGGGGTGTCTTCCAGTTCGACCGTATGACCGATGCGGCGCAGCCCCAAGCCTTTCATGGTGGCCTTGTGCTTGGGCAGGGTGCCGATGGTGCTACGGGTCTGGGTAACCTTGAGTGTGGCTGCCATGGTATTTACCCCGTGATCGCTTCGACAGACAGACCGCGCTTGGCGGCGATGTCTTCCGGCGATTGCATGGACGAGAGACCCTTGACGGTCGCACGCACCACGTTTACCGGATTGGTGGAGCCGTAGCACTTGGCCAGGACGTCATGGACGCCAGCCAGCTCGAGCACGGAGCGCATGGCGCCGCCTGCGATGATCCCGGTGCCCTCGGAGGCCGGCTGCATGTACACCTTGGAGGCACCGTGACGGGCCTTGACCGGGTACTGCAGGGTGTGGCCCTTGAGGCTGACCTTGACCATGTTACGGCGCGCCTGGTCCATGGCTTTCTGGATCGCGACCGGCACTTCACGCGCCTTGCCGCGGCCGAAGCCGACACGACCATTGCCGTCGCCCACGACGGTCAGAGCGGTGAAGCCGAAAATTCGGCCACCCTTGACCACCTTGGCGACACGGTTGACCTGCACGAGCTTTTCCTGCAGGTCGCCGGTGTTCTGTTCGTTCTTCGCCATCGTAAAACCCTTTAGAATTCCAGGCCGCCTTCACGTGCGGCGTCGGCCAGGGCCTTCACACGACCGTGATACTTGTAACCGGCACGATCGAAGGCTACCTGGGTGATGCCAGCCTGCTTGGCACGTTCGGCAATCAGCGCACCCACCTTGGCGGCGGCGTCGGCATTGCCGGTCGCACCCGCACGCAGGTCCTTGTCCAGCGTTGAAGCACTGGCCAGCACCTTGCCACCATCCGGCGAGATAATCTGCGCGTAGATGTGACGCGGGGTACGGTTGACGCACAGGCGAAACACGCCCAGCTCGCGCATCTTGGCACGAGCGCGGCGGGCACGACGGAGACGAGATTCTTTCTTCGCGTTCATAACCCTGCCTTACTTCTTCTTGGCTTCTTTGCGACGCACCTGCTCGTCGGCGTACCGGACACCCTTGCCCTTGTAGGGCTCAGGCGGACGGAAGGCGCGGATTTCCGCAGCCACCTGACCGAGCTTCTGCTTGTCCGCGCTCTTCAGCACGATAACGGTGTTCTTGGGCGTTTCCGCCGCAACACCTTCAGGCAGTGAATACTCGACCGGGTGTGAGAAGCCCAGTGACAGATTCAGCGTCTGGCCACTTGCCTGGGCACGATAGCCGACGCCAACGATTTCGAGGGTCTTGGTAAAGCCCTCGGAGACGCCGGTGACCAGGTTCTGGACCAGAGCACGAGTGGTGCCGGCCATGGCCCAGGACTTGGCGCTCTCACTCGGGTTGAAGGTCAGCTGACCCTCTTCCTGGGCGATGGCCACGTCCGGGTGAACGGTCATGGACAGCGTGCCCTGGCCGCCCTTGACGGTCAGCTGGTCGCCGTCAAGCTTGACGTCGACGCCGGCGGGCACTTTAACCGGATATTTGGCTACGCGGGACATTCCAGACTCCTAGAATACGGTGCAGATGACTTCGCCACCGACGCCCGCCTGGCGAGCGGCACGGTCGGTCATCACGCCCTTGGAGGTGGTGACGATCGCCACACCCATGCCGTCCGCCACCTTGGGCAGTGCATCCTTGCCCTTGTACTGGCGCAGAGACGGCTTGGATACCCGCTGCAGGTGCTCGATGACCGGCTTGCCCTCGAAGTACTTGAGGGTCACGGTCAGTTCGGGCTTGGTACCTTCAGCGACCGCGAAGTCGTTGATATAGCCCTCTTCCTTCAATACGCGGGCCACCGCGACCTTGAGCGTGGAGGACGGCATGGTAACCGTCTCCTTGGTGGCCATCTGCGCATTGCGGATACGAGTGAACATATCCGCCAGAGTGTCTTGCATGCTCATTTACATTGCGCTCCTGATGTTTCCGTGGCGGCTTACCAGCTGGACTTCTTCAGTCCAGGGACCTCGCCACGCATAGCGGCTTCACGCAGCTTGTTACGGCCGAGACCGAACTTGTTGTAGTAGCCGTGCGGACGACCAGTGATGCGGCAGCGGTTACGCTGACGTACCGGACTGGAGTCGCGCGGCAACTGCTGCAGTTTCAGCGTCGCCTCGAAGCGCTCTTCCTCGGAAGAATTCACGTTCTGGATGATCGCCTTGAGCTCGGCACGGCGGGCCGCATACTTGGCGACCAGCTTGGTGCGCTTGAGCTCGCGTTCAATCATGCTTCTCTTTGCCATGATCCCACCCCTATTTCTTGAACGGGAAGTTCAGCGCGCTCAGCAGCGCACGACCTTCCTCGTCGGTGTTGGCAGTAGTGGTGATGGTGACATCCAGACCACGAATCCGGTCGATCTTATCATACTCGATCTCCGGGAAGATGATCTGCTCACGCACACCCATGGAGTAGTTGCCGCGACCGTCGAAGGACTTCGGGTTGAGACCGCGGAAGTCACGTACACGGGGGATCGCGATATTGACCAGACGATCGAGGAATTCCCACATACGCTCGGCGCGCAGGGTCACCTTGATACCGATCGGCCAACCTTCGCGCACCTTGAAGCCCGCGATGGACTTACGCGCATTGGTCACCAGCGGCTTCTGACCGGAGAGCTTCTCCAGGTCACCGATGGCATTTTCGATCAGCTTCTTGTCGCTGGTCGCGTCACCGATGCCCATGTTGAGGGTCACCTTGGTGATCCGCGGCACCTGCATCACGTTGGCGTAGCTGAACTGCTCTTTGAGCTGAGCCACCACCTCGTTCTGATAACGTTCTTTCAAGTTCGCCATTTTGCTACCCGACTCGCGTTAGGCGTCGATCTGCGTCTGCGTCGACTTGTAGATACGTACCTTGGTACCGTCTTCCTTAACCTGGAAGCCGACGCGATCCGCCTTACCGGTCTCCGAGTTGAAGATCGCTACGTTGGACGCGTGAATCGAAGCCTCGCGCTCGACGATACCGCCCTGATTGCCCGCCATAGGGTTGGGCTTGGTGTGACGCTTGATCATGTTCACACCGGACACGACGAAGCGGTTTTCGAGAACCCGCTTGACGGTGCCACGCTTGCCCTTATCCTTGCCGGCGATGACGATTACCTCATCGTCACGTTTGATCTTTTGCATGTCCGCTTCGCTCCTTACAGCACTTCGGGCGCCAGGGAAATGATCTTCATGAACTTCTCGGTACGAAGCTCACGAGTCACCGGTCCGAAGATACGGGTGCCGATCGGCTGTTCGTTGGTGTTGTTCAACAGAACGGCCGCATTTCCATCGAAGCGGATCAGCGAGCCGTCGGAACGACGGACACCGCTGCGGGTGCGAACCACCACCGCCTTGAGGACCTGGCCTTTCTTGACCTTGCCACGCGGAATGGCTTCCTTCACCGTGACCTTGATGATGTCACCGACACGCGCGTAGCGGCGGTGTGAACCGCCAAGCACCTTGATGCACTGCACCCGGCGCGCTCCGCTGTTGTCGGCGACATCCAGCATTGTCTGAGTCTGAATCATCGGTTTTCTCCAAACCTAATCTGACTGCTCTCGCCGAGCTCAGCCCTTGGCCTGCTCGATCACCTCGACCAGCGTCCAGGACTTCAACTTGGACAGCGGACGGCATTCCTGAATGGAAACCGTATCGCCGGCCTTGGCCTGGTTCGCCTCATCGTGGGCGTGCAGCTTGGTGGAGCGCTTGACGTACTTGCCGTAGATCGGATGCCGCTCGCGGCGCTCGATCATGACGACGATGGACTTGTCCATCTTGTCGCTCACCACCTTGCCGGTGAGCGTACGGGCTTTCTTTTCTTCGGCCATCTCAGTCACCTGCCTTCTCGTTGAGCACAGTCTTCACCCGGGCGATGTCCCGACGAACCTGCTTGAGCAGATGAGTCTGGCTGAGTTGGCCGGTGGCCTTCTGCATGCGCAGGTTGAACTGCTCGCGGAGGAGTTCGAAAAGCTGCTCCTTGAGCTGCTCGACTGACTTTTCACGAATTTCCTGGGCTTTCATCACATCACCGTCCGTTTCACAAAGGTGGTGGACACGGGCATCTTCTGAGCGGCCAGGGTGAAGGCCTCGCGGGCCAGCTCCTCGGACACGCCTTCGATTTCATACAGGACCCGACCCGGCTGGATCTGTGCGACCCAGTACTCGACGGAGCCCTTGCCCTTACCCATACGGACTTCGAGAGGCTTCTTGGAAATCGGCTTGTCAGGGAAGACGCGGATCCAGATCTTGCCGCCACGCTTGACGTGACGGGTGATCGCACGACGGCCGGCTTCGATCTGACGGGCCGTGATGCGGCCGCGACCGGTAGCCTTGAGGCCGTATTCCCCGAAGCTGATCTTGCTTCCGCGATGCGCCAGGCCACGGTTGCGGCCTTTCATCATCTTGCGGAATTTCATGCGCTTGGGCTGTAACATCGACTCGCTCTCCCCTTACCTGGAACCTTTCTTCTTGGAGGGCGCGGCCTGAGGCTGTTGCTTAGCCTTGGCGCGGACCTCTTCGATGCCCCCGAGGATTTCACCCTTGAAGACCCAAACCTTGACACCAATGATGCCGTAGGTGGTTTTTGCCTCAAAAGTGGCGTAGTCGATGTCCGCACGCAGGGTGTGAAGCGGCACGCGACCTTCGCGGTACCATTCGGTACGAGCGATTTCGGCACCACCGAGGCGACCTGACAGCATCACCTTGATACCACCTGCACCCAGGCGCATGGCGTTCTGTACGGAACGCTTCATGGCGCGACGGAACATGACGCGACGCTCGAGCTGGCCGGCGATGTTCTGCGCGACGAGCTTGGCGTCCAGTTCCGGCTTGCGAACTTCCTCGATGTTGACGTGCACGGGCACGCCCATCATCGCGGTGACGTCGCGACGCAGCTTGTCGACGTCCTCACCCTTCTTGCCAATCACGATGCCCGGACGGGCAGTGTGAATGGTGATACGGGCGTTGTTGGCAGGACGCTCGATATGGATGCGGCTCACGGACGCATTCTTTAGACGCTCTTCGAGGAAACGACGCACCTCGAGATCGTTGTTCAGCTTGTCGGCATAAGCACCGCGCTCGGCATACCACACCGAGGAGTGGTCCTTGACGATACCCAGCCGAATACCTGTCGGATGTACTTTCTGACCCATCTGGTCGACTCCTACTTCTCGGCTACCTTGACGGTGATGTGGCAAGTGCGCTTCAGGATGCGATCCGCACGGCCCTTGGCCCGCGGCTTGATGCGCTTGAGCGTCATGCCCTCATCGACGCAGATGGTCGAGACACGCAGCTCGTCGATATCCATGCCGTTGTTTTCTTCCGCATTCGCGATGGCGGACTGCAGCACCTTCTTGACCAGCTTGGCAGCCTTCTTCGGTGAGAAGGTCAGCAGGTCGAGCGCCTCGGCGACCGGTTTACCGCGCACCTGGTCAGCCACCAAACGGGCCTTCTGGGCGGATAAACGAGCGCCACGCAGCTTAGCTGTGACTTCCATCTCTCAATCCTCTCTGGCTTACCGTTTGGCTTTCTTGTCCGCCGCA
>NZ_JAFIFK010000073.1 GCF_020832045.1 Halomonas sp.
ACTTACCACTCTTTCCACCGCCTGCAACGTTGCGCGTCACCGGCAGCGGATGCGTACTTTACGGTTTTCATCCGGTCCCTGCAAGAGCCGTTTGTAAAAAAGTTTCACGCGCGTGACGAGGCGGTGACGAAACGGTGGCAGTCAAGCTATCCACAGGCGCCGGATGGCGGGCGCCTGTGGATAGAAACCATAGCCCAGAGACGACAGCGCCCGTACAAGGCGGGCGCTGTCACTTTCGCTTGAACGCTGTACTCAGCTGAGGGCTACCCGGGCATAGCGCTTCTTGCCCGCCTGGATCACATAGCTCTTTCCCGTGTCAAGCATGAGATCCTTGGCCGCCACCTCGCCGTCGACCTTGACTCGACCGTTGCCGAGCATGTCCTTGGCCTGGGCACTGTTGTTGGCCAACCCGGCTCGGTTGAGCACCGCAGCGATGGGGGCCTGGGTACTACCTTCGAAATCGACTTCAACCTCGGGCAGGTCCTCTGGCAGCTCGCCCTCGGCCAGGCGGTTGCCGGCCGACTTGTGGGCATTGGTCGCAGCCTCTTCGCCGTGATAGCGCCCGATCAGCTCACGCGCAAGGACCATCTTGACGTCGCGCGGGTTGGCACCGGCCTCGACGTCACGCTTGAGCGCTTCGATCTCCTCGTTCGACTTAAGCGAGAGCAGCTCGAAGTAGCGCCACATCAGGCTGTCAGGCATGGAGACGAGCTTGTTGAACATCGCACCCGGCGCCTCGTCGACACCGACGTAGTTGCCCAGCGATTTGGACATCTTCTGCACGCCATCGAGACCTTCGAGCAACGGCATGGTGATGACCACCTGAGGCTCCATGCCGAAGTGCTTCTGTATCTCACGGCCCATTAACAGATTGAACTTCTGGTCGGTGCCGCCCATCTCGATGTCGGCTTCGAGGGCCACGGAGTCGTAGCCCTGCACCAGAGGGTAGAGAAACTCGTGGATGGAGATCGGTTGGCCCGACTTGTAGCGCTTGTCGAAGTCGTCGCGCTCGAGCATTCGTGCCACGGTGCTCTGGGCCGCCAGCTCGATCATTTTGGCCGCCGTGAGTTCGCTGAACCATTCGGAGTTGAAGCGCACCTCGGTCTTATCGGGATCGAGGATCTTGAACACCTGCTCCTTGTAGGTCTGGGCGTTGGCGCGGACCTCGTCCTCGGTGAGCGGCTTGCGGGTGACGTTCTTGCCGGTGGGGTCGCCGATGCGCCCGGTGAAGTCGCCGATCAGGAAGATGATCTGGTGGCCCAGATCCTGGAACTGGCGCATCTTGGTCAACAGCACGCTGTGGCCGAGGTGCAGGTCGGGAGCTGTGGGGTCGAAACCCGCCTTGATGCGCAGCTTACGGCCGGACTCGAGCTTCTTGACCAGCTCGTCCTCCAGCAGGATCTCCTGGGTGCCTCGCTTGAGCAGCGCCAGCGCGCTCGCGACGTCGGTCATCTTCTCCCACTCCAAATACGTTGTTCGCCCGTGCAGGGCAAGGTCCATTAAATGGGGCACGATGTTAGCATGACTTAACGCCGTGCGGGGCGACCACGTTAGGGAGAGAAAAGATGGCACTATTCGTGGGCTTGATGTCCGGCACCAGCCTGGATGGCATCGATGCCGCGCTGGTCGAAATCGACACGGCCGGAAGCGCGCAGTTACTGGGCACATACGCGCAGGCGATGCCCGACACGCTACGCGAGCAGCTGTTGCAGTTATGCCAGACCGAACGCCCTGCCTTTGCCGAGCTTGCCAGCGCCGAAGACGCCTTCTGCCGTCTCCAGGCCACTGCCGTTCAGGAACTGCTCGAAGACAACGACGTCACCGCCGAGCAAGTTACCGCTGTCGGCAGCCACGGCCAGACCATCGAGCATGCGCCCTGGGGCCACGCCGGTGGGCCCGCGTATACACTTCAGCTCGACAACCCAAGCCTGCTGGCCGAGCTGTGCGGTTGTACGGTAGTGGCCGACTTCCGTCGCCGCGACCTGGCCGCCGGTGGTCAGGCCGCCCCGCTGGCACCGGCCTTTCACGAAGCGCTGTTCCGCCGGGCTGGGGAGTGGCAACTGGTGCTCAACCTGGGCGGTTTCGCCAATTTGACCCTGTTGCCGCCAGCGCAAAATGAGGCTGCGGTCATCGGCTTCGATACCGGCCCGGCCAATGCCCTGCTGGACGCTTGGCACGCCCGCCATCGTGGCGGCCGTTTCGACCCTGACGGCGCCTGGGCGGCTTCAGGCAAGGTGGACGACGCCTTGCTCGAACGCTTGCTGGGCGAGCCGTTTTTCCACCGCCCACCGCCACGCAGCACCGGTCGCGAAGTTTTTCACCTCGGCTGGCTCGACGGGCATCTCACGGGAGAGGAGAAGCCCGCCGATGTACAGGCGACTCTGGCGGAATTGACCGCCACCAGCGTGGCGCTTGGCATCGAGATGGCGCGTGAGCTCGTCGCCGCTCCCGCGGCGTCGGCGCTGATCCCCTGCGGTGGTGGCGCCCACAACCATGACCTGCTCGGCCGCTTGGCTCGCCATCTCCCCGAAACTCCCCTGGTGGCCAGTAGCGATTGGGGCTGGCCGGCCGACTGGCTCGAGGCCGGTGCCTTCGCCTGGCTCGCCTGGCGCCGCCTGGAGGGGCTGCCCGGCAACCTGCCCAGCGTCACCGGCGCCGACGGACCACGCATCCTCGGCGGCGTCTACTCTCCCTAAATTCCCTAAATTATTCTAAGGAAGCGCTGTAGCATTAGGCGAACGGTCGAAGTGCTAGGCGCACGGAGCACAGGAACCGGAACATATGGGGTATATGTGAGGATTCCGAGCACCGCGCAACGCAGCGATTCGACCGTGCAGGCAATGATTCAGCGCTTACTAAAAATCGTCGTCATCGCGCAGCGACAGCCGCTGCGCGGACGCCTGCGCTTTCGCCAGCACGTCGCTCTTCTCGTCGCCGTACTTGATCATCATGCGCAGCTCATTGGCCGAATCGGCGTGGACCAGGGCTACTTCCTCGCTGATCTTGCCGGCCTTGAAGAGCTCGTAGAGCGCTTGATCGAAGGTCTGCATGCCCTGGTCGTGGGAGCGAGCCATCACGTTCTTTATTTCCCCCACGTCGCCTTTACGGATCAGGTCGGCGATCAGCGGCGTGCGCTGCAGTATCTCGATGGCCGGGCAGCGGCCTCCGTCACGGGTAGGCAGCAGCTGCTGGGCGACGATGGCATGCAGGTTGAGTGACAGGTCGAGCCAGATCTGTTCATGACGCTCATGGGGGAAGAAGTGGATGATGCGGTCCAACGCCTGGTTGGCGTTGTTGGCGTGTAGCGTCGCCAGGCACAGGTGCCCCGTTTCGGCGAAGGTCAACGCATGCTCCATGGTTTCGCGAGTACGCACCTCTCCGATCAGCACCACATCTGGCGCCTGACGCAGCGTGTTCTTCAGCGCCACCTCGAACGACTCGGTATCGATCCCCACCTCCCGCTGATTGATGATCGCCTTCTTGTGAGGATGCACGTACTCGATCGGGTCTTCGACGCTGATGATATGACCGCCAACGGTCTCGTTACGCTGCTGAATCATCGAGGCCAGCGTTGTCGACTTGCCAGTGCCGGTTCCGCCCACCACGAAGACCAGGCCACGCTTGAGGTTGGCCAGTTCACCCAGTTGCGGCGGCAAAGAGAGCTCTTCGAGATGAGGGATCTCGTAGGCAATACGGCGAATGACCATCGCCAGTTGGTTGCGCTGCTGGAAGGCACTGACCCGGAAGCGTCCGCGCCCGCTGAGGCTAAGGGCAAAGTTGGCCTCGCGCTCCTGCAGGAAGCGCTCCTTGAGCCCCTCCGGCACCGCCACATTGACCAGCTCGCGCACCTGCTCCACCGAAAGGCGCTGGTCGCCCAGAGCCGTGAGCTTACCGGCGGTCTTGATGGTGGGCGGCGCCTGCACCGAGATCAGCAGATCGGAAGCCTCCTGCTGGGCCATGATGTCGAGCAACTGCTCCAGCCATTCTTGCGCTTTCATCACCCCGTCCCCTTATCGTTATCCCAGGCACTCAGCTCGTCAGCGCACTCTTGGCGCGCGCCTGAGCCTCGTCGCGATTGACCACGTTCTCCGCCACCAGCTTGGCCAGTGCCGCATCGAGAGTCTGCATGCCGATATTGCCGCCGGTCTGGATGGCGGAGTAGATCTGCGCCACCTTGTCTTCGCGGATCAGATTCCGCACCGCCGCGTTGGCGATCAATATCTCGTGGGCTGCCACTCGCCCACCGCTGCGCCGCTTGAGCAGCGTCTGGGAAATCACTGCCTGCAGCGACTCCGACAGCATGGAACGCACCATGGCCTTCTCCTCGCCGGGGAAGACGTCGATGATACGGTCGATGGTCTTGGCGGCCGAAGTGGTGTGCAAAGTGCCGAATACAAGGTGCCCGGTTTCGGCGGCGGTAAGCGCCAGCCGGATGGTTTCCAGGTCGCGCATTTCACCGACCAGAATCACGTCAGGGTCTTCACGCAGAGCACTGCGCAGGGCCTGGGCGAAGCCGTGGGTGTCGCGATGCACCTCGCGCTGGTTGATCAGGCAGCGCTTGCTGCGGTGCACGAATTCCACCGGATCCTCGATGGTGAGAATATGGTCATAACGGTGATCGTTGATATAGTCGATCATGGCAGCAAGGGTCGTGCTCTTGCCCGAGCCGGTAGGGCCGGTGACCAGCACCAGCCCGCGCGGGAGAAGCGCCAGCCGACGGAAGACATCGCCGAGCCCCAGGTCCTCCATGGTCAACACTTCACTGGGGATAGTACGGAAAACGGCACCGGCGCCACGCGCCTGGTTGAAGGCGTTGACGCGAAAACGCGCCACACCGGGAATCTCGAAAGAGAAGTCGGTCTCGAAGAACTCCTCGTAGTCACGACGCTGCCGATCGCCCATGATGTCGTAGATCAGCTTGCGAACTTCCTTGTCCTCCATCGCCGGCACATTGAGACGACGAATGTCGCCATCGACGCGAATCATCGGCGGCAGGCCGGCCGACAGATGCAGGTCGGAAGCGTTCTGCTTTGCCGAGAACGCCAGCAGTTCGGTAATATCCATGCGGTTCCCCTGCTCCCCGATTAAGGTTCCAGCGAGTATGACAGACCTTGCGGACATGAAGGACTTCATGTGGCTGAGATGACGGATACCATGCTTTTCGAGTCGTTGACCAGTGCACGCCGGCGTTTGGCCGATGCCTTGGCGGCAGCCGGGCGAGCGCCCGATGCAGCCCAACTGCTGGCGGTCAGCAAGACCAAGCCGGCCGGCATGATTCGCGAGGCCTGGCAGCTAGGCCAGCGTGAATTCGGCGAGAACTATGTGCAGGAGGCGCTGGAAAAACAGGCCGAACTTGCCGACCTGGCGGACATCGTGTGGCACTTCATCGGTCCACTGCAGGGGAACAAGACCCGCGCCGTAGCCGAGCACTTCGATTGGGTCCACAGCGTCGACCGCGAGAAAATCGCCCGGCGGCTCAACGACCAGCGCCCTGAGGAGCTGGGCCCTCTCGAGGTCTGTCTGCAGGTGAATATCAGCGATGAGGAGAGCAAGTCGGGCATTGCCGTGGACGAACTACACGATCTGGCGCAAGCGGTGCTTGCCATGCCCAGACTACGGCTGCGCGGCCTTATGGCCATTCCAGCCCCGGCCGCGACCCTGGCAGAGCAGCGAGCCCCCTTGGCTCGACTGCGCCAAGCGCTGGAAGCGCTGCAGGAACGTTTCCCCGAGGCGCCGCTGGATACCCTGTCGATGGGGATGAGCGATGACCTGGAAGCCGCCGTGCACGAAGGGGCCACCCTGGTGAGATTGGGTACGGCCATCTTTGGCGCAAGGAACAATTCGCCTCGCTGAACGAGGCACTCGCACCGGCTTCGCGCCGGTTGCACCATGACGGAAGAAGGACAGAGCGTAATGGCCAGCAGAGTCACCTTCATTGGCGCCGGCAACATGGCCAGCGCAATCATCGGCGGCATGATCGATAACGGCCACCCGGCCAACGCCATCACTGCCACCTCGCCCAGCGATGCCTTTCTGGCACCGGTTCACGAGCGCTTCGGTATCCGCACCAATACCGATAACGTCGCAGCGGTACGCGAGGCGGATATCGTGGTACTGGCGGTTAAACCGCAAGTGATGCGCGAGGTCTGTGAGGGGTTACGCGATACCCTCCAGCGCCAGCGACCCTTGATCATTTCCGTGGCAGCCGGGCTCTCCGCCGAGTCGCTGCAGGAGTGGATGGGCGGTGGCCTGCCGCTGATACGCTGCATGCCCAACACACCCTCGCTAGTCGGCGCCGGCGCCGCCGGGCTGTACGCCACGGCCGAAGTGAGCACTGAACAGCGCGCCCAGGCCAGTGAGCTGCTCGAAGCCGTTGGTATCGTCGAATGGGTCGAACAGGAAGCTCTGCTGGATGCCGTGACCGCCGTATCCGGCAGCGGCCCGGCTTACTTCTTCCTGATGCTCGAAGCCATGGAGGAGGCTGGCACCAAGCTTGGCCTGCCGGCCGAGACGGCTCGCCGCCTGGCCATCCAGACGGCACTCGGCGCGGCCAGCATGGCCCAGCAGAGTGAGCTGACCCCGGATCGGCTCAAGCGCAACGTGATGTCGCCTGGCGGTACCACGGAGCGCGCCGTGGAACATATGGAACAGGCCGGCTTGCGCGGCATCCTGACCGATGCCATGGATGCCTGCGTTGCCCGTGCCCGGGAAATGTCCGAGGAACTGGGCAAGCGATAGTCTTTTCCGGTCGCCCGCGCCAAGCGGCAATGGCCATCTTGACGATATGGAGGAGCCCACATGGGCCAGATGGGAAATGCCGGCCTGCTGCTGGTGAACACCCTGATCAACATCTACCTGTTCCTGATGATGCTGCGTTTCCTGCTGCAGGCATCCCAGGCCGACTACTACAATCCGATCAGCCAGTCGGTGGTGAAGATCACCCAGCCGGTGGTGCGGCCCTTCCAGGCCTTCCTCGGCCCGGTCCTGGGGCGCTTCGACCTGGCCACCCTGGCCGCCGCCTTCGTCCTCAAGGCGGTCAGTATCGTGGTGATTCTGCAGATCGCCGGTATCGGTATGCCGCCGATCACTCAGGTGGCGATCGGTGCCCTGGCGGCAATCGCCAACGCCATTCTCAAGATCTATTTCTTCGCCCTGATCGTGATGATCATCCTGAGCTGGGTCGCGCCCAATGCCAGCCATCCCGGGGCGCTGCTCGTCATGCAGCTAGTGGAGCCGATCATGGCGCCGGTACGCAAGGTCATACCGCCGCTCGGCATGATCGATCTGTCACCGATCGTGGTCTTCATCGGTATCAGCATCATCGATGGTATCGTGGTGGGCGCGCTGACTCGAGCCGCCGGTGTCGCCGGCGCCCTGGTGGGAATGTGAGCCCCTGTCCGTGAGTGACGGACCTCAACGACTGGACATAGAACGACAACATGCTCGAGTTTCCCGAAGACTCGGTCGGCCTGGTGACGCCTCAGACAGCGCACTTCGACGACCCCCTGGCCCTGGCCTGCGGCAGAACGCTGCCGGCCTACGATCTCATCTACGAGACCTACGGCACGCTCAATGCCGAGCGCTCCAATGCGGTGCTGATCTGCCACGCCCTGTCGGGACATCATCATGCCGCCGGCTACCATGAGCATGACGAACGCAAGCCCGGCTGGTGGGATGCACATATCGGTCCGGGCAAGTCCATCGACACCAATCGCTTCTTCGTGGTGTCGCTGAACAACCTGGGAGGCTGTCACGGCAGCACCGGGCCGAGCAGCGAGAATCCCGCTACCGGGCGGCTATGGGGGCCCGACTTTCCCATGGTCACGGTGAGCGACTGGGTGCACAGCCAGGCACGCCTGGCCGAGCGCCTCGGTATCGAGCGTTTTGCCGCGGTGATCGGCGGCAGCCTCGGTGGCATGCAGGTGCTACAGTGGACCCGGATCTATCCCGAGCGGGTCGCCAACGCGGTGATCATCGCCGCCACGCCCAAGCTCTCGGCACAGAATATCGCCTTCAACGAGGTGGCACGTCAGGCGATACGCTCCGACCCGGACTTCCACGACGGTTGGTATGCCGAACATGGCACCGTGCCCCGCCGCGGACTCAAACTGGCGCGCATGGTGGGGCATATCACCTATCTCTCGGAAGATGCCATGGGCAGCAAGTTCGGTCGCGACCTGCGCAGTGAAGATTTGAACTTCGGCTATGACGTGGAGTTTCAGGTCGAGTCCTACCTGCGTTACCAGGGCGATACCTTTTCCACTGCCTTTGATGCCAATACCTATCTGCTCATGACCAAGGCGCTGGACTACTTCGACCCGGCGGCGGAGCACGGCGGCGTGCTTGCCGATGCCGTCGCTCCCGGGCAGTGCCCCTTCCTGGTGGTGAGCTTCACCAGCGACTGGCGCTTTCCACCGTCGCGCTCTCGCGAACTGGCCAACGCGCTGATACGCGCCGGCAAGCAGGTGAGCTACGTCAACATCGACTCGCCCCATGGCCACGATGCCTTCCTGTTGCCTGAGCCGCGCTATCAGGCGGTGTTCGCTGCGTTCATGTCCCGCGCCGCTCGCGAGCTGGGCCTGGAGGAAACGGCATGATGCGCGCCGACCTGAAGCTGATTCACCGTTGGGTGCCCGAGGGCGCACATATCCTCGACCTGGCATGTGGCGACGGGACCCTGCTCGAAGCCTTGGCCCGCGACAAGGGCGTCACCGGTTACGGCCTGGAGATCGATCCGGCCGGCATCACGGCGTGCATTGCCAAGGGGGTCAATGTCATCGAGCAGAACCTCGACGAGGGCCTGGTCCACTTCGAGGACGACACTTACGACCTGGTGGTCATGACCCAGGCCTTGCAGGCCCTGCGGCGGCCCGACCGCATGCTCGACGAAATGCTGCGAGTGGCCGATGAGTGCATCATCACCTTTCCCAACTTCGCCTACTGGCGTCATCGGGTGCACCTTGGGATTCGCGGCTACATGCCGGTTTCCAAGTCGCTGCCCTACGCCTGGTACGATACTCCCAACATTCATCTCTCGACCTTCAACGACTTCGAGCACTTGTGCCGCGAGAAAGGTCTACTCATCACCGATCGTGCCGTTGGCATCGGCGATCACGAAGGACACTGGGCCACGCGGCTATGGCCCAACCTGTTTGGCGAGATCGCCATCTTTCGTGTCGAACGCCAGAGCCGCCGCAGATGAGCGAGACGCAGGTCCCGGCAGCCGGGGGGCCTGCAATATTGCGCCAAGCCATAAGGTGCAAGTCCCTACATCGAGGAGAGCGCCATGCTGAACACACGCCCCCAGCCCCTTCGCCAATGGGCCGCCGCCCTGCTATTGGGGCTTGGAATGATCTTCTTGCCAGCCCATGCCCAGCAGTACGAGCAGGTTGGCGATTACCAGGTTCATTACAGTGCGGTGAGCACCAGCTTCCTGCCTCAGTCCGTGGCCGAGGCTCACGGTATTCAGCGCAGTCCGGCCATGGCACTGCTCAACGTCAGCGTACTGGAAGAGGTCGACGGCGAGCTGCGCCCGGTGAACGCTCCAGTCAACGGTACCGTCGGCGAGGTTCAGGGCAGCGCCCGAACCGCTCTGGACTTTCGCACCTTGCGCGAGGGCGATACCCAGTCGCAAATCGCGGTTTTTCGCATTCGTGACGACGAGCCCATGCACTTCACCATCGAAGTGCGCTATGACCGCAACCTGGAGCCTGCCGAGGTGAACTTCATCCAGCGCTTCCATATCGACCGCTGATACGCATGCCAGCTCCCCTTGCTCGTCTCGAACAGTTCGCCACCAGATCATCGCGTGGCGCGACACTTGCCGATGGCCGAAAGGTATTCCTGGTGTGCGTTCACGGCAAAGTCAGCGCCTTCATCAACCGCTGCCCCCACCAGGGCGTGCCGCTGAACCTGCCGGACGGCGACTTCCTGGAGCCGGGGGGTGAACTGATCCAGTGCGGCATGCATGGCGCACTGTTCCTGCCGGAGAGCGGCGAGTGTGTATTCGGCCCCTGCCAGGGTCGCTTCCTGGAATCGGTGGCGCTTTCAATCGACGCCGAGGGCAACATTGACTTGGCGAGTGAATGATACCGGCAGCCGTTCCCCCAGCGTGACCGACACCGGCCGCCCGGCATGCCAGCCAAAGTCGCACCCATAGGCCAGCACCTCGACACCGCGTACCGCCACAGCCTTCAGCGTGGCGGTGTAGCGGGG
The DNA here is from genome assembly GCF_020832045.1 of Halomonas sp. Lineage (GTDB taxonomy): Bacteria > Pseudomonadota > Gammaproteobacteria > Pseudomonadales > Halomonadaceae > Halomonas. The sequence continues at coordinate 10,216 of NZ_JAFIFK010000073.1, forward strand.
GTCGAGATGAGCCGCTGGCGCCACGTCGCCAATGCCGGTGTGGGCCACGCAGAATAGCAGCACGGCGCGCTGACCCTGCTCCGCCAGCACAGACAGCGCCTCCAGATGCTTGCGCCCGCGCTCACTCACCGCATCGGGAAAGTAGCCGTGGCCATCGCTCTCCTTGAGCGTCACTTGCTTGACCTCGACGAAGGCCGTTCCACGCACGGGGTCGTCGAGGCGAAAATCGAGCCGCGCGCCCGCTACTTTGGCTTCGCGCTTGAGCGTCGCAAACTCGTCTAGCCCCACCACTCGTCCCACCCTCAGCGCTTCCTCGACGATGCGATTGGTGCGCCCGGTATGCACCGAGGCCAGCGCCACGCTGCCGTCGGGCTGGGGTAGCTCGATCAGCTCCCAGGTCCATGCCAGCTTGCGCGCCGGGTTGTCGCTCGGCGAAAGCCATACCCGACAGCCGGGCACGTTGACCGCCCGCATCGAACCGGTGTTGGGGCAGTGCGCCAGCACTTCACGTCCGTCGTCGAGGCGCACGTCGGCCAGGAACCGCTTGTAGCGACGCAGCAGTATGCCCGGCACCAGGGTGGGGTAGTCCACGTTACACTCCTTACTGCCGCGCCAGAAAGCGCTCGAGCCGAGTTACCGCCTCCTCCAGACGCGCGATGCCGGTGGTGAAGGCGATACGCACGTGGTGCTCACCCCCTGTCACCGCGAAATCCATCCCGGGCGTGATGGCGACATTCTCCTCCTCGAGCAGTCGCCAGCAGAAGGCTTGGCTGTCGCGGCTGTAGCGGGAGATGTCGAGCCACAGGTAGAAGGCGCCCTGGGGCGGCAACGACGGTGCCAGTCCCAAGCGAGCGAGCCCGGCCAGCAGTGCATCGCGGCGACGGCCGAGTTCGACCCGGCGGCTCTCGAGCAGTTCTCGGCACTCGGGAGTGAAAGCGGCAAGTGCCGCATGCTGGGCCGGGGTGGGCGCGGCGAGAAAGACGTTCTGTGCCAGCCGGGTCAACGGTTCCACGGCCGCCTCCGGCGCCAGCAGCCAGCCCAGACGCCAGCCGGTCATCCCAAAATACTTGGAGAAGCTGTTGACCACGAACACATCCGGGGTGAGCGCAGCCACCGACAACGGCGCGATGTCGTAGCTCAGCCCCTGGTAGATTTCATCCACCAGCAGATGTCCTCCTCTTGCCGATACGCTGTCGGCCACCGCCTTCAGCTGTGCCGCATCGAGCATATGACCGGTGGGGTTCGAAGGCGTGGCCAGCATTGCCAGGCGCGTGGCCTCTCGCCAGTGTCGTTCGACCAACCCGGCGTCGAGCTGCCAGCCACTCTCCAGACCGACGGGAACGGTGTCCACCTCGGCGCCTGCGAGCGCCATGAAGTGGCGGTTGCAGGGATAGTTGGGATCGGCCATCAGGACGCGATCGCCGGGGCCGACCAGAAGCTGGCTGGCCAGCAGCAGGGCACCTGAAGCTCCCGGGGTGACCAGAATGCGCTTCGGGTCGACATGGGCACCGAAGTGCTCGCGGTAATGGCCGGCAATCGCCTCACGTAGCGCCGGCAGCCCCGCCGCGGGGCTATAGCGGGTATGCCCTGCCGCCAGCGCCGCGCAGCCTGCCGTCACTACCGGCTCGGGAGTGGGGAAGTCGGGCTCGCCCACCTCGAGATGGATGACGTCATGGCCTGCCGCTTCGCGTGCCTGGGCGGCCTCCAGCAGACTCATCACCCGAAAGGACGCGACGCGATCAACGCGAGAATTCCATGACATGACGAACTCCTGAAACACAAGATAGATGACCGGCGAAGGGCACTTTTTCCGTCTCTGCGGTCAAAAAACCATACCATTGATTTGACTCACCGGGAGACACCGGCCGTTTCGCTCAGGTATTGCAAAGTTTGCGAAATTCCGATAAACAAGCATGCCTTTGGCGTGAGATACCTTGCACCACGTTGCGGCGGGTATTGATCAGCAGTCACTCAAGCAATGAGGCAGACCCATGCCAGTAGCAGACAAGAAAGCGGAAGCGCCCAAAAAATTCACCCCGTACGAGTCAGCGCCGGGTGAAGAGTATATGAACGAGCAGCAGCTTGAGCACTTCCGACAGATCCTGCTGGGCTGGAAACAGGAGCTCATGGAAGAAGTGGATCGCACGGTACGTCACCTGCAGGAAGAGGCGAACAACTACGCCGACCCTGCAGACCGGGCTACCCAGGAAGAGGGGTTCAGCCTGGAGCTGCGCACCCGCGACCGCGAGCGCAAACTGCTCAAGAAAATCAATGAAACGCTCGAGAAGATCGACGAAGACGACTACGGCTTCTGTGAGGCATGTGGCGTCGAGATCGGTATTCGTCGCCTGGAGGCACGCCCCACAGCGACCCTGTGCGTCGACTGCAAGACCCTGGCAGAGCTCAAGGAAAAGCAGCTCGGCGGCTGAGGCCTCTTAGCAGTGGCGGGCAAGCCACCCCGCAACGGGCACCTCTGGGTGCCCGTTTGCATGTCGGCCACCGAGCCCGGGAGCGCACCATGACAGGCTACCGCGGTCGCTTCGCGCCAACGCCTTCGGGAGCCCTGCACTTTGGCTCGCTGATTGCCGCCTTGGCCAGTTTTCTCGATGCTCGCCGGGCCGAAGGCGAATGGCTGCTGCGTATCGAAGATATCGACCCGCCGCGCTGCCCGTCGGGGGCAGCCGACACCATCTTGCGCCAGCTCGAGGCCTTCGGCCTGCACTGGGACGGCCCAGTGCTGTGGCAGCACTCACGCGATCCGGCCTATGCTGCGGCACTGGAGCGGCTCGAGGCACTGGGTCTGGCCTACCCTTGCAGCTGCTCACGCAAGCAGTGGCGGGAATATCCGATCTATCCCGGCTGGTGCCGCGAAGGGCTGCGCGAACGGGGCAAACCGACCGCCTGGCGTCTGCGCAGCGATCTCGGCCTGCGCCCTGTGGTGTGGCAGGATCGGCTGTTCGGCGAGCAGCGCTTCGACCCGGCCGACCTCGGCGACGTGGTACTCAAACGCAAAGACGGGCTGTGGGCCTATCAGGTCGCTGTGGTGGTAGACGATGCCGAGCAAGGCATCAGTGACGTGGTCAGGGGCTACGACCTGCTCGACAACACGCCCTGGCAGCGCCAATTGCAGCATGCCCTGAGGCTGCCGGAGCCACGCTATCTGCACCTGCCCCTGATCACCAATCGAGATGGCCAAAAGCTATCCAAGCAGAACCTGGCCCCGGCACTGCCATGCGATGATCGCGCCGTGCGCCCCCTGCTGCATCGCGCCCTGGCAGCGCTCGACCAAGCACCACCCGACGAATTTCGGATGGCGCCGGTGCAGGAGCAGCTGGCCTGGGCCATTGACCACTGGGAGCCGAATCGAATCCGCCCCGAGGCCCACCGCCAGGAGTGAGGAGCGCCCATGTACGTCTATCGCATCATGCTGTTCCTGGTCTTCGGCGGCTATCTACTGTCGCCGCTGCTGATGAGCGGCTGGTCGAGCCCCGGCGTCGCCTGGTACCGCCCCTTCGTCATCTGGGGCGTGCTGATCGCCCTGACGCTGTGGCTGGAGCAGAAGAGGAAGCTCGATGAACGCTAGCCTGGCCAGCGTCTTCGCCCTCGGCGCCGGTTTCCTGCTGCTGATGTTTCTGTGCGCCCTGGCAGTGGAGCGGGGTTGGCTCAGCCGCCGCGTGACCCGGCACCCAGCCGTCTACACGCTGGCGCTTGGTGTCTATGCCAGCGCCTGGGCTATCTACGGCAGTCTGGAACTGGCCTCGGGCTCAGGCTATGGCTATCTGGCCTACTACCTGGGGGTGGCCGGCGCATTCCTGCTGGCCCCGGTACTGCTGGTGCCGATTCAGCGCATGACGCGCACCCACCAGCTCGCCTCCCTGGCCGACCTGTTCGCCTTTCGCTTCCGCTCGCGCTGGGTCGGTACCATGATCACCGTGATCAGCCTGCTTGCGGTCATGCCTCTGTTGGCGCTTCAGATCCAGACGCTGGGCGATGCCATCACGCTGATGACCGGCACCGCCTCCCCGGCCTTGCTGGCATTGGTACTGTGCGCCTTGATCGCGCTATTTGCGATGATCTTCGGCACGCACCAAGGCAAGGGGGCGGCCCGGCACGACACCCTGTTGGCGGTAATAGCCCTGACTTCGGTGGTGAAGCTGGTGGCCATGCTAGCGCTGGGAGCCATCGCCCTGTTCGTCATCTTCGATGGCCCTGCCGACTTGCAGACATGGCTCGACGGGCCCGGCCAGGCCTACCAGGCCAGCGTCGTGCAACCGGATGCCGCCCACTGGCGCACCTTGCTGCTGCTGTTCTTTGGCGCCGCCCTGCTGATGCCGCACATCTTCCATATCACCTTCGCCGAGACCCTGTCGCGACATACCCTGTTGCAGGCGAGCTGGTCGCTGCCGCTGTTCTTGCTGCTGATGGCCATTCCGGTGCCGCTGATCCTGTGGGCGGGGCAACGCCTGGGTAGCCACGAGGCGGTGGGCGCCGCTTACCTGGCCTTCGGGCTTTCCGATGCCTTCTGGGTCCAGGCGCTGGCCTTTCTCGCCGGGCTGGCCGCCAGCAGCGGCACCATGGTGATCATCGCCATGGCGCTTTCCGGCATGATCCTCAACCACATGTTGCTGGTGGCCCATCCTCCCGAGGCTCAGCCCAACCTCTATCGCTGGCTGCGCTGGCTACGCCGGGGGCTGATGGCCGCCGTCATCCTGAGTGGCTGGCTGTTCTATCGTACGGTTGGCGTCAATCACGACCTAACCACCCTGGCACTGGCGGCCTTTGTCGGCATGAGCCAGTGCCTGCCGGGCCTGCTGGCGCTACTCTACTGGCCGGGGGCCAACCGCAAGGGCATGGTGTCGGGCCTGGTGGTCGGCGTGCTGATCTGGCTCGCCGGCCTGTGGCTGCCGCTGCTGACCGGCCTGCCCACCTTGATTCTGATCCCGCCAGGACTGGAGCTTCTCGCCGGCGAGCCCGACTGGTACGTGGTAACACTGGTTTCACTGGCGCTCAACGTGCTCGTCTTCATCATCGTTTCGCTTGCCACGCGAACCTCCGAGGGCGAGCGCGCCGCCGCCGAGGCATGCTCGGTGGACGCGGTTATCCGACCCAAGCGCCTGCCGCTGGTCGCCACCACGGGCGAGGAGTTCAAGCAGCCGCTGGCCCAGGTGCTGGGCGAGGAAGTAGCCCAACGTGAAGTCGAGCGTGCCCTCACCGATCTCGGTATGTCTCCTCTCGACGGGCGCCCCTACGCCCTGCGCCGGCTACGTGATCGCATCCAGGCCAATCTGTCCGGCTTGATGGGTCCCTCGGTGGCACAAGACATCGTCGACCGCTACCTGCCATACCGCCGCGGCGTCCAGGAACCCACGGATGACATCCATTTCGTCGAGAGCCGTCTCGAAGCCTACCGCTCGCGGCTCACCGGGCTGGCCCGCGAACTCGACGGCCTGCGACGTTATCATCGCCGCATCCTGACTCGGCTGCCGGTGGGGCTGTGTGCCTTCGGTGTCGACGATGAGCTGCTGATGTGGAATGACGCCTTGGCCGAACTGTCCGGTATCGACGGCGGCAGCGTCGTGGGGGCGCGTCGCGATGGCCTGCCGGCCCCCTGGGCCGAACTGCTGGGCCGGGCCCTGGTCGAGCCCAAGGAGCGTCTCTACAAGCGCCAGGTCGAACTCAAGGGCAGCACACGCTACCTGACCTTTCATCGCGCCGAACTACAGGCCGACGACGATGTGCGCGGCGGGGTCGTGATCCTGATCGAGGATCACAGTGAGATGAAGTGGCTAGAGGACGAATTGATGCATGCCGCGCGACTGGCCTCGATCGGCCAGCTGGCGGCAGGCGTGGCTCACGAGATCGGCAACCCGGTAACCGGCATTTCCTCGCTGGCCCAGAACTTGCGCTATGACACCGACGACCCCGAGGTGCTGGAAACCGCGCGCCAGATTCAACAGCTGACCGATCGCATCTCGCGTATCGTCAACTCGCTGGTGGGCTTCGCTCACAGCGGCAGGCACGTCAAGGACACGCACATGGTCCCGGTGGCCATCGCTGCCATCACCGATGAGGCGCTGCACTTGATCCAACTGGCACGCTCGGGCGAGGATGTCCATTACCGTAATCGTTGCCCTGCCGAACTGACGGTGCTCGGTGATGCCCAACGACTACAGCAGGTAATGATCAACCTGCTGAGCAATGCTCGCGATGCCAGCGAGCCGGGCGGAGAGGTCGTCATCGGCGCCGAGCCGGCAGGCGACATGCTCAAGATCACCGTCACCGACGAGGGGCATGGGCTCGACGACCGGGTGCGCGAGCATCTCTTCGAGCCCTTCACCACGACCAAGCCGCCTGGCGAAGGCACGGGCCTCGGCCTGCCGCTGGTCTACGGCATCGTTGCCGAACACCATGGCAGGATCGAAATCGAATCCCCGCCCCCTGGGCTGGAATGCGGCAGCCGCATCTCCCTGTGGCTGCCCACCGTACGAGAGGATGGTGAACATACCGATGAGCCGGATTCTGATCGTTGAAGACGAAGCCATCATTCGCACTGCGCTACGCAGGCTGCTGGAGCGCCATGACTACCAGATCAGCGAGGCAGGCAGCGTAGATGAGGCACTGGCACTGGAGCCGCGCACCTTCGATCTGGTGATAAGCGATCTGCGCCTGCCCGGCGAGCCCGGCACCGACCTCATCGAGCACGCAGCACCGGCCCCGGTTCTGATCATGACCAGCTATGCCAGCATGCGTTCGGCGGTGGATTCGCTGAAACAGGGGGCCGTGGATTACGTGGCCAAGCCTTTCGATCATGACGAACTGCTGGAAACCGTGGCCCGCGTTCTTCACCAGCAGATGTCGCATCGCCCCACACCGCCCGACATCACCGATGTCGGTGGTTCGCGTCAGCAAATGATCGGTGAATGCCCGGCAATGCAGGCCGTCTATACACGTATCCGCAAGACCGCTCCGGCCGATGTCACCGTGTTGATCCAGGGCGAGTCGGGGACCGGCAAGGAGCTGGTGGCGCGAGCGATCCATCAGCAGAGCCAACGCGCCCACGCTCCTCTCATCTGCGTCAACTGTGCGGCCATACCGGAAACGCTGATCGAGTCGGAGCTGTTCGGCCATGAGAAGGGCGCCTTTACCGGCGCCAGTGCCGCTCGTACAGGCCTGGTAGAAGCCGCCGATGGCGGCACGCTGTTTCTCGACGAGATCGGCGAGCTACCGCTGGATGCCCAGGCGCGCCTGCTGCGCGTGCTGCAGGAAGGTGAGATTCGCCGTATCGGCTCGGTGGAGACCCGCCATGTCGACGTGCGCTTGATCGCCGCGACCCATCGTGACCTGCGTGTGCTGTCGAAAACCGGCGAGTTTCGCCTCGACCTGTATTACCGGCTCAACGTAATGCAGATCGATCTGCCCGCTCTACGCGAGCGCGAGGACGACATCCTGTTGATTGCCGACGTCCTGCTGGAGAAGGCCTGTCGTCGCCACCATCGTGAAGGGCTGCGGCTGTCGCGAGCGGCACGACGCGAGATACACGACTATCCCTGGCCCGGCAACGTGCGGGAACTGGAGAATGCCCTCGAGCGTGGCGTGATCCTCGCCGAAGGCCACCTGATTCACCCCGACGACCTGGGTCTCAGACCAAGTAGGACACCGACGCCCCGCAACGGTGTCGAGCCAAAGCCGGCGCCCAGCCCCATCGAAAGCGAAGAGTCGAGTTCCGAAGAGGACCTGTCTCTGGAGGACTATTTCCAGCATTTCGTGCTCGAGCACCAGGATCACATGAGCGAGACGGAGCTCGCCCAGAAGCTGGGGATCAGCCGCAAGTGTCTGTGGGAACGACGCCAGCGCCTGGGGATCCCGCGCAAGAAGCAGACCCGGCGCAGCAGTGCATGAAAAAAACGTGAGCTCTAAGACTAATGTCCAAGCGCCTTCGACAAGCGGTCGAAGGCGCTTTTTTATGCCCAGCCAGTCAATTCTGCACCAGGTGTTACCTTACCACCCAGAACTTGCCCCGACTTGGCGCAAGCCGGGTAACACATTCGTCTTTCCTCGCCGGGGCGCATTCGGAGCGAAACAGCAGGTAACTGTTTTACATGGAATTTAAGAGCCTTGGCACATGCCGTGCAACATTCATGGCAAGAAAAACAACATCCGGCTGTCACCCGAGCCAACAACAAGAACAAGGCATTGGAGAGACAGGGCCTGCGCCAACAACAATAACGGCAGGCTGTGAAGAGGATGCGGCTAGGGGCGACAACAACAAGATGCCCCGGAGAGAGCCGCCCTTCGCTATGAGTGCAACAACAACAAGACATGAGCGAAGCACCGGATCCATCAGGACGCGACGCGCCAACCCCGGCCCAGAACAACGACAACGGCCGCAAGAGCGCACCTTCGGCAACAATATCAACAAGCCGAAGGGTGGCATATCTCCTATGCCGTCGTGGTTGGATTATTGTTTTGAATACGAGGCGGTCGCAACCAGGAACGTCAACAATCACAACAACATTGTTGCCTGTGAATCTTGGTGACTGTGGTGCGTATTCAAGGCGATGCGCCATCACGAAGAAGAAACAGCCGCAAGGACGCAGCACCATTTAGCTTGTCAGAGGAGGCCCATGTGCCTCCTCTTTTGCTATATCGATGCTGTATTTCCCCGCCGCGGAAATCGCAGGCCGCTTTGCAAGGTGTCGGCGGTCCGCTACACTCTAGTACTTTCGCACACTGCGAGTCGAAATCGCCGCATGTTCAAAGGATTTACCCGCTTTCTGCAGAGCCCTGGCACACACTTGAGGACGCTTTTCGGTCCCCAGGACGCTCCCGGGGGGCAGACAGGACCCCGTATCATTCCTCGCGACCAGCACCCCGTGTCGCGCCAGCACTTCAGCGAATCGGCGCTCAAGGTACTCTACCGCCTGCACAATGCCGGATTCGAGGCCTACCTGGTCGGCGGCTGTATCCGCGATTCGCTGCTGGGCAAGATGCCCAAGGACTTCGATGTCGCCACCGATGCGACACCGGAGCAAGTGCGTGAGCTGTTTCGCAACTCGCGCATCATCGGACGACGCTTTCGTATCGTTCACGTTCGCTTCGGCCGTGAAGTGATCGAAGTCACCACCTTTCGCGGCACCCACAACGACGAACACGGCGACCACATCGCCCAACAGTCGGATCAGGGGCTCCTGCTTCGCGACAACGTATGGGGCAGCATTCAGGAAGATGCCATTCGTCGCGACTTCACGGTGAATGCCCTGTACTACAGCATCGCGGACTTCTCGATCCACGACTTTGCCGATGGCATGCGCGACATCGAGTCCCGCACGCTGCGCCTGATCGGCGACCCGGCCGTGCGCTATCGTGAGGACCCGGTACGCATGCTGCGTGCCGTGCGCTTCGCCGCCAAGCTGGGCTTTCATATCGCGCCGGCGTCGGAAAAGCCAATCGCCGAGATGGCCCCGCTGCTGTTGCAGATCCCACCCGCCCGGCTCTTCGATGAAGTGCTCAAGCTGTTCATGGCCGGGCATGGCGTCGAAACCTTCCGCCTGCTGCGGCGGTACGGCCTGTTCGCCATGCTCTTCCCCGAAACCGATGAAGCCATGGCCGGACAGCCATGGGCCGAGTCGCTCATCGAGCACGCCCTGGCCAGCACCGATACGCGAATTCATGAGGAGCGACCGGTGACACCGGCTTTCCTTTTCGCCGCTCTACTGTGGGCTCCCGTACAGCGCCGCCAGGCCGCTCTGGAAGAGGAAGACTTGCCGCCGATCCCGGCGCTGCAGCTCGCCTCGCAGCAGGTGCTGGCGCGCCAGCTGCAGCATATCTCGATTCCCAAGCGCTTCAGCATGCCGATGCGCGATATCTGGGATCTGCAGCAGCGCCTGCCACAGCGGCGCGGTAAACGCGCCCAGCAGAACCGTGAGCACCCGCGCTTTCGGGCCGCGTACGACTTCCTGTTGCTCCGCGAGGCCTCAGGCGAGATCGAGCCCGGCCTGGGCGAGTGGTGGACCGCCTACCAGGAAGGCGACGAGCATGAGCAGCGCCGTTTGCTCGAGAAAGCCGGTGCCGATGCCGGGCCAGGCGGAAACGTACGCCGTAAGCGGCCACGCAAACGGCGACGGCGCAGCTCACCCGGACCTTCATGATCTATCGCGTCGATGCCTATGTGGGTCTGGGCAGCAATCTGGACGCTCCCATCGCTCAGGTGCGCCGGGCACTCGACGAGCTCGGCAAGCTGCCGCTGACCGAGAGCATCGGCGCATCGCGGCTATACGTCACCCGTCCGGTCGGCCCCCAGGATCAACCCGATTTCATCAACGCCGTCGCCCACCTGAGCACGCACCTTTCTCCTCTCGCCCTGCTGGATCAGCTCCAGGCACTTGAGCAGCGACACCGTCGAAGGCGCATTCGTCACTGGGGCCCCCGCACCCTCGACCTCGACCTGCTAGTGTACGGAAACGAGACCCTGCAGTTGCCACGCCTAAACGTGCCACACCCGCAAATGAAAGTGCGTGGCTTCGTTCTGCTGCCGCTGGCAGAGCTTGCACCACGGCTGCGACTCCCGGATGGAAGCCATGTCGGTGCGCTGGCGAAAGCGCTCGGGACAACCGACGGGGTCGAAGTGTTACCCGACAACCTAGGCTGAGGCGCCAGGTGTTACCAGTCGACACGACCGTAGTATTCTGGTAACAATCACGCGCAGCACAGGCGCCAGGGGCTCAACGCCGCTTGCCCGAGACACAACGAGAGCACGCCATGAAAACCGTCACGCTAAGCACTCTGCAAGCCTACAAGCGCGCAGGTGAAACCTTCAGCTGCCTGACCGCCTATGATGCGTCCTTTGCCCGTACCGCCACGGAGGCGGGCATCGAGGTGCTGCTGGTCGGCGACTCCCTCGGCATGGTGCTGCAGGGGCACGACAGCACCCTGCCGGTAACCCTCGACGACATCTGCTACCACACGCGCTGCGTGGCGCGCGCCAAGGGCACGAGCCTGTTGATGGTCGACCTGCCCTTCATGAGCAACGCCACTACCGAGCGCATGCTGAACGACGCCGGCGAGCTGATGCGCGCCGGCGCCGAACTGGTCAAGGTCGAAGGCGAAGCCTGGATGGCCGATGGCATTCGCGAACTGACCCGGCGCGGCGTCCCCGTATGCGCTCACCTTGGCCTGACCCCGCAGACCGTTCATCAACTCGGCGGCTACAAGGTCCAGGGGCGAGATGCCGAGCGCGCGGCGCAGATTCTCGAGGATGCTCGTACCCTGGCTGACGCCGGCGCCTCGGTCATACTACTGGAGTGTGTACCGGCAAGCCTCGGGCGTGCCATTACCGAAGCCCTGGACGTGCCGGTGATCGGCATCGGCGCCGGTCCCGATACCGACGGCCAGATCCTGGTCATGCATGACGTGCTCGGCGTTACTCACGGACGCACGCCTCGCTTCGTCAAGAATTTCATGGCCGAGGCCGACGACATCTCCGGCGCGTTCCGCCGCTACCATGAAGAGGTCAAGGCACGTCGATTCCCTGCCAAGGAACACAGTTTCTAGCTCCGTCTTTCCTTCCAGGAGTCCTGCTGATGCGTACTCTGCGAGACATACCGGCGCTACGTGAGGCGCTCGGCGAGCACCGCCGCCGTGACCAGCGCATTGGGCTGGTGCCGACCATGGGCAATCTGCACGCCGGGCACCTGGCCCTGGTGGAGACCGCCAGGCGGCATGCCGAAGTGGTGGTGGCCACCGTTTTCGTCAATCCGCTTCAGTTCGGCGCGGGAGAGGACCTCGAAGCCTACCCGCGCACGCTGGCCGACGACCAGGCCAAGCTCGAAGCTGCCGGCTGCGACCTGCTGTTCACGCCCACTGAAGCGACACTCTATCCCCGCGGCCTGGTGAACCAGACCCGCGTGTGCGTGCCGGCCGTGAGCGAGGGGCTTTGTGGCGGCTCACGTCCCGGCCATTTCGACGGCGTCTCGACCGTGGTCAGTATTCTCTTCAATCTGGTGCAGCCCGACGTCGCCTGTTTCGGAGAGAAGGACTACCAGCAGCTGGCCGTCATCCGCAAGCTGGTGGCGGATCTGCACTTTCCCATCGAGATCGTCGGCGTGCCCATCGTCCGCGCCGAAGACGGCCTGGCGCTATCGTCGCGCAACGGCTATCTCGACCAGGCCGAACGCGCCACCGCCCCCGAGCTGCACCACACCCTGGCCGCAATGCGCGAGGCGCTCGAGGCCGGCGAACCCATCGAGGCAACGCTTGATTCTGGCCGGCAGCGGCTGCAAGAGGTCGGTTTCGATCCCGACTATCTGGAACTGCGCGCCACAGACCTGGAGCCGGCAACGGCAACGACTCACGAGGCCGTGCTGCTCGCCGCCGCCCGCCTGGGCAAGACTCGCCTGATCGACAATCTGACCCTTACCCTGCCGCAGTGAAGCGGCACCTTTAGCATTCCGGAGGTATGAAGCCCGCATGTTCACCGTCATGCTCAAGGCCAAGCTGCACATGGCCCGCGTTACCCATGCCGTGCTCAATTATGAAGGCTCCTGTGCCATCGACGGCGAGCTGCTGGACATGTCCGGCATCCGCGAAAACGAGCAGATTCAAATCTATAACGTCGAGAACGGCCAGCGTTTCACCACCTATGCCATTCGGGCCGAAGAGGGCTCCCGGGTCATCTCGATCAACGGTGCCGCTGCGCATCTGGCCGGCCCCGGCGACCGTGTGATCATTTGCAGCTATGCTCATTACAGCGAGACCGAACTGGTAAACCACCAGCCCAGCCTCGTCTATTTGCAGGAAGGCAATATCGTCAGCCATACCAGCAACGCCATTCCCGTCCAGTTTGCCTGACCGGTCAGGGACCTCAGCGGCGGCGCCTGCCGTTTCCTCGAGGGGGATTGTCGCAGTGCACAAGAGTCGCCTATGCTGGTTCGGATAACGTCAGTGAACGACTCAGGAGAATTACAATGCAAGATGTGGTGATTGTCGCCGCTCGTCGTACAGCCATCGGCGCCTTCGGGGGATCGCTTGCCGGCATTCCTGCCAGCGACCTCGGTGCGCTGGTGATAAAGGACCTTCTGGCTTCCACCGGTGTGGCTCCCGACCAGGTCGACGAGGTGCTCCTAGGCCAGGTCCTCACAGCCGGTGTAGGCCAGAACCCGGCTCGCCAGGCCGCCATCAAGGCCGGCCTGCCGCACACCGTACCAGCCATGACCATCAACAAGGTGTGTGGATCCGGCCTCAAGGCCATCCACCTGGCCACTCAGGCCATCCGCTGCGGCGATGCCGAACTGATCATCGCCGGTGGCCAGGAGAACATGTCGGCCTCGCCCCACGTGCTGCCCAATTCACGTAACGGACAGCGTATGGGCGACTGGAAGGCCATCGATACCATGGTGCATGACGGCCTGTGGGACGCCTTCAATAATATCCACATGGGTATTACCGCCGAGAATCTGGCCGAGAAGTACGGTATCACTCGCGAGGCCATGGACGAATTCGCCGCCGCCTCGCAGCAGAAAGCCGCCGCCGCCATCAGAGAAGGCCGCTTCAAGAGCCAGATCGTGCCGGTGGAGATCCCACAGCGCAAGGGCGATCCGGTGGTCTTCGACACCGACGAGAACCCGCGTGAAGTCAGCGCCGACAAGCTCGCCGGGATGAAGCCTGCGTTCAAGAAGGACGGTACCGTCACTGCCGGTAACGCCTCTTCCCTCAATGACGGCGCCGCCGCGGTGATGATCTGCTCCGCCGAGAAAGCCAAGCAGCTCGGTCTAGAGCCGCTGGCGCGCATTGCCGGCTACAGCAATGCCGGCGTCGACCCGGCGATCATGGGCATTGGCCCGGCCCCGGCTACCCGCCGCTGCCTCGAAAAGGCCGGCTGGACGCTGGACGATCTCGACCTGATCGAAGCCAACGAAGCCTTCGCTGCCCAGGCGCTGTCGGTCAACAAGGAACTCGGCTGGGATACCTCCAAGGTCAACGTCAACGGCGGTGCTATCGCATTGGGCCATCCCATCGGCGCCTCCGGTTGCCGGGTTTTCATCACCCTGCTGCATGAGATGATCGCCCGCGATGCCAAGAAGGGCCTGGCTACGCTGTGTATCGGTGGTGGGCAGGGTGTCGCCCTCGCCATCGAGCGATAAGCAGAGCGGCGCCGGGAACAGGCCGTAGAGGGGGTCCTACGCCAGGGATGGCGTCGGTAGCGCCCAGTAAGGGTTTACAGCGCCCCCTTTAGGCCTGTTCCCGGATCAGCCGCGGCGCGTAAAAAAACCGCCCCCATGGCCAGGCCATGGGGGCGGTTCGCGTTTCGGCTCGGGTGCGGCTTACAGCGCAGTCTCGGCCTGCTCGGCTTCGAAGGCAGCCTTCTCTTCCGGCGTGATCTCCTTGATGGAGAGCTTCACACGGTTGCGGTTGTCGATGTCGAGCACCTTGACCACTACCTCGTCTCCCTCATTGAGGAAGTCGCGCACGTCGTTGACCCGCTCGGCCACGATCTGGGAAATATGCACCAGACCATCCGTTCCCGGCATGATGTTGACGAAAGCGCCGAAGTCGGCGATGCGCACTACCTTACCTTGGTAGAGCTTGCCGATTTCGGCCTCGGCAGTGATCGACAGTACGATATCGATGGCTTTCTTGGCCGCCGCCTTGTCCTCGGCATAGATGCGCACGGTGCCGTCATCGTCCAGGTCGATGGACGCCCCGGTATCTTCGCAGATCTTGCGGATGGTGGCGCCGCCCTTGCCGATGACGTCACGGATCTTGTCCGGGTCGATCTTGATGGTGGCCATGGAGGGCGCGTTCTCGGAAACCTCGGAACGACTCTGAGCGATCACCGCATTCATCTGCTCGAGAATGTGCAGGCGAGCCTCGTTGGCCTGCTGCAGGGCGATCTCCATGATCTCCTCATTGATGCCCTCGATCTTGATGTCCATCTGCAGGGCGGTGACACCAGCCGCACTGCCTGCCACCTTGAAATCCATGTCGCCGAGGTGATCCTCGTCGCCGAGGATGTCGGTAAGCACGGCGAAGCCGTCGTCATCCTTCACCAGGCCCATGGCGATACCCGCCACCGGGGCCTTCACCGGTACGCCGGCGTCCATCAGCGCCAGAGAGGCACCACACACCGAAGCCATGGAGCTTGAGCCATTGGACTCGGTGATTTCGGAAACCACGCGAATGGTGTAGGGGAAATCCGCCTCGTCTGGCAGCATCGCTTCAACACCGCGTCGCGCCAAGCGGCCATGCCCGATTTCGCGGCGCTTGGGACCGCCCATGAAGCCAGCCTCGCCCACGCAGTAGGGGGGGAAGTTGTAGTGCAGCAGGAAACGATCCTTGCGTTCGCCTTCCAGCGACTCGATCAGCTGGGCATCGCGCAGAGTGCCCAGGGTAGCGATGACGATCGCCTGGGTCTCACCGCGGGTGAAAATCGCCGAGCCGTGAGTCTTGGGCAGGCTGCCCACCTCGATGGCCAGCGGCCGCACGGTCTTCTGGTCACGGCCGTCGATACGCGGCTCGCCTTTGACCACGCGACTGCGAACGACGCGTTTCTCCAGACCAGCGAAGGCACCCTTGACCTCATCGGCACTGAACTGTCCTTCTTCCTCGCCGACCAGCTGCTCTACCGCCTGTTCCTTGAGCGCGGTGAGCGCATCCTGGCGAGCCATCTTGTCGGTGATGCGATAGGCTTCACCGATCTTGGCTTCGAACGCCGTGACGACAGCCTGCTTCAGCGCGGTGTTTTCCGCGGGCGGCTGCCAGTCCCACTTCGGCTTGCCGGCTTCGGCGACCAGCTCATTGATGGCAGAGATGGCGACCTGCATCTCCTGGTGGCCGAAGAGCACGGCACCCAACATTTCATCCTCGAGCAGCTCATCGGCTTCGGACTCGACCATCAGCACGGCCTTCTCGGTGCCGGCGACGACCATGTCCAGCTCGGAGCCGGCGAGCTCTTCCACCGTGGGGTTGAGGAAGTAGCCTTTGTCTTCGTTGAAACCGACGCGGGCGGCAGCGATTGGGCCGTTGAACGGCACGCCGGAGATCGACAGCGCCGCGGAGGTGCCGAGCATCGCCGCAATGTCCGGATCATGATTGCGGTCGGTGGAGAGCACCGTACAGATGACCTGCACCTCATTCATGAAGCCCTTGGGAAAGAGTGGGCGAATGGGACGATCGATCAGTCGCGAAGTGAGGGTCTCCTTCTCGGTGGGACGCCCTTCGCGCTTGAAGAAGCCGCCAGGGATCTTGCCCACGGCGTAGGTCTTCTCCTGGTAGAACACCGCCAGGGGGAAGAAGTCCTGACCTGGCTTGACATCTTTCTTGGCGACCACGGTGCACAGCACCACGGTGTCGTCCATGGTGACCATGACGGCAGCGGTGGCCTGGCGAGCGATGCGCCCGGTTTCCAGGGTGACGGTACTGCGACCGTACTGAAATGTTTTCTTGACCGGATTCACGGCGACTTCCTTCAACTTGTCTCTACTTCATGTATGGGTCGTTTTTTGACTCGGCGACCATTTTAGGGGTTGACGCGCACGAGAGCCACCTATACCACCCTTTTCGCCGCCGGAAACGCAAAACGGGCAGCCCCCGGTGGGGACTGCCCGTCTCTTATGGCCGAAGAAAGGTGGATTTCGCGTTACGAAATCCCCTTTTCTTAGCGACGCAGACCGAGGCGCTGGATGAGAGCCTGATAGCGCGACAGATCCTTGCGCTTCAGGTAGTCCAGCAGCTTGCGGCGCTGGTTGACCATGCGGATCAGGCCACGACGCGAGTGGTGATCCTGCTTGTTGGTCTTGAAGTGATCCTGCAGGCCATCGATGTTGGCGCTCAGCAGAGCCACCTGAACCTCGGGGGAACCGGTGTCGTTGTCGCCACGCGCGAATTCCTTGACGATTTCGGCCTTCTGTTCAGCGGTAAGTGCCATCTGTTTCTCCAGTAAGCAATATGCCTGAAACATGAATGTATGAGACCACGCATATTTGCAGTCTCGGACGTCTCTTCCTCACAGGCAGCTACGCTGCCCGTCACTCGGCCGCCGTGTTCAGCAGCCGCTTTGGGGCCACCTCCTGTGGCCCCGTCACCACGCCAAGCCCGATGAAGGCCTCGTCGCAGTAGAGTCTTGCCATTTCGCCCCTCGGCACGTCGACGCTATCGACATTGGCCGCCTGACCATGCACGAGGCGCTGCCTTGCCGCCTCGTTCACGTCGAGCCGTGGCAGATGCGCCACCAGCACGTCGACCGGCAGTAGCGTGGCTTCACGCTCGCGTTGTCCCGACAACGCTTCGAGGGCATCCAGCGCCAGCATCCCTTCGCTGCCGAAGGGGCCGGTAGCGAGTCGACGCAAGGCCGTGATGTGGGCTCCACAGCCGAGCACCCGCCCGATATCTTCGGCCAGGGTGCGTATGTACGTGCCCTTGCTCACCCGCACTTCGAGCTCGAAGGCATCGCCCTCGAAAGCAAGCAGCCGCGCATCATACACCGTCACACGACGCACTGCACGCTCGATCGTCTTGCCCTCGCGAGCCAGCTCGTAGAGCTTGCGACCCTGATGCTTGAGTGCCGAATACATCGGCGGCACCTGATCGATCTCGCCGCGGAACTGCTCGAGAACACGTTCGACATCCGCAACCTCGAGCACCGGCACCTCACAGCGCTCCACGACCTCGCCTTCTGCATCACCGGTATCGGTCACCGCACCCAGTTGCACACGAGTACGGTAGACCTTGTCGGCTTCTAGCAGATGGGCCGAGAACTTGGTCGCCTCGCCCAGGCACACCGGCAACAGCCCGGTCGCCATGGGATCCAGCGTGCCGGTATGCCCCGCTTTCTGCGCCTGAAGCATGCGCCGGGCTCGCTGCAACGCGTGATTGCTCGACGCGCCCTTGGGCTTGTCGAGCAACAGCACGCCGTTCACCGGCAGGCCGCGACGGCGACGTGCCATCAGCGACCGTCTTCCTCACCGCTGCCCGGCTCACCTTCCTCGTCCGGCTGCCGAGAGCGGTCGCGCTCGACGGCCTCGTCGATCAGCGAAGAGAGTCGCTGGCCGCGCACCACGCTTTCATCGTAGTGGAAGCGCAGCTCCGGCACATGGCGCAGCTTGATGCGACGGGCGATCTGACTACGCAGAAAGCCAGACGCCTGCTTGAGCACCTTGAGGTTCTCCTTGATGTGCTCTGGGCTGTCCTCGCCCAGCAGGGTCACGTAGACATCGGCGTAGCCCAGGTCACGGCTGACCGTGACCCCGCTGACCGTGACCATGCCCAGGCGCGGGTCCTTGACCTCACGCTGGATCAGGACGGCCAGCTCCTTCTGCATCTGATCGCCGATCCGGTCGGTACGCTTGAACTCGCGCATGCTCAACTCCCGCTGAGATTACAGCGTCCGCTCGACCTTGACCTGGTCGAAGACCTCGATCTTGTCGCCGACCTGGACGTCGTTGTAGTTCTTCACGCCGATGCCGCACTCCATGCCGTTGCGCACTTCCTGGACGTCGTCCTTGAAGCGGCGCAGCGACTCGAGCTCGCCCTCATAGATGACCACGTTATCGCGCAGCACGCGGATCTTCTTGTTACGGAAGACGCCGCCCTCGACCACCATACAGCCGGCCACGGCACCGATCTTGGGCGCGCGGAAGACGTCGCGAACCTCGGCCACACCGACGATCTCTTCCTTCCACTCTGGCGCCAGCATGCCGCTCATGGCCTGCTTGACCTCGTCGATCAGCTGGTAGATGACGCTGTAGTAGCGCAGATCCAGCCCTTCGCGTTCGATGATCTCGCGAGCAGCGGCGTCGGCACGCACGTTGAAGCCGACCACGATGGCCTCGGAGGCCAGCGCCAGGTTGGCATCGGTGCCGGTGATGCCGCCCACGCCGGAGGAGACCACTGCCACTTGGACCTCGTCGGTGGAGAGCTCTTCCAGAGCACCCTTGATCGCTTCCAGCGAGCCCTGCACGTCGGCCTTGAGCACGACGTTGACCTTGGCCACCTCGTCCTGGCCCATCTGGCTGAACATGTTCTCCAGCTTGGCCTTCTGCTGACGTGCCAGGCGCACTTCGCGGTACTTGCCCTGACGGAAGTTGGCAACCTCACGGGCCTTCTTCTCGTCGGTCACGACCATGAAGTCGTCACCGGCGTCCGGCGTGCCGTCGAGACCCTGGATCTCCACCGGCATGGCGGGCCCAACCTCATCGACCTGCTGGCCGAGCTCGTTGGTCAGGGCGCGCACGCGACCGTAGTGCAGGCCGGCAAGCACGATATCGCCACGCTTCAGAGTACCGTTCTGTACCAGTACGGTAGCTACCGGGCCACGCCCCTTGTCGAGACGCGATTCGACCACCACGCCCTTGCCAGGCGCTTCAGGCACTGCCTTGAGTTCGAGTACTTCGGACACCAGCTGAATCGCTTCCAGCAGCTCCTCGATGCCTTCACCGGTCTTGGCCGAGACGTGGACGAACTGAGTGTCGCCGCCCCACTCCTCGGAGATCACGCCGTGCTGAGAGAGCTCGTTCTTGATCCGGTCCAGATCGATGCCTTGCTTGTCGATCTTGTTGACCGCCACCACCATCGGAACCTCGGCCGCACGGGAGTGCTCGATCGCCTCGATGGTCTGGGGCATCACGCCGTCATCGGCCGCTACCACCAGGATGACCACGTCGGTCGCCTTGGCACCGCGGGCACGCATGGCGGTAAACGCCGCGTGGCCCGGGGTGTCGAGGAAGGTCACACCACCGTGTTCGTCTTCGACATGGTAGGCACCGATGTGCTGGGTGATACCGCCGGCCTCACCGGTAGCCACCTTGGCCTTGCGGATGTAGTCGAGCAGCGAGGTCTTGCCGTGGTCGACGTGACCCATCACCGTAACCACCGGTGAGCGGGTGATCTCCTCGCCCTCGTAGGAGATGCCTTCGAGCATTTCGGTCTCGAGCGCATCGTCCTTGATCAGCTTGGGCTTGTGGCCCATCTCCTCGACCACGATGGCCGCGGTGTCCTGATCGATGGTCTGGTTGATGGTCACTGCCGCGCCCATGGTGAACATGGTCTTGATGACCTCGTTCGCCTTGATGGACATCTTGTCGGCAAGTTCGGCAACGCTGATCGATTCGGGAATCGAGACTTCGCGCACGATGGGCTGCGTCGGCTTCTGGAAGCCATGCTTGCCACCACCGCCCTGGCTGGTGCCACGACGGCCGCCACGGCGCTCGGCACGCTTGACCTTCTTGCCACCGCCGCGACGACGCTCCTCGCGATCACCGCGATCTTCCTCGTCGCGATCGTGGCGCCCCTTCTTGGCCGAAGCCTTCTTGGGCGGCGCGGTGCGGCGGTCGGTGCGACCCTCTTTGGGTGGCGCCGGCTGCTCGGGCTCGGCGACCGGCTCCTCCTGGCTGCGACGCAGCTCAGGCACGGCAATCGCGGGCTCGGCAGTCACCTCGGCAGCCTCTGCCTGGGTAGCTTCAGCCTTGGCGGTCTCGGCCTTGGCGGCCTCCTCGCGTGCGACCTGCTGTGCCTGTTCCGCCTGCTCGGCCTCATGCTTGGCCCGTGAGTCGGCCATGTCGCCTACCAGCTGGCGCGGCCCGGACTCTTCAACCGGCTCCGGCTTGGACGCTTCTTCCTCTTCGGCACGCTTGACGTAGGTGCGTTTCTTGCGCACCTGCACCTCGATCGTCTTGCCCCGCTCGCCTGTCTTGATCTTGCTACGCGTCTTGCGCGTCAGCGTAATGCGATTGCGCGCCCCGGCACCGGCACTACCATGACTCTTGGTCAGGTAGTCGAGCAGCTTGCGCTTGTCCTCCTCGGACACGGCGTCGCTCTCCGACTTGTGCTCGAGCCCGGCTTCTTTCATCTGTTCCAGCAGGCGAGGCACTTCGCGCCCTACCTTCGCTGCAAAATCTTTTACGGTCATTTCTGACATCTCGACCCTCCTCAGCCCGTGACCCGTTTACTGTTCGTTCTCGAACCAGGGCGCACGGGCAGTCATGATCAGTGCTGCAGCGCGCTCCTCGTCCATGCCCTCGATGTCCATCAAATCGTCGACGGACTGCTCGGCGAGATCCTCCATGGTGACGATGCCCCGACTGGCCAGGATAAAGGCCAGATGTCGCTCCATGCCGTCCATTTCCAGCAGGTCGTCGGCCGGCTGAGCGCCGTCGAGTTCCTCTTCGGAGGCAATGGCCAGGGTCAGTAGTTCATCCTTGGCGCGAGCACGTAGCTCTTCCACCAACTCTTCGTCGAGCTCCTCGATCTCGAGCATTTCCTCGAGGGGCACGTAGGCGATCTCCTCCAGCGTGGTGAAGCCCTCCTCCACCAGCAGTCGAGCGAGGTCATCCTCGATCTCCAGATGCTGGATGAAGTTCTCGACCAGGCTGTCGATTTCCTGCTCGCGCTTGTCTTCCGCCTCGTTTTCGGTCATGACGTTGATTCGCCAGCCGGTGAGTTCGGAAGCCAGGCGTACGTTCTGTCCGCTGCGGCCGATGGCCTGGGCCAGATTGTCCTCGGCGACGGCTACGTCCATGGCGTGGGCGTCCTCATCGACGAGGATCGAGCCGACATCGGCCGGCGCCATGGCGTTGATGACCAGCTGAGCGGGATTGTCATCCCATAGAATGATGTCGACCCGCTCGTTCTGCAGCTCGCTGGATACCGCTTGTACGCGGGAGCCGCGCATGCCGACACAGGCGCCGACCGGATCGATGCGCCGGTCGTTGGTCTTGACCGCGATCTTGGCCCGGGAGCCGGGATCGCGTGCCGCACCCTTGATCTCGATGAGCTGCTCGGCGATTTCCGGCACCTCGATCTTGAACAGCTCGATGATCAGCTCCGGGCAGGTGCGCGACAGAATCAGCTGAGCGCCACGCGCATCGGCATCGACCTTGGTCAGCAGCGCACGCACACGATCGTTCATGCGATAGCGCTCGCCGGGAATCATTTCGCTGCGCGGCAGGAACGCCTCGGCGTTGTCGCCCAGGTCGATGATCAGTCCGTCGCGGGTGGTCTTCTTGACGATACCGGCGACCAGCTCGCCTTCACGCTCGGCGTACTGACGTACTACCTCGGCGCGCTCGGCTTCGCGCACTTTCTGCACGATCACCTGCTTGGCGGTCTGGGCAGCGATACGGCCGAAGGCGGCATTCTCGATCTGTTCCTCGACCACATCGCCCAGCTTGAGAGGCGGGTCGCGACGCTCGGCGAAGGATTCCTTGATCTCGGCGTCGGGATTCTCGAACTCGTCGTCCTCTACCACCTCCCAGCGGCGGAAGGTTTCGTATTCACCCGTTTGGCGGTCGATGTGCACGCGCACACTAACCTCACGCCCTTCGAAACGCTTGCGTGACGCGCTGGCCAGCGCCGCCTCGACCGCCTCGAAGATCACTAGGCGGGGAACGCCCTTCTCGTTGGAGATCGCATCGACGACCGTCAGAATTTCTTTACTCATGCCTTTGCCTCGCCAGAAAACCTGTTCTTGTGCACCGAACCCGGCCTGCGCCTCAGTCCTTGAACCGCGGGACTACCCGCGCCTGATCGATGCTTTCGATGGGAAAGCAGTATTCTTCGCCGTCGAGCTGCAGCAGCACCTCGTCTGCCTCGATACCAGCCAGCAGCCCCTGAAACTTGCGCCGTCCGTCGAACGGCACGCGCAGCTTCAGAGCCACCTCATGTCCCGCATAACGGGCGAACTGGTCAAGGCTGTACAACGGACGGTCCATGCCCGGCGACGACACCTCCAGGCGATATTCGCCCGGAACGGGGTCCTCCACGTCGAGCACGGCACTGACCTGACGGCTGACGTCGGCGCAGTGATCCACGCTCACGCCATCAGCATGATCAATGTAGATCACCAGGCGGGATTGCTTGCCCTGGGAGCGATAATCGATGCCCCACAGCTCGAACCCCATGGCGGTGACCACCGGTTCGATCAGCGCATAGAGCGCAGCGTCCTTGAGTGCCACAGAGAAAGCTCCTACAGCCGTTGCATCAGGCACCTGGCCGGGAGTGAACAGGAAAGCTAGGTGGCTGATTGGCGTTGCCCGGATAAGCACTGCCAGCCCATGCCGGCAGTTAGCTGCTAACAAAAAGCCCCTTCGCAGGAAGGGGCCTTTCACAAGAAACCTGTAGTACCATTTTCGTCAATTTGCATCCCTATGGATGCCTGACCGAAAAATGGTAGCGGGGACCGGATTTGAACCGATGACCTTCGGGTTATGAGCCCGACGAGCTACCAGACTGCTCCACCCCGCAACATTCCAGGTCGGCGATTGTAGGCGTCGGATGCGCTTGCGTCAAGAAGACTCGCATACATCCATTACCCCCAACCCTTCTGGTGCCAATCCTACTTCTGACGACTCGCGATCCCGACGGACCGCAGCGTTTCAGATGGTGCCGAAGGCGGGACTTGAACCCGCACGACCGTAAGGTCACTACCCCCTCAAGATAGCGTGTCTACCAATTCCACCACTTCGGCTTGCTTGACTGCTGGCTGAATGACGACCTCAGTCGTCTCTTTCTTCCAGCACTGGCGCGGTATTATCCACATCACGGGACTCATCGTCAAGCGTCGGCAGCCCGCGCTGCTGTTCGATCAGGCGTGCATCGGGAATACCCGCTTCCGGAGCCTGCCCCGCCTGGGTGGCAAAGTAGGCCAAGGTCAGCGAAGTGGCGAAGAAGGCTGCTGCCAGTACCGCGGTGGTACGCGAGAGAAAGCCACCGGTACCACGCGAACCGAACACGGTCTGCGAGGCACCACCACCGAAGGCGGCACCGGCTTCGGCGCCCTTGCCCTGCTGTAGCAGGATGAGTACGACCAGGGCGATGGCGATCGCCACATGGATCATGAGAATCGCAACTTGCATGAGTTCAACCTGCTGACTGACAAATGGCTAGGAAATCGTCGACCTTGAGCGAAGCACCGCCCACCAGGCCGCCGTCGATGTCGGGCTGAGCCAACAGCTCAGCCGCGTTGCCCGCGTTCATGCTGCCGCCGTATAGCAAGCGCAGACCTGCCGCCAGCTCACGGTCATAGCCGGCCTGATACTGGCGAATACCGGCCATGACCTCCTGGGCCTGCTCCGGCGTGGCCGTTCGGCCGGTCCCAATCGCCCAGACCGGCTCGTAGGCAATAACGACCCGCTCGCGCTGATCGGGCTCCAGGCGCGCCATGACATAGCCCACCTGGCGCAACACAACTTCCATGGTCTTGCCGGCGTCGCGCTCTTCCAGCGTCTCGCCGACACACAGGATCGGTGTGATGTCGACATTCAGAGCCGCCAGCAACCGGTCGTGCACGGCTTCGTCATCCTCACGGTAGAGCTGACGACGCTCGGAGTGCCCCACCAGAGCAAACGCTACGCCGAACTCCTTGAGCATGCGCCCACTCACCTCACCGGTGCGAGCGCCGGAGTGCAGTGGGTTCAGGGTCTGCGCCCCCAGACGTAACGGCGTGCCATCGAAGGCTTGCCGCGCCGCGTCCAAATAGGGAAAGGGGGGCAGAATGACGATATCCAATGACGCCGGGAGCGCTTGCTCGGCAAAGCTCCGTCCGAACTCTTCGACCAGAGAGGCCGAACCGTTCATCTTCCAGTTCCCGGCAATCAGCGGCGTTCGCATGCTGCGTCCTCTTTCAAAGTGGAGCGAAATGGTATAGGAGGCGCCAAGTCAAGACAACCGTTGGGCAGCTCAACCCAACTCTTCCTCGACCTGTGCGGCCAGTCGGCGTGCCAGTGCCTCGACGTCAAGATGCGCACGCCCTTCGACCATGACGCGTATCAGCGGCTCGGTGCCTGATGGCCGCAGTAGAACGCGACCCTCATCGCCCAGCTCCGCCTCCATGGCGGCCACCGCATCCTTGACCGCCGGGCTCGCCATCAGCGCCTTGGCATCGCTGCCCGGCGTCAAACGCACATTGACCAGCACCTGGGGCACCTTCTCCAGTCCCGCCAGCAAGCTCTTCAGGGATTTGGCCTCGCTGACCATGATCGCCAGTACCTGCAACGCCGAGACGATGCCGTCACCGGTACTCTGCACATCGGCACAGACGATGTGGCCGGACGACTCCCCGCCCAGCTGCCAGCCGTTGGCCACCAGACGCTCCACCACGTAGCGATCGCCCACCTTGGCACGTTCGAAGGGAACCCCCATCGCCTCGAATGCCATGGCCAGTCCAAAGTTGGTCATCAGGGTGCCCACTACGCCGCCATTGAGCCGCCCTCGCTCGTGCCGGTCCCTGGCGATCAGATAGAGGATGTCGTCGCCATCGATCTCACGCCCGTCGGAGTCCACCATCAATACCCTGTCGCCGTCGCCATCGAAGGCGATACCCAGGTCGGCGCTCTGCTGAATCACCGCGGCACGCAGCGTGGCGGGATAAGTGGACCCCACGTCGCGATTGATATTGAGGCCATCGGGGCTGGCTCCCACCAGGCTGATGTCGGCCCCCAGCTCGCGGAACACGCTGGGAGCGATGTGGTAGGTCGCTCCGTGGGCGCAGTCGAGCACGATCTTGAGCCCGTGCAGGCTGAACCGGTTGGGGATTGTGGACTTGCAGAACTCGATGTAGCGACCGGCGGCATCGTCGATACGCACGGCCTTGCCCAAACGATCGGCCGCTACCGTCGAGATCGGCTCATCCAGCATCGCCTCGATGCGCTCCTCGATCTCGTCGGCAAGCTTGGTGCCTTCTGTGGAGAAAAACTTGATGCCGTTGTCGGCAAAGGGATTGTGCGAAGCGGAAATGACGATGCCGGCATCGGCACGGAAAGTGCGCGTGAGATAGGCGATACCCGGCGTCGGCATCGGGCCCAGCAGCGCCACATCGACCCCGGCCGCCGACAGTCCCGCTTCGAGTGCCGACTCGAACATGTAACCCGAAATACGCGTGTCCTTGCCGATCAGCACACGAGCACGCCCTTTTTCCTTGGTCAGCACCCGCCCCATGGCCCAGCCAAGCTTGAGCATGAAGTCCGGCGTGATGGGGTATTCTCCTACCGTTCCACGAATGCCATCCGTACCAAAGTATTTTCTAGTCATTCTCGCTGCCTTCCCTAAGCACGGCCCAGGTCATGTTCACCGCATCCATGACCGGGCCAACGTCATGGACGCGAAGGATACGGGCTCCGCGCTCTATCGCCAACGAAGCCAGCGCCAACCCACCAGGCAGGCGCTCCTCCACCGGTCGGCCGAGCACCTTGCCGATCATGCTCTTGCGCGACATGCCCACCAGCAGCGGCAGCCCAAGGTCGGTCAATCGCTCCATGCGGTTGAGCAGCCGCAGGTTATGCTCGACGGACTTGCCGAAGCCGAAACCCGGGTCGAGCAACAAGCGCTCGCGGCGCAGCCCGACCGCCTCGCAGGCAGCTACCCGTGAGGCGAGATAGCCGGCAACGGCGTCTTCGATGGGTTCATCATAATAGGGAGCGTGCTGCATGTCCTGCGGCTCGCCCTGCATGTGCATCAGGCACACCGGCAGGCCGGTACCCAGCGCCGCCTCAAGCGCTCCATCACGCGTGAGCGCGCGCACGTCGTTGATCATGCCGGCGCCGAGCGAGGCGGCCTCGCGCATCACCTCGGGATTGCTGGTATCCACCGACACCAGCGCATCGAGTTCACGCACCAGGCGTTCGACCACCGGAACCACACGGTCGAACTCCTCCTGGGTGGAAACCGGCTGCGAGCCGGGGCGTGTCGACTCACCGCCGACATCGATGATCGCGGCCCCTTCCGCCAGCATACGCTCGGCATGGCGCAGGGCATCGTCGAGGGCGACATGGCGCCCACCGTCGGAGAAGGAGTCGGGGGTGACGTTCAGAATGCCCATGATACGGGGATAGGAGAGGTCCAGGCGATGTCGCCCACACGGCAGCCAGATCGCTGCTGGAGTGTCTGTCATGTCAGGAGTCCTGTCACTTGGATCGGGCCAGGGCGCCCCATGGCAAAGGCGCCCCAGTGGGGCGCCTGTGAATCAGCGTCGGCGATCACGACCCAGCAGGGCCGCCCAGCGGGTCCGAGGGCCGACGACGCGGCTCCTCGTCCTCGTCTTCGTCACCGTGATCCCCACCCTCGCCGCTGTCGCTATCGGTCGGCTCGACCGACGGCGCTTCCTCATCCTTGGACTCGGGCTCTGGCTCACCGCCGACCGGGGCCGGCGTGCCGGAATCACCGTCTTCCCAGTCCTTGGGCGGACGCGGCGTGCGACCCTCCATGATGTCCTTGAGCTGGTCGGCGTCGATGGTTTCATACTGCATCAGCGCTTCGGCCATGGCGTCGAGCTTGTCGCGATTCTCCTCGAGGATCACCCTGGCGCGTTCATAGCACTCATCGATGACCTTGCGCACTTCCTTGTCGAGCCGCGAAATGGTCTCGCCGGACTTCAGCTTGCCGCCGCCCTGACCGGGACCGCCGAGGAACTGGTGCGACTCGTCCTCGTCGTACATGATCGGCCCCATCTCCTCGGAGAGGCCCCACTTGGCGACCATATTGTGGGCCAATTCAGTGGCGCGCTTGATGTCATTGGAAGCGCCGGTGGTGACACCGTTCGGCCCCAGGGTCATCTCCTCGGCGATACGGCCACCGAACAGCGAGCAGATCTGGCTGATGATCTGCTGACGCGACAGGCTGTATCGATCCTGCTCGGGCAGGAACATGGTGACGCCCAAGGCGCGGCCACGCGGAATGATGGTGACTTTGTAGACCGGGTCGTGTTCCGGCATCACCAGGCCGATGATGGCGTGACCCGACTCGTGATAGGCGGTGTTGAGCTTTTCCTTGTCGGTCATGACCATGGAGCGGCGCTCGGCGCCCATCATGATCTTGTCCTTGGCCAGCTCCAGCTCCTCCATGCCCACCAGGCGCTTGTTGCGGCGGGCAGCGAACAGCGCCCCCTCGTTGACCAGGTTGGCCAGATCGGCACCGGAGAAACCGGGGGTACCGCGAGCGATCAGCGACGGCTTGACGTCGTCGGCCAGCGGCACCTTGCGCAGGTGAACGTTGAGGATGTGCTCGCGACCGCGGATATCGGGCAGCGGCACCACTACCTGACGGTCGAAGCGGCCCGGACGCAGCAGCGCAGGGTCGAGCACGTCGGGACGGTTGGTGGCAGCGATGACGATGATGCCTTCGTTGGCCTCGAAGCCGTCCATCTCGACCAGCAGCTGGTTCAGGGTCTGCTCGCGCTCGTCGTTGCCGCCGCCCATGCCGGCGCCGCGCGAACGGCCCACGGCGTCGATTTCGTCGATGAAGATGATGCAGGGCGCCTGCTTCTTGGCCTGTTCGAACATGTCGCGCACGCGGGACGCACCCACGCCGACGAACATCTCGACGAAGTCGGAGCCGGAAATCGAGAAGAACGGCACCTTGGCCTCGCCAGCGATGGATTTCGCCAGCAGCGTCTTACCGGTACCCGGCGGCCCCACCATCAACACGCCACGGGGAATGGTGCCCCCCAGGCGCTGGAACTTGGAAGGATCGCGCAGGAAGTCGACCAGCTCCTCGACTTCCTCCTTGGCCTCGTCGCAGCCGGCGACGTCGGCGAAGGTGGTCTTGATCTGGTCCTGGGAGAGCAGCTTGGCCTTGGACTTGCCGAAGCTCATCGGCCCGCCCTTGCCACCTGCGCCGCCCTGCATCTGGCGCATGAAGAACATGAAGATGGCGAGGATCAGCAGGATCGGGAAGCTGGCGATCAACAACCGGGTCCACAGACTCTGCTCCTGCGGCTCCCTGCCGACAACGGTGACGTTGTTGGTCAGCAGATCGTCGATCAGCTTGGGATCCTCCGCCGCTGGCCGGATGGTCTGGAACTGCGAACCGTCGCCGCGCTCACCGGTAATGCGGTACCCATCGATGGTCACGCTGCGGATCTGCTGGTTCTGCACCTGCTGGACGAACTGGGAATAGTTCATCGTCTGAGGCGCCGTGTCGACGGTGAAGTTGTTGAACACCGTCAGCAGCACCGCTGCGATGACCAACCAGAGGATCAGATTCTTCGCCATATCATTCAAGGGTCTACCCTCATTGCAAGCTACTCCGGCCAACGATGCCTGGCTCTAAGACCACGAAAGGAGAGGCCATGTTCCGCCTCGAAGGCAAGCCGCACCATTCCACACTGTGGCACAGTTGAACGGCCATGTCTGGCCATAGCGCTATTAGTCTAAAGCTATCATCAATCGCCCAGGACGGGACAGCCGCGCCCTGGCTCGTGTCGCCGGGCCAAGCCAAGGCTCAGCCCCGATATCCTTCCGCCAGCAGATAGACCTCACGCGAACGGGCGCGGGACGCCTCCGGCTTGCGGGTCACCACCTTGGTAAAGCTCTCACGCAGCTCCTTCAGGTAGGCATCGAAGCCCTCACCCTGAAACACCTTGGCCAGAAACCGGCCGCCCGGCGGCAGCGTCTGGCGTGCCAGATCGAGCGCCAATTCCACCAGATACATGGCCTGGGGCTGATCGATGGCACTCATACCACTCATATTGGGGGCCATGTCCGACATGACAAGATCTACCGGCCTTCCGTCGAGAGCGGCCAGAATCGACTCGAGCACGGCCTCCTCGGTGAAGTCGCCCTGAATGAACTCCACTCCGGCCAGCGCATCCATCTCGAGTATGTCCGAGGCTATCACCAGCCCTTCGGGGCCGACGCGGTCGGCCGCCACCTGACTCCAGCCGCCGGGGGCCGCCCCCAAGTCGATCACGCTCATCCCACGCTTGAACAGCCGGTCCTTCTCGTCGAGCGCCAACAGCTTGTAGCTGGCACGACTGCGGTAGCCGTCCTGCCAGCTCTGTTGCACGAAGCGGTCGTCAAAATGCTCCTTGAGCCAGCCGGCACTCGTCTTGCTGGCGCCCCGCTGGCGCCGTGGGCTATCGGACGCACCGTCATGGTTGGAGGAAGTGGATCGAGCCACACGATCACCTTGACTGAAGATGCCGAACTGAGCTCAGGCTCGGCGGCCTGGTTCGGTATGAAGCGGAGCTGGACGTGGGCCGAACGGGCCTTGCCATGCTTTCACCGGCGAGCATTTCACCGTACCATGACAGGTTACGCGCAACCGGGAAGACGCAAGATACCATGAGCTTGTCACAGGCACAAAAGAAAGCATTTCGCAGCATCGGCCACCACCTGAATCCGGTGGTAACGGTTTCGGAGAACGGCGTTTCCGAGGGCGTACTGGCCGAGCTCGACCGGGCGCTGTCGGATCACGAACTGATCAAGGTGAAGCTGGCCCTGCCGGAGCGCGATGACCGCGCCGCCATGCTCGACGAGCTGATCGCGGCCAGCGGCGCCGAGCGCGTGCAGACCATCGGCAAGATGGCGCTGCTCTATCGCAGGAACCCCCAGGCGAACCCGAAGCTCTCCAACGTCAAGCGCTTCGAGAATCACCACGGGCGGCACTGATACGGGCAGCAGCAGCTCCAAGCCGAGCGCCGAGAGGCCAACGCAAAGCCCGCGACATCATGTCGCGGGCTTTTTCATGCATGAGACAATGCTGCGCTCAGCGATGCTCGACGCTGGAAATCTCGTACTCCACCTCGCCGCCGGGCGTGGCAACCACCACCACGTCACCCTCCTCCTTGCCGATCAGGGCACGGGCAATGGGTGAAGTGACGGAGATCTTGCCGGCCTTGATCTCGGCTTCGTCCTCACCGACGATCTGATAGCTGACCTCTTCGTCATTGCCGAGATTGATCAGCTCGACCGTGACACCGAAGATCACCTTGCCGGTCTGCGGCAGCTTCTGGACGTCGATCACCTGGGCATTGGAGAGCTTGCT
Organism: Halomonas sp.; assembly: GCF_020832045.1. Classification (GTDB taxonomy): domain Bacteria; phylum Pseudomonadota; class Gammaproteobacteria; order Pseudomonadales; family Halomonadaceae; genus Halomonas. The sequence continues at coordinate 40,963 of NZ_JAFIFK010000073.1, forward strand.
CTCGATCTCCTGGATCCGCCCCTCGATGAAGCCCTGCTCCTCTCGCGCAGCGTGATATTCGGCGTTCTCCTTGAGATCGCCATGCTCACGGGCATCGGCGATTGCCGCAATCACCCTGGGGCGAGCCTCGCCCTTGAGCTCCTCGAGTTCCTTGCGCAGGCGTGCCTCGCCGGCAACGGTCATCGGGACCTTGTTCATTGCGTTGCTCCTGCATGCAGTTCCTGAAGCCGTCGTACCGTGATCTCGTTGCCGTATTCCAATGCCATGCAAACGGCGCTCGCCCCTGCCAGGGTGGTGGCATAGGGCACCTTGCGAGCCAGCGCAGTACGACGGATCACCGAAGAGTCATTGATCGCCTGGCGACCTTCGGTGGTATTGACGATATAGGCGATATCATCGTTCTTGAGTAGATCGACGATATGCGGACGACCCTCAAAGACCTTGTTGACGACCTCCACCTCGAGGCCAGAGGCTTCGAGTGCAGCGGCGGTGCCGCGGGTCGCGCAAAGGGTGAACCCCAATGCTAGCAGAGAACGAGCGATCTCGATAACACCCGCCTTGTCCGGCTCGCGCACCGAGAGGAACGCCTTGCGCTCCCCTTCGAGCTTGGGAATTGCCTCACCGGCCCCCAGCTGCGCCTTGTAGAAGGCTTCGGCGAAGGTATCGCCAGAGCCCATCACTTCGCCGGTGGACTTCATCTCAGGCGACAGAATCGGATCGACGCCGGGGAACTTGTTGAACGGGAATACCGCCTCCTTGACGCTGTAGAAGTGCGGCACGATCTCGCGGGTGAAACCTTGCTCGGCCAGGGTCTTGCCGGCCATGCAGCGGGCAGCTATCTGAGCCAGCGAGGTGCCGATACACTTGGAGACGAAGGGCGCGGTACGCGAGGCGCGCGGGTTGACCTCGATGACGTAGATCTCGCCGTCCTGCCACGCCAGCTGCACGTTCATCAGACCAACCACGCCCAGCTCGACCGCCATGCGCTTGACCTGCTCGCGCATCTCGTCCTGCACATCGGCAGGCAGCGAATAGGGCGGCAGCGCACACGCGGAGTCGCCGGAGTGCACGCCGGCCTGCTCGATGTGCTGCATGATGCCGCCGATCACCACCTCATGCCCGTCGGAGACGGCGTCGATATCGATCTCGATGGCGGCATTCAGGAAGTGGTCGAGCAGCACCGGCGAGTCGTTGGAAACCTTGACCGCGTGGGTCATGTAGTTTTCCAGCTCATCGGCGGAATAGACGATCTCCATGGCACGGCCACCAAGTACGTAGCTCGGGCGCACCACCAGCGGGTAGCCGATCGCCTCGGCCTTGGCAAAGGCCTCGTCGAAGCTGCGCGCGGTGGCGTTGGGTGGCTGCTTGAGGCCCAGCTTGTCGATCATCTGCTGAAAGCGCTCGCGGTCTTCGGCGCGGTCGATGGCATCCGGGGTGGTACCAATGATCGGCACCCCCGCGGCTTCGAGCTCGCGGGCGAGCTTGAGCGGGGTCTGGCCGCCGAATTGGACGATCACGCCGACCGGCTTCTCCTTGTCGGCGATCTCCAGCACGTCCTCCAGAGTGACCGGCTCGAAGTAGAGGCGGTCGGAGGTGTCGTAGTCGGTGGAGACGGTCTCCGGATTGCAGTTGACCATGATGGTTTCATAGCCGTCGTCGCGCATGGCGAAGGCGGCGTGAACGCAGCAGTAGTCGAACTCGATGCCCTGACCGATGCGGTTGGGCCCGCCGCCCAGCACCATGATCTTCTTGCGGTCGCTTACCTCGGCCTCGCACTCCTCCTCATAGGTGGAGTACATGTAGGCGGTATCTGAGGCGAACTCGGCGGCACAGGTGTCGACGCGCTTGTAGACCGGGCGGATGCCCGCCTTCTGCCGCGTGCGGCGAAACTCCTTCTCGGAGACACCGAGCAGCCTGGCCAGGCGAGCGTCACTGAAGCCCTTGCGCTTGAGGCCGAACAGCTCCCGCGGCGAGAACTCGGAGAGCGAGCGTTGAGCCACCTCCTGCTCGATGCGCACCAGATCCTCGAGCTGGACCAGAAACCAAGGGTCGATCTTGGTCAGGGCGAAGATCTCTTCCACGCTCATGCCGCTGCGCATGGCATCGGCAACGAAGAAGATGCGGTCGGCGCCGGCCGCCTGAAGCTCGCCCTTGATTTGGGCCATGGCGTCGTCGCTGAATTCCCCGGCCTTGAACTCAGGGAACTTGGGGTCGAGGCCGTCGTTACCGGTCTCGAGGCCACGCAACGCCTTTTGCAGCGACTCCTGGAAGGTGCGCCCGATGGCCATCACTTCGCCCACCGACTTCATCTGGGTGGTGAGGCGATCGTTGGCCTGGGGGAACTTCTCGAAGGTGAAGCGCGGAATCTTGGTGACGACGTAGTCGATCGACGGCTCGAACGACGCCGGGGTACGTCCGCCGGTAATGTCGTTGGAGAGTTCGTCCAGGGTGTAGCCCACCGCCAGCTTGGCAGCGATCTTGGCGATCGGGAAGCCGGTGGCCTTGGAGGCCAGCGCCGAGGAGCGCGACACCCGCGGGTTCATCTCGATCACGACCATACGCCCGGTATCGGGGTCGACGCCGAACTGCACGTTGGAACCACCGGTCTCGACGCCGATCTCGCGCAGCACCGCTAGCGATGCGTCGCGCATGATCTGGTATTCCTTGTCGGTCAGGGTCTGCGCCGGAGCCACCGTGATGGAATCGCCGGTATGCACGCCCATGGGGTCGAAGTTCTCGATGGAGCAGACGATGATGCAGTTGTCGCTCTTGTCACGAACGACCTCCATCTCGTACTCCTTCCAGCCCAGCAGCGACTCGTCGATCAGCAGCTCGTGGTTGTTGGAGAGCTCGAAGCCGCGGGTACAGATCTCCTCGAACTCCTCCTTGTTGTAGGCCACGCCGCCCCCGGAACCGCCCATGGTGTAGGAGGGACGAATGATCACCGGGAAACCCAGCGACTCCTGGATGCGCCAGGCCTCTTCCATGGTGTGCGCCACTTCGGCCTTGGGGCACTCCAGGCCGATGCGCTTCATGGCCTGGTCGAACAGGTCGCGATCCTCGGCCATGTTGATGGCGTCGGCGTTGGCGCCGATCATCTCGACGCCGTACTTCTGCAGCACGCCGTGCTTGTCCAGGTCGAGCGCACAGTTGAGCGCGGTCTGACCGCCCATGGTGGGCAGGATGGCGTCGGGGCGCTCGGCCTCGATGATCTTCTCCACCGCCTGCCAGGTGATCGGCTCGATGTAGGTGGCGTCGGCCATCGACGGGTCGGTCATGATGGTGGCCGGGTTGGAGTTGACCAGGATGACCCGGAAGCCCTCCTCGCGCAGCGCCTTGCAGGCCTGGGCGCCGGAATAGTCGAACTCGCACGCCTGGCCGATGACGATGGGGCCGGCGCCAATGATCAGGATACTGTTGATGTCGGTACGCTTGGGCATGTCGGTTCCCGCAAAATATGGTGACGAATGGCGACGTTCTCGGGGCTCGGCCTAGCGGCGGGCCTTCATCATCTCGACGAATCGATCGAACAGCGGCGACACATCGCGCGGCCCGGGGCTCGCTTCAGGGTGACCCTGGAAGCTGAAGGCCGGGCGGTCGGTCAGCTCAATGCCCTGCAGCGTGCCGTCGAACAGCGAACGGTGAATGGCGCGCACGTTGCTCGGCAGGCTCGCCTCGTCGACGGCGAAGCCGTGGTTCTGGCTGGTGATCATCACTCGGCCTGTATCGAGGTCCTGCACCGGGTGGTTGGCGCCATGGTGGCCGTGGCTCATCTTCACCGTTTGCGCACCGGCCGCCAACGCCAGCAGCTGGTGCCCCAGACAGATGCCGAACACCGGAACGTTCGTTTCGAGAATCTCGCGGATCGCCGTAATGGCGTAGTCGCAGGGCGCCGGATCGCCGGGGCCGTTGGCCAGCAGGATGCCGTCGGGATTCTTTGCCAGCGCTTCGCTGGCCGGGGTCTGAGCCGGTACCACGGTGAGCCGACAGCCGCGGGAAGCCAGCATGCGCAGAATGTTGTACTTCACGCCGTAGTCGTAGACCACCACGTGGAAGGGGCGCACGGCTTTCCCATCAGCACCGCCCGCATCGACGTTGCCCTGACCCAGCACCCACTCGGCCTCGTTCCACTCGTAGGCCTGCTTGCAGGTCACTTCCTTGGCCAGGTCCATGCCCTTGAGGCCGGGGAACTCCCGCGCCGCTGCCAGTGCGCGCTCAGCGGCATCGTCACCCTCGGCCTCGGCACCGGCCAGAATCGCCCCGTTCTGGGCGCCCTTGTCGCGCAGGATGCGAGTCAGACGCCGGGTGTCGATGTCGGCGATGCCGAGCACGTTGCGGCTCTTGAGGTAGTCGGAGAGCGACTGTTCGGAGCGGAAGTTGCTGGCGATGAGCGGCAGGTCGCGGATCACCAGGCCGGCGGCGGCGATGCCGTCGGACTCCACGTCCTCGGCGTTGACGCCAGTGTTACCGATATGCGGGTAGGTAAGGGTCACGATCTGTCGGGTATAGGAAAGATCGGTCAAGATCTCCTGATAGCCGGTCATGGCCGTATTGAACACCACCTCACCGCTGGTTTGCCCGTCGGCACCGATGGCCGTGCCGTGAAAGATACTGCCATCTTCCAAGGCCAATATCGCGGGTCTGTTCAATGCGGGGCTGTTCAAGACAAGGTCCTCCCATGCTGAGGCGAGCCTGAGGGGCGCAGGCTCGGCGGCTATCGTCACTGCGACAGATTCGGCTCGTAAAAAAGCGGGACGAAGCCGATAAAAAACCGGTTTCATCCCGCTTGTTGTCTTTGCTCGGGGGCTGGCCACGCAACAAGCGCGCAGTTGGACTGCTGTATTTCAGGCGCCCGGCCAAAATTTTGGAGATGTTACAGGAATCGCTCCCGCCTGGCTACCGTCTTGCGCTCACAAACCCAGCACGTCCTGCATGCCGTAGCGGCCATTTCCCTGATCGGCGACCCAGCGCGCCGCCCGCACTGCACCCTTGGCGAAAGTCATGCGGCTCGATGCCTTGTGGGTTATCTCGATGCGCTCCCCCTCGGTGGCGAACATCACCGTATGCTCACCGACGATATCCCCGGCGCGCACCGTGGCGAAGCCGATCTCCTTGTCGCTACGTGGGCCGCACTGACCGACGCGCTCGAACACGCCGTGCTCCTTGAGCGTTCGGCCCAGGGCCTCGGCCACCACCTCGCCCATTTTCAGCGCGGTGCCGGAGGGTGAATCGACCTTGTGGCGATGGTGCGCCTCGATCACCTCAATGTCGTAGCCTTCGTCGCCCAGCGCCCTGGCCGCTGTCTCGAGCAACTTCAGCGTGAGGTTCACGCCCACGCTCATGTTGGGGGCGAAAACGAAGGGCAACCTGTCACGGCAGCCGTCGAGCTCGGCCAGCTCGTCGTCGGAGAGCCCGGTGGTACCGATCACCATGCGCTTGCCGTGCTCGGCGCAGAAGGCCAGGTTGGCCAGCGTCACCTGGGGCGCGGTGAAGTCGATCAGCACGTCGAAGTCATCGACGATGGCTTCCAGGGAGTCCACTGCCGCCACACCCAGCTTACCGAGGCCTGCCAGCTCGCCGATATCGACCCCGACAAGCGTACTGCCCGGCTCGACGATACCGCCGGCCAGGGTGGCGCCGGCATCCTGCTGCACGGCATTGACCAGGGTGCGGCCCATGCGGCCGGCGACACCGACGATGGCGATACGGGTCATGCGAACTCCTGAAAATCTGAAGACTGGGGATCGAAGGGAGTATACCAGAGCCACGGCCCGGCTGGCCGAGCGCTTGGGCACCGACGCGGGAATCGCCCACACTGAGCAGACAATACGACGCAAGGAACGCCATGCCTGAGCCGATGCCACCCGACAACACCCACATAGCCGCCCTGCTCGACCTGGTGGTACGTCACCCGCGCGTGCTTCTCACCGGTCCACCCGGCAGCGGCAAGACCTCGCTCGCTCGACGCGTGGCAGCCGGCCTGGCCGAACGGGGCCAGGTATGCCGCTGCCTGGCCGCCGACCCGGGCCTGCCCGGCTTCGGTCCGCCCGGTGCCGTATGCCTGGGCAGTTGGGACCCACGGCTTGGCGAGAATGGCGACTGGCAGCTCGATGCCATCGAGGCCCTGGCCACCCTCGACAGCGCCCGCTTCCGTCTGCCGCTGATAGAAGTCGTGCGTCGTATGGCCGCGCGAGCCAATGCGGTGCCACTGCTCATCGACACCCCCGGCGTAGAGCGCGGCATCGGCGGCGCCGAGCTGCTGCCGGCGCGGGCCAGCGCCGCCCGGGTGACTGCCGTGGTACGCCTGGCGCCAGCACAGGAGAGCGACCCGTATCCGCATGAGCGCGCCGCGCTTGGCCTGACGACGCTAAGCCTGGCTGCGCACCCAGAGGCGCGCCACCCCGGCAAGCAGCAGCGGCGACAGTGGCGCACCGCCGCCTGGGACGCCTATCTCGACAGCGCCGAGGAGAGTGAGCTCGACCTGTCGACGCTGAGCATCGTCGGCGCCCCGCCACCCTGCAACGCTCCCACAGCCTGGCCAGGGCGACAGGTCGGCCTGCTCGATGCCAACGGGGCGACCCTGGCCTTGGGGGAGGTGTGCTCACTGGTAGGCACTCGGCTCACCGTGCGGCTTTCCCCCATGGCGGGCACGCCGCTTACCCTGGTGGTTCGCGACGCCCAGCGCGATGGCGAGGGTCAGCTCGGCACGGCGCGTTCTCGCCCCCGCACCGCGGTCGCCCCCGGCCAGGAGGAGGCACTCTTATCCACCTCTCAGGAGAGCGCCGCCGGCCCTCGGCCTACCCTGCGGCTCAACGGCCTTCGCGCCACCCTGATCAACGGCGTGTTCGGCGACCCGCTTCTCCACCTGCGCCTGCGCCACCGCAAGCGCAGCTTGCTGTTCGACCTCGGCGACCCGGGCCGGTTGCCGGCACGGCTGGCGCACCAGGTCAGTGATGTCTTCATCAGCCACGCCCATTTCGATCACATCAGTGGCTTCCCGTGGCTGCTGCGCTCACGCATCGGCAACTACCCGCCGTGCCGAATATATGGACCACCTGGGCTCACCGGGCATTTGGACGGCTTCCTGCGAGGCATCCTCTGGGACCGGGTCGAGGAAAAGGCACCCCGCTTCGAGGTCTTTGAGCTGCACGGCGAACGCCTGGCCCACTATCGCCTGGCGGCCGGCAAGCCGATGAAGGCGCTCTCCCCACGCGATATCGATGGAGGTGGCATGGTTCATGCCGAGCCGGGTTTTCGCGTGCGCGCGGTCACGCTGGACCACGGCACCCCGGTGCTGGCCTTCGCCTATGAAGCCGACACCCAGCTCAAGGTGCGCAAGGAGCGCCTGGAAGTCCACGGCTGGACGCCCGGGCCCTGGCTCGGTGAACTCAAGCAGCATGCAATGGAGAAGGACGACAGCGTCGAAATCGTGCTGCCGGACGGCAGTCGCCGGCCGGTAAGCGTACTGGCCGAGAAACTGCTGTTTGCTCACCCGGGCCAGCGCCTGGTCTACGCCACCGACTTCGGTGACACGCCCGGGAACCGCGAACGCCTATGCGCGCTCGCCAGTGGCGCCGAGGTGCTGTTCTGCGAGGCCTCGTTTCGAGAAGACCAAGCCGAGCAGGCTCGGCGCACCGGCCACCTGACCGCCCGCGCCTGCGGTGAGATTGCTGCTGCGGCCGGAGTCTGCCAACTGGTGCCGTTTCACTTCTCGCGCCGTCACGTCGCGGACGCGGGAGAGCTCTATGCCGAAATTCGCCGCCACTTCAATAGGCTGGCCGCGACGCCTGGGAGCGAGCCAGACACCGAGGAGCAGGATTAACGCGCCTCCTCCTCCTTGCCTCCCTGGCGCAGCAACAGGCCGATGGCAATGAGCACCAGCGCGCTGCCCGGCAGCCAGTGCCAACCCATCTGCTCGGGCGCAGTGGCAAACAGCAGCAGCATGGAAACGAAGGGCACCATGTAGCCGTAGGCGGTCACGGCCCCTGGCGTGAGCACCGAGGTGGCGCGCTGCATCAGCCAGAAGGTGAGCGCGCTGGAGAAGAGGCCCAGATAGACCACCAGGGTGAAGTCCTGCCAACGCATGGCGACAAGCTGAGTGGCAGGTTCGATGACGAGCCCCAGCAACCCAATGGCCACCCCCCCCAGCCCCAGGCTCCAGAAGGTACGCACCGCCGCGGACTCCGGCAGCCGCTTCCGGGCCAAGCCCCACTTGCTCAATACCGGATAGAGCGCCGACGACACGCAGCCGAGAAAGAACACCGCCTCACCCACGCCGAGCTGCAGGCCCTCACCGTGGCTGAGAGCCTCGGCAAAGGCGAGTGCCAGCGCCCCGAAAGCCCCAATGGCCAGGATCAGCGGCAACTGCCAGTTCAGCCCCTCGACGCGAAAGCCAAGCCCCATCAGATAGGCCATCAGCGGCACAGTGACGTAAAGGGTAGCCATGGAAAGCGCAGTGGCGTGGTGGGCGGCCCAGAACATGGCGCCGAAGAAGCCGGCCAAGCAGAGCCCCATCAGCATGTAGAGAGGCAACAGGCGCCAGGAGGGCAGGAAGCCATCGGCGCGGCGCGCCAGCCACCACAGCCCGGCGCAGGCAACGGCAAAGCGCAGGGCGGTAAGCGACAGCGGCGGCAGCTCGCTCATCAGCCCCACGGCGGGAAACGACAGCCCCACCAGCAGCGCCCACAGCAGCATGCCCAGATGGGCGAGGCGGGGCGTTATCGGCGCGCTCAATTTTCCCAGACGATAACCAGCTCTTCGTCACCCGCCATTCGCTGCAGGTGGGAATCGACGACCCCCTCAAGACGGTCGAGACTCTCCTCTTCCAGCGCCTCGATGGCCACCAGCAGCCTGCCCGGCTCGATACGCATCACGCAGGAACCGTCCGCGAACGTCACTCGACTCTCCACTTCGCCCTGTTCCACCTCAAGCTTGTGCGCCCAGTGCTTGCACAGCCGGTTCATCACCCTCGCCCCGGACTCGGTGGCGATCTCGGCACGCGACATCGGCATAGTAACGATCTCCATTCGTATTTGATGTCCAAGCGTAAGATGTTGCCGGGGCCAGCGCCAGCCCTCCAGAACGCGCCAGACAGAACGATACGTTCGCTTGATCGGATCCCGCCTCTGCAGCCACCCGACAGATCCCGTATCGTCCGGACGAAAGACACGGCCCCGGCACGTTACGTGACCGGGGCCGAGAAGCGAGGCGCCGAAAAACGACACCCAAGTTACGGCTTCATGTCCTCGAAGAACTTCTTCACGCCGTCGAAGAAGCTGGTCTTCTTCGGCGAGTGGCTGTGGCTGTTGCTGCCGTCGAGACTCTCCTGCAGCTGGCGCAGCAGCGACCTCTGCTCCTCGCTCAGGTTTACCGGGGTCTCCACCACTACCTTGCACAGCAGGTCGCCGGGCGGGCCGCCACGTACCGGCTTGACGCCCTTGCCGCGCAGGCGGAAGAGCTTGCCGGTCTGGGTCTCGGGCGGAATCTTGAGCTTGACCCGACCATCCAGCGTGGGCACTTCGAGCTCACCCCCCAAGGCGGCATCGATGAAGTTGATCGGCACCTCGCACTGCAGGTGCTTACCGTCGCGCTGGAAGATATGGTGCTGCTTGATCGCCACCTGCACGTAGAGATCGCCGGGCGGACCGCCGTTGACGCCGGATTCGCCCTCGCCGTTAAGACGAATGCGGTCGCCGGTATCCACCCCAGCCGGGATCTTCACCGACAGGGTACGGGTCTCGCGCACGCGACCTTCACCATGGCACTTGTGGCACGGCACCTTGATGTGCACGCCGCTACCGTGGCAGGTAGGGCAGGTCTGCTGCACGGCGAAGAAGCCCTGCTGCATGCGCACCTGGCCCAGGCCATTACAGGTCGGGCAGGTCTCCTTGGTGGAGCCCGGCTCGGCGCCCTGGCCGTCGCAGCGGTCGCACTCCACGTGGCGCGGCACGCGGATGTCCACCGTTGTGCCGGCCACTGCGCTTTCGAGATCGAGCTCGAGATTGTAGCGCAGGTCGCTGCCGCGCTGCGGCGCGTGAGGACTGCGTCGACCGCCACCGCCGCCGAAGATGTCGCCGAACACGTCGCCGAAAATATCGCTGAAGCCGCCGGCACCGGCGCCACCGAAGCCACCACCGCCGAAGCCGCCGGCCTGGCCGTCTACCCCGGCATGGCCGAACTGGTCGTAGGCAGCGCGCTTCTCGCTATCGGAAAGAATCTCGTAGGCTTCGGAGACCTCGCGAAATTTTTCGGCCGCGGTGTCGTCATCCGGGTTGCGGTCCGGGTGATACTTCTGCGCCAGCCGTCGGTAGGCCTTCTTGATATCTTTGGTGTCGGCCCCTCGCTCGACGCCGAGCACCTCGTAATAATCGCGTTTGGACATGGGTCCATGCGCCTCCTGGTCTAGGCAGTTGTGCCCGATCCGCGGAAACGGCAACGCGGGAGTCATCCCCCCGCGCTACCGTCGTCCGTGGCATCGCCTTGGCGATTACTGCTTCTTCTGGTCGTCGTTGACTTCTTCGTACTCGGCGTCGACCACGTCGTCTTCCGGCTTGCCACCTGCCTCCTGGGCTTCACCGGCGCCCTGCTGGGCGGCCTCGGCCTGAGCGGCGTACATCTTCTGCGCCACGTTACCGGAGAGCTCGGTCAGCTTGTCCAGCTTGGCCTGGATGTCGTCCTTGTCGTCGCCCTTGAGCGCCTCCTCGAGCTCGGTGGCAGCCGTCTCGATGGCCTGCTTCTCCTCATCGGTGGCGTGCTCGCCGGCTTCCTGCACCGTCTTGCGAGCGGCGTGGACCATGCCGTCGGCCTGGTTGCGCAGGGCCACCAGCTCCTCGAACTTCTTGTCCTCGTCGGCATGGGCCTCGGCGTCGCGCACCATCTGCTCGATCTCGTCGTCGGTCAGGCCGCTGGAGGCCTTGATGACGATCGATTGCTCCTTGCCGGTGGCCTTGTCCTTGGCGGACACGTTAAGGATACCGTTGGCGTCGAGATCGAAGGCGACCTCGATCTGCGGGATGCCGCGCGGTGCGGGCGGGATGTCGGCCAGGTCGAAGCGGCCCAGCGACTTGTTGCCGCCCGCCTGCTTGCGCTCACCCTGCAGCACGTGGATGGTCACGGCCGTCTGGTTGTCATCCGCAGTCGAGAAGGTCTGGGTCTTCTTGGTCGGGATGGTGGTGTTCTTCTCGATCAGCGGGGTCATCACGCCGCCCAGGGTCTCGATACCCAGCGTCAGCGGGGTGACGTCGAGCAGCAGCACGTCCTTGACGTCGCCGCCCAGCACGCCGCCCTGGATGGCGGCACCCACGGCCACGGCTTCGTCCGGGTTGACGTCCTTACGCGCTTCCTTGCCGAAGAAATCGGCCACCTTCTTCTGGACCATCGGCATGCGGGTCTGACCGCCGACCAGAATCACGTCATCGATCTCGGACGCGGACAGGCCAGCATCGGACAGAGCGGTCTTGCACGGCCCCAAGGAACGCTGCACCAGTTCCTCCACCAGCGACTCCAGCTTGGCCCGTGTCACCTTCACGTTAAGGTGCTTGGGCCCGGTGTTGTCGGCCGTGATGTAGGGCAGGTTGACGTCTGTCTGCTGCGCACTGGACAGCTCGATCTTGGCCTTCTCGGCAGCTTCCTTGAGGCGCTGCATGGCCAGGTTGTCGCCAGTGAGGTTGATACCGCTATCGGCCTTGAACTGATCGACCAGATAGTTGATCAGCGCCATGTCGAAATCTTCGCCGCCCAGGAAGGTGTCGCCATTGGTGGCCAGCACTTCGAACTGGGTTTCGCCGTCGACATCGGCCACTTCGATGATGGAGATATCGAAGGTACCGCCGCCCAGGTCGTACACGGCGATGGTCTTGTCGCCGCGCGACTTGTCCATGCCGTAGGCCAGCGCCGCCGCGGTGGGCTCGTTGATGATGCGCTTGACCTCGAGGCCGGCGATACGACCGGCATCCTTGGTCGCCTGGCGCTGGCTGTCGTTGAAGTAGGCCGGCACGGTGATCACCGCCTCGGTGACCGGCTCGCCCAGGTAGTCCTCGGCGGTCTTCTTCATCTTCTTCAGTACTTCGGCGCTGACCTGCGGCGGTGCCAGCTTCTTGCCCTTCACTTCCACCCAGGCGTCGCCGTTGTCGGCTTCGACGATGCCGTAGGGCACCATCTTGATGTCCTTCTGCACCACGTCGTCCTTGAAGCGACGACCGATCAGGCGCTTGATGGCGTACAGGGTGTTCTCGGGGTTGGTGACCGCCTGGCGCTTAGCCGACTGCCCCACCAGCGTCTCGCCATCATCGGTATAGGCGATGATGGAGGGCGTGGTGCGGGCGCCTTCGGCGTTCTCGATCACCTTGGCGCTGTCGCCGTCGAGCACGGCCACACAGGAGTTGGTGGTCCCCAGGTCAATACCGATGATGCGTCCCATAGGAAATCCTCGAAAATTCGTTTGCCTTGAATCTATCTCAGCGGCATCTGCCGCGGTTGACGTCTATCTGGGGGGCGCTACGAAGCTTTTCAAGCCCTGCCCCCGTTTTCGTCCGCCCGGGGTTAGCTGGCAGCCTGACTGACGACCACCATGGCCGGGCGGACCAGGCGACCGTTGAGCAGATACCCCTTCTGAATCACTTCCATCACGCTGTTGGGGTCGAGCTCAGGGTTGGGCACCATGGCCATTGCCTCGTGGAACTGCGGGTCGAACGGCTCACCGGCCGGCTCGACCGTCTCGACGCCGAATTTCGCCAGCACGTCGTGCTGCATCTTCAGCGTCATGGCGACCCCTTCGCGGTGCACGTCGCTGGCGTCTGCCCCCATGGCGTCGAGTGCTTTCTCCAGGCTGTCCACCACCGGCAGCAACTCCTTCACGAAGCGCTCGAGGGCGAACTTGCGCGCTTTCTCAGCTTCCTGCTCGGCCCGGCGACGCACGTTCTGGGCTTCAGCCGCGGCACGCAGCGCCTGGTCCTTGGCCTCGGCCAGGCTCTGTTCCAGCTCTTCGACCTGGGCCGCCAGCAGGTCGGCCTCGGGATTATCGCTCTCCAGCGTCGGCTCCTCTGGCGCCACGACTTCGTCACCTGCGACGACGCCATCATCCAACTCACCTTCCATCGGATCCGGCCGGGCCTCTTCCTCACGCCGTGCCAGCTCGTCATCAAGCGGGGTCTGGGGTTCTTTAGCCATGCGCATCTCCTGAAGCAGCGTCGGCCCAGCGGGCCGGAAATAAGTCGTATCGGCGAAAGCTCAAAGGTCTGCCGCCTATATGGGGGCCCTTGCAGCAATCTCAAGACATCGGGCTACAACGATGCCGTCGTGTATTGAGTGTGAAAATGGACTACTGTATAAAAACGCAATAACGTGTATGGATATCCAGCCAACAGGATGCCGGTCGCCGGGGAGGTCCCATGCTGACACAGCTTGCCATTCGCGATTACGCCATTGTCGAGACACTCGATCTCGAGCTTGCCGGTGGCATGACCGCCATTACCGGTGAAACCGGAGCCGGCAAGTCGATCCTGCTCGGCGCTCTGGGATTGTGTCTAGGCGAGCGCGCCGATGCCAGCAGCGTGCGTCACGGCAGTGAGCGTGCCGACCTCTCGGCACGCTTCGATATCGCCACGCTGCCCGCCGCCCGCGCTTGGCTCGAGGAGCGCGAACTCGCCACCGATGACTGCCTGCTGCGCCGAGTGGTGACCGCCAGCGGCCGCTCAAAGGCGTGGATCAACGGCCAGCCGGCGACCGTCACCGACCTCAAGGCGCTGGGCGAACATCTGGTCGAGATTCACGGCCAGCATGCCCACCAGCTGCTGCTGCGGGAGGAGACCCACCTGCGCCTGCTCGACGACTTCGCCGGCAATCGCGCCATGGTGAACGAACTCGCCGAGACCTTCCGTCGCTGGCAGGCGTGCCGGCGGCGGCTAAAGCAACTGACCGAGAGCGGCGACGAGGTGCAGGCGCGCCGCCAACTGCTGCGCTATCAGGTCGAGGAGCTCGACCTGCTGGCCCTGGGCGACGAAGAACTCGCCACCCTGGAACACGAACAGGAGCAGCTCGCCCATGCCGAAGAAACCCTGCGCGAAGCACAGCTTGCCGCAGAGTGCTGCGACAGTGACGAAGGCGGCGTGCTGGCGCTGATCAACCAGGCGATGCACCGACTCGACCCGCTTCCGGGCAGCGATCGCGGCACTCTCGCCGACGTGCTCGGCATGCTGGGCGATGCCCGCATCCAGGTCGAGGAAGCCGCGCGCGAGCTGCATCGATTCACCGATGCCACCGAGCTGGATCCGGAGCGTCTCGCCTGGGTCGAGTCGCGTCTGGGTGAGGTGCACCGCATTGCACGCAAACATCACATCATGCCGGAGGAGCTTCCGGCGCTGCACCACCGCTTGCAGACCGAACTGGAGGGGCTCGAAGGCGGCGAGCACGACCTCGAGACGCTACGCGCCGAGGTCGAGAGCCTTCGCGACACCTGGCGTGAAAAGGCGCGTAGCGTGGGAGAGGCACGCCGTCAGGCGGCGGCAAGGTTCGGCAAGGAGGTGCAGGAGCAACTTGCTTTCCTGGCCATGGGCAAGGCGCGTTTCGACGTGGATGTCGTCAGCCGGCAGGCACCGCAGCCGGACGGCATGGAGGAGGTTCGCTTCCTGATCAGCGCCAATCCCGGACAGCCGCCGCGGCCGCTGACCAAGGTCGCCTCCGGCGGCGAGCTTTCGCGCATAAGCCTGGCCATCCAGGTGGTCGCCGCACGCCATTCGACCATACCCAGCCTGGTCTTCGATGAGGTCGATGTCGGCATCTCCGGCGCCACCGCCGAAATCGTCGGGAAGCTGCTGCGCCGGCTCGGTGAGCACGGCCAGGTGATGACCGTGACCCATCTCCCCCAGGTAGCGGCTCAGGCTCATCACCACCTGCACATTGCGAAGCAGGCCAAGCGCAACACCACTCTGACGCGCATGGCGCTGCTCGATGAAGCCGGCCGGGTCAGCGAATTGGCACGCATGCTGGGCGGGGTCCATCTTTCCGACCGCACCCTGGCCCACGCTCGCGAAATGCTCGATGCCAGCCAGCAGGGTGCCTCCCCCTAAGTCGCCGCCAAACGAATCGGCCCCGATCGATGATCGGGGCCGTCAATCGCAGGGAGAGGCAGCGCTTACTTGCGCGGCATGCCGTCCTGGCGGGTGGTATTGGAGCCACGCGGACGCACATAGAGCACCAGTGCGTGATCGACAAGCTCGAAGCCGTGCTCCTCGGCAAGCTCCTGTTGGCGGCGCTCGATGGTCTCGTCGAAGAATTCGATGATCTCTCCGCTATCCAGGCACACCATATGATCGTGGTGTTCTTCCTGGGAGATCTCGAACACTGCATGCCCGCCATCGAAATTGTGGCGAATGACCAATCCTGCGGACTCGAACTGGGTCAGCACGCGGTAGACGGTGGCCAGACCAACGTCTTCACCGGCTTCCAGCAGGGTCTTGTAGACATCCTCGGCGCTAAGGTGATGTTGGCCCGTGGCATTCTCGAGGATCTGCAAGATCTTCACTCGGGGCAAGGTGACCTTCAGGCCCGCCTTGCGCAGTTCATGGTTCTGGTCGGCCATGTTCGCTCTTCGCAGTATCAGGTAGGGTCGGGTATGATCGACCGAATCCACGATAGTGAAGAATGGACACAAATGCAAAAGCTGATCAAAACCATCCCCCTCGTCATCGCCCTGACCATGGCCAGCGGCTGCGTCTACAAGCGGGATCTGCCACAGGGCAACTACATCACCGAGGGCATGGTGCAGCAGCTCCAGCCCGGCATGAGTCGCTCCCAGGTGGTCGACCTGATGGGCCGACCGCTGCTCGAAGCGCCCTTCAATGCCAATCAATGGGATTATGTGTTCCGGCTCGATGAGGCATACGGCGGTGTGCAGCAGCGGCGACTGACGCTCACCTTCGAGGGTGATCGCCTGGTCGACATGCAGCGGGAAGGCGACTTCGCCAGAGACATCGAACTGCGCCCGCAGGACGACATCGGTCCCGCCGTCGAGGGCGCAAGCCCCATGGGCGATCTGCCCGAGACTCAACCCCAGGCAGCCCCCGAGGCGGCCCCGGACGCCGGCGGCACCCTGCCTCAGGGCGGGGAACCGGCGACGACCGAGCCGTTGGCGCGCTAAGCCCAACCGCTACGCGACATCGCTGAGGCTACTGCTTGGCGCGCCGGGCACGCGCCTCCTTGGGGTCGATCTCGAGGGGGCGATAGACCTCGACCCGGTCGCCGGCGCGCAAGAGATGGCTCTCGGGGTCACGCAGCAGCTGGCCGAAAATGCCCAAGCCGGCTTCGCCGAAGTTCGCCTGCGGCACCTCGGGAAACCGCCTTGCCAGTTCGGCCAGGGCCACGGCCTGCCGTGCCGTGGTGCCTGGGGGCACCGCCAGCGCCACAATGCACTGCCTGTCGGGCAGCGCGTAGGCGACCTCTACTCGAAGCATCGTATCAGCGACCATACAGCTCGTCGGCGCGACGGGTGAAGGCGTCGACCAGCTGGCCGGCGACCTGCTGGAACAGTTTGCCGAACGCCATGCCCAACAGGCGGTTGGCGAATTCGAATTCCATTTCCAGACACACCTTGCAGGCACCGTCACCCATGGGCAGAAACAGCCAGCGCCCGCGCAAGCGCTTGAAAGGCCCACTGACCAGCGACATCTCGATGCGTTCGGGCTCGATCAGATCATTGCGCGTGGTAAAGCTCTGCTCGATGCCCGCCCGCCCCAATGTCATCTCACCGATCAAATGCGCCTCGTCGCGCTCGAGAAGCCGCGCTCGCCTACATCCGGGCAGGAATTCCGGATAGCGCTCGAAGTCGTTGACGAGATCGAACATCTCCCGAGGGGTGTGCCGCACCAAGGCGGACCGATTGACCATTGGCATTGAGCTCTCCGCTGACTTCACAGTGCCCAGGGCGTATCATGAGCGGTTATTTCATGCCTTGAATGGTAACACGCTTCCCCGCATATCGAAGGAAGGGTGCCATCAGCAGACCGTGACAAGAGGTTCCATGGCCAACAAGAAAGGCAAGGGCAAGGGCCCTGGCAGCAGCGTTATCGCTCAGAACAAGAAGGCTCGCTTCGAGTACCACATCGATGAGGTCTTCGAGGCCGGCCTGGTGTTGGCCGGCTGGGAGGTCAAGAGCCTGCGCGCCGGCAAGGCCCAGCTCACCGACACCTATATCCTGATCAAGGATGGTGAGGCCTGGCTGCTGGGCAGCCACATCCTGCCGCTCAATACGGCCAGTACTCACGAGATCGCCGATCCTTCGCGTACCCGCAAGCTGCTGCTGCATCGCAAGGAGATCGCCAAGATCTTCTCGCGCTCGCAGGAGAAGGGGCACACCTGTGTGCCGCTCAAGCTCTATTGGAAGGGCAACAAGGTGAAGTGCGAGCTGGCGCTGGTAACGGGCAAGAAACTGCACGACAAACGTGCCACCGAGAAAGACCGCGACTGGCAGCGACAGAAGGGCCGCATCATGCGGGAGAATACCAAGGCGTAACGGGCAAAGGGCGAGCTACTTTCCACGAAAATGGTAAGAAACGGGAAAACGGTGAAACCAACCCTTACGACAGGTGTCATAGAGTTGCTCATGCTGATAAGATGAGCTTGCTACGGGGGCGACATGGCTTCGACGCCGATGACAACCTCCTAGGTGCATGCCGAGAGCGTGATGTATCTCGTAAATCCAACATCACGACTAAATAGTCGCAAACGACGACAACTACGCTCAGGGCGCGCTGGCAGCTTAATAGCTGTTAGCTTCTAGTCCGGCCCCAAAGCGATGTGCCCATTCATCGCAGAGGGGATATGAGCTAAAGATGATGGGATCGCGGTTGGTGGTGTCCTCTCGCCAATCGCTAAACCTTAGAGGAATCGCGTAGCTGGATCCTGCCCGTTGGAGCCAGATGCGTTAAACCAAAAAACGGACCTAAGCATGTAGAGCCGAAGAGCGAGTGTCGGCGGACGCGGGTTCGATCCCCGCCGCCTCCACCAATAAAGCGAAAAAAGCACCTCTAGAGGTGCTTTTTTCGTTTCCTAACGACCGCTTGTCACGTATTAGGCAAGAGCCAGCCGAGCCAGCTAATGAAAGCTCTGAAATGCGGGTGGCAGAGTCTCTTCGATATAGGTGTTGTTGAACTCAACCAGTCGGGCAAGCGCCTCCGGATCGGGTAGTACCACGTGCTGGCGATCGCGTGTCACCAGCCCTTCATCGCGCAGCATGGAGAACGTCCGGCTCACGTGCACCGCACTCAAGCCCAGGGCATCGCCAATCTGCTCTTGGGAAAGAGGCATCGAGAACCCGTTCTCATCTACCGCGCCAATGCGCTGCAGTCGCAGGTAGAGTTCGTAAAGGAAATGCGCCAGCCGCTCGTGGGCAGCGTAACGGCCCAGGTAGACCAGCCGTTCGGTGAGCATCGCCTGCTGACGTACCGCAGTAGCGATGATGCCGGCGGCCAAGGCCGGTGAACGTACGAACAATTCAAAGAGCTGCTGGTGCGAAAAAGGGCAGACCACGCCCTCATTGATCATCGCCACGCCGGCCAGGCGACGCGAAAAGCCAAAATCCCGCATGCCGATGATATCGCCAGGTAGATAAACCTTGAGAATCTGCATCGAGCCGTTGCCTAGATTGCGATAGGAGTAGGCCCACCCCTCCTTGACCACGCAGAACATATCGACCTCCGCGCTCTCCTGCCACAGCACCTCTCCGGCCGACACACGTCGCGGGGTCAGCTCAAGGCCCAATATCAAGGCCTTATCTTCTGCCGTCAGAGCGCCGTGTTTACCCAAGCCCTGCATCACAATACTATCCAGTAGGGTCACGCTCTGCCTCTCAGGCCTGTGATTGATTAGCGCAATACTAAAACACAAGCTTATATAGAGATTCATAACGCAGGTTATAGACCCCTCATAATGGCCGGAAGCTCCCTGGTGGCAGCACCCCACCCCCTTCTTTGGTCTAACGCATCATGACAAAATCACTTGCCCCCGACTGCGCCGGGGGCCATCATCAGCGCGCAAGCGCTGCATGACCGGGTGGCATCGGCACGGGCATGACGAGATGGCCGAAAATCCGATAAGACCCTACCCTTTCACTACATTTCCCGATCTGGATACGAGAGGCCCATGAGCAAAGTCCTGATTATCGGCGCCGGTGGCGTCGGAGGCGTTGTCACCCACAAGTGTGCCCAGCACCCCGAAGTGTTCAGTGAGATCTGCTTGGCCAGTCGCAATGAAGACAAGTGCAAGGCCATCGCAGCCCAACTGAATCGCCCGATCCAGACCGCCCAAGTGGATGCCGACAGCGTCGACGCCCTGGTCTCACTGATCGAGTCGTTCAAACCGGACGTGCTGATCCACGTGGCCCTGCCCTATCAGGACCTGACCATCATGGAGGCGTGCCTGAAGACCGGCGTGCCCTATCTCGACACGGCCAACTACGAGCACCCGGACGAGGCCAAGTTCGAGTACAAGGAGCAGTGGGCCTTCCACGACCGCTACGTCAAGGCGGGCAACATGGCCACCCTGGGCTGCGGCTTCGACCCGGGCATGACCAACATCTACTGCGCCTATGCCCAGAAGAACCTGTTCGACGAGATCCACCGCATCGACATCCTCGATGCCAACGGCGGCGACCACGGCTATCCCTTCGCCACCAACTTCAATCCGGAGATCAACATTCGCGAGATCACCGCGAATGGGCGTTACTGGGAGAAGGGCGAGTGGGTTGAGACTCCGCCGCTGGCCGAGAAGCGCAAGTTCGACTTTGACGGCATCGGCGAGAAGGACATCTACCTGCTCTATCACGAGGAGCTCGAGTCGCTCAGCCAGAACATCAAGGGCTTGGAGCGAATTCGCTTCTGGATGACCTTCTCCGAGAGGTACATCACCCACCTCAAGGTGCTCGAGAACGTGGGCATGACCAGCATCGAGCCGATCGAATTCGAGGGCAAGCAGATCGCCCCGCTGCAGTTCCTCAAGGCGGTGCTGCCCGATCCGGCCTCGCTGGGGCCGCGCACCAAGGGCAAGACCAACATCGGCATCATTGCCGACGGCATCAAGGACGGCAAGCGGCGCAAGGTGTACATCTACAACATCTGCGACCACGAGGCGTGCTACCGCGAGGTGCAGTCCCAAGCGATTTCCTATACCACCGGCGTGCCGGCGGTCACCGGCGCGATGCTGATGCTGGAAGGCATCTGGAAGGGCGCAGGCGTGTTCAACGTCGAACAGCTCGATCCCGATCCCTTCATGGAGCGCATCGGCGACATGGGCCTGCCATGGCAGGTGGTGGAGCTCGACCCGGACCACGACCCGCTGGCATGAGTGGCATGACGAGCCCCGACTTCGACATCCACGCCTGCCCGTCGCCGGCTTACGTGGTCGACGACGCGCTGCTGCGCAAGAATCTCGAGCTGCTCAGGCAGGTACAGGAGGCGAGCGGAGCGAAGATCCTGCTGGCACTGAAAGGCTTTGCCATGTGGGATACCTTTCCGCTGGTCAGCCAGTATCTGGTGGGCACCACCGCCAGCGGCCAGGACGAGGCTCGCCTCGGCGCGGAGACCTTCGGTGGCGAGGTGCACGTCTACTCGCCGGCCTTCACCCCCGAGGAGATGGAGGTGGTGCTGCAGTACGCCGACCACATCAGCTTCAACTCCCCGGGGCAGTGGCGCCGCTTTCGCGACACCGTCGCGGCGGCGTCACGCCCGGTCTCCTGCGGGCTGAGGGTGAACCCCGAGCACTCCACCGGCGCCGTGCCGCTATACGATCCCTGCGCACCAGGCTCACGCCTCGGCACGCGGGTAGCGGATATCGCCGAGGCCGACCTGGCAGGGCTCGAGGGGCTGCACTTCCATACCCTGTGCGAGCAGAACAGCGATGCCCTGGAAGAGACCCTGGCTGCGTTCGAGGAAAAGTTCGGCAGGTACCTGGCCGGGCTGAGCTGGGTCAACTTCGGCGGCGGCCATCACATCACCCGCGCCGACTATGACGTCGAGCGGCTGGTGCGGGTGGTTCGAGGCTTCCGTGAGCGCCACCCTCATCTCACCGTGTACCTGGAGCCGGGTGAGGCGATCGCGCTGAATACCGGGTATCTAGTGTGTTCGGTACTGGATATCGTGGAGAACGATGGCCCCAACGTCATTCTCGATACGTCGGCCACCGCTCACATGCCCGACGTGCTGGAGATGCCCTACCGGCCCCACATCATCGGTGCCGGCGAACCGGGAGAGAAGCCCTTCAGCTATCGCCTGGGTGGCACGACGTGTCTCGCTGGCGACGTGATCGGCCGCTACTCGTTCGAGACGCCTCTCGCCATCGGCGACCGCCTGGTGTTCACCGACATGGCCCATTACACCATGGTCAAGACCACCACCTTCAACGGCATACGCCTGCCGTCGATCTGCCGGGTCGACGAGCGCAGCCGCGAGGTCCGCACGGTGAAAACCTTTGGCTACGAAGCCTACATGGAACGCTTGAGCTAGGCTCCGCCTGCGACCAGGTTCTCAAGCCCCCTCGGGGGCTTTTTTCGTTTATGCCCTTGAACTTGCATGGCATGCCACCCACCCCTTTCGCTACGCGCCGATATGCCCCATGGTGTAGGGCACGACGACACCAGACAGGGAGAGCCCGGAATGACCACCGTGTTCAAGTTCGGCGGCGCCTCGATCAAGGATGCCGATGCCATTCGCCAGTTGACCCCACTGATCGAGGCACATCAGGACAGGCCATTGGTGGTGGTGGTCTCGGCCATGGGCAAGACCACCAACAAGCTCGAAGCGCTGCT
The DNA here is from genome assembly GCF_020832045.1 of Halomonas sp. Classification (GTDB taxonomy): domain Bacteria; phylum Pseudomonadota; class Gammaproteobacteria; order Pseudomonadales; family Halomonadaceae; genus Halomonas. Next base: position 62,756 of record NZ_JAFIFK010000073.1, read on the forward strand.
GGCCGCCGCCCGCGACGAGAGTCGAACTGATGAATATCGCCAATGCCTCGACTCCTTGCAGACCGAGCATAGCGAGGCGATGGAGGCACTTTTCGGCGACGCCGACGACTCTCCCAGCGAGCGGGTCAGGGCCCTGTTCGATGAGCTCGACGCCCAGCACCGCAAGCACCGGCAAAGCGCTTACGCCAAACACTACGACCAGACCGTTTGCTACGGCGAACTGATCTCCACCACCATCGTGGCGGCTTGGCTAAACCACCAGGGGATCGCCACCGACTGGCATGATGCCCGCGAGCTGGTGCGCACCGATAGCTGCCATCAGGCCGCCAACATCGACTGGCACACCACCGCCGAGACAATTCGTGAGCGAATCGCACAAAGCGAACGTGTAAACCTGACCCAGGGCTTCGTCGGCGGTACTGAGGAAGGCGATGCGACCACCTTGGGCCGTGAAGGCTCCGACTTCAGCGCGGCAATCTTCGCCCACTGTCTCGACGCCCAGGAGGTGGTGATCTGGAAGGACGTCACCGGCCTGTTCAACGCCGACCCGCGACGCTTCGACAACGCCGTGCAGCTCGAACGTATTTCCTACGCCGAGGCCACCGAGCTGGCCTGGCACGGCGCCAAGGTGATCCACCCCAAGACCCTGGGACCATTGCAAGAAAAGTCGATACCGCTGATCGTGCGCTCCTTCGAGACGCCCGACGCCGCTCCCACCATCATCGAGGCCGAACGACGCTTCGACGGCGACGTGGCCAGCTGCATTCTGCGAGAGAATCAGGTGTGGGTGGAAGTGAGACCACGAGACTTCTCGTTCATGGACGAGCCTCGTCAGCACGACATACTCGGCCGACTGGTAGAGGCCGGCATGCACGCCAATCTGGTCGACAGCGGCGCCATGCGCTTCGTCTTCTGCCTCGATGACAAACCCGAGCGGCTCGAGCCCTTGATCGAATCGCTGAAAAAGGACTACGAAGTCACACGGCAGAACGAACTGACGCTACTCACCGTGCGCCACCCCCGCCAAGGGATGCTGGATGCCCTCAGCGAAGGCCGCGAAACCCTCGCCGAACGACGCAACGATACCACTGCACAGCGGCTGTTCCGTAGCCGAGAGTGTCCTGACACCTGGCGCCTTCCGGAATAGCTTGCCAGGCGCCTCATCGTGCAAAGGCCGCACAAGCCTCTGGGCAAGCGCGGCCTTTTTCTTTATTGCCGGAATATCAGTTGCTGAGGTCGATATCGTCCTCATCGGTGGCAGCGCCTGTCACCGCCCCGGCACCGGCACCAATGGCCGCGCCACGCACCACGCTGCCACCCGTGGCGGCGCCCGCAGCACCGCCCACTGCGGCCCCTACGCCGGCACCGCTGGCGGCGCGCTCGCCGGTTCCGGTACCACAGCCCGCCAAGGCGAGCATCAACGATGCGGTAAAGACCGCAAGGGCGCTACGCATTCCATAACCTTTCATGTCTACCTCCAGATCCTTGGATGTACACCTTTAACGTAGTCAAGAAAGGCGGCAAGGGGAAAAGTTGCGGTCCGCTGCGCAGATGAACCGCGACTGCTTCTGTTAGCGCATCACGCCGCCACCCGCTTGGCATCGCCCGCGGCGTGCATGGCCAGCGCTGTGTCGAGCATGCGGTTGGAGAAGCCCCATTCGTTGTCATACCAGGCCATCACCTTGACCAGACGGCCATTCACGCGGGTGTGGTTGCTGTCGAAGGTAGAAGAGCTGGTGTCGTGGTTGAAGTCGATGGAAACCAGCGGCTGCGCGTTGACCGAGAGCACCTTGGATGACTCTGCAGCCTTGGCGACGATGGCATTGATCTCTTCTCTAGTGGTGTCGCGCCCGGCGGTAAATACCAGGTCCACCAGCGAGACGTTGATCACCGGCACCCGTACCGCCAGGCCGTCGAACTTGCCGGCGAGCTCCGGCAGCACCAGGCCCACCGCGGCAGCGGCACCGGTCTTGGTCGGGATCATCGAGTGGGTCGCACTGCGCGCCCGGTAAGGGTCGCTGTGATAGACGTCGGAGAGATTCTGGTCGTTGGTATAGGCGTGCACCGTGGTCATCAGGCCATTTTCGATACCCACGGTGTCGTTGAGCGCCTTGGCCACCGGCGCCAGGCAGTTGGTGGTACAGGAGGCGTTGGACACCACCTTGTGCTCGGGGCGCAGCACATGCTCGTTGACGCCATAGACGATGGTGGCGTCAGCATCGGGGCTGGGGGCGGAGATCAGCACACGCTTCGCCCCCGCTTCAAGATGCTTGGCGGCATCCTCGCGCTTGGTGAAAAGCCCGGTACACTCCATGACCAGATCGACGCCCATGGTCGACCATGGCAGGGTGGCCGGATCGCGCTCAGAGAGAATGGCGATGCGATCGCCATCCACGCTCAGACTCTGCTCGTCGTGCCCCACCTTATAAGGAAAGTGACCATGCACCGTGTCGTGGCGCAGCAGATGCGCATTGAGAGCGGGGGCACCCAGGTCATTGATGGCCACGACCTGTATGTACTGGCGAAAGCCGTTCTCGTACATGGCGCGCAACACATTGCGGCCAATCCGACCAAAGCCGTTGATGGCAATCTTGAGCGTCATGGTGCGTTTCCTCCGTATAAGGTCTTGTCAGTCTGGAGTCGAGCCAATAGGCAATAATCCAAATGTGACGCAGAAATACGACAGACTCAAGATTTTTTAGTAACTTTACAACATACCAACCATACCAGGCGCGACGCCCTACTGAGAGAACACGCCATACTTTCGTTTTCCGAAAAGCGAAAATCTTGCTTGGCGCCTTCTATCAAAGGGCTTCCTGTAGATGGCCACAAGAACTTTTCCCCAGGACATTTTGTAGTAATATTACCTTGTTAACGTTACCGTAGGCGTACAGCAAATCACTCGCCGGAGACCATCATGCCGACCCAGCCACACCCCCCCATCCGCCGTACCAAGATCGTCGCCACCCTGGGACCGGCCAGCGACCGCGAGGGCGTGCTGGAAGCCATGATCCGCACCGGCGTCGACGTGGTGCGCCTCAACTTCTCCCACGGCAGCGCCGCCGACCACCGCCGTCGGTTGGTTGCCGTGCGCCAGATCGCCGAGCGCCTGGGC
>NZ_JAFIFK010000074.1 GCF_020832045.1 Halomonas sp.
GCTCGACACCCTGCGCTGCATTCGCTGCGGCGCCTGTATGAACCACTGCCCGGTTTATACCCGCGTGGGCGGCCACACCTACGGCACCACCTATCCCGGCCCCATCGGCAGCATTCTGATGCCGCACATGATGGGGCTGGAGGAAACCAAGGATTTGCCCACGGCGTCGAGCCTGTGCGGCGCCTGCGGCGAGGTATGCCCGGTGAAGATCCCGATTCCCGACCTGCTGGTGAGGCTGCGTCGCGAAGCGGTAGGCGAGGGGCGTGGAAACGTACCCGGCGCCGGTGCCAAGCGTACCAGGAAAGAGGTGGCGGCCTGGAAAGCCTACCAATGGCTGGCTACCCACCCTGGAGCCTGGCGTAGCGGTACGGCCATCGTCGGCAAGCTTCAAGCACTGATGCCCACGAAGCTGGGGGTCTGGACCGAGCATCGTACTGCGCCCAAGCCGGCCAAAGCTTCGCTGCACGAGCTGGTTAAACGCCATCAGGTAGACAAGGGGGGCAAGCAGTGATGAGCGCCCGTAACAATATTCTCAAGCGTTTGCGTGAACGAACCGATGGTCCGCTGACGGCGCCTGTCAGCGATTTCGCCGTCGTTACCGGACGTGGCTGGAATGCGCAGGAGCGGCTGGAGCGCTTCGAGCGTCTGATCACCTCGGTGCATGGCGAAGTCATCCATGTGTCACGGAACACCTGGACTGTCGATCTCGTCGAATTGCTGCATGCGAAGGGCATTCGTCGACTGGCCCTGGGGCGTGAGCACCCGGTTGCCGCCGAGGCGCGTGCCGCTCTGACGGATGGAGACGTGACCCTTGTCGATGCCGATCGCGATATCGAAATCTGGCAGCACGAGCAGTTTCACAGCACCGATGCCGGTCTTACGTCGACTCGTGGCGGCATTGCCGAGACCGGCAGCCTGTGGCTGTGGCCGACCCCCGATGAGCCAAGGCTGCTGAGCCTGGTGCCGCCCATCCATATCGCTGTGCTGGATGCCGATACCCTGGAAGACACTTTCTTCGATATCGTCGAATCCCACGGTTGGGCCACCGGCATGCCCACCAACGCATTGCTGATCTCGGGGCCGAGCAAGACGGCGGACATCGAACAGACCCTGGCCTACGGCGTGCACGGCCCCCGGGAACTCGTGATTCTGGTACGCCACGCCGAGGAGCGCTCATGACCGCCGCGACCTCAGCCGTAACGGCTGACGACGCCTGGCAGGAGCTCAAGCGCGAGCTGCTCGAGATCATGCCCGGCGAGCGACTGATTGATGACCCGTTGCGCACGCTTGCCTACGGTACCGATGCCAGCTTCTATCGGCTTATTCCCAAACTGGTGGTCCAGCCCGCCACTGAAGAGGAGCTAATGGCCGTGCTCGCCGGCTGTCGTTCACGCCAATTGCCGGTGACCTTCCGTGCTGCAGGTACCTCGCTTTCAGGCCAGGCGGTGACCGACTCGGTATTGATTCAGCTGCGCGAGGGCTGGCGTGGGCACGAAATACTCGAAGGCGGCAAGGCCATTCGCCTGCAGCCCGGTGTGATCGGCGCTCGGGCCAACCAGCTGCTGGCACCGTTCGGTCGCAAGATCGGTCCCGATCCTGCTTCCATCAATAGCTGCATGGTGGGTGGCATCGCCGCCAACAACGCCTCGGGCATGTGCTGTGGTACGGCGCAGAACAGCTACCGCACGGTGCGCGACATTCGCGTGATCTTGGCCGATGGCACCCGCCTTGATACCGCTGATCCGGCCAGTTGCGAAGCTTTTCGCCGCAGCCACCTCGAACTCGTCGAAGGCCTCGAGCGGCTTTCGGCCGAGACCCGTGCCAATGAGGGGCTGGCCGAGAAGATCCGTCACAAATATCGACTCAAGAATACCACCGGTTATGCGCTCAACAGCCTGGTCGACTTCGACGACGGCATCGAAATCCTCAAGCACCTGATGATCGGCTCCGAAGGTACTCTCGGCTTCATCAGCACGATTACCTACGACTCGGTCATCGATGAGCCGCACAAAGCCGCGGCGCTTGTCTTCCTGCCCGACATGGCGACCACCTGCCGCGCCACCATCGCGCTCAAGCCGGCACCGGTCTCGGCGGTGGAGCTGATGGACCGCGCCGCACTGCGCTCGGTGCAAGGCAAGCCGGGTATGCCCGAAGTGCTCGAAGCCCTGCCTGACGGGGCCGCAGCGCTGCTCATCGACGTGCGCGGCAACGACGAAGCCGAGTTGGAAGAGCGGCTGCAGGCGGTACGCGCCATCTTCGAGGGTATCCATACCTTGGAGCCCCTCGACTTCACACGTGACAAAAGTACCTACGAACTCTACTGGAAGATCAGAAAAGGTCTCTTCCCCGCCGTGGGGGCGGTACGCGAAACAGGCACCACGGTGATCATCGAAGACGTCGCCTTTCCCATCGAACGGCTCGACGAAGGCGTACTGGCCCTGACAAATGCCTTTCATCGTCACGGCTATCCGGAGGCTATCCTTTTTGGTCATGCCCTTGAGGGCAACCTGCACTTTGTTTTCCCGCAGGGCTTCGAGAGGCCCGGTGAGGTGGAGCGCTACCAGGCGTTGATGGATGAAGTGGCCCAACTGGTCGCTGTCGAATATGGCGGTTCGCTCAAGGCCGAGCACGGTACAGGGCGCAACATGGCCCCCTACGTCGAGCTCGAGTGGGGCCCCGAGGCCTACGCGCTGATGTGGCAAATCAAGGCGCTGTTCGACCCCGAAAACCTGCTGAATCCGGATGTCATTCTCAGTCGTAACCCGACGCTGCACCTGGAGAATCTCAAGCCGCTGCCGGCCGCCGATCCCATCGTTGACAAATGTATCGAGTGCGGTTTCTGCGAGCACGTCTGCCCCTCTAAAGACCTCACCCTGACACCGCGGCAGCGCATCGTCATCGCCCGTGAAATGGCCCGGCTCGAAGCATTGGGAGACGGCCTCGATGCGCAGGAGGCCGAGCGGCTGGAGCGGCTGCGAGAAGACTATCGCTACGCCGGCGACGAGACCTGTGCCGTCGATGGCCTGTGCGCCACTCAATGCCCGGTCGGCATCAATACCGGCGAGCTGATCCGCGAGATGCGCCACGAAAGGCTGGCACAGTACGGCGGAACGGCACGGCGAGTGGGGCGGCACTTCTCCGGTACCACTCGTCTGGCGCGGGGTTTGCTCAACCTGGCGAGCACTGGTCGCGCCGTGCTGGGTGAAAAAGGGCTCACTGGTGTGAGTGGGGGCATCACCAAAGCTAGTGCCGGGCGTGTGCCACAGTGGATACCTTCCTTGCCCAAGGCGGCATCGGTTCGCGTGCTCAAGCAGAAGCCCGCTGTCGGCGAAGTGCGCGACAAGGTGGTCTATTTCCCTTCCTGCGCCACTCGGGTCTTCGGCGCTTCCCATGGCGACAGCGAGACTCGCTCTGTCATGGAGATTACCCTGGCGTTGCTCGACAAGGCCGGCTTTGAAGTGATCGTGCCTGACATGCCGGGGCATCTGTGCTGTGGTATGGCTTTTCAATCCAAGGGCCAGTTCGACGAGGCGACCCACAAGGCGCGGGAGTTGAATCGCGAGCTACTGGCGGCGAGTCAAAACGGACGCTACCCGATTCTCAGCGATACCAGCCCCTGTGTTCTGCATATGCAGGGGCGTCTGGATGAACGGTTGGTGGTGCAGGAGCCAGTAGCCTTCGCTCACGATCACCTGCTTTCGCGGCTCGACATCACCCCGCTCAAGGAGCGGGTGGCAGTGCATGTGACCTGTTCCAGTACGCATATGGGCCTGGGCGAACGCATGGTAGCCCTGGCGCGAGCCTGCGCGAGTGAAGTGCTGGTTCCTGCCGAGATCACCTGCTGTGGCTTTGCCGGTGATAAAGGGCTGATCACACCGGAGCTCAATGCCTCAGCGCTAAAAGGATTGGCTGAGCAGGTGGTGGAGTGCGATGCAGGGTACTCCAACTCGCGTACCTGCGAGATCGGCCTGTCGCTGCATGGCGGCATCCCATATCGCTCCATCCTCTCTCTGCTGGATCGCGCCAGTCAGCGACGTAGTAAGGGGGAGGCCAGCGCGTGAAATCATCCACAGGCGCCCGCCATCCGGCGCCTGTGGATAGTTTGGCTGCCACCGTTTCGTCACCGCCTCGTCACGCGCGTGAAACTTTTTTACAAACGGCTCTTGCAGGGACCGGATGAAAACCGTAAAGTACGCATCCGCTGCCGGTGACGCGCAACGTTGCAGGCGGTGGAAAGAGTGGTAAGT
>NZ_JAFIFK010000023.1 GCF_020832045.1 Halomonas sp.
GTGAACTGGGTGACGTTTGCCCCGAAGAGGGCAACGATTGGCGCGAAGCGGCTCTCGTCGCCACCCTGCCCAAGGCAGAAGCGGGTGACGCCGATGCCATGGGCGCGCTCTATGATATCTACACCTACCTCGACCGGCACGCCGAGGCCATGGAGTGGCTTCTGCGCTCCGCCGATGCCGGCAACCTGAGCTCCATGAACTGGCTGGGTCAACTGGCGCGAGACGATGAGGAAAACTACGCCACAGAGACCGAGCGCCTGGAAGCCGCAGCGAAGTGGTATCGCAAAGCGGCCGAAGCCGGCCATGTTCCTTCAATGAGCTTTCTTGCAGCAACTCTAAACAGTTTAGGTCGCTATGAAGAGGCGTGGCAGTGGATTATCAGCGCCTCTGAGGGTGGGAACATTAATGGTCGTCAATGGCTGGCAACTTGCTATATTGACCCACAAGAGAGCGAGCTATGCCAGACGGAGAAAGATCCTGCTAAAGGGTGGGCTATCTTTCTTGCCATAAATGAAGAGCTATCAAGCACTTCATCCGAGAGAGCACTAAGAGTCTATCACGACAGCGTCACTCCTGAGCAGCGCGAAGAGGGAGAGAAAATGATGGAAGAATGGCTCAATCGTGAGCCGCCGCTCTCCTATTATCCGGACAAATTCGGCTACTGATGTCAATGAGCCGGCTCAATACAGTAGCGGCAGCCTTGGCGTTTTCACTGCTTGCAATGCCCATAGCCTTGGCGCTCGATGAGGAAGCTCAAGCCGCCAAGGATGAAGGCATGCGCCTTTACAATGCACATCAGCGTACGACGAGCATGCCGTACCTGGAAATCGCCGCAAACGCTGGCGATGTAGAGGCGATGTACTATCTAGGCGAAGCCCACCGTCTGCGCCACTTGGGAATGACCCAAGCCGCCCTGGACTGGTACTACCGGGCCGCGCAACAAGGCGAGCCCCATGCCATGCTGCGCCTCTATGATGGCAGCGCCTGTGAGCTAGGTGACGTTTGCCCTGAAGAGGGCAACGATTGGCGCGAAGCGGCCCTCGCCGCCACCCTGCCCAAGGCCGAGGCGGGGGACGCCGATGCCATGGGTGCGCTCTATGATATCTATACCTACCTCGACCGGCACGACGAGGCCATGGAGTGGCTTCTGCGCTCCGCCGAAGCCGGCAACCTGGACTCCATGAACTGGCTCGGCCAACTGGCGCGGGACGATGAGAAGACCTACGCCACGGAGACCGAGCGCCTGGGAGCGGCAGCGGAGTGGTATCGAAGGGCGGCAGAAGCCGGTTATGCTCCCGCCATGAATAATCTCGCATCCGCTCTCAATCACCTCGGGCATCCCGAAGAGGCATGGAAGTGGATGACAAAAGCTTCTGAGTCTGGCCATATTAATGGCCGCGGCTGGATAGCTGCTTGTCATATTGCACCTGATGAAGAGGGGCGTGGATTATGCCAAGGGGCCCCAGAGCCGGAACCAGCCAAAGGCTGGGCTATCTTCCTTGCTATTCATGAAGAGGTACCGGGGACATCTTCAGAGCGTTCATTACGAGTCTATCGCGATAGTGTAACGCCGGAACAGCGTGAGGAAGGCGAACGAATGATGGAAGAGTGGCTCAATGGTGAGCCGCCGCTCTCCTATTTTCCAGACAAGTTTGGCTACTGATGTCAATGAACCGGCTCAATACAATAGCGGCACTGGCAGCATTGGCGTTGTCACTTCTGGCAATCCCCACGGCCTGGGTGCTAGATGACGAGGCGCAAGCTGCTAAGTCTGAAGGCATACATCTTAGATGCTCTATCAGCAGCTTCCGCAAGCACGACGGCGGCGTTGCCAATGCTTCTTAACAGGGAATATGGAGAGCAACCTGATGGTCGTTAATTGGGCAATTAGACGCTTCTTCCGCCTGATTCCTGTTTGGCTGCAGGTCGTCATGATAGGAGCGATCGTTATTGCCTTGGCTTGGCAAGCTTTTTTCCCTGGGTCTGTCAGCGGCAGTCTTGCTGGATATAATCATACTGATCGCCCCATTTTTAGCTACTGGGTTAATGGCAACTGGGGTGGAAATGGTGGAACTACCTGCTGCTGGTCCTTCAAAGGCGATACGGTGGAAGTTGTTTGGATCCTTAGCATGACCGAGGAGCAAGAGCGAGCAGGCGTGGAATCTGAACGTCATAGCATGACTTTCCTAATGCCTCCTCATTCTCGTGGAGACCAGTACCTTCATGTTCACTTCCTGCCGAATAACAAAATCGATCTTGTGTGGAGCCCCCATATCGGCTCGCCAAAGCTAGAGCAGTACCGCAGGGAGTTTGGGAGATGATTGATCAAATAATATTTCCTGTGTTCAGGTAGACCATGTGGAGCAGCGTGCCGCCTGGGACATGATCCAGCGCTATATGGATACCTCACAGCCGCTACCGGATACGCCGCTATGGGAGGAGTTCCGCCCCCTCGACCCGACTTCACTTGAACATGATCAGCGATCCGGCCGGCCGCCTCGCTACTGGCGCGATATGGATGACGAGACGTTCGCCCAAAAGGTGCACGAGCATCAGGACAAGCTAAATGCCTTCTACCGCGGCTAAGGCTAAGAGTTAGCCGGTTCAGGCCACGCCATTAAACCACCTCAGCCCGCCCCGCCCTTCTTACGTTGGCCAGCAGCAAACTCCCCGTAGCGGGGTCGGGGATCAGCGTGCAGTCGATATCGTAGAGCTGGCGTACCAGGTCGGTAGTCACCACGTCGCCGGGCGGGCCGGCGGCGATTAGCCGGCCACGGCGCAGTGCGAGCAGGTGGTCGGCATAACGACAGGCGCTGCCAAGGTCGTGCAGCACCATCACTACGGTGCGCCCATGGGCGGCCAGCCGGCGCACCAGCTCGAAGACTTCGATCTGGTGGCCCAGGTCGAGGGCCGAGGTGGGTTCATCGAGCAGCAGCAGCGGCGTTTGCTGGGCGATGGTCATGGCGATCCAGGCCCGCTGCCGCTGACCGCCGGAGAGGGTGTCGAGGGGCCGGTCGGCCAGCTCGGCCATGTCGGCTGCGGCCAGCGCCTCTCTCACAACCTGTTGATCCTCCGCCGACCACTGGCGCAGCCAGCCCTGATGCGGCTGGCGGCCGAAACGCACCAGCTCGGTGACGGTCAGTCCTTCCGGGGCGATGGCTTCCTGCGGCAGCAGCGCCAGGCGGCGCGCCAGCTCGCGTGCCGGCAGCTGCTGAATGTCCTTGCCGTCGAGTAAAACTGCGCCGTGGCTGGGCGCATGAAGCCTGGCCAGGCCAGCCAGCAGGGTGGACTTGCCACAGCCGTTGGGCCCGACGATGGCGGTAACCTGACCCGCCGGCAGCGACAGCGCCAGCTCGTCGATGATGGTGGTGCGACCGTAGCGCAGCGTAAGGTCGCAGGTGGCGAGTTCGTGTCGGTTCATGCCAGGTTCCTCGAAGCCGGTCGCAGCAATATCCACAGCAGCCAGGGGCCGCCCACCACGGCGGTGACGATACCCACAGGAATTTCGATGGGGGAAAGCATCACTCTTCCCGCCAGGTCGGCCAGCACCATCACCAGTGCCCCCGCCAGCGCCGAGGCGACCACCGGAACACCTCGCGGCGAGGAGAGCGAGCGGGCGATCTCGGGACCGATCAAGCCGACCAGCCCCACCGGGCCGGCGACGGCCACCGCCAGGCCGGGGAGCAGCACCGACACCGCCAGCACCTGCCAGCGGCGTTGCGCCACGCGCAAACCGAGGCCGGATGCCACGGCATCGGAGAAACGCATCAGGCTCAGCGCACGGGTGAGCCACAGGGCCGCACCCAGGCCGAGCGGCAAGCCGATGCCCAGCAGCAGTACGGCCCCGGCCGGGCGGGCGTTGAGCGAACCTACCGTCCAGGGATAGGCCGCATTGGCGATGTCGATATGCACCTTGGCCAGCAATAGCTGAGTGATGGCGCCGAACACGGCGCCAACGCCGATGCCGGCCACGATGAAGCGGTAGCCCCGGGTACCGCCACCGGCGGCCAGGCCGAAGGTGAGCGCGGCGGCCGTGATGGCGCCTGCCAGTGCCATGGCGGGAGGGGCCAGGGAGACCCCGAGGCCGACCACCGAGGCCACGGCGAACGCGGTGGCGCCATTGTCGATGCCGATGATGCCGGGCGTGGCCAGGCGGTTACGGGCCAAGGTCTGCATCAAGCAGCCCGCCACGCCGAAGGCGGCACCGGTAAGGCAGGCAGCGGCCAGTCGCGGCAGGCGCAGTTCCTGAACCAGGAACACGGCCATCATGTCGCCGTGCCCCACCAGCGCCGGCAGCACCGCACGCGGCGCAAGCGAGCTGCTGCCCATGGCCAGGTAGGCGAGCGATGCCGCCAACAGGGCCACCAGCAGCACCAATGCCGCCGTGAAGGCACGCCGGTCGATCAGCAGGCTGTAGTGCACACCTCCGCCCGGCGCTTGCCATGCCAGGCGCCAATGCCCTGCAGGTGCCGCCACCTCGGCGAGTTGGCGATCCGCTTGCGGATACTCTTGCGAATAGCGCAAATCAGTTGGTCGCTGTTGCATCTCAGCTTCGGCGGACGCCTGGCGGCGCATCATTCGCTCCTCTTCCCTTTCTCACCGTTCATAACGTCGGCATCCGGCGCGCTCTGACCACGGCCACCAGCACGGGCGCGCCGCACAGGGCCGTGAGCACGCCCAGCGGCATTTCCGAGGGAGCGACCAGCAGTCGCGAAACGATATCCGCCGTGATCACCATCAACGGCCCCAGCGGCAAGCACAGCCACAAGGTGCGGCGAATGTCGGGGCCCGCCAGCGCGCGGGCGGCAAACGGCACCACCAGCCCGACGAAGGCGATGGGGCCTGCCGTGGCCGTGGCGGCGCCTACAAGCAGTGCCACGGCCACGATCACCAACAGCCGGATCAGCCCGGGGCGGTGACCGAGGCCGCTGGCGACGCGTTCCCCCAACGCCAGGGCCGCCAGGGGGCGCGCCACGGCGAGCACGATGGCACCAGCCAGCAGCAGGCTGGGCAAGAGAGCCAGCAAGTGATCGAGACGACGCCCGGCCAGGCTACCGACGATCCAGAAGCGGATCTCGTCGGCGGCGCGCTGATCGAACAGCAACAGCAGCGAGGTGAGCGACAACAGCAGGCCGGTCAGGGCGGCACCGGCCAGCACCAGCCGCACCGGGTCGTTGCCGGCGCCGCTGAAGCGGGCGACACCCATTACGCAGAGACACCCCGCCATGGCGCCCAGCTGGGCCACGCCCACCCGCATCGTCGTTGCCGTGGCGCCCCGCACCAGCGCCAGCGCCACGGCAAAGGCCGCGCCGGCACTCACGCCGAGCAGCCCCGGCTCGGCCAGGGGATTGCGCGTCACCGCCTGCAGCAGGGCACCCGCCACGCCAAGCGCTACGCCGACCACCAGGCCGATCAAGGTGCGCGGCAGGCGCAGCGAGCCGACCACGAACCGGGCCTCCGCATCGCCCTGCCCGGTGATCACTGCCCAGGCCCGAGCCGGACCGACATCACCGGCACCCCATAGCAGGCTGGCCAGGCACACCAGCAGCAATAACAGCGACAAGCCCGCCAGTCTCACTGGGAGACGGCGGGCCGCAGAGAAGCCCGAAGAAAGTGCGGCGGCCATCAGGGTGTCAGGGCGGCATCAAGCTCGTCGAGAATCGCCTGCGCCGCAAGCGGGCCGGTGGCGCTCGTCCACAGCTGGCCGTCGACAGGCACGACCTGGTCGCGGGCGACCACCTCGAGACGAGCGAAAGCGGGCGTTGCCTGCGCCGCGTCCAGCGCTTCCTGCCCCTCTTCGTTGAGGGTAGCCAGGAACAGCCACTCGGCATCCACGCGAGAGAGGTTCTCGAGGCTGAGCGGGTCGCTATGCGGCCTGCCCTCGTTGGTTAGATCGGCATCATGAATCGCCACCCCGGAGGCGCGCAGCAGGCCGGCGGTAAAGAGCTGATCCGACATCACCATGGGGCCTTGCGGCATCCAGCGCACCAGCACGGCGTTGGGGGCTTCGTCGGCGGCGAGACGCTCGGCGATCTCGGCGGCCCTGGCATCGACCTGTTCGAGCGCCGCATCGATTTCCGCCTCACGCCCCAGTGCCTGGGCGAACAGGCGCGTTTCGTCCCGCCATGCTTCTGGTTCGAGTCCTACTGTCAGCGGCACAACGGTGGGGGCCATGCGCGAAAGTAAGCGGTACTGCGCCTCGGCCAGTTGCGGTGGCGCCAGGATCAAATCCGGCTGGAGGGCCAGGACGGCTTCGAGATTGATCTCTCGCACCACGCCGACGATGGCGGGCCGCTGCTCGCCCAGGTGCGCCTCGATGTAGCGAGCCATTCCATCGCCACCACGGGTGGTAACGGCACCCAGGGGCGTGATGCCGGCAGCCAAGGCAACGTCCAGCGCGCCTTCGTAAAGTGTCACGACGCGTTCTGGCGACACGGGCACCATGACCTCGCCGAAGGCCGTCTCTACGCTCCGCTCGGCCCAGGCGGTCAGCGGAAGCAACGCGAGCACGGCTACCGACAGGGGCCGGCGCAGCGCACCGAACCAGTTAAGTCCACCTTTCATTACAGACCTCACGATTACTAATTAATGCGAATTATTATCACAAAGAATTGCAAAGGTGCACCACGCAACACCGTGTTGCAAAAACAGCAACGTAATCTGGAAAATTAAGCCCAACCATAATCGTTTTCATTTACACACAATGGCTCTTACACTGTTGCATTCCATGCAACTCAACGCCGAGGGATGGCCATGTACGATCTCGATGAACTGCTCGCCTTCGACCATGTCATGCGTTCCGGCAGCCTGACGCGCAGCGCCCGAGCCTTCGGCCTGGCCAAGTCGACGTTGAGCCGGCGCATTACCCAGCTCGAGCGCCAGTTGGGCCAGCCCTTGCTGCGTCGGCAATCCAATCGGCTACTGCCTACCGAGGCAGGCCAGACGTTTCACGCCTACTGTAAACAGATACTCGAACTTGCAGAACAGGGGCGCCAGGCACTGGAGGAGCTGAACGAGGAGGTTAGCGGCGAGCTGCACATAGCCACGCACAACGCCCTGGCGCGCAGCTGGCTGGCGGACCGGCTGGCTGAGTTCATGGACAGCCACCCCGGCATACGCCTGACCCTGCAGACCTGCTCGGCACCGCCGCTGTCAGCCGAAAGCCAGGCGCTGACCATGTGGCTGGGAGAGGTACATGGCAGCGAGCTGCGCCAGGAGGTTCTAGGCTGGCTCAGTCGCAGTCTGTACGGCCACCCCGATTACCTGACTCGCCGCGGCACACCGCAGCAACCACAGGATCTCGCCCAGCACGCCTGGATAGACCTGCTTGGCGAAACCGAGCAAGGCGTCACTCTCTCGCATCCCGTGCAAGGTGAGTTTCGCTTCCAGCCCCCCGAGTCGCGCTTTCGGGTCGACCAACAGATCCTGCATGGTGATGCCATAGCGCACGGCCATGGGCTGGGCCTCATGCCCGACTGGCTGGCCGCAGCCCGTGAACGCGCTCACCCGGGCTCGCTGGTACGCTGCCTACCGGAGTGGAGCGCGCCGCCATTGCCGGTCACACTGCTTTACCCCTACGGCTCGCGGCCGAGACGCTTAAGCGCCCTGCTCGACTTTCTGCGTCAGGCCAGGCCAGACGAGTGGATGGCGGAACCTACGTCGGCTCGCCATCCCGCCATGGGCTCATCAGAGCTCAAGGTTGCGCTATACGCAACGTAGCGTTGTCCAGCATCCCCCTGAGCAGAGGGAACTTTTCGGATTAGAATCACCTGC
>NZ_JAFIFK010000093.1 GCF_020832045.1 Halomonas sp.
GTAGCGGCTGAATCCCCTCCCGCACTGGGCGGGTCCGGCACAGTGGAAGAGAACGTCGAAATTCCCCTCAGCCAAGGCGGCTTCATAGTTTCGGGCGACTTCAAGAGCGGTATGCTCGACGGGAAGCCGGTAGCCGATGCGGGTCACGCGTCCTTCGAGTTCGATCTGGTTGTCGACGGCTCTGGCATCCGCGATAGGGCCACTGGGCAGCGTTGCGGCATTGTAGTTGGATTGTTGATAGGCGCTGATGGTGGCACTGCCGAAACGGCCGAGCAGGGGATGGTCGGCGGATCCCTCGATATCGGCCATGGCGGGCAGGGAGCAGGCAAGCAGCAGCGCGGTGAAGTTGGCCAGGCGCTTCAGTTCCATCTGACACTTCCTTGTTGACGTTGTTGTCGGCGTGCTTTTTTATCGCCGTATCAGCCGTCCATGTCCAGCCATTGATGCCACTCGGTGTGAGCCGCAGGCCACGCAGCGCGTGGCCTGCCTGACATCAGGCACTCGCCAGGCTCTCCTCGAGACTCCTGCCCATTGTGACGACCAGGGCCTCGATATCCCGCTCGGCCTGTGCCAGCGAGGCCACCAGTCGTTCATCGCCGAACTCGTCGTACTCCACGGCGATACCGTGCACGTCCTCGACGCCCAGGTAGCCGAATACGGTGCGGATGTGCGGTTCGACGTGGTTGGCATGGGCCATGCGTTCGCCCGGTTCGTAGCCGTAGTCGCCCCGGGAGCCCAGTACCACCAGCCGCTTGTGCATGTCGGTCAGCATCGGCCAGTAGGGTAGCCCCTGGCGTGAGCGGTCGAAGCCGAAGGTGCGTCCGACCCTCACGATATTGTCGATATAGGCCTTGAAGCCGGCTGGGACGCCGAAGTTGTACATCGGCACGCCGGCAACGATCACATCGGCCTCCAGCAGTTCATCGACCAGGGCGTCGCTCTCGGTCAGGGTATCGTGCATCCAGGGCTCGCGCGCCTCCGGCTTGGTGAACGCAGCGTGAATCCACTCGCCGCTGACGGGCCGCGGAGGATGCTGGCCCACGTCGCGATAGAGGATGCGATCGTCGGGTCGGGTCTTTTGCCATTGCTCGACGAAATGGGCACTGAGGCGCCGGGAATGCGAGCCGTAGGGATCGATTCCGGAACGACCGGGACGGGCGCTGGCATCCAGGTGGAGTAGGGTGGCCATGGGCAATCTCCTGTCAGTTGAATTCATCTATGTACTGCGTGGGTGACAGGATCTTCCCCATGACAGCTGGCTGACAAACGATCTATTCTTGAAGTTTGGACAAGCTGATTTTGTCTATAGAATTTCTACGAGCCCATATGAAACGACGCTTGCTGCCGCTCTCCCAACTTCGCGCCTTCGAGGCGGCGGCGCGCCACCGCAGCTTCAAACAGGCCGCCGAGGAGCTGGCCGTGACGCCGGCGGCGGTCAGCCATCAGGTACGCGAGCTGGAAGCGCTGCTGGGCTTGGCCCTGTTCGAGCGTCGCATCCGCCAGGTGGTGCCGACACCAGCGGCGGAGCAACTGTTTTCGGTGCTGCGGCGCGGCTTCGATGCCTTCGGCGACGCGCTGGAGGCGCTGCGTGAGCAGGGCAACGGCAGCAGTGTCACGCTCTCCTGCACCTCGGCCTTTGCCAGCCAGTGGCTGCTGCCGCGCCTGGCCGACTTCCATACCTTGCACCCCGATATCGACTTGCGTATTCACGCCAGCGAGGCGCCGCTGGATCTGTCACGCGGTGCTTCGCTGGCGATTCGCTACGGCATGGGGCCTTATCCGGAGCATGAGGCGGAAGTGCTGGCCGAGGATGCTTTTGCCCTGGTGGCCAGCCCGCAGTTGGGTCTTGCCAGCTACGGCGACCTCAAGACGGTTCGTCATATCGTCTTCGATTGGCACTGCTCTACGCTGGGCCTGCCGTCGTGGCAGCACTGGTGCCAGGCGGCGGGAGGTACCATTGCCGACCTGGGAGCGAGTCTGACCTTCTCCGACGAGAGTCATGCGATACAGGCCGTTATCGCCGGCCAGGGGGTGGCGCTGTTGAGCCTGACGCTGGTGAAGGCGGAGCTCGAACGCGGCGTGCTGCGGGTACCCTTCGGGCCAAGGCTGCCGGGGCTGCGCTATCAATTGATACGGCATCGGCGTTTTGCCGGCCACGCTGCCCTCGAGCGGGTGGCCGAATGGTTGCAGGGAGCCTTTGCCGATCAGCAGGCAAGAGGCTGAAAGTCCTCCGTGGCGCCTGATCGCAGGCTCGCACTTGCCGGTTAGGACGGTACCGGGCATCTTGTGAAATGTGCCGGCATGACAGCTCGCGTGACGTCGATCCGGCCCCGCCAATGGAGAGACAACGCTGATGAACATCGAGCTCTGGCTGGCCTTCGTGGCCGCTTCCGCCGTGATGCTGGCAATTCCTGGGCCAACGATCCTCACCGTGATGAGCTACTCGCTGGCCTCGGGGCGGCGTGCCAACTTGCCGTTGGTTGCCGCCGTCGCCCTGGGCGACTCCACGGCCCTGGCGATGTCCCTGCTGGGCCTGGGGGCACTGCTGGCCACCTCGGCGTTCTGGTTTACCGCAGTCAAGTGGATCGGCGGGCTTTACCTGCTTTACCTGGGCATCAAGCTGCTGCGTGCCGGGGCGAGTACCAGCGTCGTGCTGACCCCGCCGGAGTCCGTGTCGCGCTGGAAGCTGTTCGGCAATACCTACCTGGTCACGGCGCTCAATCCTAAGGGCATCATGTTCTTCGTGGCCTTCCTGCCGCAGTTCCTCAATCCGCAGATGCCGGTAACGCCGCAACTGTGGGTGCTGGCCGTTACCTTCGTCACACTGGCCACGCTTAATGCCACCCTCTATGCGCTCTTTGCCGCATCCGCTCGTCGCCTGTTGTCCACGCCGCGTGCTCAGCGCGGCTTTCATCTGGCGGGAGGTTCGATGCTTTCGGCCGCCGGGGTGTGGGCACTGATGGCCAGGCGGCCGGCCTGAGCAATCGCCGGAGCCGAATGCTCCACCCGCCAAGGAGAATGCCGTGATACCGCTTTCCGATCTGCTGGGCTTCACCCAGATCGGCGTGAGCTTCACGGTCAACCTGGCAATTGCCCTGTCGGCGGCGGGTATCGCGACCTGGTTTCAGCAGCATCCCACCTGGCTGGCCGTGCAGCGCTACATCATGGGCGGCGTACTGGCCGGCATGGCAGCCAAGCTGGCCGCGGAACCGCGCCACGTCGCCTGAGGCCAACCGATGTACGCCTTCCGACCATAGATAATCCAACCTTCTCCTGGGGCACGGGCATCGCCTTTCGTCCGTCACTCGATTACGTTGTAGGAAAGCGACTTTCCGGAGCGCCCATGCCGCTCGATGTCTTTCATTCCGCCGTCAGCCAGTGGTTCGAACGCGATCTCGGCGTACCCACCGAGGTGCAGGC
>NZ_JAFIFK010000003.1 GCF_020832045.1 Halomonas sp.
CGACCGGCGAAGGCCGGTCGACGTGCGTCACCCCGGTTGCGGGGTTCAACCTGGCGTCAAACGTGATAGAATCTTCGAACCGGGCGTGGCCCGGTTTTTTTGTGGGCCATTTTTGCCATCGCGTCCTTTTCGTCCCGCCCAAATGCCTTGCAGGATTGATGACATGACCATTGCTGACCGCTGGCTGCTGCCCGACGGCATGGATGAAGTACTGCCGCCCCAGGCGAGCCGCATGGAGGAGCTGCGCCGAGCGCTGCTGGACCTTTATCATCGCTGGGGCTACGACCAGGTAATGCCGCCCCCGGTAGAGTTTCTCGACTCGCTGTTGACCGGAACCGGTACCGACCTGGACCTGCAGACCTTCAAGCTGACCGACCAGCTCACCGGCCGTCTCATGGGGGTAAGTGCCGATGTAACGCCTCAAGTGGCTCGTATGGATGCGCACTCCATGCGTCATCAGGGGCCGGCCCGTCTGTGCTACTGCACCAACGTGCTGCGGGCCAAGGCCGATCAGCACCAGGGGGGGCGCAGCCCGGTGCAGGTGGGCGTCGAGCTGTTCGGCCATGCGGGTCTTGAAGCCGACCTCGAAATCCTGCGGCTGGCCTTATTGAGCCTCAAGACGGCTGGTGCAGCAGAGCTGCACCTGGCATTGGGACACATAGGCATCTATCGTAGCCTGGTGCAGGCCGCAAGGCTGGATCACGACCAGGAGCGTGCGCTGTTCGAGGCACTGGAACTCAAGTCACCCGGCGCGCTGGCCGAGCAGGTCGGAGCGAGCGTGTCCGACCCGGCACTTGCCGACATGTTCCGGGCTCTGGGACGGCTGCATGGCGGGGCCGAGGTGCTGGATGCCGCACGCGAGGCCTTCGCTGGCGCCCCTGCTGCCGTGGCCGAAGCGCTGGCTCAACTGCGTGCCTTGCATCAGGGGGTGGTCGAGGAGCACCCTGAAGTCGAGCTCTACTTCGATTTGGCCGAGCTGCGTGGCTATGAGTACCACACGGGTATGATGTTTGCCGCCTTCGTGCCGGGCTATGGCCAGGCTCTGGCCAAGGGCGGCCGCTATGACGATACGGGACGAGCCTTCGGCCGAGCACGTCCCGCCACCGGTTTTTCGATGGACCTGAAGCAGCTTGCCACGCTGGTACAGAGCCAGCCGGCCTGCGACGGTATCTGGGCTCCGGCGGCAGGGGAAGGGCTGAGCGAGGCCATTGCCGCGCTGCGCGACAGTGGGCAACGGGTCGTGCAGGCGTTGCCGGGGCAGGTTACGCCGCCCGAAGCACACCGTTGCAGCCAACGACTCGTACAGGTCGACGGCCGCTGGCAGACGCAGGCTCTCTAGGAGCCGGCCATCTTGCTGGCGGGCTGTGTAGAGAAGACAGAGTTGAACGACACCGGCAGCAGGTCGGTAGACGAACGCGACCTGCAGGCCGGATCATCGACGCGCACGTACGCGGCGCTGACACGAGAGACGAGACACAATGGGCAAGAATGTAGTCGTGCTGGGCACCCAGTGGGGAGACGAGGGTAAGGGCAAGATTGTCGACCTGCTGACCGAATCCGCCTCGGCGGTGGTACGTTTCCAGGGTGGTCATAACGCTGGCCATACGCTGGTCATCGACGGCGAGAAAACCGTACTGCACCTGATACCCTCCGGCATCCTGCGCCAGGACAAGACCTGCGTCATCGGGAACGGCGTGGTGCTGTCGCCCGAGGCTCTGATCAAGGAGATCCGCGAGCTCGAGGCGAAGGGGGTGCCCGTGCGTGAGAGGCTGCGCCTGTCGCCGGCGTGCCCGCTGATCCTGCCGTATCACGTGCGCCTCGACCTGGCACGTGAGAAGGCCCGCGGCGTGGCCAAGATCGGCACTACCGGTCGTGGCATCGGACCCGCTTACGAGGACAAGGTGGCGCGCCGCGGCCTGAGGTTGGGCGATATGCTGCACCGCGAACGTTTCGCGTCCAAGCTCGGGGAAGTGCTCGACTATCACAACTTCGTGCTGGTCAATTATCACGGCGAGAAGGCAGTGGATTTCCAGCAGGTGCTCGACGAAGCCATGGAAATGGCCGAGGAGTTGCGCCCCATGGTTTGTGACACCGTGGGTCTGGTGCACGAGCTGCGCCGCGCCGGAGAGAACATCCTGTTCGAGGGTGCCCAGGGCTCACTGCTCGATATCGACCATGGAACCTACCCATATGTGACTAGCTCCAACACCACCGCTGGGGGAACCGCCACCGGTTCCGGTGTTGGCCCGCTCTATCTCGACTACGTGCTGGGTATCACCAAGGCCTACACTACCCGGGTCGGCTCCGGGCCGTTCCCCACCGAGCTGTTCGACGAGCATGGCCGCCACCTGGCCGAGCGCGGCCATGAGTTCGGTGCCACCACCGGCCGTCCGCGCCGCTGTGGTTGGTTCGATGCCGTGGCTCTGCGCCATGCGGTGCAGATCAACTCGGTTTCGGGTATCTGCCTGACCAAGCTCGACGTGCTCGATGGGCTTGAGAACATCCGCGTCTGCGTGGGCTACCGCAGCAAGGATGGCGAGGTGCTCGACAACCCGGTCGACTCCGAAGGTTATGAAGCGGTCGAGCCGCTCTACGAGGACCTGCCGGGCTGGAGCGAGTCGACCCTGGGCGCCAAGCGCATCGAGGATCTGCCGGCCAATGCTCGCTCCTACATCAGCTACCTCGAGGAGAAAGTCGGTACCTCGATCGACATCGTGTCGACCGGCCCCGACCGCAACGAAACCATCATACTGCGCAACCCTTTCGAGGGCTGAGCACGGCGCGATGGGCAGGTAAATACAGCTAGGCCGGCTTACGCCGGCCTAGCTGTATCGGGACAACAAACTTTTCGGCTACCTACTCCTCGGCTTCTACCTCTACACCGCTGGCCGCTGCCAGAGCTTCCTCATCGCTGAGCAATTGACGCAGCGTCTCCACGGCCAGCTGGCCATCGCTCTCGAATACGTCGTCCAGCCATAGCAGCGCCTGCTCCTGGTTGGCTTGCAGTCCGCGAGAGGCGAGATAGGCTTCGGCCAGGGCGAGACGGGCGCTGCGGTGCCCTTGGCTGGCGGCTTCATAAAGATAGTTGGCGCCGAGCTCAGGATCGGTTTCGATATTGCCGCCCCGCAAGTATTCCCGCCCAAGGGAGGCTTGCGCACCCGGGTGCCCCTGTTCGGCGGCATCGTGCAGCAGCTCGTAGCCGCGCTCCACATCCTGTCCGATGGCGCCTTCGCCGCGCATCAGCGCAAGGCCAAGTGCCGCCGTGGCATAATCGGCCCCGGCGTCGATGGCTTGTTGATACAGGCGTTCGGCTTCCGCGGCATCTTCTTCGACACCTTCGCCGTTCTGATAGGCCTCGGCCAAAATGAAAGCCGCGTGGGGCATCCCGGCATCGGCGGCTTGCCTCAGCATCTCGAGACCGCGCTCTACGTCCTGCTCGACGTGCTCTCCCGTTAGGTAGGCCTCACCGAGATTGGCTCGCGCGCCAGAATGGCCACGGGCGACGGCGGCTTCCAGATAGTCGATGCCGCGCTCGGTAGAGCCGCGCTCCATATGCATGCGGCCGAGACTCGCTGCCGCGCCGGCGTGGCCGGCCTGATGCGCCTGCTCCAGCCACTGTTCGGCCTGTGCCTGGTCGCGCTGAACGCCCTCCCCATTGAGATAGGCACGCCCCAGGTCGGCCATGGCGCCGGGGTGGCCGTTCTGCGCGGCAGCTATGAGCGCCTCGATATTGCCTTCGGCACCAAGGTCACGCTGTACATAGGTCAGCGCATCGTCGGCCGATTCGTGTCCGATTTCCTGGGCACGTGAGAGCCAGCGATTGGCTTCGCCCAGGTCGCGCTCCACACCGTTACCGTGACGGTAGGCGCGGCCCAGCACTACCATGGCATAGGCATCGCCCTGTTCGGCAGCCTGGCTCACCATTCGAATGCCTTCGCTGGGGTTACCCTCGAGGCTTCCATCCAGATAGGCCTCGCCAAGCTGGGTCAGCGCCGTGGTGTCGCCAGCTTGTGCTGCGCGTTCCAGTAACTCCCGTCCACGGACGGGGTCGTGGGGAAGCATCTCGCCGGCAAGGTAGGCCGATCCCAGCATTCGCATGGCGCCGCTCTGGCCGCGTTCGGCGGCACCCTGGAGCAGTTCTTCGGCACGATTGGGATCCTGAGGTGTGCCGCGCCCCTCGAGCAGGGCACCGCCCAACTGCTCGGTTGCCCACGGATGGCCAAGTTCATGCCCGCGTTCGAGGTAGTCGATGGCGATATAGGGCTGGCCCGCGACGCGCTCGTCGTCGAGATAGAGCGAACCCAGTTGAGCCAGCGCCAGTGGATGGTTTTGCTCGGCGGCCTCCTCCAGTAGGCCCATGCCGCGAGGCAGGTCGTTGAGCCCGGCCTCGCCTTCGACCAGGGCACGGCCCAGTATGACCCGTGCATCGATCGACCCTGCCTGGATCGCTTCGCGTAGCCAGCGCTCAGCGCGCACTGGTTCGGGTTGGCCGACTTCGGGTTCGAGGAGCGACTGACCGAGGAAGGTCATGGCATCCACATTGCCCTGATTGGCGGCATCCTCGAGCAGCTCGAGACCCTGCTGGTATTCTCCGGCTCGGGTCAGATCGCGCCCGGCTCGGGCCAAAGCATCGAGATCGCCCGCCTCAGCGGCCCGCTGCAGCCAGTGGATACGCTGGCTGGGCTGGTCGCCGAGCAGGCCCTCTTCGGAGTGGAGCGAGGCAAGCTGAAGCATGGCGTTGACGTCGCCCTGACCCGCATGCCCTTCCAGCACGCCGGCATAGCGCTGGGCGTAATCCATCGCCCGTGCCGGGTCCTCTTCCAGCCAGCCGCCGGGTGCGTGGGCTTCAGCCAGGGCCTCGAGAGCCTGTGGATCTCCACGCTCGGCAGCTTCACGGTAGAGTCGATGGGCAAGCTCGGGATCGGCCTCGACACCTTCTCCGCCTTCGGCCAGCAATCTGGCCAGCAGAACCTCGGCATTCCGGTCGAGATCGGCCGCCTTGGCCTGCCATAGCAGGTAGTAAGCGAGCACATCGTGGCGCTCGACGCCCCGACCCTCCAGGTAGAGCCGGCCGAGATTGAGCGATGCATGACCATGAATGGGCGAGGGTCGCTCGATGGCTTTACCATATAGCCTGGCCGCCTCGATGCGATCGACCTCTACGCCTTGACCGCGCTCGTAGAGCTTGCCCATTTCGTAATAGGCGGGCGGAAAACCCATCTCCATGAGCGGCTGCAGCTGCTCTATGGCTTCGTCGTAGCGCCCTTGCTCGATGGTATCCTGGGCAGCGTTGATACGATCCCAGTCGTAGCCATCCATGGGGGCCGCGATATCGACTTCGAACCAGGCCGCATATTCAGCAGGCACGGGGCCGGCATGCCCGCCCTCGGGGGGCGCGTGGGTTATGGCGCATCCAGCTAGCCATGCTGACAAGGTGATCGCTGCGGTGAGCCGCAGCGAGGGGATGCGCCGAGTCCTGTTCGCTATCCGTTCCATTTGTTCCCCTCTCTGTTTGCGGTGTCGTGTGGTTATGGATGTCCCGTTTCAGTTCCCCAGCCCACGAAACGCCTCGGTACTGCGACGCTCCTCGTCCATGAACACATGCTGCTGGGAGGCGGGGTCCATGAAGTAGAGCGAAATGAACCCACCCGCGCTGCGGTTGTAGGTGGGGCGTACCCGCGACACGAAATCCTCCATGGGCGGGTGGTCGTAATGGGCCAGGTAGATATCCATCCAGGTGAAGTACTGGGGGTCGCGCAGGAACCCCGTGAATTGCTCGAGCGGTGCGTAGTCACCGAGGGCCGCAGGGTCGTCCAGAATGACGAACAGGAAGTCGATCGCCTCATGGATGGTGTTGCCCTCGTATTCAAGATCGAAGATGTCATAGCCTTGACGGTGGATGACCTGCATGTTCGTGATCAGGTAGTTCAGCGCGTAGTTCTGATAGTGGGTGGCCCGCCTTCCGCGGCCGACTTCGAGGGGCAGGGCGCCGTTCTCGGTCATGTCATGGAGCGCCGAGTAGATGGCGCTGACACCGAAGCGAAACAGGTCGTCGTCCTCGACCAGCACCCCGACCATGCTTGCGTAGAGCGCCCGGCGATAGAAGTGGTTGTTGCAGCAGCTCTCCTCGGGCTCACCCGGGATCGCCGAGTGCTGCAGGGCGAGACCATGCAGCCATCGCTCCACTTCCGCCCGCTCTTCCTCGTAGCCCTCCACGTAAGGGCGAACGATGGAGTAAGCCATGGCAGCGGCAAACAGCATGGACTCGGAGGCGAACCACGCCTGGGGCTCCTGCGAGTCATAGCGGAAGGTGGTGAGTGCCTTAGCGTCGGCCCAACCGTACAGATACCGTACCAGGCAGTCTGCGTAGAAGGTGTCGCCACTGGCCACGAAGGCCCCGGCCAGTTCCGAAACGCTATCTTCGAACGCGAAGAGCGGTTCGGTAGCCAGTTCCCACTCCTCCGGATTGGGGTAAAAGCCGGGTATGCCGCCTCGGGTGGTAATCGGCTCGAAATTGAGCTTCTGGCGACAGCTGATACCTAGCCCTGCCTCATCGTTTTCCTGTAACAGAATCGAGTTGCGAGTCCCGTTCAGCAGCTCCATACGGGCTTCGACATCGAAATAGCTGGCATCGGTATCGTTGACGCGATAGTCGGAGAGATCCAGCGCCATGCGCTCCTCTCTCGAAAGCGTGTCGGCTTGTGCCAAGGCGCCGCCCGTCGCCAGCAGAGCGATAGGCAGAAGAAGACCCAGCAAGGGGGGGTGTACAAGTCCTTTTATTACAGCAAGGGGCATGATCGGCGTCGCTCCATTGGCGCTCGAATGCAGGGTCAGGATCCTGAGGTGTAAAAACGGAAAGCGGCAAAATCCACGTATTGGTCGCGAGGCGTTCGCCAACCTTCACCCGTGCCGCCGAAGAAGGTCGAGAACATCAGCCCATCGATGGTGAGGCTAGGCGTGGTGCGAAAGACCACATCTTGTTGCTCCAGCACCGGTCGTCCATCCACCCACAGCCGGGCGATGCCGTTTTCCTGATCGGGATCGTTCAAGACGATTTCCTGTTCGATGTTGACCCAGCGGCCGAGGGGGAAGCGCCAGAAGCCTCGTCCAATGGAATCCCCTTCGAATCCGACCACATAGGGATAGAGCTCACCTTCACCTTCCTCGCGCCACATCAGGCGCATGGAGAAGCCGCTCACGCCATCGACCTCTTCACCACCCGAAGGTGCCTCGCCGCCGTAGAGCCCAGGCAGCTTGCCGCCGCGAACGAAATCGAAGTCGCTAGGAAAACGAACCATGTAGCTCAGGCAGGCTCGCTCAGCGCCCTGTAGCGAAGGCGGGTCGCTGTAGAAGCCAGCGCCGCCACGTGGTTCCTCTCCCGGCGAAGAGGTACCAGCAGGGTAGTGGACGCGCAGGCCGGGCTCGCCGATGCCGGTTTGCCCGACACCGAGCCGCTCCACGTTTTCATCGGTACCCCAGTGGCGTGTGGTATGGAAATTCTGACGTACGGAGGCGTGACCGTCGCGAATGGTGGCGTTCGCGGCCTGGCGCGGTCGCGGGGTTTCCTTTGCCGTATAGCGCTGCGAGCAGGCCTCGACCTGGGGAATGCCGACGCGGGCCTCGGAGTCCTCGTTCGCATGGACGGCACTCGCCGGCAGCAGGAACAGGGCGCCAAGCAGCAGCCTCGAAGGCGTGCCGGCATATCTCGGTCTCGGTTTAGCTATCATCGGTAGCTTCATCGTCATCCTCCATGGCGGCGCGATAGATATCGTCTCCGAACTGGATCACCGACCGCACGCCTTGCCAGATCCGCTCGGAGGCGGCACCCAGCAGAGGGGCTTCGGTGAAGCGGACATCGACGGGCTGACCGACACTCTCGGCCGGTAGCGGTTCCTCCGGTACCAGCAGGACACTGGCCACGTTCTGCTGCTGACGCACCCAACTGGGGAAGCCTGCGCGGGGCTGGCGCTCGACGTCGAGGGCCACGTTGCGTACCCGAGCGCGAATGGGCTGGTTGGCATTGGGCAACGTGACATAGGCCTGCTGGTTGGAATCGATGCGGTTGATGTCGTTCATGTGCACCAGCGCCTCGACCAGCACGTCGTCCTCGTCGGTACGGATCAGCGTCATGATCCGTTCGCTCTCGTTGATGTAGACCCCGTCGGCACTGCTCAATGCCCACGCCACCAGGCAGTCGCAGGGGCTATAGATGTCATTGCTGGCCATACGCGACTCGAGGGCGGCGATACGCGAGCTCTCGTAGTCGCGTACGGTTTCGAACTGATCGATGCGCGCCTGGGCGATTTCCGGTGAGACGGACTCGAAGGTCATGGTGTCGCCGCTGGCCGGCTGCGCCGAATTGGCCAGGCTGACCTCCTGCATGCCGCCTGCGATGTGCTCGCGCAGGTTGTCGAGCAGGCGGTTGTTGTAGTCCAGCGCCGCCTCGGCAAGGATCAGATCCGACTCAAGGTCACTGTTGATGACGTTGGTCAGTAGTTGGTCGCGTTCGACCTGGTCGCCGGCGGTAAGCTCATGTTCGCCCAGAATCCCCGGGCTGGGGGCGCGGATATCGATGCGCGGGGCCGTTACGGCGGCGAAGCTGGGCTCGATGAGCATGAAGTTGCGATAGGCCGTAGCCGCGCCTACCAGTACCAGTACGCCGATGGCGGCGAACAGCAGAATATAGCGCCCTATGGGCTTGGGCGGACGAGCCGGTGGAAGCGGCTTGGTTGCCTGTCGCTTGCGCGGAGTCTGCGGATCTTCGCCGGCCATCAACCCTTCGATATTGGGCGAGCGGCCGCTGAGCGCGCTGCGGATGATCTGGCGCAGCAGCTCGCGATGCTGGGGCTCGATATCGGTGATCTCGAAGCTGACATCGTACCCGGCGCCGCTCGCTGCAGGAGAGGTGCGCAGGCACTCCGCCTTCAGCGGTACGATCAGCTCGGTGGCGCCTGCCATCATCAGAAGCGAGGCCGAAATGCGTTCGCCAGGGTGGAAGTCCCGCTGGCTCTGAGCGGAGAAGCCCCCCAGCGATACGTCATTACCGTTCAGCTCGGTGTCGCTGTCGGCAAGGTCGACGCGAAAGGGGAGGGAGACCCGAATATAGCCACGCTCGTCACGCCGTTCGTGCTGCAGGCGATCGCCGTGGCTCAGGCGCGTACCGTCATGGTCCGGTGGTGGAGTGTCGGCCTGTTTCCTTGCTCGGTTACCGCCCAAGGTAGGCTCATGTCGCTTGGGGTCGTCGTTTGAAAAATTATCAGCCATCCGTTGGTCGCTCCATGCGTCAGGGTTGAGTCTCTGCCACGTCGGGCTGGGTCGTCTGCTCGACCCTGAGTCTTACATTGACGAGTGTCAGGTCGTGTTCGTCCAGGGCCAGCCGACAGTGCGCATTCACGGTGCACTCGGCGGCATCCTGGAGGGGGCCGCCGTCGGGGCCCTGCATCCTCTCCGCCAAAGCGGGAGAAATCGCTAGGGTGGTGGTCTCGCGATTGCCCCGTATCTGCTTCTCGCTAGGTACCGAGTTGAGCTGCAGGCTTTCGACCAGGCTGCCCTCCAGGCGGAAGTAGCCTGGTGGCAATTCGACCGAAGGCCGGCTCTTGTCGATGAGCGCTGCGCTGAGCCAGCGGTCGAGCCGTTCCGGCTGTTGATTACGCTCCCAGGTCTGATCGCGGGCGATATGCATCGATACGCGGTCCGGCGGTGCCATTACTCCGGTGGAGAGGATCAGCAAGAGCAGCAGTACACCGTAGGCGAACCCATGCAGTACGTGGCCCATGCGACGCTGGCGACTTGCCGCGACCGGATCGTCAGGCTCGCCGGCGGAAATACCTTGGCGCGACCATTTCTGTCGATTGAAGCGGAAGCTGACATAGGTCTTGAGCATCGCGCCCCACACCTGGTTGTAGTAGATCAGTGGAATCCACAGCAGGCTGAAGCGGCCGCGCTGCCAGGCGAGTATCAGCGTGGCAATGCCGCGGGTCATGAGAATCCACAGCACATAGGCGAAGAAGAACGAAGGTCTCACGAACAGCGACACCAGCGTCACCACCGTGGGACCGACCAGCGTCGTCCACATGGAAAGGCGCTGATCGACAAGGCTCCACCAAGTGAACATGCCCATCGGCCGCGGCCCCAGGGCGATGGCACGGTTGCTGGTACGCAGCATGTTGCCGTACCACCGGCGCATCAGGTCGGTGGTCGAGGCAAAGAAGCGCCGTCGATCAGGCAACTCCTCGAACCCGGTCACGTAGACATCGGGAATGTAGAGCATGCGCCAGCCGTTCTTCAGCAGCCAATACCAGGAAGACTTGTCGTCCCCCGACAGGAATTTGAAATTGCCGAAACGCCAGTGGTCGACGTGATCGCTCTCGATCAGCTCGATGAAGTCGGGCTGAGTCGCCAGGTCGGCCCGGAATACGCTGTAGCGGCCGGTGAGGACCAGCAGCCGGCGGGACACCGACATGGAGCTCATCATCAAGTGCCGTTGTGCGTAACGCAGGTCGTACCACTCGCGGGTCGCATCGTTGCCGGTGACTTCGGCGCGGTTGTTGGTGGTCAAAGCCCCCAAATCGTTCTGGGCCTGGAAGAAGGAGAGCGAACGCGCCAGTGTGCCCGGTTCCAGACGAATGTCTCCGTCCATCGAGATCAGCAGGGAACCCGGCGCCGGGAGGCGCCGGGATATTGCTCTCAGGACTTCTGCCATGGCAGAGCGCTTGCCGTCCCCCTTCTGGAACATATAGCGAACTTCAATATTCCTCGGCCACCCATGCTCGTCCATCACGTGGGTGATGACATCCACGTCGGTACGGTCCGAAACGGAGGCGAAGATCGTCGTCGGTACGCCATATTCCTGCGCTTCCCGGATCAGAGCGTCATAGACCTGAAAGTTGATCTGCCCCTCGATACGGAAAGAGGTGCATAGCACGAACAGCTCCGGGGGCAGATCGAGCTCGCCAACCGCATCGGCTTCGGCGCGCATGCGCGGAAAGATGACACGGTTGTACCAGACCGAGCGTACCGCCTGCACCGCCCACCAGGAGTAGCGCCAGATGGCAATCGTCCCGATGACGAAGAAAAACGTCTGCGATTCGGGCGAGAACACATCCGACGGCAGCCTGCCGAAAATGAAAATCAGCAGTGCTACCCCGAATAGGAAAGTGGTCAGTTCCGTCACCCAGCTGGCAACGGTATGATCGCGGTGAGTCGCGGACATTGGAGCTCCTTACGCCAGCACGGGGCGTATGGAGTCACCACGACCGATCCCGTAGTAGGCAAGCCCGGCAGCCTTAACGGTTTCGGGTTGGAACAGGTTGCGTCCATCCACCAGCACAGGCTCCTCGAGCGTGTGGTGAAGCTCGCTGAAATCGATAGTGCGGAAGGCCTTCCATTCGGTACAGATGACCAGAGCATGAGCGCCTTCGAGCGTGTCGTCCCGGCGCTCGGTCAGCACCAGATCCTCGCGCTCGCCATAGATGCGGCGGCATTCGTACATGGCCTCCGGATCGTAGGCCTGGACGCGGGCGCCGGCATCCCATAGCGCTTCCATCAGCGCACGGCTTGGCGCTTCGCGCATGTCGTCGGTGTTGGGCTTGAAAGCCAGGCCCCATATGGCAATGGTCTTGCCTGCCAGCTGGCCGTCGAAAGCCTGACACAGCTTTTCGAACAGCTTGTTCTTCTGACGAGAGTTGACCCGCTCTACCGCCTTGATCATCTCGGCGGGATGACCGATTTCCTCGGCAGTATGAGCCAGGGCCTTGACGTCCTTGGGGAAACAGGAGCCGCCATAGCCGCAGCCGGGGTAGATGAAGCTGTAGCCGATTCGAGGGTCGGAGCCGATTCCGTGGCGAACTTCCTCCACATCGGCGCCGAGACGCTCGGCAAGGTTGGCGACTTCATTGATGAAGCTGATCTTGGTGGCGAGCATGGCATTGGCCGCATACTTGGTCAGCTCGGCGCTGCGTATCCCCATGAACAGCATCTTGTCACGCTGGCGGTTGTAGGGACCGTAGCACTCCAGCATGACTTTCTTGACCCGCTCCGAGTCGGTACCCACCACGATACGAGAGCCACGCGAAAAGTCCTCGATCGCGGCCCCTTCCTTGAGAAACTCGGGGTTGGAGCAAACATCGAACGCCAGGTCGACGCCGCGTTTCTCCAGCTCGGCGGCAACGGTGCGCTCGACTTTGCTGGCCGTGCCCACCGGTACGGTCGACTTGTCGACGACGATCTTGTAGTCGTTCATGTGCTTGCCGACGGTTTCCGCAACCTTCAGCACGTACTTGAGGTCCGCACTGCCATCCTCGTCGGAAGGTGTACCCACCGCGATGAACTGGAGTACACCGAACTCGACTGCCTTGGCGGCATCGGTGGTGAATTCGATGCGTCCTGCGGCCTTGTTCTTGCTGATCAGATCTTCCAGGCCAGGCTCGTAGATGGGCACTTCGCCGGCATTTAGGCGTGCCACCTTGTCCTCATCGACGTCCACACACATGACCTGATGGCCCACGTCGGCCAGACACGCACCGGTAACCAGTCCGACATAGCCAGATCCGAAGATGGTGATTTTCATGATCGTCATCGCTCCTTGCTGTTTGGGCCCCATTCATCCAATCGACGCCCCGCGACGGTCGTGACCGACGCTAGATGGCGCTTAGGGCCGTGTTTTTACTTCATTAGCGTGCCATGTAGTACGCAACTTCCACGCCAACTGGAAAATGTTCTTTCCAATTAGTGAGTTGGCGTAAATGTGGAGGTTTTATATTGGAGATGGTGCTGCTAATGTGTCGCCAGTAGGAGACGCGATAGGCGCAAAGCCGACTGAGCCTTTTAGATCAAGGGTTTGATCTGTCTCCTACTGGCGACAAGGATAGGTGATGATTAAGTAAACTATTGATGAGAAATTGTTGCTGGGGAGTAAGGGCAGGTGTGGCCAATTGGCGACGCCGGTCACTGTGACGCCGATCTGGCCGCCACTCGAGCTTCCATTCGGGAGAGGAATACGCCCATGATGCGCTCATAGAGCTTGCGTCCAAGCAGGTTGTCCTCGATACCTGCATCGACGTTGGGGTTGTCGTTGACCTCGATGACGACCACGCGATCTCCCGCCTGCTTGATATCGACCCCGTATAGACCGTCACCGATCAGGCGCGTTGCCTTGAGGGCGGCCTTGATTACAGATGGTGGAACTTCGGAAGGATCGTGAGTGGTAAATCCACCGCTTTTGACCCGAGTGCCCGAGTGGTCGTAGATCTGCCAGTGTCCACGCGCCATGTAATACCGGCTGGCGAACAGGACCTGGTCGTCGAGGACGCCGATACGCCAGTCGTACTCGGTCGGCAGCCACTCCTGCAACAGTAAAAGGGCCGAGTCGTCGAACAGCCGTCTGGCCTCGCGTTCCAACTGTTCCGGTGATTCGATCTTGACCACCCCGCGGGAGAAGGAGCCGTCGGGGATCTTGAGTACCAGAGGAAAGCTCAGGCCGGCCACCCGCTCGGCGAGCGGACGACGATCGCGGCGCTTGAGCAGGATACCCTCGGGCGCCGGCACGCCCCGCGCACGAAGCAGTGCATGGAGGTAGACCTTGTTGGTGCAGCGCAGGATGTCCCGCGGCGAGTCGATCACTACCAACCCTTCATGTTCGGCCAGCCGCGCCATGCGGTAGGTATGGTGGTCCAGCGCGGTGGTCTCGCGGATGAAGAGGGCATCGAATTCCGCCAATCGGCCGGCATCGCGGCGGGTGATCAGCGAAACGTCGATGCCCAGCTTGCGCCCGGCTCGTATGAAAGCTTTCAGCGCGCTCGTATTGCTGGGTGGCATGGCTTCCTTGGGGTCGACGAGGATGGCCAGGTCGAAGCGATAACGACGGCGCGCCTTAGGCGTACGCCACACCTTGCGCGAATGTCGGTTGAGCGCGGTGGCGAAAAGATCCTGCTCGTCGGCGTTGAGGTCGCGTAGCGCAATCGGCTTGAGCCGGGCCAGTCGCCACAGGTCATGGCGGCGTACCAGGCGCGCCTCGAGTAGCGGACAGGGCAGGCGCTCGAAAAGCTTGCGGGCAAGCCGTGCCAGTTCGGCCTGCTGACACTCACCGAACAGGACTCGCAGTGTAAGGCTGTCTCCGGCGAGGCGTCCTTGCCGCGCCAGCTCGCCGAGCAGCGGAGCCAGAGTATCCAGCTGCAGATCGACCAGCGCCTTGCGCGACAGCTCGTTCAGGGTCTCCACGCTGGGTAGCACCCGCTGGCCGCGGGCCTGGGCAAGCAGGGAGACGTAGTAGCCGGTGCCGAGGTAGTCGAGTTCGCCGCAAAGGTTGATGACATGGGTGCTGCGGTCCTGGTCGGCGGCGCTGCGGTGGCGCCGGTCCAGCGCCAGGAAGTCATCGGCACTGACCAGATCCTCGGAGGGGTAATAGGGCTGCCAGTCTTCCTGTCGATCGATGACGATACGCAAGGGGCACATGGGCGAAATCCATTCGGTTGGTTGGTGCGGCGTGGCATCACCGGCTGCGGCCAGCATGCCGCTGCAAGTACCTGTCGACAAGCGCTTCGACTGGTGAAATGATTTCATGATCCCGGCGCCCGATGCGGCGTCTCGGAGCTCGATTGAGTGCCCGCTGCTCTACTATTTATTGCCAGTTCCGGAGAGTTCGATGTCCGTCACTCTGCGCCAGGCCCGCCCACAGGACCTGGATGCGCTCAATCGCCTGGAGCAGGTGGCCTTCAGTGGCGATCGGTTCAGCCGCCGACAGCTTTGGCACCTGCTGAATCGCGCTCATGCCGACACCCTCGTTGCCGACGTCGACGGCAGGCTCATGGGGTACGGCACGCTGCTGTTTCGTCGCGGCAGCCGGCGTGCCCGGCTTTACTCCTTCTGTGTTCACCCCGAGGCGCGAGGCGGCGGACTGGGGCGTCAGCTGCTCGAGGCGCTGGAGCGCTGTGCCGTCTCACACGGTTCCGAAGCGCTGGCGCTCGA
Organism: Halomonas sp.; assembly: GCF_020832045.1. Taxonomy (GTDB): domain Bacteria; phylum Pseudomonadota; class Gammaproteobacteria; order Pseudomonadales; family Halomonadaceae; genus Halomonas. The sequence continues at coordinate 14,965 of NZ_JAFIFK010000003.1, forward strand.
AGTCAGGGCCGATAATCGCATCGCACTCGGCCTTTACCGGCGTTTGGGGTTTCGTCTGGAGCGCTGGCTCGACGACTATTATGAAGATGGCTGCGCCGGCTGGCAGATGAGCAAGTCACTCGAAGCGGCTGAAGAAGCATCGGTCTAGGCGCGCAGGGCACGGCCGAGGCTGGTAGAATTTCCGACGTACCGGGCAACCAGGGACCAGACATGCCTTCCTTCGATATCGTTTCCGAATATGACAAGCATGAAGCCAGCAACGCCGTGGATCAGGCCAATCGCGAGATTCAGAGCCGCTTCGACTTCAAGGGCGTCAAGGCCAGCTTCGAGCTCAATGGCGACACGGTGCAACTCGAGGCCGAGGTCGACTTTCAGCTCCAGCAGATGATCGACGTGCTGCGCAATCGGCTCATCGCTCGTGGCATCGATGCCCGCTGCATGGATATTCAGGACCCGGAGCTCTCCGGCGTCCGAGCTCGCCAGCAGGTCAAGCTCAAGCAGGGACTGGAGCAGGCCGAGGCCAAGGATGTCGTCAAGCGCATCAAGGACAGCAAGCTCAAGGTCCAGTCGCAGATCCAGGGTGAAAAGGTGCGCGTCACCGGCAAGAAGCGTGACGACCTGCAGGATGTGATAGCGCTGCTGCGCGGTGAGGGTGGCCCCGATCTCGCCCTGCAGTTCGATAATTTCCGAGATTGAGCGATGCTCCGCCATCGGCCCTTAAGCGGTCGATGGCAAATCTTGACTTGGCGCAAGCAAGTCTCAAGCCCCTCTGTATATTCTCCTCTACGTCAACAATATTACTCTTGCCAGTAAAGGGCCTAATGGCCTGTCCGTTGCGTCACGTATTTGGAAGATCAGGAGGTGGCGTATGAACCTGCATAAATTTTCTCCCTGGAACTGGTTCAAGAGCGAAAGTGCCAATGTCGACACCCCGGTGCCTGTCGAACCACGTCGCGGCGAACTCTCGCCGTTGCTCGGCATGCATCAGGAGCTAGACCGCTGGATGGACAATGTGATGCGTCAGTTCGGCATGCCTTCCCTGGAGAGCCGTTTCGGCGCGATGTCCGGCTTGCTGCGGCCGCAGCTCGACATTGCAGAGCGCGATGACGAATACTTGATCAGCGTCGAGGTGCCTGGTATCGAAGAAAAGGATGTCAAACTCTCGCTGGACGACTATCGCCTAGTAATCGAAGGCGAGAAGCGCCAGGAAAGCACCAGCAAGGAAGATAAGTTCCAGCGTATCGAGCGTTCCTATGGCAGCTTTCGAAGGGTGCTAGATCTACCCGCTGACGCACGTACCGATGAGATCAGGGCTAGCTTTGCCAAGGGCGTGCTCAAGGTGCACATACCCCGCAGCGGCGAGGTGAAGTCGCGGCGTCGTGAAATACCATTCACTAGCTGAGATAAACTCCGTCAGCTCGCCTTCGGGCGAGCTTTTTCTTTTCTCCTAACGGCGTCATAGCCATGGCCGATTGGCTCGTACTGCCGAGATGCGCTTCAATGAAGGCAGCAGGGAAAGCCATCATTGGAGCTCGCGGATGCATTCGCTTCGTCGCGCCTTTTATATTGCCATCGCCTGGGTCAGCTTCGCGCTAGGGGTCATTGGTGTGTTCGTGCCGCTGATGCCGACTACCTGTTTCATGCTGCTGGCCGTTTGGGCCGCCTCGCGGGGCTCGCCGCGCTTTGCACGGTGGATACGCGAGCATCCGCGCTTCGGTCCTACCGTGGTGGCCTGGGAGGGCGAGCGTGCCATCCCACGCCACGCCAAGTGGCTCGCCGGTGTCATGCTGGCTTTCTCCGTCGTAGTGCTCCTGCTAACGCTCAGCTTGGTGTGGCTCAAGTTGCTGCTGGTGACCGGCCTCTCACTGCTGGGGCTGTGGATCGCCACACGCCCTGAACCCGCCCGGCTGACCAGCGAAACGGTGCGTCTGGCACGCCGCTGAGGCCATGCGCCTTTGAGCTTGTGCTGTCGGCGCCCGTACAATGGTCGCCGACCATGGACAGGAGCCTTCCAATGTCTGAACCCAAGCCGACGTATCGTCATGACTATCGGCCCCCCGCATATCGCGTCATTCACACTGAACTCGCGTTCGATCTGGACCCCTCCGCGACTATCGTCAAGGCAACGCTACAGGTGGAGCGTGACCCGACGTGCGACGACCGCGAGCCACTCGAGCTCCACGGCGAGCAGCTGAGCTTGAAGGCCATCGCCATCGATGGTCAGACGCTGGCCGAGGGCGAGTACGCGTTGAGCGATACCGGCCTCGTCGTGCACAGCCCACCGGCATCGTTCCGCCTGGATACCGAAGTCGAGATTGCGCCCAAGGAGAACACGGCGCTCGAAGGCCTCTACCTTTCCAACGGCATGTACTGTACTCAGTGCGAAGCCGAGGGATTTCGTCGCATTACCTTTTATCCCGACCGCCCGGACGTGATGGCCACTTTTTCGACCACCGTGATCGGCGATGCGGCTAGCCTGCCGGTGCTGCTCTCCAACGGCAACCCGGTGGCGCGGGGCGAGCTTTCCGGTGGCCGGCATTTCGTCACCTGGGAAGATCCGCACCCCAAGCCCAGCTACCTGTTCGCCCTGGTGGCAGGCGACCTGGAGAAAGTCGAAGATCGCTTCACCACTCTGAGCGGGCGCGAGGTCACACTGCAGATTTGGGTGGAAGAGGAGAACCTGGGCAAGACCGACCATGCCATGGCTTCTCTCAAGCGCTCCATGAGATGGGACGAGGAAGCCTACGGACGGGAATACGACCTCGATCTGTTCATGATCGTGGCGGTCAACGACTTCAACATGGGCGCCATGGAGAACAAGGGGCTCAACATCTTCAACTCGGCGGCGGTACTGACCCACCCGCATACTGCCACCGATGCCGCCTTCCAGCGGGTCGAGAGCATCGTCGCCCACGAGTATTTCCACAACTGGTCGGGCAACCGAGTGACCTGCCGTGACTGGTTCCAGCTATCGCTCAAGGAAGGTTTCACCGTCTTCCGCGACCAGTGCTTCTCCGCCGACGTCAACTCGGCGCCGGTCAAGCGCATCGAGGACGTCTCTTTCTTCCGCACCGCTCAGTTCGCCGAGGACGCCGGTCCCACCGCACACCCGGTGCGTCCCGATCACTACATCGAAATCGGCAACTTCTATACCCTGACCATCTACGAGAAGGGCGCCGAGGTAGTGCGCATGCTGTGCAATCTGGTGGGCTGGGAGGCTTTTCGCCGTGGCAGCGATCTCTACTTCGAGCGCTACGACGGGCAAGCGGTGACGATCGAAGATTTCGTCGAGTGCATGGCCGAGGCCTCCGGGCTCGATCTCACCCAATTCATGCTCTGGTACTCTCAGGCCGGTACGCCCGAGATCGATGCCTACGGCGAATACGACTATGCCAGCGCAGAGTACCATCTGACCTTGCGCCAGCGTACGCCGGCAACTCCGGGGCAGCCCCAGAAGCAGCCGCTGCACATTCCCGTGCGCATGGGACTGGTGGGAACCAAGTCGGGACGTGATCTCCCCCTGACGCTTAACGGGGAGTCGTGCGGCAGTGATAGTGTGCTTCATCTGCGCGAGGAGGAGCAGACCTTCGTCTTTACCGATGTTGCCGAAGCCCCGATACCCTCGTTGCTGCGTGGCTTCTCGGCGCCGGTTCAGCTGCGTTTTCCATACGCTCGCGAGGACCTTGCCTTTCTGCTCGCCAACGATTCCGACGGCTTCAATCGCTGGGACGCCGGCCAGCGTCTAGCCATGCTGGCGCTGGAGGACCTGATCGCCGCCCATCGTAATGGCGTCGAGAAGGTCATGGATCAGCGTGTGGTCGACGCTTTCCGCGCCCTGCTGGAGCGTGGCGGCGACGATAAGGCGGTACTGGCCGAGATGCTGACCCTGCCAAGCGAAGCCTACATCGCCGAGCAGCAGCCACGAGTGGATGTCGAAGCGATCCACGCCGCTCGCACCTTCGTCAAGCAGTCACTTGCCGTCACCCTGCGCGACGAGTTCCTGAGTCTTTACGAGGAGAATCGTAGCGATGCGCCTTATGCGGCGGAACCCGAGCAGGTCGCCCAACGCAGCCTGAAGAACGTGGCGCTCTCCTACCTGATGGCGATTGAGGACGAACAGGCCATCGATCTCGCACGCCAGCAGTTCGATGCCGACCACAACATGACCGACGTGCGCCATGCGCTGACACTGCTGACCCACAGCAGTCGTGACGATCTGGCGGACCCGGCGCTGCGTGCCTTCGGCGAGAAGTGGGCCCATGATTCTCTGGTGATGGACCAGTGGTTCGCCATTCAGGTCACCCGCCCTCAGGCGGACGCCCTGGATCGGGTCAAGTATCTCATGGCCCACCCGGCATTCTCGCTGAAGAACCCCAACAAGGTGCGCGCCCTGATCGGCACTTTCGCCAACCAGAACCGCATCAATTTCCATCGCGTCGACGGAGAGGGTTATCGGCTGCTGACCGACGTGGTGATTGAGCTCAACCGGCTGAACCCCGAAATTGCTGCACGGCTGATCACGCCGCTGACCCGCTGGCAGCGCTTCGACGAGTCACGCCAGTTGCTGATGAAGCGTGAGCTCGAACGCATCCGTGCCGAGAAACTTTCGCCAAACGTTTACGAGGTGATCGAAAAAGCCCTTGCCTGATGTACAGACAATTGGGCGAGAGTGATTTGCGTCGCGAGAGATGAGAGGCTGGTCGCCGCCGGAGCGCAGCTCCCGGAATGTAGCCTGCTACATAAGGAGAGCTAGCACCGCCGGCGGCCAGGATCTCGAGCGCAGCAGCAAAGCCTTCGCCCAATCAGTAGATCAGCCAGCTCAGCACCGTAACACCCAGCACCGCCCAGATCAGCGTGGCGATAAGGCTGCGGCGCAGCAGGGCACGTAGAGCCAAGTAGAGCAGCCACAAGCCGAGAAGCAGCACGGCAAGGCTGACCAAGGTGGCTGGAATGCCCAGTGCGGAGGCCAGACCATCGAAGAACCCCCGGGCGGAGGCCCCAAGGTTGTAGAAGAAGACGAGCAGCAGGTCGACTACAAAGCGAATGATCTCGCCCAAAGTTTCGCCCAGCCAGGAGAAGAAATCTTGCATACGCGGGTCCAGTGGCTTACTCGATCATGTCGAGCACGGTGCCTACGATATCATCCATGGTGACCAGTCCCAGCAACTTGTTGTCGTCCAGTACCAGCACTCGCTTTACCACACTGTCGGTCATAAGGCTGGCCACGTGACGCACGTCGAGCGACTCGCCGACGCCGATGGCGGGCTTGGCGCACACATCGTAGACATTGATCAGATCGATGTCGCCGTTCTCGGCGACGATGGTCTTGAGAATATTGGTGTACGTGATCAGTCCCCATGCATCGTGGGGGTCCTGCTGCTCTACTACCAGGCTCTTGAGGTTATGGCGCTTCATCAGACTCAGCGCGTCGCGCAGGGTGGCGAAGGGGGATACCGTCACCACGTCGCGGTTCATGATGTCCTTGACCAGCATCTCGTTCTCTCCTTCAATCACTCGCTCAAACGTCGTGCCTGAGTCGCTCTTCGAAGCGCTTGATCTGCGCCATGTCGATGCCACCGAGGTGCTCCACCGGCAGCGTCATGACCAGGCCGCGTGAATCCTCGCCGCTAGGGTTGAGCACCAGGCGTATCGCCTTGAGCACTTTCAGCGAAAGTCCCTTCTCGAGGGTCAACAGCATGATGCTCTGGCTGCCCTCGTAGGTCAGCCCGAAAAAGGTCTTCTTTCGTTCACCGCCAATGCCCCGGCCGGTCATCAGCGTCATGCCGACCGCGCCGGCCTCGGTCGCAGCATCGATGCACTCCTGTTCGAGCTCTTCGGGTACGATGGCGACCAATAGCGAAAACTTCATCTTGATTTGCCTCCCCGCTTTGCCATCCACTCCATCACGATGGCATAGCTCATCACGGTCACGATAGGAAAGATCGAGGCGAAGGCAATCAGCCCGAAGCCGTCGATCAGCACATTGCGCCCCTCGATCTGACTGGCCAGGCCGATCCCCAGCGCGGTGACCAGCGGTACCGTCACTTCGGAGGTGGTCACGCCGCCCAGGTCGAAGGCCAGCGCCACGATGTAGCGGGGCGCCAGGGCAGTAAGCAGGATCACCAGCAGGTACCCCCCGATGATGTAATAGTGGATCGAGTCGCCGCTGATGATGCGATGCACGCCAATAGTGATCCCGATCGCCACGCCCATTGCCACCAGAATACGGATGACGTTGCCCTGAATCTTGCCGGCCGCGGCTTCCTCGGCTTGCTGTCCCACGGCGATCAGTGCCGGCTCGGCCATGGTGGTGGCGAAGCCGATGCAGAAGGCGAACAGATAGACCCATAGCCAGGTATCGAAGCCGATCAGCTGCGCCGCCATGCTCTGGCCGATGGGGAACAGGCCGAGCTTGAGTCCCACCACGAAGGCATACAGTCCGACGATAACCAGTGCGAAGCCTACTCCCACCTTGAGCGGGCTGGCTAGCGGATGCCGCAGTACGGCGTACTGGAAGAACAGGATGACCAGAATGATCGGCAGTACGTCGCGCAACATGCTGAACAGATCGAGAATCATGCTGACCCAGCCGGCCGGCGGGGTGACGTCGTTCTCGGCGAGCAGGGCTTCGGCGCCCCCGGCCAGTGTGCCCGGATCGGCATAGACCAGAATGCCGTAAAGCTGCACGCTGATCATCGGGACCATGACAGCCAGTGCGACCAGGCCAAAGCCGTCGATGAGCGGATTGCGGCCGCGTATCGAGGAGGCCAGGCCGATACCCAGGGCGGCGATCAGCGGCACGGTGACGATGTTGGTCGTCACGCCGCCGGAGTCGTAGGCCAGCCCGACGATCTCTTCGGGAGCGAAGAAGGTGACCAGCACCACCACGACGTAGCCGACGATCATGTACCAGTGCAGCGGGTGGCCAAGGATCACCCGAAACACCCCCAGCGCCATCACCAGCCCCACCGAGCCTGCCACGATCAGACGCAGGGTGAGGGCGTCGATACGGCCGTCGCTGATCATGGCGGCCTGTTCGGCCACGGCAATCAGGGCCGGCTCCGCCACGACAGCGGAGAAGCCGATGGCAAAGCCGAACAGCATCAGCAAGGGCATCGAGCCGCGTTTCGTGAACTGATTGGCGAGGCGCTTGCCTACCGGGAAGATGCTTAGCTCGAGACCTTGCAGGAACAGAGCCACCCCCAAGGCAACGATCAGTAGCCCCAGCGCCATGCTGAGTCCACCCTCCGGCCACTCACGCAAGAGCAGAGCCTGGAACGCTACCACGACCACGATGATGGGCAGCAGGTTGCGCAGGGCATGGACCAGTGCGTGAACGAAATCCTTGAGTTGCGCTACCAAGTCCGACTCCCTGGCAATGATCGCTTGGGCTAGACGCCGCGACACGATGCCCGCATCTTGGCAGGCGACTGGCTCCTACGGCTGCCACACTATACCATCGGCTTATGACATTGAGCAGGCGCTAATGCAGGCTCCGCCATTGATGTACATCAAGTTCGTGGCGTTGGCGTCGGATGGGAGAGAGCGAATGAATGTGACATTGATCGTCGTGCTGGTCGTGGTGGCTCTACTGGTGGTCTACGGGGCCAGCATCTATAACCGCCTGGTGGCGCTGAAAAACCGCTATCAGAATGCTTTTGCCCAGATCGAAGTACAGCTCAAGCGACGTTATGACCTCATCCCCAATCTGGTCGAAACCGCCAAGGCCTACATGGCCCATGAGCGCGATACGCTCACCGCCGTGACCGAAGCCCGCAATGCGGCTCTCGCCGGGCTCAAGTCGGCGGCGGCAAGGCCGGGTGAGCCGGGCGCCATGGCTGAATTGGCTGGTGCCGAAGGTGTATTGGGCGCCGCCCTGGGTAGGCTCAACGTGGTGATGGAGGCCTACCCCGACTTGAAGGCATCGGACAACATGCGCCAGCTGTCTGAAACCTTGACCAGCACCGAGAACCGTGTTGCTTTTGCTCGTCAGGCCTTCAATGACGCCGTCATGCAGTACAACACCTACAAGCAGAGCTTTCCGCCGGTGTTGCTGGCAGGCCCCATGGGACACCGCGAAGACGCGGCGCTGCTGGAGTTCGACGATAGCGCCGAGATTCAGGCGGCGCCTCGCATCAGCTTCTGACGGAACGCGACGATGGATTTCTTCGGTGCCCAGGCACGTGCCCGCCGCCTGACCCTATGGCTGATGCTGCTGTTGCTCGTTGCCGTGCTCGGCATGATCGCAGCCGCCGTCGCGGTCGTAGCACTGGCCATGGCGCTGCTGGATGGTGGTCAGCAGGGTGGCGATCCACTCGCTCTGCTGCTCGACCCCTGGCTGTTGGGTGCGGTGGCGGGTGGTGTGGTACTGGTAGTAGGCCTGAGTAGTATGGCCCGTCATTTTCAGCTGCGTGCTGGTGGGGCCGTTGTAGCCGAAGCTCTTGGTGGCAGGCCGCTCAATGCCGACACCCGGGATGCCGATGAGCGCCGGTTGCTCAACGTGGTGGAGGAGATGGCCATAGCCGCGGGGCTGCCGGTACCGGCGGTTTATCTGCTCGACGAACCGGGCATCAACGCTTTCGCTGCCGGACATACGCCGCAAGATGCCGCCATCGGTATCACGCAAGGGGCCATTCGCAGCCTCTCCCGGGACGAGCTGCAAGGTGTGATAGCCCACGAGTTCAGCCATATACTGCATGGAGACATGCGCCTCAACATGCGTCTCGTGGCGCTGCTGTATGGCATTCTGGTCATTGGTCTCGTCGGTCGCATGCTGCTGCGCGGTATGGCGACTCGGCGCGCAGTGCGCAGCTCCCGGCAGGGCAATGGCCATATGGTGCTGCTGGCAGCGGGCGTGGCGCTGATGCTAGTGGGCTTCATCGGTACGCTCTGCGGCAATCTGATCAAGGCCGCAGTCAGCCGCCAGCGCGAGTTTCTGGCTGACGCCAGCGCCGTGCAATACACCCGGAACCCCGATGGTCTGACCGGTGCCCTCAAGCGGGTGGCGGCGCACGCCCACGGCTCCGAACTGCGGGCCACCCAGGCCGAAGAGTTCAGTCATCTCTATTTCAGTCGTGGTTTGCCTGGGCTGCGTGGATTGAGCGCGACGCATCCGCCGCTGACGACACGCATTCGTCGCCTCGAGCCCGGATGGGATGGGCAACTGCCCGAGCCCAGGGAGCCTGAGCACCGCGAAACGGCCGACGCCGATCCGCCCCAGGGCGCTCGCGGCGACAAGCCGGGCGAAAGCGCTCTGGCTTTGGCTGGTGGAATGTTGTCGCAGCGGGTCGGCGAGCCACGCCATGCGGACCTTCAACAGGCCCATGGGATCCTGACAGAGATCGACGGGAAACTGCTGCAAGCCGTTCACGATCCCTATGCGGCCCGCGCCGTGGTCTATGGCATCTTGATGGGGGCCGACCCAACGAGCCGGACGCGGCAGCGAGAGGCGCTGGTAGAAGCGGCCATGCCGGAGGTGCTCGCGGAGCTCGAGCACCTCGAACGACCGCTTGCGAAGATTCGACCGGGCCAGCGACTGGCATTGATCGAGCTCTGCCTGCCCGTGCTCAGGCAGCTCTCGGTGGCTCAGTATGCACGGCTGCTCGATTGCCTCGGCCGCTTGATGGCGGCCGAGCACCGGCCGGGCGCCCTGCAATGGGCCTTGCACCGTTTGATCATGGCGGGCAGCCAGGGAGAGCCGCCACGTCGGGGCAGAAAGCTTGCACTGGCCCAGGCCGAGCCTGCGGTGGCGCAGTTGCTGTCGAGCCTGGCACTGGCAGGGGGTGAAAACGAGGCTGAGGCGAGAGCCGCCTATGACACGGCGGCCGAGCGGTTGGGTCTCGCTGAGGCATTCATACCTCAAGCGGCAACGCCGCAGCTGCTCGACCAGGCGCTCGAGCGCTGCGTTTTCCTGGCAGAGGATGACCGCGTCAGCCTGCTCGATGGCATGATCGACTGCGTCAAGCACGATGGCCGGGTATCCCCTCGTGAGGCGGAGCTGCTGCGCGCCGTGGCTTGGTCGTTGAATTGTCCCTTGCCGTTGACTGCCTTGCGGTGACGTGCCCGATTCGGGATCGTTTCACCATGACGTTGTCCAACGTACGAAGCAGCGTGAATCTGCGGTTTGTTGCAGTGGCTGCCGGGCTCTGCTGGAATAGGGCCCTTTTGCTGGTCTCATATGGATGGGAGAAAGCCGATGGCCAAGACACCCTGGATACCTGCCGCCGTGGCATTCACGCTTGCCCTCGGGCTGGCTGGCTGCGGCGAGAATGGCGAAGAGGCTGGCACCACGGCTCAGCCTGACGAATCGGTCAACGAAGCGGAGCCTGACATCGAGGTGACGGAGCAGGAGCCGGAAACACCGCCGCCCGCTGCTGAGGAGGAGGTGCCCACCGAAGATGAGTCGCTACCAGCGATCCCTGAAGAGGAAACCGAGCTCGAGCCCGACGAGGAGATCGAGGCCGATGCCGATACCCTGGGGGAGTCCCCGGTCGACACGCTGGAGGAGGGGGGGGCGCTTCCCGGCGAGCCGACTCGCTCCGATATCGATGCCATCATCGAAGATACCGAGCGTCGCTTCGAAGAGGCGCAGCGCCAGATCGATCAGCAGTTCGAGGAAGTCGAGCAGAGCCCACCCGCGCTCGAGCCCATGGAAGGCAATGGCGAAACGCGCATCGAGCCAATGGGTGGTGATGAAAACGACGCTTCCTCGGCGATCGATCGGGAAGCGGAGCGAACCGGGGAAGTGACGCAGTCGGACGTCGACGCCTGGCTCGAAGAGACTGAGCGCCGCTTCGAAGAAGCACAGCGCCAATTGGAGCAGCAGTTCGAAGAAGCAGAGCGCAGCGAGACGGGTGAAGCGCCGCGCTTCGACATCGAGTGACGAACACGCGATGAAAAAAGGCCCACTCCGTGAGAGGAGTGGACCTTTTCGTCAGGTTGCCAGACCCATGGAAGAGCTGGCCCCGGTGTCAGCTGAGGTAGAGCCTCAGTTGGCCAGCCGGATGTTGGAGGCCTGAAGGCCTTTCTTGCCCTGGGTGACTTCGAAGGTCACCTTTTGACCGTCCTGCAGGGTCTTGAAGCCTTCAGCCTGAATCTCGGAGAAGTGTGCGAACAGATCATCCCCGCCGTCGTCCGGAGAGATGAAGCCATAGCCCTTGGTGTCGTTGAACCACTTGACAGTGCCGGTTGCCATTGTCGTTTTTCCTTGCTTACAGATGGATCGTCCCGGGCCCGCGGTGTCGCGATGCCCCAAGTGCATGCCAGAGAGGTGAGACGCGCAGTACAGCAAGACGGCCTCGGCTTCTTGCCATGCAGCGAAAGCCACTCCTGGAGAGCGCTGTTTAGGGTGACGCGCTCCAGCCATGACTTTCACTCAATCCACTTTAGTTAGAAAAATTCCAAGCGTCCAGACAATCGATGGCCCGGAATGGGCCGTGTGAACGGAGCCACCGACATGGTAGATGCGCAGTTCTGGCCCTTCCTGATCGCCATTACCTTGCTGTCGATGAGCCCTGGCGTCGACACCCTGCTGGTCATTCGTAACACAGCCCGAGGAGGGGTTCGCGATGGTGTGCTGACCAGCCTGGCGATCTGCTGTGGCCTGTTCGTGCACGCCACCATTTCGGCGCTGGGTATATCGCTCATCCTGCTGCAGTCGGCATGGGCCTTCAGCGCCCTGAAGTTGGCCGGTGCGGGGTATCTTGTCTGGCTGGGCATCAACGGCCTTCTGGCAGCACGGCGCGGCCAAGGGTTACCGCTCGGATCAGTGCAAGGCGGGCAGGAAGCCGTGCCGATTTGGCGGCCGATGCGCGAAGGATTGCTGTCCAATGTGCTCAACCCCAAGACCGTGGTCTTCTACATGGCGTTTCTGCCGCAGTTCATCGCCCCGACGGATCCGGCGCTGCTCAAGTCCTTGTGGCTCGCCGGGGTGCATTTCGTGGTCGCCAATGTATGGCAGATCGCCATCGTCTTCATGGTGGGCAGTGCGGGCCGCTGGCTCGGCAGCCGGCTCTTCGCGCGCGTGCTGAACGGTGCAACGGGAGCGGTGCTCATCCTGTTCGGGGTCAGGCTGGCACTTGAACGCCAGCCGGCCTGACCCGACTGGGCCAGGCCTGCCTGCCTTCAGTTACGAGCGAGAAGGGAGGCGTCGTAGCGCACCGTCTTCTCCGTCTGACTGAGCATCGATACGCCTTCGCTGCTGCCGCCGTTGGCCAGGCTCTCGAAAATCACGCGATAGGAAAGCACCGCCTGGACGTAGTCACGGGTCTCGCGGAAGGGAATCGACTCGACGAAAAGGTCGAACTCCTCCGGTGCGTCACGCAGCCAGCGATCCACCCGGCCGGGGCCCGCGTTGTAGGCCGCGGCGGCGGCAAGACGGTTGCCCCGGTAGCGGTTGGTCATGTCGCGAATGTAGGTGCTGCCCATACGAATGTTGATCTCGGGGTCGAGAACGCCGTAGGGGCCAGGGTCGCTGATGCCAAGCTGACGGCTGAGCAGAGTAGCGGTTCCCGGCATGATCTGCATCAGGCCGCGAGCGCCGGCCGGCGAAAGTGCCACGGGGTTGTAGGCGCTTTCCCGACGGGCTATGCCCATCAGCAGGTAGGGATCTACCCCCGTCTGCTGGCCCCAGTACATGAAATGCTCGCGATAGGCTTCCGGGAAGCGCCAGTCGAGCGCGTCCCACAGCTGTGCGGTGATGGTCGTCTGTACCAGCCGGGCATGCCAGCCACGCCGCTTGGCATAATCGGCCAGCGCCCTGACCTCTCGCGGTGAGGCCGTGGCCGCGGCATGCAGCCATTCACTGTTGGCCAAGCCGTCCTCGCCGATGCGCATCAACGCTTCGGTACGTTGCACGGTGGGCCAGCGGGACACTTCGTCGCGAAAGCTCTCGTCGAAGTGGCTGCGTTCCAGGTTCAACGAATAAGGGCGTCCGATACGATCCGCTGCGGCGAAGCCAAAGAAGTTGCGACCCTGAGCGGCCCGCGCATAAGCCACTTCCGCCCGTTCCGAGTCCCCCATCTGCTCATGCGCGCGTGCCCGCCAGTATTGCCAGCGGCTATCGTCCCGGCTGTCGTCGGGAAGCATGTCGATCCAGCGCAGGGTGTCGACCCAGTCGCGGTTGGCCAGGGCGTGGCGGATACGCAGCTCGAGGACGCGAGTGGTGGCGATCCGCGGCAGGGCCTCGTCGACCCATGACAGATTATGATCGATGCCTCGTACCAGAGAGTAGAAGGCGAGGTCTTCTTCTATCGCATGGCGGTGGCGATCTTCGATCGGCAGGTGAGACGAGATCTTGCGCCACGCTTCCATGGCCGCTTCGGTATCGGCACGCGTGAATCCATGCATGGCGGAAGCGAACAGCGGGCCGCTGCCGCGACACTCCGGGCCGATGCAGGTAGGCACGCGTGTGATGTCGGCGTAGCTGCGCTGCAGCCTGTCCACGGCATCGATGCCCTCTTGCCAGCGGCTGCCGAGCTGCCGTCCCAGAAAGCTGACCAACCCGGTTTCGCCTTGCTCCCAGGCCAGCATCTTGCGCTCCCAGATGTCCTGCTCAGCGATATCGCCGCTGGCACGCAGGCGGTTGAACAGGGTGTCGCAGGCCGAGGGCTGCGAGCGGCCGACGTGCCATAACCGACGGCCGCCCTCGGCTGCCGCCATAGGGTCGCTGCCGAGCAGCGCCGTATAATAATGGCACTGACGCTCGGTGCCGCTGGGCTCGCCATCTGCCACGGCGAGCAGGCTGCCGTAGCGGCCGGCGTCGCCGTAACGACTGATCGCCTGGCCGCGCATCCATTCGCCGAGAGGTGAGTCCTGATAGCGTTCGATGAAGTCGAGTACCTGGCTGGGTTCCACCTGGGGCAGGCGGCTACGCAGACGGTGGTATTCCACATAGCCTTCCAGTACATGACCCTCGATGGCTGCCTGGTCGATGCGCTGCCACTGCTGGCTGCGAGCGGCTTCGAGTGCCGTACGCAGAGCGCTGTCGCTGGGCTGGGCATGCGCGGAGACGGTGAAGCTCAAGGCTGCAGCGGCCAGCCAGCCAGCTGCGCGGTGCAAGGGAGAAAAATGGCGCATGTAAACGGCCTCCGAGCGGCGATGACGAACCCTGTATCCTGGCCCATTGGAGCCGTTTTGAGTAGACCATTGCAGCGCTTTCTCGTTCGGCCTCGCTGCTGTCAGTGATGTCACGCTTGTCTCGCCGCTGGCCGCCGTCTAGTCTGGCTGAACTGGATCAAACGCTTGTTGGGGGAAAGAGTGAGCGCAAATGCCGAGCCATACAATGGGTCTGCCACGACAGACCGAAGCCCTGACGCCTGGCGAGCTGGCCTGGCCCGTTTCGTCAATGTCATCCCGCATACACGGGAGCTCGGCCTCGCGGTGGTGGAGGTTTCCCCCCCTTGGGTGAAAATGTGCCTGCCCTGGCGTGACGAGCTGCTGGGCGACACCGAGCGGGGTCTTGTCCACGGAGGCGTGCTGACCATGCTGCTGGATACGGTTTGCGGCTCCGCCGTGCTGTGCGGGCTGCCATCTCCAGAGGTCTGCCCCACGCTTGACCTGCGAGTCGATCACTACCGGCCGGCCCTGGCCGGTCAGCCGATCATGGCCGAAGCGCGAGTGCTGAGAGTGACCGGCGCGATGGTATTCACCGAGGGTACGCTGTGGCAGGAGCCGGAACGGCCAATTGCCCGCGGTATCGGCAATTTCGTCCGCCTCGGACCCCGCAATACGCCGCCGGGTTTCGCCGAGGCGCTATTCGGAGATATCGGTCATGACTGAGAGCTTTCATGATGCGACCTGGCTGGCCAGAACCCGTGCCGAGGGCGACGTCACTGCCTGGCTCGAGCGGCTGCCCTATGCGCGCTACGTGGGAATTTCCGCTACTCAGGACTCCTCGGGCGGTGGCCTGGTGTTCCATATGGAGCCCCGCGAACACAATATCGGCAACATCCTGCTGCCTGCTCTGCATGGCGGCGTGGTCGCCGCCTTCATGGAAACCGCCGGCACCCTCGACCTGATGCTCTCGGCCCGCGAGCCGAGGCTGCCACGTATCGTCGACTTCTCCATCGACTACTTGCGCACGGCGAGGGTAGTGACCACCCACGCCAGATGCCAGCTACTGCGCGAAGGGCGTCGGTTGGCCAATGTCCAGGTCACGGCCTGGCAGGACGACGAGAGCCAGCCGGTGGCCACCTCGCGCCTGCACTTGGTGCTGGGCACACCCGAACCGAACGACGCTTGAAATACCGGATACGGACCCCATATCGCTGAACAGTTCAGGAGCAGCGGTGCCATGCGCCGCTGCGGGTTCAAGCCATGAGGTAACCGATCCATGTCCACGACCGCTCACGAGGAAACCCTCGGCTTCCAGACCGAGGTGAAGCAGCTGCTGCACCTGATGATCCACTCCCTGTACTCGAACAGGGAGATCTTCCTGCGGGAGCTGATTTCAAACGCCGCCGATGCTTGCGACAAGCTGCGCTATGCCGCTCTCGACAACGATGCTCTCTACGAAGGCGACAGCGAGCTGCGCATCGAGATCGAGCACGATGACAAGGCACAGACTGTGACCGTACGCGACAACGGCATCGGCATGAGCCGTGACGAGGTGATCAAGAACCTCGGTACCATCGCGCGCAGCGGCACCGCCGAGTTTCTCAAGCAGCTCTCCGGCGAGCAGCAGAAGGATGCACGCCTGATCGGTCAATTCGGTGTCGGCTTCTACTCCAGCTTCATCGTCGCCGACGAGGTCACGGTGCGAACCCGCAGGGCGGGTACGGACAAGGCCGAGGGCGTCGAGTGGCGCTCGAAGGGCGAAGGGGAGTTCACCGTCGCCGACGTCGAGTGCGAGCGGCACGGCACCGAGATCGTTCTGCACCTCAAGAAAGATGCCAAGGAGTTCGCCGACGATTTCCGCCTGCGCGGGCTGGTCCGCAAGTACTCTGACCACATTGAGGTTCCGGTGCGCATGTCCAAGGTCGAAACGGCCAAGGACGACGAGGGCAACGCCATCGAGGGCAGTGAGGTTACCAGTTGGGAAACCGTCAACGAGGCCACGGCGCTGTGGGCGCGGCCCAAGGGAGAGGTTTCCGACGATGAGTACAAGGCGTTCTACAAGCACGTGGCTCACGATTACAGCGACCCGTTGTCCTGGAGCCATAACAAGGTCGAGGGCAAGCTTGAATATACAAGCCTGCTCTACGTGCCGGGGCGCGCACCGTTCGATCTGTTCGAGCGTGACGGCTCCCGCGGGGTCAAGCTCTACGTCCAGCGCGTCTTCATTATGGATGACGCCGAGCAGTTCCTACCGCTTTACCTGCGCTTCATAAAGGGTGTACTGGACACTCGCGAACTGTCGCTGAACGTCTCCCGCGAGCTGCTGCAGCAGGAT
This sequence comes from Halomonas sp., assembly GCF_020832045.1. Lineage (GTDB taxonomy): Bacteria > Pseudomonadota > Gammaproteobacteria > Pseudomonadales > Halomonadaceae > Halomonas. The sequence continues at coordinate 31,355 of NZ_JAFIFK010000003.1, forward strand.
CCCAAGGTCGAGAAGATCAAGAGCGCGCTGACCAAGCGGGCATTGGACATGCTCAAGAAGCTGGCCAAGGACAAAGAGGCCTATCAGACCTTCTGGAACGTATTCGGCAGCGTGCTCAAGGAGGGGCCGGCGGAGGACTTCTCCAATTGCGACAAGATCGCCGAGCTGCTGCGCTTCTCCACCACCCACACCGACAGCGCCACCCAGGACCAGTCGCTGGCCGACTACCTCTCGCGCATGAAGGAAGGGCAGGAGAAAATCTACTACATCGTCGCTGACGGCTTCAACGCAGCCAAGTCGAGCCCGCACCTGGAGATCTTCCGCAAGAAGGGCATCGAAGTGCTGCTGATGCACGACCGCATCGATGAGTGGCTGATGAGCCATCTGCAGGAGTTCGAGGGCAAGCGCTTCGTCGACGTGGCCAAGGGTGAGCTCGACCTCGGTGAGATCGAGGGCGAGGAGGAGAAGAAGGCTCAGGAAGAAACCGCCAAAGCCAAGGAGGATCTGGTCAAGCGGGTCAGGGAGTCGCTTGGCGATCATGTGCAGGAGGTGAAAGTGACTCACCGCCTGACCGACTCTCCGGCCTGCGTGGTACTGCCCGAGCACGAGATGGGCTTCCAGATGCGTCGCATCATGGAGGCCGCCGGCCAGAAAATGCCGGAGGTGAAGCCGATTCTCGAACTCAACCCGGCGCACGCGCTGGTGGCAAAACTCGAATCGGCCGAAGGTGAGCGCTTCGATGATCTTGCCTTGGTGCTGCTCGACCAGGCCATCATTGCCGAGGGCGGCCATCTGGATGACCCGGCAGCCTACGTGCGCCGCCTCAATACCCTGCTGACGTCGTGATTCGCGCTAGCAAAACCTCCTGTATATGGCCGCCTTCGGGCGGCCTTTTTTTGGTATCAAGGGATCCTTTCGATTGCCTTTGACGTAAACGTCATCCAGTCTTTTTTCCATAATTTCAGCTGCATAGTGTTACATTCGGGTGCGATCAAAAAGAGGGCATGGCTGTTGTGCATTGCGGCATGGTCAGGTATGAATAACTGTTTGCCTTTACGACCTTTCTATAACCATAAGGGAGATCCAACGTGAAGATTGGTGCACCCAAAGAGCTCGCCCTAGGAGAAGCGCGTGTCGCGCTGACCCCTGACAGTGCGCAGCTCATACAGAAGCTTGGACACGACTGTATGATCGAATCCGGGGCTGGAATTGCCGCCGGCTTCGATGATGACGCCTATCGCAATGCCGGCGTAACCGTTGTGGAGAGTGCCGAGGCGCTATGGCGCGATGCCGAAGTGGTCATCAAGGTGCGCGAGCCGAGCGAGGCGGAAGCCGATCGCCTGCGCCAGGGTCAGACCTTGATCAGCTTCTTCTGGCCGGCACAGAACGAGGCACTGCTGGAGCGCTGTCGCGCCCAGGGGGGCACCGTCATCGCCATGGACATGGTGCCGCGAATTTCCCGCGCCCAGAAAATGGATGCCCTCTCCTCCATGGCCAATATCGCCGGCTATCGCGCGGTGATCGAGGCGGGCAACAACTTCGGACGCTTCTTTACCGGCCAGGTCACTGCTGCCGGCAAGGTACCGCCGGCCAAGGTGCTGGTCATCGGCGCCGGCGTAGCCGGGCTTGCCGCCATTGGCACGGCAACCAGCCTTGGCGCCGTGGTCCGCGCTTTCGATGTGCGGCCCGAAGTGGCCGAGCAGATCGAGTCCATGGGCGCCGAGTTTCTGTTTCTCGACTTCGAGGATACGCAGGACGGCTCCGGCACCGGTGGCTATGCGGCGCCCTCCAGCCCCGAATTTCGTGAAAAGCAGTTGGCGCTGTTCCGAGAGCAGGCCCCACAGGTCGACATTGTCATCACCACCGCTTTGATTCCCGGCCGCCCGGCGCCCAAGCTGTGGCTCGAGGACATGGTCAAGGCGATGAAGCCAGGATCGGTGGTCATCGACCTGGCGGCAGAGAAGGGCGGTAACTGCGATCTGACCCAACCTAATGAGAAGGTGGTCAGCGACAATGGCGTGACCATCGTCGGTTACTCCGATTTCCCCTCGCGCATGGCCACCCAGTCGTCGCTGCTCTATGCCACCAACATCCGCCATATGCTCACCGATCTGACGCCGGAAAAGGACGGCGCGATCGTGCACGACATGGAAGACGATGTGATTCGTGGCGCCACGGTGGCCCACCAGGGCGAGATCACCTTCCCGCCGCCGCCGCCCAAGGTGAAGGCGATTGCCGCGGCCAAGCCCAAGGAGAAAGTCAAGGAGCCCACGCCGGAGGAGAAGCGTGCAGCCGAACTTGCCACCTTCAAGGCCCAGACCAAGCGTCAGGTCACGTTGCTCGGTGTTGGCGGTGCGCTGATGCTGCTGCTTGGCCAGATCGCGCCGGCCTCTTTCATGCAGCACTTCATCGTTTTCGTGCTGGCCTGCTTCGTCGGTTTCCAAGTGATCTGGAATGTCAGCCATTCGCTGCATACGCCGTTGATGGCGGTGACCAATGCCATCTCGGGCATCATCATTCTCGGTGCCGTACTGCAGATCGGCTCTGGGAACTGGATAGTGGTGCTTCTGGCGGGGATCTCGGTATTGATCGCCACCATCAACATCGTGGGTGGCTTCCTGGTGACACGCCGGATGCTGGCCATGTTCCAGAAATCCTGAGCGGCGGAGTGAAGACATGTTAGGTCAAGGTTTTGTTTCCGCCGCGGCGATCGCGGCAAGCGTTCTCTTCGTGCTCTCCCTGGGTGGGTTGAGCAACCAGGAGAAGGCCAAGCGGGCCGTCTGGTACGGCATCGTCGGCATGGCGGTGGCAGTGCTTTTCACCGCCTTCGGTCCGGGCATCGGCAACTACTGGCTGATGATTCCGATGATCGTGATTGGTTCGGTGATCGGCTGGAAGGTAGCCACGCGAGTGGCGATGACCGAAATGCCCCAGCTGGTGGCAGCGTTGCACAGCTTCGTCGGCCTGGCCGCGGTGTTCGTGGCCTGGAACGCCGATCTCGAACGGCGCCGCGTGCTGGCTGCCCAGGCTATCGGCACCGGCTACCAGGAGTTCTCGGCCTTCGCTGCGCTGGTGGCGACCAAGGCACCGGATGAACTCACTTTCCTGCAACTTGAAGTGGTGTTCGCCATCTTCATCGGCGCGGTGACTTTCACCGGCTCGGTGGTCGCCTTCGGCAAGCTGGCCGGCAAGGTGGATGGCAAGCCGCAAAAGCTGCCTGGTGGCCACATGCTCAATGCCGGTGCGGCTGCACTCAGCCTGCTGCTGGCGATTCTCTACCTCAACGGAGCCGGCTTCTGGACCCTGCTGATACTTGCAGCGTTGGCATTCTTCATCGGCTGGCACCTGATCATGGGTATCGGCGGTGCTGACATGCCGGTAGTGGTGTCGATGCTCAACAGCTATTCCGGCTGGGCGGCGGCGGCCATCGGCTTCACGCTATCCAACGACCTGCTGATCGTCACCGGGGCGCTGGTGGGCTCGTCCGGTGCGATACTCTCCTACATCATGTGCAAGGCGATGAACCGCAACTTCGTCAGCGTTATCCTCGGGGGCTTCGGTGGCGGCACCCAGGGGCCGGCTGCCGAGATCGAAGGTGAGCAGGTGGCTATCGATGCCGCTGGCGTGGCGAGTAGCCTCAATAACGCCGACAGCGTAGTCATCGTGCCGGGCTACGGCATGGCCGTGGCCCAGGCCCAGAACGCCGTGAGCGAACTGGTACGTAAGCTACGTTCCGCCGGCAAGGAAGTGCGTTTCGCCATCCACCCGGTGGCCGGTCGTTTGCCGGGGCATATGAACGTGCTGCTGGCCGAAGCCAGAGTGCCCTACGATATCGTGCTGGAAATGGATGAGATCAACGATGATTTCCCCAAGACCGATGTGACTATCGTCATCGGCTCCAACGATATCGTCAATCCGGCGGCGCAGGACGATCCCAACAGCCCCATTGCCGGCATGCCGGTGCTCGAGGTGTGGAAGTCCACCGTGGTATTCGTCTGCAAGCGTGGCCAGGGCACGGGCTACTCCGGCATCGAAAACCCGCTGTTCTACAAGGAGAATACGCGGATGTTCTACGGCGATGCGCGTGATAGCATCGACTCGCTGCTGTCGATGATCGACTGAGCGAGTTGCAAGGCCTATGGCCTCAGCACTGAAGCAAGGCCTCGAATGCCCCCGGAAGGGGGCATTCTTCGTTACACTCATGACGTTTCTTCCGTTTCACCGACCGAACGATTTTGCGGGGCAGACATGTCAGACGTTCCCATGCGCGTAGCAGTCCTGGGTGGCGGCAGCTTCGGCACCGCGCTGGCTAGCATTGCCGCCGACAATGGTGCCCGAGTGTGTCAGTGGCTGCGCGACCCGGCGCTTGCCGCCCAGATCAATCATGAGCATCGCAATTCGCGCTACCTACCGGATTACACCATCAATCCGGCAGTGCGTGCCTCGAGCGATATGCAGGCCGTCGTCGAGGATGCTGAGCTGGTGCTGGTGGCGATTCCCTCCCAGGCCTTTCGAGAGGTGGTACGTCAGGCACGGCCCTGGCTCAATGCCGAGCAGATCCTGGTAAGCACCACCAAGGGTATCCAGGAAGAGGGCTTCAAGCTGATGAGCCAGATCCTCGAGGAGGAGACCGGATTTGCCCATATCGGTGTGATTTCGGGGCCCAACTTGGCTACCGAGATCGCGCAAAAGCAGCTGACCGCCACCGTGGTGGCCAGCGACGATGCACTGACACGGACTCGGGTGCAGCAGGCCCTGAGCTGCGACTACTTTCGTGTCTATGCCAGTAACGACCGCTATGGCGTCGAGCTGGGCGGCTCGTTGAAGAATATCTATGCCATCGCTGCCGGGATGGCCGCCGCGCTGGGCATGGGCGAGAACACTCGCAGTATGCTGATGACGCGTGCGCTGGCCGAGATGGGGCGCTTCGCCGTCAGCCTCGGGGCCAATCCCATGACCTTCCTGGGGCTTGCCGGGGTGGGCGACCTGATCGTTACCTGCTCATCGCAGCTCTCGCGTAACTATCGCGTTGGCTATGCCCTGGGGCAGGGCAAACGACTCGATGAAGCGGTCGAGGCGCTGGGGCAGGTGGCCGAGGGGGTCAATACGGTGCGTCTGGTACGTGACAAGGCGCGTAAGGATGGCGTCTACATGCCGTTGGCGGAAGGACTGTATCAAGTGCTGTTTGAAGACGTGCCGGCTCGTGAAATGGCGCGCATGCTGATGCGCGGCGAGCAGAGCAGCGACGTTGAATTCGTATTGCCACGCGAGGCCGTGCAGCAGGCCCATCGCCGGGTCGACACGGGCGAGGATGGGCCGTGACCTCGCGACTCTACATCATGCGCCACGGTGAGGCCGGACATGGTTGGCCGGACCGCGAGCGAGAGCTGACCTCCCACGGCCATGAGGAGGCCAGGCGCATGGCCGATTGGGTCGCTCGACAACCATCGGATGGTGTCCGACTTTACGCAAGCCCCTACCGTCGAGCAAGACAGACAGCCGCCCATCTGGCCGCTGCCCTGGGGGCCGAGCCTGTCGAATCGCCCCTCATTACCCCCGATGATTCACCAAGCGAGGTCTGCGACTGGCTGCTCGGCGAAGGCGCAGGTCCCCCCGTCATCCTGGTCAGCCATATGCCTCTGGTGGGGCTGCTCACAGGGCTCCTGGTCGATGGGCGCTCCGATCACGGCCTCGCCTTTCCCACCGCTGCCATTGCCGAACTCGAGAGCGAGGTATGGGCGGCGGGCTGCGCCCGGCTGCTACGCTTTACCACACCTAGCGACATTCGCTGAAAGGGAGTTCACCATGAGCTTCATTGTCAACAACCGTGTTGCCGTCAAGCCGGGGTACGAAGAGACATTCGAGGCGCGCTTTCGCGCCCGGGCTGGCGAGATCGACAAACAGCCTGGCTTCGTCGCCATGCGCGTACTGCGTCCGCTCGGCAATCAAGCCCCCTATGTTGTCGAAACCGAGTGGGAGAGCCAGGAGGCTTTTCGCGCCTGGGTCGGGAGCGATGACTTCAAGCAGGCTCACGCCAACCCCATGCCCAAGGAGGCGGTCGGCGAGGGCGGTGGTCTGGAGCAGTTCGAGGTCGTCATCCGCAGCGGCGGCTAGATCCAGCCCGCTACCTTGAGTGCAAAGACACCGGCGGTGATGGTCACGCTGGCCATCAGCGTGGTCAGGGCGATGATGTTGGCCGAGAGCGCGGCATTGCCTCCCATCGCCTTGACCATGACGAAACTTGCTGCCGCTGTGGGGCTGGCAAAGAACAGGAACAAAACGCCCAATTCACGCCCCTCGAAACCGACCAGCCAAGCGGCAAAAGTGGCGGCAACCGGCAGAGTGACCATCTTCATCAGGCTGGCGCCAGTGGCCAGCCGCCCCGACTCGAGTATCGAACCCAACGACAGGGTGGCGCCGATACAGATCAGCGCCAGTGGCAGCGTCAGCGATGCGAAGTACTGCCCCGAGGTCATCGCCCAACCGGGCAGGCGCAGTTCCAATGCCGCTACCGGGATGGCCGCTACTACAGCTAGGATCAGCGGATTACGTACGATATGGCTGGTAATGCTGCGCCAATCCGCACTCTTGTCCTCTTGGTAGGTGGCCAGGACGATAACCGAAAAGGCGTTATAGGTCAGAATGACGACGCCAAGCAGCAGCCCGCCCGCGGAAAGACCGTAGTCGCCGTACATGCCAGCGGCCAAGGCCAGACCCACAATGCCGCAGTTGCCACGGAAAGCCCCCTGCACGTAAACGCCGCGGTCGGCGTAGGGCACACGCAGAGTGGCCCAGCCCCAGGTCAACAGGAAGCTGGCCAGGGTCGCCAAGGCGAAGAAGCCCAATAGTGCAGGGTTGAGCGTCGCATCCAGATCGGCACGGATGATGCTGAGGAAGATCAACGTCGGCATGGTAGCCTTGAAGACCAGGCTTGAGGCGGTTGCAATGAAAGCTTGGTCGATCCAGCCCAGGCGCTTGAGCCCCAGGCCAATAAAGACCATGGCGAACACCGGTAGTGTGACTTCCAGGGTGGCGAAAAAGAGATCGTGGAGGCTCATGTCAGCGTACCAGCCAAAGGCCGGCGATAATGGCGGCGAAGATGGTGGCGAAGAACAGACGATTGCGCACGCGCGTGTCGCGCCGTGGTCGGTTAGGGCGAGGCATGGCAGCACTCCAGGACATGATGATCGATATGGGGCGGAGGTCGACTTGGCGAGATAGAGTAAACCCGTTAGCCTGCTATCGCCACTGGCGACCTGCCCGATCCGACTCTGGACTACGTCATGAATGAACGTGCTACCCCACCGCGACAGCGCCTGGTCTTCGCCCATGCCAACGGCTTCCCGGGTATGAGCTATCGCAGCCTACTGGCCCCGCTGCATGAGCGCTTCGACATTCACCCCGTCGACCGCCTGGGCCATCACCCCGATTATCCGGTCGGCGCCAACTGGCTGGCCTTGCGAGACGAGCTGCTCGAGCACGTGATCGACGATGACGGGCCCGTCATCGGTGTCGGCCACTCCATGGGGGGTGTGCTGATGGCGATGGCGGCGGAACATGCGCCGCGACGGTTTCGCTGCGTGGTGATGCTCGACCCGCCGCTGATGCTGGGGCTCGATGCCTGGAGCATGAAAGTCGCCAAGCGCTTCGGCTTCGTCGACCGCGTCACCCCGGCAGGCAAGAGCCACGGGCGACGGGCCTCCTGGCCCGATCGAGAGGCCATGGCCAATCATCTGCGCCGTCGCGGGCTGTTTCGCCGTTTCACCCCTGAAGCGCTGCACGACTACGTCGAGGGCGGAACGCGGCTGCGAGACGACGGGGCGGCCGAGCTGATCTACGATCCGGCCATCGAGACCGAGATCTTTCGCAACCTGCCCGATCACCTGACACGCTTGCCGCGCCGGTTGCGCATTCCGTTCGGTCTCGTGGCCGGCAGCGAGTCCGATCTGATAACCCCCAGGCGCCGTCGCCGCCTGGCTGCCCATGGCATTCCGCTGGCGTTGGTGCCGGGCAGTCATATGTTTCCCATGGAGCATCCCGAGGAGACCCGCCAGGCACTGCTTGCCATGCTCGACGAGCTGCTGGAGGGCGAGGCATGAGCGAAGCGCAAGTTTTGACATTGTCCGGAGGTCGGCTGGCGGCGCTCAGTTGGGGAGAAGGCTCCGCCCCTACCTGGCTGGCACTGCACGGCTGGCTGGACAACGCAGCCAGCTTTTCCCGACTGGCTCCTCTACTGTGCGTACGTCTCGGTATACGTATCGTGGCGCTGGATTTCGCCGGCCACGGTCACTCCGGACACCGAGAAGGCGACTATGCTCTGTGGGACTACTGTCATGACCTACTCGATGCCGCCGAGGAGCTGGGTCTGGAGCGTTTGTCATTGTTGGCTCACTCGATGGGTGCAGGCGTTGCCTGTCTGACGGCGTCAGCATTGCCGGAGCGCATCGAGCGACTCGTCCTGATCGATGGGCTGGGTGCGGTGACCACACCTGCCGGGGAGAGCGCGGCCCAGCTGCGCAAGGGGCTGCGAGCTGCCAGACGTACGCGCTCGGCGCCGCCGCGCTATCCTGATAGCGAATCCGCCGTGGCGGCGCGTGTAGCCGGTGGCGTGACGCCGATCGATGCGGTCACGGCGACTCCGTTGGTGGAGCGCAACCTGATTCTTGAAGCGGATGGCCACGTGCGCCTGCGCACCGACGGCCGCCTGCTGTGGCCCTCGCCGGTACGTCTGAGTCCGGAGCAGGTACTGGCGTTGCTCGGTGAGATCCGTACGCCGGCACTGCTGATCGAAGGAGAGACAGGTATCCTGGGTGAGCGGGAGAATGCCGGTGCGGCCCGTGCGGCGATGCCGCAACTGGTGCGGCGGGTCCTGCCCGGGGGGCATCACCTTCATCTGGAGCCGGCCAATGTGGGGCGCGTCGCAACGGCCATTGCGGAGTGGCTGCAATAGCCGATCCGGGGGTATGACGAGAGGAGCACAATGAGCAGCAGGCAGGCGCAAGAGCAGAGTAAACGGGTGGCGCTGACCCTGGGCAGCGGCGGGGCCCGAGGCTATGCCCATATCGGCGTGATCGAGGTATTGGAAGCGCGTGGTTACGAGATAGCTGCCATATCCGGCTGCTCCATGGGCGCGGTCATCGCTGGCGTCTATGCCTCAGGGAAGCTCGACGCCTATCGCGACTGGGTCTGCGAGCTCGACTACTTCGACGTGCTCAAGCTGGTCGACGTGACATGGAGCCCAATGGGCGCCATGCGTGCCAGCAAGGTAATGAGCAAGCTAGAGGAGCTGATCGGTGACATTCGGATCGAGGAGCTGCCGATACCGGTGACCACTGTGGCTACCGATCTGATACGCCAGCGCGAAGTATGGTTTCAGTCGGGTCCCTTGCTGCGTGCGATCCGCGCCTCCATCGCCATCCCTGGCGTCATCACCCCGGTCCATATCGGCGACAGTACGCTGGTGGATGGTGGGCTGCTAAATCCGCTGCCGATCACCCCAACGGTTTCCTCCCATGCCGACATGATGCTGGCCGTCAACGTGACGGCGCACAGCGCCCGGCCGGTGACGCTGGAGGACCTGATGCCCACAGAAGAGCAGGAGGCGGCTGAAGCGCAGGCCGTCGCCAAGCGTTGGATGGATGTGCGGGGAGCCACGCGCTGGCTGTTCGAGGGGTTGGGCGGACCTGAGAATGAGGCGAGGAAGGCGAACGTACCGCGTGAAGGGTCGACCAACGGTCGCCGAGCATGGGGTCGGCTCGACATGATTCTGGCCTCGTTCGATATCACCCAGGCCTCGTTGGCCAAGTACAAGATCGCCGGTTACCCACCCGATGTGCTGATCGAAGTGCCCAAGACGGTCTGTGGAGCTTTTGAATTTCACCGCGCCGAGGCGCTGATCCGCCTGGGGCGTCACTTGGCCATGGAAGCCCTGGATCGCTATGAGGGGCGGACCCGAACGGGTGACGGCGGTAGTGGCGGCATGGTTGTCGAACCACCACAGATGCCATTCGGACGCGAGCCGGGTGGCGAGCCGGAGGACTAGGCGTCGAATCCCCGTCGACGCAGCAGCACATAGACCGCGCCGGTACCGCCGTCGCCCTCTCGCGCCGAGCAGAAGGCCAGCACTGAGGGCCATTCCCGCAGCCAGGCATTGACGTGACTTTTGATCACCGGATAGTCCGCGGTACTGCCCCAAGCCTTCCCATGCACCACCAAAACGCAGCGCATACGGCTGCCTGCCGCCTCCTTGAGAAAGCTCTCCAGCTCCAGGCGGGCATCGTCGAGGCTGTAGCCGTGCAGGTCCAGCCCCGCTTCCCAGGCGATCTGGCCACGCTTCAACTGGCTGCGGGTGCGGTAGGGCAGGTCGGGCAGAAAAAAATCGAGGAATTCAGAAGGCCGTACCGGCTCCACGCGGCCGTCGCTGGTACGACTGGCGATGCCCTCCGAATCCGCCGCCACGGCTGCGGCGCGCCGCTCAGCCGCGGAGGAATCGCGACGTTTGGGACGCCCCGGGTCGGCACGATTGACGGCAATGCGGCGCACACCGGCTTCACGCAGCGCCTGGCGGAAGGCGTTGGCTTCCTCGTCATCGTCATCGGGTGGGCGGTTTTCGCTCATGGGGACTCGCATTGGCATCCAGCGGCCAGTATAGCGACCTGAGCGCAGCTGTGAACCGCCTGCCGCCGCGGGTACAATCGATTCATCGATGACAACCGACTGTGCAGGACCTTTCGTGGCCAACTCCAACGATTCCCGTTCGACCCTGACCCTTGACGATGAGGCGCTGTGTCATGACCTCATCACGCTGCGCGATTACCTGCGATGGGCGGCGAGTGAATTTCATCTTGCCGGCCTGTTCCATGGTCACGGCACCGACTCGCCCTGGGACGAAGCGGTAGCACTGACGCTGGGTGCCCTGCATCTGCCCTGGAACGTCGATCCAGCCGTACTCGAGGCTCGGCTGCTGCCGATGGAACGAGCGCGTATCGTCGCCCTGGTGCGCGAACGCATCACCACGCGACGGCCCTTGCCCTACTTGCTGGGTGAGGCGTTCTTCGCCGGCTTTGCATTCGATGTCGACGAGCGCGTGCTGATTCCGCGCTCACCCATCGCCGAGCTGATCGAGAGCGGCTTCGCGGCCTGGTTTCCCGATGAACCGCCGGCACGAGTGCTGGATCTCTGCACCGGCTCGGGTTGTATCGGCATTGCCGCGGCGCTGCACCTTCCCACCAGCGAGGTGGATCTTTCCGATGTCAGTACCGAAGCGCTGGCCGTGGCCAGGCAGAATATCCAGCGCCATGACGTGGGCGTCAGGGTGCGAGCCGTGCTCTCGGATCTGTTCGAGGGGCTGGCAGGTCAGCGCTACGACCTGATCGTCTCCAACCCGCCCTATGTCGATGCCCGGGACTTGGCGATCATGCCTGCCGAATACCGCCACGAGCCCGAGCTGGCGCTGGGGGCCGGCGTCGATGGACTGGATATCGTGAGGCGCATCCTGCGCGAGGCTCGGGGCTATCTGACCGATCACGGCGTGCTGATCGTCGAGGTGGGCAACTCCGACCGCCATCTGGAGGCTGCCTTCCCCGACGTGCCCTTCCTGTGGCTCGACTTCGAGCGTGGCGGCCAGGGCGTGTTCGCTCTGACCGCTGAGGAACTCGACGCCCATGCGGCGTCCTTCGCCTGATCCACTAACAAGATATCGGGAGGAACGCCCATGTCCGGCAATACCTTCGGCAAGCTGTTCACTGTCACCACCTTCGGCGAGAGCCATGGCCCGGCGCTGGGCGCCATCGTCGACGGTTGCCCCCCTGGGCTTGCGCTCAGCGAAGCGGACCTTCAACGCGATCTGGATCGCCGTCGCCCGGGCACCTCGCGTCACACCACCCAGCGTCGCGAGCCCGATCAGGTGCGCATTCTCTCCGGCGTATTCGAAGGAGTGACCACCGGCACCACGATAGGTCTGCTGATCGAGAATACCGACCAGCGCTCCAAGGACTACGGCAACATCAAGGACCAGTTTCGCCCTGCCCATGCCGACTACACCTATCACCACAAGTACGGCATTCGCGACTACCGCGGCGGCGGCCGTTCGAGTGCCCGTGAAACCGCCATGCGCGTGGCGGCCGGCGCGATAGCCAAGAAATACCTTGAAAGCCTGGGCATAAGGGTGCGCGGCTACATGAGCCAGCTCGGACCGCTGAAGATCGACTTCAAGCAGTGGGAAACGGTGAATGACAATCCGTTCTTCTGCCCCGACCCGGAACGGGTACCCGAGCTGGAGGCCTTCATGGACCAGCTGCGTCGTGATCAGGATTCGGTGGGCGCAAAGATCACCGTGGTAGCCGAGGGTCTGCCGCCGGGGTTGGGTGAGCCGGTGTTCGATCGTCTGGATGCCGAGCTTGCCCACGGATTGATGAGCATCAACGCGGTGAAAGGCGTGGAGATTGGCGATGGCTTTGCCGCCGTGGCCCAGCGCGGCAGTGAGCATCGTGACGAAATGACCCCCGAGGGTTTTCTCTCCAACCATGCCGGCGGCGTGCTCGGCGGCATCTCCTCCGGGCAGCCTCTGATTGCCCACCTGGCACTGAAACCGACCTCGAGCATCACCCTTCCAGGACGCAGCATCGACGTGCATGGCAACCCTGTGGAAGTCGTCACCAAGGGGCGCCACGACCCCTGCGTCGGCATCCGCGCTACGCCGATCGCCGAGGCGATGATGGCGTTGACGCTCATGGATCACCTGCTGCGCCACCGGGCTCAGAATGGCGATGTGCGCGTCGAGACCCCCGTGCTGCGTTGAGTTTGGCTCGCAGGGCTTGCGTCTGGCGTTGGGTTGCTACACTGATAGAACATTGAAGCAGGGTAATGCCATGAAGATAAACGTCGAGTTCGACCTGACGCCCGATGAGTTTCGCCGCGCGCTGGGCCTGCCGGATGTGGAAGCCTTTCAAAAGGAGTTGATGAACCGGATTCAGAAGCAGATGGAGTCCGGCGTCGAAGGCTACGACCCCATGAGCCTGATGAAGCCCTTCTTGCAGCAGGGCTTCACACAGGACATGAGCCAGGGGCTCTCGCAAGGGCTGGCGAGCTTCGGTACCTATCAGCAGATGATGCTCGACATGTTGCGCCAGGCCGGGAACTCCATGGGCAAGACGCAAGCGCCTGCTGAGAAGGGTGAGTCGTCTGCCGCGGATAAACCGGCGGACAAGACAGGTACGGCCAGTGCGCGCTCTCGCTCTCGACGTTCGGAGTAGCCGTTGTCAGGTGAGGTAGGTTCTTCTCTGCTGAAAGTGTAATGGTATTGCAGTGGAGGTCCTGGCAGGCTACGCTTTGTGCGGTGCAGCATGACGCTGTTCCAATGTGCTCGTGCGCTCGGCGCACGGTGCTGAGAGGCGCTGGATGAGACGCCCGGCGAGGCGCTGGCGCCTGACCCGCATGTTCCCGGTTCACAGGAGGTTACCCCATGCAGGACAAGATGCTCGATGAATTCAATCAGCAGACGCGGCGTTTCTTCGAACCCATGCGCAAGCTCAACTCGCTCATGCTCGGTAACATGGAGAAGATGACCGAGTATCAGCTTGAGGCCATGAAGCGCTACAGCCAAATGGGCACAGAGCGTATGCGCAGCGCCTCCGAGATCGGCGATGCACAGGATCTGCAGTCATTCGGTGCCCAGCAGGCCGAAATGATGAGCGAGCTATCGCGTCAGATGATGGAAGATGCGCAGGCGCTTGGCGAAATGAGCCAGCAGTTCCGCTCCGAGTTGGAGAAGCTGTTCGGCGAAGTCAGCCAGGAGCTGACAGACCAGGCCAAGCAAGCCCAGCAGGGTGGTGGCGACACTAAGCCGGCTGCGAGCAAGTCGGACACACCGGCCAAAGCCAGCAGTCAGGCCTCGCGCAAGAGCTGAAAGCCATCCGGCTGCACAAGGCTGGGTGTAATGCAGTCATCTCCATGAGGCCGATGCTTCATGGGGGTGACTGGTTGGCCCCGCATTGAATCCAAGAAAAAGGTCCGAACAGAGGAGAGGGCGATGCGGTCAGGGGATGCGAATACCTCACAGGTCGAACTGGGAGAGTGGAACGACCAGCTTCAGGAAATGGGCCAGCATTACCAGGCCCTGCTGCAGGAATTGCTCGAGCGCATGACGCCTGATACGGCCGCAGACTCCATTCAAGCCGACATGCGCGACGCCTTCCAGGCCGGGGCCGATTCGCTGATGCGCAATCCTCAGCTGCTATGGCAGACCCAGGCGCGCCTCATCCAGGATCAGTACCAGCTATGGCAGCAGGGCCTGCAAGCCATGGCCGGCAATCTCGGCGAGCCGTTGGTAGCGCCACTCAAGAACGACAGACGTTTCAAGGACGAGGCCTGGCACCAGGAGCCCTTCTATCGCGCCATACTGCAACAGTATCTGCTGTTCTCGGGGGCTGTCGAAGAACTGGTCGAGCAGCTCGATGGCCTGCCCGAGCAGCAGAAGCGCAACCTGGCGTTCTATGCTCGCCAGCTGGTCAACGCCATGGCGCCGACCAATTTCATCACCACCAATCCCGAAGTCATGCGTCGCATCTTGGAAACCAAGGGCCAGAACCTGGTCGAAGGGTTGGCCCAGTTGCGCCGTGACCTGGCCAACTCCGCCGACGGCCTGAACGTAGCCATGACTGACCGCAGTGCCTTCGAGATAGGGCGCAACATCGCCGTGACGCCCGGCTACGTGGTTTACGAGAACGAGCTGATTCAGCTGCTCCAGTACACGCCAACCACCGACACGGTATTCAAGACGCCACTGCTGGTCATGCCGCCCTGGATCAACAAGTACTACATTCTCGATCTGCGCCAGGACAATTCGCTGGTCAAGTGGCTGGTGGATCAGGGCCACACCGTTTTCTTGATCTCCTGGCGTAACCCGGGGCCCGAGCAGCGCGACCTGACTTGGGCCGACTACATGCAGATGGGGCCGATAGCAGCCATGGATGCCATCGAGCAGGCCTGCGGCGAAAAATCGGTCAACCTGCTCAGCTACTGCATTGGCGGTACGCTGGCGGCTTCTACCGTAGCCTACCTCACTAGCACCCGCCGCGGGCGCAAGATCAAGTCGGTCACCTACATGGCAACGCTCCAGGATTTCCGCGACCCCGGTGAGCTCGGAGTGCTGCTTAGCGAGCCGATCTTGCAGGGTATCGAGGCACGCATGGAGCAGGACGGCTACCTCGACGGCCGCTCCATGGCCTATACCTTCAACCTGCTGCGCGAGAACGACCTGTTTTGGTCCTTCTATGTCAGCAACTACTTGAAGGGTGAAAATCCGGCACCGTTCGATCTGCTCTACTGGAACACTGATGGCACCAATCTGCCGGCGGGCACCCATGGTTGGTATCTGCGCCATATGTATTTGGAGAATCGACTGGTGGAGCCGGGCGGTATCGAGCTTGATGGCGTGAAGATCGATCTGCGCAAAATATCGACACCAAGCTATTTCATCTCCACCAGCGAGGACCACATCGCCAAGTGGAACAGCACCTACTATGGTGCGCTGTTGCCGAAGGGGCCGGTCACCTTTGTGCTGGGCGGCTCCGGCCACATTGCCGGCATCGTCAATCCCCCGCAGCGTAACAAGTACGGTTACTGGACCAACGACGAGCTACCGGTCAATCATGAGGATTGGCTCGCCGGAGCGGAGTCCCATGAGGGCTCCTGGTGGCCTCACTGGCAGCGCTGGATGACCGAGGGCGGGTATGCCGACAGCAGCAAGATGGTACCGGCTCGTCAACCGGGCGAGGGGGAGCTGAAGCTGCTTGAAGAAGCTCCGGGGCGCTACGTTCGCATGACCATACCCGAGGTGCTGGGCGAAGTGACGTCCAAAACCGATTGATCCTGTTGCTTGATTGCACAACGCAACGAGGCCCGCAAATGCGGGCCTCGTTGCGTTGGAGCTTTCGAGTTAGAACTCTCGACGCCTATGGGAGAAGTCAACGATCGCGGAACTCTCGCTGGCGTCGCGTTGCCAGTCGCAGGCCGGGTAGGACAAGCAGAGCGCTGAGTAGCCAAACCGGCCAGCTTCCGGTACGGGTGAAGGGTGTCAGACCCTGCATCGGAACGGCTTCGGCGAGCAGTGCCACCGTCTCGAACTGGGGCGCGCGGGCCACGATCCGCCCGTGATGATCGATCACGACCGTGACGCCGTTGCTGGTGGCTCGCACCACGTAGCGACCGTTTTCCAGTGCCCTCAGGCGGGCCATCTGGAGGTGCTGAAGTGGGCCGATAGACTCGCCGAACCAGGTGTCATTGGACACTGTCAGCAGCAGTTCGCTGTTTCGTGCCTGCTCGGCCACCAGATCGGCATAAATGATTTCGTAGCAGATCGCGTTGCCGATTATGGTGCCGGCGGCCCGAATCGGCGGTTGCCCCGAGGGCCCTGGCGTCATGGCCGGCATCGGGAGGTCGAAGAAGGCGATGGTGCCCCGTAGCCAGCGCTCGAGTGGCAGGTATTCACCGAAGGGCACGAGATGAGCCTTGCGATACTCCCCCTCGGCGTTGCCCAGGCCGATCACGCTGTTGTAATAGAGCCCACGCGCCTCACGCTGCAGAATGCCGGTGACAAGGGCACTACCCGGCGCCAGGTGGGCCTGGGCGCGGGCCAGTATCGGCTCGGCCTCGTCCTCGAACATGGGCAGCGCCGCTTCGGGCCAGATGACCAGGTCGGCTTCGTCAGCGTACGCCTGGGTCATCGTTAAATAGGTATTGGCGGCCATGCGTTGCCCTTCCGGGGTCCACTTGATCAACTGATCGAGGTTGCCTTGTAGCAGTGCCACTCGCAGTGGGTCGCCTGAGGGTTCGGTCCATTCCGTGGGCAGGGCCAGAGGAACGAGCCACAGGGCGGCGATGGGCAGGGCGGCCCACCAGCGGCGACGCAGGAATTCCGCGCCCAGGGTGCCGGTAAGAACGACGATGAGCGAGAGCAGATAAACCCCGCCGATGGGTGCCCATGGCGCCAGGGGGGAGTCAACCTGAGAGGAACCCAACAGCAGCCACGGGAAGCCCGTGAACAGCCAGGTGCGCAACCATTCCCCCAGTACCCAGGCGCCAGCGAAGGTGAGGAAGGCCAGGCGCGGCCCGCACAGGAGGCGATAGAGCCATAATGTTGCGGCGGCGAACAGGGCCATGGCACAGACGAACAGGGTGGTGAGGAATACCGCCAGTGGCATGCCCGTATAGCCATAGTCGTGGATCGAGACGTAGACCCACGAGGCGCCCGAGCCGAACAGGCCGACCCCATAGCACCAGCCGAGCAGCGCCGCCTGGCGTGCCCGCAATGGCCTGATAGCCCAGTAGACGAGACCCGCAGCCAGCGGGCCCAGCCACCAGAGCTCGTAGGGTGAAGCCGTCAGCGTGGTAAGCACGCCTGCAACGAGTGCCGCCAGGTAGCCGAGGGCAGGCGGCAGACGTGTTTGTTTCATGGTGTAAGGCATCCTGAAGGGCGGTTCAATCCTGAATGGGCGTCGATTCGTCCTGCTGAACGGCCTCGAGCAGTCGTATGCGGCGATTGTCGGCATTGAGTATGGTAAAGCGCCAGCCGCCGAGTTCGGTATGTTCGCCGCGGCCTGGCAAATGGCCGAAGCGCTGCATCACTAGTCCGCCGACGGTATCGAACTCGTCATCGGAGAAGCGTGTGCCGAAGCGTTCGTTGAAGTCTTCGATCGGGGTCAGGGCGCGAATGGCATAGCGGCCTTCGCCGAGGGTGCGAATATCGTCATCCTCGTCGGTGTCGTGCTCGTCCTCGATATCGCCGACGATCTGCTCGAGGATGTCCTCGATGGTGACAATGCCGGCAGTACCGCCATACTCGTCCACCACCACCGCCATATGGTTATGAGTGTCGCGGAATTCCTTGAGCAGGCTGTTCAGACGTTTGGATTCCGGCACGAACATGGCGGGACGCAGCACGTCCTCGAGACAGAAACCCTCGCGCTCTTCGGCGGGCTGGTTCAGCAGCTTGAGGAGATCCTTGACCAGCAGCAGGCCCTTCACCTCGTCGAGATTCTCGCCGATCACCGGGTAGCGCGAGTGTCCGGTTTCGTTGATCAGGGCCAGGTACTCCTCGGCGGGCTGATCCACGGCAATGGCGGCTACCTGAGAGCGTGGAATGAGCACTTCCCGCACCTGCTGGTCACTTATCTGCAGAGCGCCCTCGATGATCATCATGGCGTCCTGATCCAGCTTGAGGCGGGTGGACGCTTCACGCAGGAACTCCATCAGCTCTTCCCGCGAGCTGGGGCCTTCGCTGTCACCCGAGAGGGCGCCGAGCAGCTTGTCGAGCCAGGACCTTCCACCTTGGCCGGTCGTTCGGTCGTCACTCATCGCTTACGTCTCGTCCTTGCGGTCATCTTGTTTTTCGTTTGTCATCGGTGGCGTTGCGTAAGGGTCGGCAATGGCAAAATCGTTGAGGATCTCACGCTCCAACCGCTCCATTTCCTCGGCCTCCTCTTCTTCGAGGTGGTCGTGGCCGAGCAGGTGCAGAATGCCGTGCACTACCAGGTGTGCATAGTGATCCACGAGACGCTTGCCCTGTTCGTCAGCCTCACGCATCACCACCGGATGACATAGTACCAGATCGCCGAGCAGCGGCAGCGCTACCCCGGGTGGGGCCTCGAAGGGAAAGGAAAGCACGTTGGTGGGCTTGTCGTAACCGCGATAGTCGCGATTGAGAGCCTGGCCCTCTTCGACGTCGACGAAGCGAACGGTCACTTCGTGTCGCGTCTCCTCGGGGAAACGCGACAGCACGGCCGCTACCCAGGCTTCCAGCCGTTCCTGCTCCGGCACGTTCCGGCCGGTAGCGGCAAGCTGGCGGTCGACGATCGCTGCCGGACTCATTTCCTGTCATCGTCCCTGTATCGTTCACGCTCCTGGCGCAGGGCTTCTCGTTCCCGCTCGCGAACTTCGCGACGAGCGCGCTCCTGAACTTCCTGATCGGCCTCGAAGCTTTCGTAGGCTTCGATGATGCGCTGTACCAGTGGGTGACGCACCACGTCCTTGGCGGCGAAGTGAGTCACGCCGATGCCGGCGGTTCCCTTGAGCACCTCGAGCACCTGGATCAGGCCGGAGCTCTGGCCGCGCGGCAAGTCGACCTGGGTGACGTCACCGGTGATCACGGCGGTGGAGCCGAAGCCGATACGGGTGAGGAACATCTTCATCTGCTCGCGCGTGGTGTTCTGACTTTCGTCGAGAATGATGAAGGCATTGTTCAGGGTGCGACCGCGCATGTAGGCCAGCGGGGCAATCTCGATCACCTGACGTTCGATCAGCTTGCCCACCTGCTCGAAGCCAAGCATCTCATAGAGGGCATCGTAGAGCGGGCGCAGGTAGGGATCGATCTTCTGCGCCAGGTCGCCGGGCAAGAAGCCGAGCTTCTCGCCGGCCTCCACGGCCGGGCGTACCAGCAGGATGCGGCGCACTTCCTGATGATTGAGCGCTTCCACTGCCGCGGCGACGGCCAGGTAGGTCTTGCCGGTTCCGGCCGGACCGATGCCGAAGTTGATGTCGTGCTGCCGTATGCTCGAGACGTAATTCTGCTGGTTCTGACCACGGGGCTTGATCAGTACCTTGGGCGTACGCAGCAGCACCTCGTCGTCGACGGGCCCTTCCTCTTCGTCGAGCGCTTCACGTCCGGATTCCTGCAAGAAAAGATGCACGGTGTCCGGCGTCAACTCACTGGCTTCGGCCTCGCGATAAAGGTGTTCCAGCACGTTGGCTGCAGCCTTTACCCGATGGCCGGGGCCGGCGAGCTGAAAGACGTTGCCGCGATTGCGCAGCGTGACGCCAAGGCGCGACTCGACCAGTTTGAGATGCTCGTCCCGCTGACCGCAAAGGTTGGCGAGGCGATGCGGATCATTGGGCTCGAGGCTCAATGTGATGATGCGGTTGGCCTGTGAGGCGAGTTGACTCAAGGTGGTGAAATCCATCCGTTGCGTGTATGGGCACCCAGCTTACTGCCCTGCCTTTCGGCAGGGCAATGCTTTCAGATCGAGGAGCCCGGTTCGAATGTCAGAGCCGGGGCATCTCCTGTCGTCATTGTAGTGCCGGCGACGCCAATTCGCCGCGTAGAGAATTGGGCAGCGCCTCGGTGATGGTGACGTCGACGAAGTAGCCGATCAGCTCGGTAGGATTGGCGGCACGGAAGTTGACCACGCGGTTGTTCTCGGTTCTGCCCGACAGTTGACCGGGGTCCTTGGGCGAAAAACCGCTGACAAGAATGCGCTGGGTGGTGCCCACCATGCGGCGCGAGATCTGCATGGCTTGCTGGTTGATACGTTCCTGCAAGATCGCCAGGCGCTGTTTCTTGACGCTCTCCGGGGTGTCGTCTGGCAGCGCCGCGGCCGGGGTGCCGGGACGTGCCGAGTAGACGAAGCTGAAGGAGTGGTCGAAGCCGATGCGATGAATCAGATTCATGGTGGCTTCGAAATCCTCCTCCGTCTCGCCGGGGAAGCCGATGATGAAGTCGGAAGAGAAACTGATGTCCGGGCGTAGCGCGCGGATGCGTTCCATCTTCTCCACGTACTCCTCGACCGTGTGGCCACGCTTCATGGCCGCCAGTATGCGATCGGAGCCGGCCTGAACCGGCAAATGAAGATGGCTGACGAGTTCGGGAATCTCACCGTAGGCCTCGATCAGGCTGTCGCTGAATTCGACCGGGTGTGAGGTGGTGAAGCGAATGCGGTCGATGCCATCCACCGCTGCCACGCAGGCGATCAGTTCCGCCAGGTCGATCTCGTCGCCCAACTGGTTCTCGCCGCGATAGGCGTTGACGTTCTGCCCCAGCAGATTGATCTCGCGCACGCCCTGGTCGGCCAGGTGGATCACCTCCTCCATTACCGCCTCGAAGGGCCGCGAGACCTCCTCGCCGCGGGTATAGGGCACCACGCAGAAGGTGCAGTACTTCGAGCAGCCCTCCATGACCGATACGAAGGCGGAGGCGCCATCGGAGCTTGGCTTGGGCAGGTGATCGAATTTTTCGATCTCGGGGAAGGTAACGTCGACGACCGAAATCTGGTTGTCCCTCCGGGCATCCAGCATCGCCGGTACCCGGTGCAGAGTCTGAGGGCCGAACACCATGTCGACATGGGGCGCGCGCTTGCGCAGCGCTTCGCCTTCCTGACTGGCCACGCAGCCGCCCACACCGATCACCAGATCGGGGTTGGCTTCCTTGAGTTTCTTCCAGCGGCCGAGCTGGTGGAAGACTTTTTCCTGAGCCTTCTCGCGAATCGAGCAGGTGTTGAGCAGAATGACGTCGGCGGCGCCTTCGTCGTCGGTCAATTCGAGCTGGTGCGATTCGCCGAGCAGATCCGCCATGCGTGCGGAGTCGTACTCGTTCATCTGGCAGCCGTGGGTCTTGATGAAGAGTTTCTTCGCCATAGGATAGAGGGTCGGTTGTCCGACGCGTGCGTCACCGGTGAGTGGAGTGTCGCGGGAATGGGCTTTATCAAGCCGTTCTCGAAGGTGCGTGCCATTATACGGAAGGCGGCCTGATGGGGCCAGTGGGGCACCGCGGCATGCTGCGCCTGTGGTACGCTAGCGCTTGGCAGTCCCATAGCGGGATATATAAGCGTAACAGAACGTTGAGGACAGACGGCCTTATGGCGGCCAAGCCGATCTATCGGGTGGTTTTTCACCAGCAGGGCGAAATCTGGGAGCTCTACGCCAGGGAAATCTTCCAGAGCGAACTTTGGGGCTTCATCGAGGTCGAGGAATTTGTCTTCGAGGATGGCTCGAAGCTGGTGGTCGACCCCTCCGCCGATCGCCTGCGACACACTTTCGATGGCGTCAAGCGCAGCTACCTGCCGCTGAATGCCATCGTGCGTATCGACGAGGTGGAGCGTGAGGGGCCGGCCAGAGCAGTCAAGAGCGAGGGGCGCGTGGCGGAATTTCCGCGTGGCCCGATGCTACCGCCCAAGGGCGAGCGCTGAGCGGCACGCCCGTATTTATAACCCCGGCCATACCCTGCTCAGGAAATGATCAACCTGAAGCAGCCCCGGGGCTGGGCGCCGCTACGCTGCCTTTCCAGCGGTTTTCCCGGGGCTTATCCACAGATTCTGTGGACAGGCCGCTGAACGACACTCGCCACGGGCATGCCATGACTATGGATGCGTGGCCTGGATAGCCAGGACAACGGATGAAGCATCGATTCAAGTTTATTCTAGCGGGTCTTGCGCTGGGTCTGGTGAGCTCGCCTCTGCATGCTCAGC
This sequence comes from Halomonas sp., assembly GCF_020832045.1. Classification (GTDB taxonomy): domain Bacteria; phylum Pseudomonadota; class Gammaproteobacteria; order Pseudomonadales; family Halomonadaceae; genus Halomonas. The sequence continues at coordinate 53,590 of NZ_JAFIFK010000003.1, forward strand.
AGCCACAGGGCTCCGAGCGCTGGGTTTCGGATGAGTTGAGCACTTACGTACGCAGTGGCCCCACTGACGGCTACCGTATCGTTGGCACCTTGACCGCTGGCGAGCCGGTTACCCTGCTTGAAACCAGCGGCAACTACAGCCGGGTCGAGAGCGCCGAGGGCGACCGCGTGTGGATATTGAGTAGCGAGTTGCAGGGGTCGCCGAGTGCCCGCGATCAGTTACCGCGACTCGAGGAACAGGTTGCGCAGCTCGAGGAGGAGCTGGGTGGCATCAACGAGACCTGGGAGGGAAGGGTTTCGGCCATGACCGAGACCCTCGAGGCGCGCGAGCAACGTATTGCCGAGCTTGAGCAGCGCAACCATCAGCTGGACAGTGAAGCCGACCGCTCGCGTAGTACCATCCGTCAGCTGCAGGCACGTCTGGATACCCAGGAAGAAGATCTGCTGATGCGTTACTTCATGTACGGCGGCGGGGTGGCTGGCGCCGGTCTGCTGGTGGGGTTGATCGTTCCGCACCTGCCCCGCAAACGGCGCAAGCGCGATCGCTGGTTCTGAGGTGGTGACATGACCCGAGAATGGCTCGATCGCTGGCGCGAAGGGCGTATCGGTTTTCATCGCCACGAGGCGCATCCGGCACTGATCCGCCATTGGCCTGCGCTGCAGGTACGGGCAGGCACCAAGGTGCTGGTCCCCCTGTGCGGCAAGAGCCTGGACATGCGTTGGTTGGCGCAGCGCGATCACCCCGTGCTGGGGATCGAGTTGTCGAGTGAAGCCATCGAACAGTTCGTGAACGAGGGCGTTGGCGAGATCTCCCGCTATCGGCAGGAGCCCTTTTCGATCTGTCGGCAAGGCAGCGTCGAGCTGTGGTGCGGCGATTTCTTCCACTTTCATATCGATCAGGCGGCCGAGATTGGAGCCTTCTATGACCGAGCGTCCTTGATTGCCTTACCGCCTGCCACAAGGCAGCGCTATGCCTTTCATCTCGCTCAGCTGATTCCGCCCGGTGCATGCGGCCTGCTGATCGCACTTGCACGTGAGCCCGGTGACGAGACGGGCGGACCGCCATTTCACGTTCCTGGCGACGAAATCCGCGAACTCTTCGAGCCCAATTTTCAGGTTACCCACCTGGAAGACGGGGAGCCCGAGGAGGGGAGTGGTTTTCGTGAAAGCGTCTGGGCTTTGGTGAGGAGGGGGCCCTCGGTCTGACCGAGGCGATCAGGGCCGCTTGCGGGCGGCCCATCGTCCATGCGACTCGTGGCCTTCAGCGGGCCAGCATGCGAGCGAGTTCCGGGTCGCTGAAGGCGCGATCCAGGGCGTCGCCGATCAGGTCGTTGAGCATGCGTCGGTTGGCGTCACGACCAGGCCTCACGGCATAGCTCTGGCTACGGCGTGAGGTATAGGTGCCGGTATAGGTGGTGCCCTGATTGGTTACCTTGACCTCCAGGACGGCTTCCAGGCGTGCCTCATCGATGACGGGGCGGCTGTCGCCGCGCTCATAGCCGAGGTGCAGCAGGGTAACCGTGAGACTGGGGCGACCGCTGCCGGGCTCCGTGGTTGGCGAATAGCCCATATCACGCACGGCAAGCTCGGCCTCGCGCTGCAGTTGCGGTATCAGCTCATGTGCGCTGACCGTGATGACGGCGGTGGACATGGCGCTGCCGGTGCGGGTGCCGATGACATCGCTGTCGCGTTCGTCCACGGCTGCTACCGTGACGGCCTGGCCATTGCCGGTCTGATGGACCGAGACGCTGCGCTGGGGATTGAGCTGGAGATAGTGAGGGCTGGCGCAGCCGGCCAGCAGGGCAGTTGCCAACAGGGCTGCCACGGCACACAGGGCATGACGTCGGTTCATTGTTGCTCCTGGAATTCGTCGTTCGGGGCCAGGGGGTTGGGCCCACGTTTGGCCTTGCGTAAAGCAGCGAAAGACGCTGGCTTCAGTCGCTTGCGCAGTATATCGCCAGGGGACGGAGGGCAACAGCGTTGCACCGCACGACGGCAATACGGTTACACTGGCTTCGTGCCTGTTATTGACAATTCCCACCCCCTCTCAGGAGAGGAGTACATCGGATGATACGCCCCGCCACGAGAGAGGATATTCCGCAGCTCATCGATATCTGGCTTCGTGCCTCGCTGATGGCCCATAGCTTCATCCCTTCACGTTTCTGGCGTGAGCGTGCCAAGGACATGGAGCAGATCTACCTGCCCGGAGCGGAAACCTGGGTGCTCGAAGCCGCTGGTCGCCCGGTGGGATTCGCCGCCCTCAACGACGATCATCTGGAAGCACTGTTCATCGAGCCCGAGCTGCAGAGCTTCGGTCATGGCAGCCAACTGATGGCGTACGCCATGAGCCAGCGGGAACGCATCACCCTGTGCGTATACTCACGCAACGTCCGTGCGGTTTCCTTTTATCGCCGGCTCGGCTTCCAGGTCGTTGAAGAGCGCTGCGAGTCCCATAGCGGCGAACAGGAAACGCTCATGGCCTGGTCTCGCCAAGAAAACGCGACAGCCTGAGCGCTACCGCAGTGCTCAGCTCACCGTGGCAGCCCTGCGTTTGCCTTGCTTGCTTCGTTCGGCGGGAAATCGATGCCAGCGTCGGGGCAGGGCATACAACCGCATGCCCCGAGTGAGGGCGAGTCTTTCGTAATCGGCATGACTCACCGTCGCCAGCCAAGGCTCTCCCATCCAGTCCGCTTCCAGCTCTACGCGAACTTCGGCACCTACGGGCGAGATAGCCGTCACGGTGACCGGCATCTGCGCTTCGGGCGAGGGGCTCGTCGCCAGTTCGAGCTCGTGGGGGCGTAGCAGCAGCTCTTCCTGTCCGTCAGCGAAGTCGACTGCCAGACGGGCGTCACCGCAGGTCAACACCCCGTTGCGCACACGACCTTCCAAGTGATTGACATCGCCCAGGAACTCGAACACGAAGCGGTTGATCGGATGGCGATAGAGCTGGTCGGGGGTGTCGATCTGCTCGATACGGCCGTTGCTCATCACGACCACCCGGTCGGAAAGCTCCAGCGCCTCTTCCTGGTCATGGGTGACGAACAGGCTGGTGAAGTTGAGCTCGTCGTGCAAATGGCGCAGCCAGCGGCGCAGCTCCTGACGAACCTTGGCATCCAGTGCGCCGAAGGGCTCGTCGAGCAACAGCACGTCGGGGCGCAGGGCCAGGGCGCGGGCCAGCGAGACCCGTTGCTGCTGGCCGCCGGAGAGCTGGGCAGGGTAGCGATGGGCCATGTGTTCGAGCTTGACCATCTCCAGCAGGCGATGTACTCGGCTGCGGATCTCGCCGCTGGTGGGGCGACTCTTGCGCGGCATCACGGTGAGGCCGAAAGCCACGTTGTCGAACACCGTCATGTGACGGAACAGGGCGTAGTGCTGGAACACGAAACCGATGCGCCGGTCGCGAACGTGCAGATGGGTCACGTCGCGATCGCCAAACAGAATCCGGGCATCGGCCGCAGCGTCGGCCGTCTCGAGGCCAGCGATGATACGCAGCAGCGTGGTCTTGCCGGAGCCGGAGGGGCCGAGTAGGCCGACCAGCTCGCCCTCGGCGATGTCGAGGTTGACCGGCTCCAGTGCCTGGGTCCTGCCGAAATGCTTGGCGATGTCGTGAAGACGGATGCTCATGCACGAACCTCCCGGCGCGCGGCGCGCCATTCCAGGCCGGCCTTGGCGACCAGCGTGAGCAGGGCGATCAGTGCCAGCAGCGATGCGCTGGCGAAGGCGCCCACGGTATTGTAGTCCTGATAGAGCTGCTCGAGGTGCAGCGGCAGGGTGTTGGTCTGGCCGCGGATTGCGCCGGAGACCACTGACACGGCGCCGAACTCTCCCACTGCCCTGGCATTGGTCAGGATCACCCCGTAGAGCAGCGCCCAGCGGATGTTGGGCAGCGTGACCCGGCGAAAGATCGTCCAGCCCGGTGCGCCCAGGGTAACGGCCGCCTCCTCCTCGCGGGAGCCCTGGGCCTGCATCAGCGGGATCAGCTCGCGGGCCACGAAGGGGCAGGTGACGAAGATGGTGACCAGCAGGATGCCGGGCCAGGCGAACATCAGCTGGATGTCATGGGTATCCAGCCATGCGCCAAGCCAGCCGGTGCGGCCGTAGAGCAGCAGGTAGACCAGTCCCGCCACTACCGGGGAGACGGCGAAGGGTATGTCGATCAGCGTCTGCAGGATGCGCCGCCCCGGGAAGCGAAAGCGGGTCACCAGCCAAGCCAGCGCCACGCCGAACACCAGGCACACGGGGATCGTCAGCACCGCGATCAATAGCGTCAGCTGGATCGCCGCCAGAGTGTAGTGGTTGGTGACGTTGGCCCAGAACACGTCGATGCCCCGGGCGAAGGCCTGGGCGAAGATCGTCACCAGCGGCAGCAGCAGGAACAGCGCCGCCAGCACCACCGCGGCGCCGATCAGCAGGCGCCGGACGGCGACGCCATCACCGATTCGTTGCATCAGCCGTGTCCTCCATGTAGGCGCTTGATGAAGCGGCCCTGCCAGACGTTGATGGCGAGCAGCAGGGCGAGCGAGACGAACAGCACCACCGAGGCGATGGCCGAGGCGCCGGCGTAGTCGTACTCCTGCAGGCGCACGAAGATCATCAGCGCGGTGATCTCGGTCTCGTAGGGCATATTGCCGGCAATGAAGATGATGGCGCCGAACTCACCCAGCGAACGCACGAAGGCGAGGCCGGTGCCGGTCACCAGGGCCGGCCAAAGGTGCGGCAGGATCACCCGGCGAAAGCCGGTGAAGTCCGAGGCGCCGAGCGTCAGCGCGGCCTCGTCCATCTCGAGGGGCATGTCTTCCAGCACCGGCTGCACCGTGCGCACCACGAAGGGAATGCTGGTGAAGGACATGGCCAGGGCGATGCCTACCCAGGTATAGGCCACTTGAAAACCCAGTGGCTCGAGCAGTTGTCCCATCCAGCCGTTGCTGGAATAGAGCGTGGCCAGTGTGATGCCGGCCACGGCGGTGGGCAGCGCGAAGGGCAGGTCCATCAGCGCATCGAGCAGCCGCTTGCCGGGAAACTCGTAGCGGACCAGCACCCAGGCCAGCAGCAGGCCGAAGGCGCCGTTGACCAAGGCCGCCACGGCAGCGGCACCGATGGTCACCACGTAGCTCGCCACCACTCGCTCATTGGTGACGATCGCCCAGTACTCGGCCATGCTCAGCCCAGCCAACTGACCGAACAGGCCGGTCATGGGCAACAGCAGCATCAGCGAAACGAAGGTCAGGCTGATGCCCAGCGAAAGGCCAAAACCCGGCAGCACCCGCTTGGGGGTGCTGCCGAGGCCGAGGGCGAAGGAACGGCTGCTCATACTGCCTCGCTCACGTCGTATCGGTCATGCGCTGCAAGCATCAGCGACGCCGCTGCAGCTGGTCGAGCAGGCCGCCGCTGCCGAAATGGGTCTCCATCGCTTCTTCCCAGCTGCCGGCGATATCCTCGACCAGCAAGAGCTCGGTCTCGGGGAAATGATCGGCGAACTCTTCGACCACCGTCTCGTGATGCACGCGATAGTTGAAACCGGCCAGCTGGCGCTGGGCTTCTTCGCTGTAGAGATATTCGACATAGGCCTGGGCCAGGTCGAGGTTGCCGTTGCGCTCGGCGTTGGGCTCGACCACGGCTACCGGGAATTCGGCCAGAATGCTCACCGGGGGCACGATCACTTCATAGTCGTCGCTGCCGTACTCCTGGCGAATATTGTTGACCTCGGATTCGAAGCTTATCAGTACGTCACCGAGGCCGCGCTCGATGAAACTGGTGGTGGCACCGCGACCGCCGGTATCGAACACCGCCACGTTGCGCAGGAAGGTGCGCATGAAATCGTGGATCTGTTCCTCGTCGCCGTCGAACTCCTGCTGGGCAAAGCCCCAGGCGGCAAGGTAGGTATAGCGGCCATTACCCGAGGTCTTGGGGTTGGGAAAGACCATCCGGACGTCTTCACGCACCAGGTCGTCCCAGCTCTCGATCCCCTTGGGGTTGTCCTTGCGCACCAGGAATGCGGTGGTGGAGTAGTAGGGCGAAGCGTTGTTGGGCAGCTGTTGCTGCCAGTCCTCGGCCACCAGTCCGGCGTCCGCCAGCACCTGCACGTCGGTCACCTGGTTATAGGTCACCACGTCGGCACGCAGCCCTTGCAGAATGGCTCTGGCCTGGGCCGAGGAGCCGCCATGGGACTGCTGAACGCCGATCTCCTCGCCCTGCTCCGCCTGCCAGTGGTTGCCGAACTCGGGATTGATAGCCGCGAAAAGCTCACGCGCAATGTCGTAGGAAGAGTTTAGAATTTCGCGCTCTGCGGCCAGGGCCGGAGTGGCCAGGCTTATGCCCAGGGCGGCGGCGATGAGAGTGCGGCGTAGGGTGGGGAGCAACATGCGCTTATCTCCGACAAGAAAGGTCATTGAGTGCAAGGGTATGTCTGCGCATGTGGAATTACAATCCGGGTTTTTATTCTTTTTTTCTATAAGCTTCATTGGCTGTCTTGAGTCGGCCCTCGGAGCAGTCTGGTACCATGGCGCCTTTCCACGAGCGATGGCTGGTTTCTCCCATGAGTGACGCGAAACGCGACTTTCTGATAGCTCCTTCGATCCTTTCCGCAGACTTTGCCCGCTTGGGCGAGGAAGTCGACAACGTGCTGGCCGCCGGGGCCGACATCGTTCATTTCGACGTCATGGACAACCATTACGTGCCCAACCTGACTATCGGTCCGATGGTTTGCGAGGCGCTGCGCAAGCACGGCGTCACCGCTCCCATCGACGCCCATTTGATGGTCAAGCCCGTGGACCGATTGATCGGCGACTTCATCGATGCCGGGGCAAGCTATATCACCTTTCACCCGGAAGCCTCGGAGCATATCGACCGCTCGCTGCAGCTGATTCGCAGCGGGGGCTGCAAGGCCGGGCTGGTATTCAATCCCGCCACGCCGCTCTCCTATCTCGACTACGTCATGGACAAGGTCGACATGATCCTGCTGATGAGCGTCAATCCCGGCTTCGGTGGACAGGCCTTCATTCCCGCCACGCTGGACAAGCTGCGTGAGGTGCGCCGGCGCATCGACGTCTCTGGTCGGGACATCCGGCTCGAGATCGACGGTGGCGTCAAGGTCGATAACATTGCCGACATTGCCCGCGCGGGTGCCGACACCTTCGTGGCAGGCTCGGCCATCTTCAATGCCGGCAGTGATAGCGATCCGCACCGCTACGACAGCGTAGTGCGCGATTTTCGCGAGCAGTTGGCATCGGTGTAGGCCAGCACCATGACCACCTCGTCGCCACTATGGTACCTGTATATGCTGGAAACGCCGCGAGGGGCCCTCTATACCGGTATCACCACCGACGTGGCCAGGCGCGTGGCTCAGCATGCTGCCGGGCGCGGGGCCAAGTCGCTGCGCGGCCGGAGCCCGCTGACGCTGGTGCATCAGGAGCCGGTTGGCGGTCATGCGGAAGCGCTGCGTCTCGAGGCCGAGATCAAGCGGCTCACGGCGGCACGCAAAAGGGCCTGGCTGGCAGGCCGGTCGAGTCACGAGGAATCGCCATGCACCCCATCTTGAGCGGCATACGGCTGGTCAGCTTCGACCTGGACGGCACCCTGATAGATTCCGTCCCCGACCTGGCAGCGGCCGTCGATGCCAGCCTGGCTGAACTGGAGCTTCCACTGGCGGGCGAGACTCGGGTACGCGACTGGGTGGGCAACGGTTCCCTGGTACTGATGGAGCGTGCGCTGGCGTTTGCTCGGCAGGAGGTGCCCGACGCGCAGATTCTGGCCCGAGCCCATACGGCTTTCCTCGAGCACTACGGACGCGACCCCGGTTCGAGAACTTCTCTCTACCCCGGGGTGCGCGAGTGCCTGGATGCGCTGCGGGACAGAGAACTGACGCTGACGCTGATCACCAACAAGCCTGCCGCCTTCATTCAGCCCATCCTCGAGCAGTTCGGCCTCGAGCGCTATTTCGCGCTTTGCCTCGGTGGCGACAGCCTGCCGCAGAAGAAGCCCGATCCGGCTCCCTTGCGCCACGTGGCCGAACGCTTCGACCGGGCGCCTGCGGCCTGCCTGATGGTGGGGGACTCTCGCCATGACGTGGCGGCAGGGCACGCTGCCGGCTTTCGAACCCTGGCGGTAACCTATGGCTACAACCACGGTGAGCCGATAGGCGATAGCCGGCCCGATGCGCTGGTTGATTCCCTGGCAGAACTCGTCGACACCATCCCACTCTCGAGGAATTCGTCATGATGACGCCCGATCGTTTCCGTGCCCTGGCCGAGGCCGGCTATAACCGCATTCCGGTCACTCGCGAGGTCCTGGCCGATCTCGACACACCGCTCTCGACCTATCTGAAGCTGGCCGACGAGCCCTGGACCTTCCTGCTGGAATCGGTTCAGGGCGGCGAGAAGTGGGGGCGCTATTCGATCATCGGGCTGCCGAGTCATGAGCGTATCGAGGTACGTGGTTTCCATGTCAGTCACTTCCGTCACGGCGAATGTCGGCAGGCGATCGAGGTGGACGACCCTCTCGCCTGGATTGAGCAGTTCCAGACGCGCTTCCACGTACCTCAGCTCGATGACCAGCCGCGCTTCGATGGCGGGCTGGTGGGCTATTTCGGCTACGACACCATTCGCTATATCGAGCCACGACTGCGCGGAGTCGAGAAGCCCGACCCGCTGGGCGTACCTGATATTCTGCTGATGGTGTGCGATGAGCTGGTGGTGTTCGACAATCTGTCCGGGCGGCTGACACTATGGACCCATGTCGATCCCACCGCCGCGGATGCCTATACCGCGGCGACGGCGCGTCTTGAAGGGTTGGAGCAGCGCCTGCGTACGGCCGTCGTTCAGGCAAGCAGTCCTGGCACCGGGCGCAGCGCGGTAGAGGAAGGCCACTTTACCTCTGGCTTCACCGAAACGGGCTTCAAGGCGGCGGTAGACAAGATCAAGGAGTACGTGCTGGCCGGCGACGTCATGCAGTGCGTGCCTTCCCAGCGCATGTCGATTCCCTATCAGGCTTCGCCACTGGACCTGTATCGTGCGCTGCGCAGCCTCAACCCTTCGCCGTACATGTTCTTCTTCAACCTGGGCGATCATCACGTGGTGGGCTCCTCGCCGGAAATTCTCACCCGACTGGAAAATGGCGAGGTCACGGTGCGACCGATTGCCGGCACCCGTGTGCGCGGTAAGAACGAGGAGGAGGATCGCGCCCTCGAGGCCGAGCTGCTGGCCGACCCCAAGGAGATCGCCGAGCACCTGATGCTGATCGACCTGGGGCGCAACGACGTGGGCCGCATATGCGAGACGGGGTCGGTACAGGTGACCGACCAGATGGCCGTGGAGCGCTACTCCCACGTCATGCACATCGTCTCCAATGTTACCGGGCGACTGAAGCCGGGGCTTTCAGCCATGGACGTACTACGCGCAACCTTCCCGGCGGGCACGCTCTCGGGAGCTCCCAAGATTCGGGCGATGGAAATCATCGACGAGCTGGAACCGGTCAAACGCGGCATCTATTCCGGCGCGGTGGGTTACCTTTCCTGGCATGGCAACATGGACACCGCCATCGCCATTCGCACGGCGGTGATCAAGGACGGCGAGCTACATGTGCAGGCCGGTGCCGGTGTCGTGGCCGACTCGGTGCCCGAGATGGAGTGGCAGGAAACGCTCAACAAGGGGCGCGCCATCTTCCGTGCCGTTGCCATGGCCGAGAGGGGGTTGGACAACCTCTAGTCGCTGAAGGCAACCGGCCCTGCTGCTCGATGAGCGACAGGGCCGGTGGGACAGTCGTACAGGGGGCTCACTCGTTCTTTATTCTGCTTCTCCGGGCGGCCTTCTCTACTTCTTCTACTTCTTTTTCTTCTTCTTTCATGTCTTGTTCATCGTCATCGTCATTGGCAACCAGGGCGCCGCGGATCAGACTGGCATTGTGACGCATCATGTTGACGTAATTCGAGGCCTCGCTGCCGGATTCGCCGATTGAATCCACATAGAGTGGGCCGGCCACCTCAACCCCAGTATCGGCGGCGATACTGCGAATGTAGCGATCCGACAGAGTGCTTTCCCAGAACACCGCGCCCGGTTGGGATCGTTCGATCATTTCGACGATGCGCATGTACTGCTGGGGAGAGCCCTCGGTCTCGGAATTGCTACCCCATATGCCGTCGTGACGGAAGTCATAGGCCTGGGCGAAGTAGACGAAGGCCGCCTCCGTGGTGACAAGCAGGCGGTTTTCGTCGGGAATCGGTGCGAGCAGCTCTTTTATTTCTTCATGCAGCCGTATAAGCGTTTCTCTGGCGGCGGCGGCGCGCGCCTGGAAATTGTCAGCTGCCTGTGGGTAAAGCTCGCCGAGTCGATCGGCAATGACCTGCATGTAGGCTGCCACCGCACGCGGATCCATCCACAAGTGTGGGTCCGGCTCTCCGGTATATTCGCCCGTGACGATCGGCTGGGTCGGATATTCAGAAGCTTCCGCCACCGGCACCAGCGGCGCCCTGTTGCCCACCGTGGCGTGTACCTGACGCATCCATTGTTCGAGCTGATAGCCGTTGTAAAAGACGATGTCGGCATCTTCCAGGGCGATGAAGTTGTTGGGGGTAAGCTCCCACTCATGCACCTCGGCGCCGATAGGCGTCAATAACACCAGTTCGATATCGTTGCCGCCCACCTGTTTGACCATGTCTCCGAGAACCGAGAAGCTGGCCACTACCTTGGGATTGGCTGACGCTACGGTAACGCTGCCGACCATGGCGGCCAAAGGGAAAGTCAGCCATATGCGGGCAAGGCGGGAAGAGCGCATCGTCAATCTCCTTTTTGCGGTAGCGCACTGCCCGATGATAGAGACTGGGAGGTTAGCTGGCCAGCTGAGACTTGCCTGCCTGAGACCAACGCATGTCGGGTGTCAGGCAGGGCCGCGTTTCCGGCGTTGACAGCCCGACTGCCACGACGGCACTATTGCAACATGAACGCTGATGCCTATACGCCGAACTCTACCCAGTGGTGGCGCTCCTGAGCGAGGGGCGGCACGCTGACGACTGAAAAAATGCCGCCGTCGGGGCGGCTTTTTTGTGCCTGAAGCAGCCCAGCACGGCTGGTCGCCCCCTACGACTGGAATTGACAGATACGCTGGAACAGGACCTTACGCCATGTCCGTGCTGATGATCGATAACTACGACAGCTTTACCTTCAATGTTGTGCAGTATCTGGGTGAGCTCGGGGCCGACGTGGTGACCTACCGCAACGACGCCATCACGCTGGAACAGATGGAAGCGCTGGCACCGACCCACCTGGTCATTTCGCCGGGCCCCTGCACCCCCAACGAAGCGGGTATCTCACTCGCGGCGATCCAGCATTTTGCCGGTCGCCTGCCCATTCTGGGTATCTGTCTCGGGCATCAGGCCATCGGCCAGGTTTACGGTGGCAAGGTCGTGCGTGCACCCCAGGTGATGCACGGCAAGACCTCGCGAATTCGGCACGATGGTCGGGGCGTTTTCGCCGGGCTCGAAGATCCGCTGGAGGTCACTCGTTATCACTCCCTGGTAGTGGAGGCCGCAACGTTGCCCGACTGTCTTGAAGTGACGTCCAGGACCGATATTGACGACGTGACGCCTGATTTGATCATGGGGTTACGTCATCGTGAGCTGGACATCGAGGGCGTGCAGTTCCACCCGGAGTCGATTTTGACTCGCCAGGGGCATGAGCTGCTGGCCAATTTCCTGAAGCGTCGCTGACCCGCCCCAAAGAGGAGTGACTGCCCATGCAGATGCGAGACGCCATTGCTGCGGTGATGCGCCATGAGAACTTGAGTTTCGACGAGACCCACGCGGTCATGCACCAGATCATGACCGGTGAAGCCACCGATGCCCAGATTGGCGGACTGCTGGTGGGGCTGGCGATGAAGGGGGAAACCCCCGAGGAGATCGGCGCGGCCGCTCAGGTCATGCGTGACTTGATGAAGCGAGTGCACCTTCATGTCGAGAACGTGGTGGACATCGTCGGCACAGGCGGCGATGGGGCCAACCTGTTCAATGTCTCAACCGCGTCCAGTTTCGTTGCGGCCGCTGCCGGCGCTCACGTGGCCAAGCATGGCAATCGTAGCGTTTCCTCCTCCTCCGGCAGTGCCGATCTGTTCGACATGGCCGGCATCCACCTCGATTTGAAGCCGGCGCAGGTGGCGCGCTGTATCGAGCAGGTGGGCGTCGGGTTCATGTTCGCGCCTAACCACCACCCCGCCATGCGCTTCGCCATCGGCCCGCGGCGCGAGATGGGGGTGCGTACCCTGTTCAATATATTGGGACCGCTGACCAATCCCGCCGGGGCGCCGAATCAGGTGCTTGGTGTCTACTCGGCCGAGCTGGTGCCGCTGATGGCCGAAGTGCTGAAGTATCTCGGCAGTCGCCACGTCATGGTGGTGCACGCCGAGGACGGGCTTGACGAGATCTCCCTGGCCGCGCCCACCCACGTTGCCGAACTCAAGGATGGCGAGATACGCCGCTATAGCGTCTCGCCAGAGGATTTCAATATCGAACGTCAGGAGCTGGCGCCGCTCAAGGTGGTCAGCGCCGAGGACAGTCTCAGGCTGGTGCGCGAGGCGCTGGTCGGCGAGGGGCCGGCGGCCGATATTGTCTCTTTGAACGCCGGGGCGGCTCTCTACTGCGCGGGGATCGCCGATACCCTCAAAGAGGGCGTCTTGATGGCCCAGGATGCCCAGGCCTCGAAGCTCCCCCTGGAGAAAATGAAGGAGCTGGCGGACTTCACCCGCGTATTGATTTCCTGATAGGCGCATAATGCGTTATCGTGGCTGCTTATCATTCTCATTTCGATGATCGTCATGACGTCGGAGAGCGTGTTGAGGAGCCTTTTCCTCGTGCATCGCAGGACCGAGCCGAACATGACGGATCTCGATGGGCCAGGAAGTCTTTATCATGGATACCAGCAGCCCCCCTGAGCGGCAAGATCCGATCCTGTCCGGTCCTCATTGGCCAGTTTTTCTCCGCTACGCCTTGTCCTCGGTGGTGGGCCTGCTGGCATTGACCACGGCCAACATCGTCGACGGAATCTTCATAGGCAACTTCGTCGGCGGCGAGGCGCTGGCCGCGCTGAATTTGCTGATTCCCTGCTTCGCCATGCTGTTCGGCCTGGCGCTGGCGCTGGCAGTGGGCGGCACCGTGCGCGCCGGCAAGTCCTTGGGCGAGGGCGATCCGGCGGCGGCCTCGGCGATTTTCAGTAAATGCCTGATCGCCACCTTCTCACTGGCGCTGAGTGCGGCGGGGCTGGGCCTGTGGTTTCACGAGTCCCTTTATCGGCTGCTGGGAGGGTCTAGCGATCTTTTCCCTCTCATGTCCGATTACTTCCTCATATTCGCCTGGGTGCTGGTGATACAGCTTGTCACCATGGTGCTCTACTATTTCGTCCGCCTCGATGGCTTCCCCGGCCTGGCCACGACGGCGCTGATCGTCGGCGGCGGTACCAATATCGCGCTTGATGCTCTGCTGATCGGTTATCTCGGATACGGACTGCGCGGAGCTGCCGTGGCTACCGGAATCGCTCAGCTCCTGCAGCTTGCCATTCTGCTGTGCTATTTCGGTATAGGAAGCAGGCGGTTGCGCTTCCGCCTGCGTCAGCGCAATTGGGGCGAGGTAGTGAAAGCGGGCGCCAACGGGGTTTCGGAGTGGGTCAACGAGGCCTCGGTTGGGCTGGTCATGCTAGTGATCAACTGGCTTTTGATGATAAGCCTGGGGGCCACGGGCGTGGCGGCCTTTACTGTGGTCAACTACCTCATCTTCACGAGTCTGATGGTGTTCTACGGCATTGCCGATGCCATGCACGTACTGCTCAGTCACAACCTGGGGGTGGGCAACGCCCGGCGGATACGCAGCTTCATGGGCTGCGCGGCCAGCGTCATTCTGGCGCTGGGCGGGTTATTGGTCGTTGCGGTCTGGTTCCAGGGGGGATGGCTGGTGCGTCTGTTTCTGGATCCTGCCGCGGATCCGGAAACTGCGCAGCTGGCGGATGGTTTTCTCATCGTCCTCTGGCCTCTCTTTCTGATCAACGGACTCAATGTGCTGCTGTCGGTTTACCTGACTGCCATGCACAAGCCATTGCCTTCTGCCGCCGTGGCCCTGGCGAGAAGCCTGCTTTTGCCGGCCTTGCTGTTGCTGACGATCGCCAATTTCTTTCCCCAATGGCCGCTGCTGGTGGCACTGCCTCTGGCCGAGTGGCTCACCTTCGCCTTGGCGCTGGCCCTGTTTCTACGCTTCCGACCTGCTCGGCTATTGCCTCAGAGTCGCAGGATGTAAAAGTTGTAAAATCGATTCGTTTGATCATGATTCTCATTTAGTTTTTCCCCAGGCAATCGTCATGGGGTATCACAATGGGACCGTCGTCCAGGGCAATCGCGGAACACGCCAGCTTTCAGGCGCTCATGCACTGCTACTTGAGAGAGGTCGATCCCGGTTGCTGGGGCGGGGCCGCCGAACGGGTCGCAGGGGTGGGAGCGGGCCAGGAGAGCGAGATATGTGAGTTCCAGCTGGCCTCGCAGCAGACGAGGCTGGCGATCGAGGTACTCTACCGCTCCTGCGCGGGTCGCCATCGCTTCGGCCGGGTCTGGCATCGGCGTCTTGCCCAGCACCGCTGGCAACGGCTGGAGCCGCTCCAGGCCATGTCCATGCTGATGCGTGAACTCTACGCCCGACCCTCAGGCATGGTGCCGGAGCTGCGCAAGGTTCGTGAGCTCGAGCTGATGTATCGCCTCGCCGACAGCTACAGCGTGATGATGCGCTACGTGGAGGCGCGCCGCCATGACCCCCGGCTGGACTCGGACCGCTTCATCGATACCGAGCAAGCTTTGCTGTTCGGTCACTCCGCCCATCCCACCCCCAAGAGCCGCCAGGGCCTATCCGAGTGGCAGCACGCCGCCTATGCCCCGGAGATGGCTGGTACGTTTCAACTGACGTGTTTCGCGGTGCATCGCGATCTCGTCGAGCAGGGCTCCTGTCTCGACGCCGATGCAGTCGGGCTGGTGACGGCCATCATGGCGAAAGGCGCGGTGAAGCCAAGGCTGTCCCCCGAGCAGGTCGTAGTGCCGGCCCATCCGCTACAGGCCCAGTGGCTGCTCACCCAGCCGGCAGTCCTCGAAGCGATGGCCAGCGGCCTGATTCAGTCCTTGGGTAGCCTGGGCCCAATGTTTGCCGCGACCTCTTCGGTACGTACGCTTTACTGCGAAGAGGCGGACTGGATGATCAAGTTCTCCATCCCCGTCAAGGTTACCAACTCCCTGCGTGTCAACAAGGCCCACGAGCTGCGTGCGGGCATGGTCATGGCGCGGTTGCTGGAGCGCACCGGCTTTCTTTCGGCCGAACCCGACTTTTGCTTTCTCCAGGATCCCGCCTATCTCACCGTGCGCCTGCCGGGTCTGCGCGAGAGCGGCTTCGAGCTGATTCTGCGGGAGAATCCTTTCACTCAAGGCCGGGACCGAGGCGTGATCTCCCTGGCAACATTGACCCAGGACCCCCTGGAGGGTCGTCCTTCACGCCTTTATTGCCTTGTCGAAGGGCTGGCGCTCAACGAGGGGCGTAGCCTGGCGGCCGTCAGCCTTGACTGGTTCAGACACTATCTTAGCTGTGCCATCAAGCCCGCGCTTTGTCTCTACGACGCCCACGGTATCGCCCTGGAGGCGCACCAGCAGAACAGCCTGCTGGACCTTAGAGGCGGTTATCCGTCCCGTTATTACTATCGCGACAATCAGGGTTTCTACCTCTCGCAGGCGTACCGCCCGAGCCTGGAAGCGCTGTGTCCCGAAGTCGCCGAAACACCGGAACTCTTCTATCGGGACGAAATGATCCGAGACCGCTTTTGTTACTACCTGATAGCCAATCAGCTGTTCTCGGTGATTGCGCGTTTCGGCCAGGATGGACTGGTGGAGGAGAGGGTCCTTCTCGACATGGTGCAATGCGCTCTGGAGCGGTGGCGCAGGAGTCTGCAGGGGGCGGCGCGACCGCTTGTCGACATGCTGCTGAAGGAGACAAGCCTGCCCTACAAAGGCAACCTGCTGACTCGCGTGCATGACGTGGACGAGTTGAACGCAGAGCTCGAGATGGCAGTGTACACACGCATTCCCAACCCGCTGCTGGCCACGCCTGTTCTCGGCACCGAGGCTATTCGGGAAGTGGCGAGTGAGCTTCGTCATGACGTGGCCTGAAAAAGTGGCGACGAAAGCCGCCGAAGGCTGCGCCCGCCCCGAGCCGGTAGAGTCACGCGTAATCCGCCAGCTGCTGGAGGCGCTGTTGTTCGAAGGCCTGGTGCCTCACCGTGGCGCTGCCTGCATGACCGGCTGGCAGTGGCTGCACTTCTCGCTGGGTGAGCTGCAAGGGCGATGCAAGGGGCAGGTCAGGGGCTTCGGGCGCATTCGGTTGAATGTGCAGAGCCTGTGCCTGATGCGCAACGGGCAGCGGGTCTTTCTCGGTCTGGATGGCGTGGTCGAACGGCTGGCGGCGCCGCCTGAGCGTCGCT